>NZ_BAAAMW010000005.1:125409-468791 GCF_039529475.1 Actinomadura chokoriensis | reverse complement strand
GCGGCCGCCACCGCCGCCGCGACCGCCGCCGCGGTGCTCGCCGCCGCCGCGGCGGCGCTCACGGCCACCGCCGCCGCCCGCGGCGCGCTGCTGCGCGGCCTTCTGCTCCCGCTCGGCGCGCGTCGCCGCGGCCTCGCCCTTGTAGATCCACACCTTGACGCCGATGCGGCCGAACGTCGTCCGGGCCTCGTAGAAGCCGTAGTCGATGTCGGCGCGCAGCGTGTGCAGCGGGACCTGGCCCTCGCGGTAGAACTCCGACCGCGACATCTCAGCGCCGCCGAGGCGGCCGCCGCACTGGACCTTGATGCCCTTGGCGCCGGACTTCATCGCGGACTGGATCGCCTTGCGCATGGCGCGGCGGAACGCGACCCGGCTGGACAGCTGCTCGGCCACGCCCTGCGCGACGAGCTGCGCGTCGATCTCGGGGTTCTTCACCTCGAGGATGTTCAGCCGGACCTGCTTGCCGGTCAGCTTCTCCAGGTCGCCGCGCAGGCGCTCGGCCTCCGCGCCGCGCCGGCCGATGACGATGCCCGGCCGGGCGGTGTGGATGTTGACCTCGACACGGTCACGGGTCCGCTCGATCTCCACCTTGGAGATGCCCGCCCGGTCCATGCCCTTCTGCAGCATGCGCCGGATCTGGACGTCTTCCTTGACGTAGTCCTTGTAGAGCTTGTCGGCGAACCACACGGACTTGTGGTCGGTGGTGATGCCGAGCCGGAACCCGTGCGGGTTGATCTTCTGACCCACTACCGGGCCCTCCTCGTCTTCTTACCGCCGCCCGACGCGGAAACCGCGTCGTCCCGCGACTCCACGACCACCGTGATGTGGCTCGTGCGCTTGTTGATGCGGTAAGCCCGGCCCTGGGCGCGGGGGCGGAAACGCTTGAGCGTCGGCCCCTCGTCCACCCACGCACGGCTCACGACGAGCGTGTCCGAGTCGAGCTTGAAGTTGTGCTCGGCGTTGGCGATGGCACTCGCCAGCACCTTGCCCACCGGCTCACTCGCAGCCTGGGGGGCGAACCGCAGCACCGCCTGAGCCTCCGCGGCAGGCAGGCCGCGGATGAGGTCCACCACGCGGCGGGCCTTCCTGGGCGTGACGCGGATGTACCGCGCCTGGGCCCTGGCTTCCATCGCTGTTCCTCTCCGTACGATCTACTGCTCTGCCTGCTCAGCCTCGGCGGCTGCGGCGGTCTTCCTTGACGTGGCTGCGGAACGTGCGCGTCGGCGCGAACTCGCCGAGCTTGTGTCCCACCATGGCGTCGGTGATGAACACCGGCACGTGCTTGCGGCCGTCGTGCACGGCGATCGTGTGACCGATCATGTCCGGCACGATCATGGAGCGCCGCGACCACGTCTTGATGACGTTCTTGGTGCCCTTCTCGTTCTGGACGTCCACCTTCTTCATCAGGTGGTCGTCCACGAACGGGCCCTTCTTAAGGCTACGTGGCATGACGAGCGACTCCTACCGCTTCTTCTTGCTGCGACGACGGACGATCAGCCGGTCGCTCGACTTGTTCGCCTGGCGAGTGCGGCCTTCCTTCTTACCGGCGGGGTTCACCGGGTGGCGGCCACCGGAGGTCTTGCCCTCACCACCACCGTGCGGGTGGTCGATCGGGTTCATGGCGACACCGCGGACGGTCGGGCGCTTGCCCTTCCACCGCATCCGGCCGGCCTTGCCCCAGTTGATGTTCGACTGCTCGGCGTTGCCGACCTCGCCGACCGTCGCGCGGCAGCGCACGTCCACCATCCGCATCTCGCCCGAGGGCATGCGCAGCGTGGCGTACTTGCCCTCCTTGGCCAGCAGCTGGACGCCGGCGCCCGCGCTGCGGGCGATCTTGGCGCCGCCGCCGGGGCGGAGCTCGATGGCGTGCACGACCGTACCGGTCGGGATGTTGCGCAGCGGCAGGCAGTTGCCCGGCTTGATGTCCGCGCCCGGCCCGTTCTCCACCCGGTCGCCCTGCTTGAGGCCGCGCGGGGCGAGGATGTAGCGCTTCTCGCCGTCCACGTAGTGCAGCAGCGCGATCCGCGCGGTGCGGTTCGGGTCGTACTCGATGTGCGCGACCTTGGCCGGCACGCCGTCCTTGTCGTGCCGGCGGAAGTCGATCAGGCGGTAGGCGCGCTTGTGCCCGCCGCCCTGGTGCCGGGTCGTGATGCGGCCGTGGTTGTTGCGGCCGCCCTTCTTGGGGAGCGGACGCAGCAGCGACTTCTCCGGCTCGTCGCGCGTGATCTCGACGAAGTCGGCCACGCTGGAGCCGCGACGCCCCGGAGTCGTCGGCTTGTAGTTACGGATGCCCATCTTTTTCGTTCATCCCTTAATCTGCTCCGGCGCCGGCCTAGGCCGGGCCGCCGAAGATGTCGATCCGCTCGCCCTCGGCCAGGCTGACGATGGCGCGCTTGGTGTCCTTGCGCTTGCCGTAGCCGAACCGGGTGCGCTTGCGCTTGCCCTGGCGGTTGAGCGTGTTCACGTTCGTCACCTTGACGCCGAACACCGACTCGACGGCCTGCTTGATCTGCGTCTTGTTGGCGTCCGGGCGGACGATGAACGTGTACTTGTTCTCGTCCAGCAGCCCGTAGCTCTTCTCCGAGACGACCGGCGCGATGATGACGTCGCGGGGGTCGGCGATCTTGTTCATGTGCGACCCTCCTTACTTCTTCGCCGCGCGCGAGATGAACTCGTCGTACGCCGTCTTCGTGAAGACGACGTCGTCGTTCACCAGCACGTCGTAGGTGTTGAGCTGGTCGGAGACGAGCACGTGCACGCTCGGCTCGTTGCGCAGGCTCTTCCAGGTCAGCTCGTCCTCGCGGTCCAGGACCAGGAGGACGCGGGTGGCCTCGGTGACCTCGCGCAGCGCCTTCAGCGCCGTCTTCGTCTTCGGGGTGTCGCCCTCGATGAGGCTGTCGACGACGTGCACCCGGCCGTAGCGGGCGCGGTCGGACAGGGCGCCGCGGAGCGCGGCAGCCTTCATCTTCTTGGGCGTCTTCTGCGCGTAGTCCCGCGGCTGCGGGCCGTGCACGGTGCCGCCGCCGGCGAACTGGGGCGCGCGGATCGAGCCCTGGCGGGCGCGGCCGGTGCCCTTCTGCCGGTACGGCTTCTTGCCGCCGCCGCGAACCTCGCCGCGGGTCTTGGCCGAGTGCGTGCCCTGGCGCGCCGCGGCCAGCTGCGCCACCACGACCTGGTGGATCAGCGGCACGCTGGTCTTCGCGTCGAAGACCTCGGCGGGCAGGTCGATGTCGAGCTTGGAGGTCACTTGCCCGTCCCCTTCACTGCGTCGCGGACCAGCACCACGCCGCCGTTGGGACCGGGAACCGCGCCCTTGATGAGCAGCAGGTTCTTCTCCGCGTCGATGGCGTGGACGGTCAGGTTCTGCACGGTGGTACGGGCGTTGCCGTGCCGTCCCGCCATGCGGAGGCCCTTGAAGACGCGACCGGGGGTCGCGCAGCCGCCGATCGAGCCCGGCGAGCGGTGCTTGCGCTGCGTGCCGTGCGAAGCGCTGAGGCCCTTGAACCCGTGGCGCTTCATGACACCGGCGGTGCCCTTGCCCTTGCTCGTACCGGTGACGTCGATCTTCTGGCCGGCCTCGAAGACGTCGGCGGTGATCTCCTGGCCGAGTTCGTACCCGGTGGTGTCGTCCGCCCGCAGTTCGACGAGGTAGCGGCGCGGCGTCACGCCGGCCTTCTCGAAGTGACCCGTGCGCGGCTTGTTCACCTTGCGCGGGTCGATCTGCCCGAACCCGATCTGGACGGCGCTGTAGCCGTCCTTCTCCTGGCTCTTGAGCTGGGTCACGACACACGGCCCGGCCTGGACGACGGTCACCGGAACGATCCGGCCCTCATCGTCGAAGACCTGGGTCATGCCGAGCTTCTCGCCCAGGACGCCCTTCCTCTGCGTACTCATTCTCGGTGCGTCCCTCAGAGCTTGATCTCGATGTCAACGCCGGCCGGAAGGTCGAGCCGCATCAGCGAGTCGACCGTCTTGGGCGTCGGGTCGATGATGTCGATCAACCGCTTGTGCGTGCGCATCTCGAAGTGCTCGCGGCTGTCCTTGTACTTGTGCGGCGAGCGGATGACGCAGTACACGTTCTTCTCGGTCGGCAGCGGCACCGGGCCCGCGACCTTGGCGCCCGTCCGCGTCACCGTCTCAACGATCTTCTTCGCGGAGGTGTCGATGACCTCGTGGTCGTAGGCCTTGAGCCGGATGCGGATCTTCTGTCCCGCCATGGTGGCCTCGGTGTCCTTTGCTGTAGTGCCGCTGTTTACTTCATGGTCGTGACGCGGCGGCCCGGCTCGGGGTGCCCCAGCGGCCGGGCCGCCGCGCAACGAGTGGTCTTACTTGATGACCTTGGTGACGCGACCGGCGCCGACCGTCCGGCCACCCTCGCGGATGGCGAACTTCAGGCCCTCCTCCATGGCGACGGGCTGGATCAGCTCGACGCGCATCTCGGTGTTGTCGCCCGGCATGACCATCTCGGTGCCCTCGGGGAGGTTCACCACGCCGGTGACGTCCGTGGTCCGGAAGTAGAACTGCGGACGGTAGTTGTTGAAGAACGGCGTGTGGCGGCCGCCCTCGTCCTTGGACAGGATGTAGACCTGCGCCTCGAACTCGGTGTGCGGGGTGTTCGTGCCCGGCTTGATGACGCACTGGCCGCGCTCGACGTCCTCGCGCTTGATGCCGCGCAGGAGCAGGCCGACGTTGTCGCCCGCCTGGCCCTGGTCGAGCAGCTTGCGGAACATCTCGACACCGGTGACGGTCGTCGAGGTGGACTCCGGCTTGATGCCGATGATGTCGACGGTCTCGTTGACGTTGACGACACCGCGCTCGATGCGGCCGGTCACGACGGTGCCGCGGCCGGTGATCGAGAAGACGTCCTCGATCGGCATCAGGAACGGCTTGTCGGTGTCGCGCACCGGCTCCGGCACGTTCTCGTCGACGGCGGTCATGAGCTCGACGATGGACTCGGCCCACTTCTCGTCGCCCTGCAGCGCCTGGTAGGCGGAGACGCGGATGACCGGGACGTCGTCGCCCGGGAACTCGTACTCGGAGAGCAGCTCGCGGACCTCGAGCTCGACGAGCTCCAGGATCTCCTCGTCGTCCACCATGTCGCACTTGTTCAGCGCGACGACGATGTAGGGGACGCCGACCTGGCGGGCCAGGAGCACGTGCTCCTTGGTCTGCGGCATCGGGCCGTCGGTGGCGGCGACCACCAGGATGGCGCCGTCCATCTGCGCCGCACCGGTGATCATGTTCTTGATGTAGTCGGCGTGACCCGGGCAGTCGACGTGCGCGTAGTGGCGGGCCTCGGTCTGGTACTCGACGTGCGAGATCGAGATCGTGATGCCGCGCTCGCGCTCCTCCGGCGCCTTGTCGATGTCCTCGAACGGCGTGAAGGGGTTGAGGTCCGGGTACTTGTCGTGGAGCACCTTGGTGATCGCCGCGGTAAGCGTGGTCTTACCGTGGTCGATGTGTCCAATGGTGCCGATGTTCACGTGCGGCTTCGTCCGCTCGAACTTGGCCTTCGCCACTGGTTGCTCCTTGTTGCGATCCTCGGCCGTCTAGACGACCGCTTCGATGTACGTCCTGGTGATCTGTGTGGGCAGGCCCGGGTGCTTATTCGCCCCGCGCCTTGGCGATGATCTCCTGCGCCACGTTCGCGGGAACCTCGGCGTAGGAGTCGAACTGCATCGTGAAAACAGCCCGGCCCTGGGTCTTGCTGCGCAGATCACCCACGTAGCCGAACATCTCCGACAGCGGCACCAGCGCCTTGATGACGCGCATGCCGTTCCGCTCGTCCATGGACTGGACCTGACCGCGGCGGCTGTTGAGGTCGCCGATCACGTCGCCCATGTTGTCCTCGGGCGTGGTGACCTCGACCGCCATCATCGGCTCCAGCAGCGTGGGGGACGCCTTGCGGGCGGCCTCCTTGAACGCCATGGAACCGGCGACCTTGAACGCCATCTCCGACGAGTCGACCTCGTGGTAGGCGCCGTCCCGCAGGGTGACCTTGACCCCCACCATCGGGTAGCCGGCCAGGACACCGAAGTCGGCGGCCTCCTGGCAGCCCGCGTCCACCGACGGGATGTACTCCCGGGGGATGCGGCCGCCGGTGACCTTGTTCTCGAACTCGTAGCCGTCGGACCCGCCGCCGAGCGGCTCCAGGTCGATGATCACGCGGCCGAACTGGCCGGAGCCACCCGTCTGCTTCTTGTGGGTGTACTCGACCTTCTCGACCTTGCGGGTGATCGTCTCCCGGTAGGCGACCTGCGGCTTGCCGACGTTGGCCTCGACCTTGAACTCGCGCTTCATCCGGTCGACGAGGATCTCCAGGTGGAGCTCGCCCATGCCGGAGATCACGGTCTGGCCGGTGTCCTCCTCGGTGCGGACCTGGAAGGACGGGTCCTCCTCGGCCAGCCGCTGGATCGCGGTGCCCAGCTTCTGCTGGTCGGCCTTGGTCTTCGGCTCGATCGCGACGTGGATGACCGGCGCCGGGAAGTTCATCGACTCCAGGACGATCGGATCCTTGTCGTCGGACAGCGTCTCACCGGTGGTGGTCTGCTTGAGGCCCATCACCGCGACGATGTCGCCGGCGCCCGCGCGCTCGATCTCGGTGCGCTTGTTGGCGTGCATCCGGTAGATCTTGCCGATGCGCTCCTTGCGCTCCTTCACCGAGTTCATGACGGCCGTGCCCGACTCCAGCACGCCGGAGTAGATGCGCACGAACGTCAGCTTGCCCAGGTGCGGGTCGCTGGCGATCTTGAAGGCGAGCGCGGAGAACGGCTCGTCCTCGCTCGGCAGCCGCTTGAGCACCTTCTCCTCGTCGCGGACGGCGTGGCCCTCGATGGCCTCGACGTCCAGCGGGGAGGGCAGGTAGCGGACGATGCCGTCCAGCAGCGGCTGGACGCCCTTGTTCTTGAAGGCCGTCCCGCACATGACCGGGGTGAGCTTCGCGCCGACCGTCGCCCGGCGGATGCCGGCGTGGAGCTGCTCGACGGTGGGCTCCTCGCCCTCCAGGTACAGCTCCATGATCTCGTCGTCGTTCTCGGCGAGCGTCTCGACGAGCTTGTCGCGCCATTCGCGGGCCGTGTCGGCGTGCGACTCGGGGATGTCGAGCGTGTCGTACATCTCGCCGAGCTTGGCCTCCTCGTTCCAGACGAGGGCCTTCATGTTGACCAGGTCGATGACGCCCTTGAAGTCGGCCTCGGCGCCGATCGGGAGCTGCAGCGCGAGCGGCGTCGCGTTCAGCCGGTTCTCGATCATGTCGACGCAGCGGTGGAACTCCGCGCCGACCCGGTCCATCTTGTTGACGAAGCACATGCGGGGCACGTCGTAGCGGTCGGCCTGGCGCCACACCGTCTCGGACTGGGGCTCCACGCCCGCGACGCCGTCGAACACCGCGACCGCACCGTCCAGCACCCGGAGATTGCGCTCCACCTCGACGGTGAAGTCGACGTGCCCGGGGGTGTCGATGATGTTGATCGTGTGATCGGTCTCGTCCACGGCCCAGTGGCAGGTCGTGGCCGCCGACGTGATCGTGATGCCCCGTTCCTGCTCCTGCTCCATCCAGTCCATGGTGGCGGAGCCTTCGTGGGTCTCACCGATCTTGTAGCTCATCCCCGTGTAGTAGAGGATGCGCTCGGTCGTCGTGGTCTTGCCCGCGTCGATATGGGCCATGATCCCGATGTTGCGGACCTTGGCCAGGTCCACACCGGTTTTGGTAGCCACTGTCGTCCTCGCGTCGTCTCGTCGTTGCAGTTCGCCGGGGTTACCAGCGGTAGTGGGCGAAGGCCTTGTTGGACTCCGCCATCTTGTGCGTGTCCTCGCGCTTCTTGACAGACGCGCCAAGGCCGTTGCTGGCGTCGAGCAGCTCGTTCATCAGCCGCTCGGTCATGGTCTTCTCGCGGCGCTGCCGGGCGTACACCACCAGCCAGCGCAGGGCGAGCGTGGTGCTGCGGGCCGGCCGCACCTCGACGGGGACCTGGTAGGTCGCGCCACCGACACGGCGGCTGCGGACCTCCAGGGTCGGCTTCACGTTGTCGAGCGCGCGCTTCAGCGTGACGACCGGGTCGTTGCCGGTCTTCTCGCGGGCGCCCTCGAGGGCGTCGTAGACGATGCTCTGCGCGATCGAGCGCTTGCCGTCCAGGAGAATCTTGTTGATGAGCGCGGTGACCAGCGGCGAGTTGTACACCGGGTCAGCGATCAGCTGGCGCTTGCCAGCAGGGCCCTTGCGCGGCATCAGCTCTTCTCCTTCTTCGCGCCGTAGTGGCTGCGCCCTTGCTTGCGGTTCCGCACGCCCTGGGTGTCGAGCGCACCGCGGATGATCTTGTACCGAACACCCGGGAGGTCCTTCACACGGCCGCCGCGCACGAGCACGATCGAGTGCTCCTGCAGGTTGTGACCGACGCCGGGGATGTAGGCCGTGACCTCGATCCCGCTGGTCAGCCGGACACGGGCGACCTTGCGAAGCGCGGAGTTCGGCTTCTTGGGCGTCGTCGTGTAGACGCGCGTGCAGACTCCCCGGCGCTGGGGGCTGCCCTTGAGCGCGGGCGTCTTGTTCTTGGTCACCTTGTCCTGGCGGCCCTTTCGGACCAGCTGCTGGATCGTGGGCACCGCGTCTCCGTCTTCCTCGTACCGAGCCGGTAAGTCCTATTGCTGCAATCACCACCTCAGGCGAGGCTGTGACCTGCCGGTTTCCCGACCTCTCCGACCCCCGCGGTCGGGCGTGTCGTCACCCCACGGAAATACAACCGCGCGAAACCGACACAGACCGCCCGGCCCGTCTCAGGGCCGAATCAAGCCGGGGAGTAGATGCGGCGCTGGGGCTGGCCAACCGGCCTCGCCGACGCACACGCACAGTGGCCCGCAGAGCGGGCGCAAGTGAAGAGATTACCGACCCGCACGGCAAAGTGCAAAACAGGGAGCGCATTACCGTGCGCGCCCCCTGCGGCGCAAACCGCGGAGCGGTGGGGAGCCTTCTCCCCGCAGTGGTGAACGGCCGGACGCCGAAGGATGTTCCCGGCCCCGGGCCCAGGGCTCCGGAAGGGACACCCCTCGGCATTGTGTCCCACATCCCCGCTGCTAGGGAAGATGTAGACCAACTTTTACACCCTGCCCCGCCACGGCCGGCTTCCGCCGGGCCGGGCGAGGACGGCCGCGGCCCGGTTCACGAAGAACCGGGCCGCGGTGAGCGGGCGGGCCTCTTTACATCAGGAAGGCCACCACGACGACCACGAGGATCACGACCACGGCGACGCCGCCGATGACGAGCCAGAGCATGTTCTTGCCGCCCTTGCCCTCTTCGGAGCCGGTTCCGTAGCCGGGCTGCTGGCCGCCGTACTGGGCGGGCTGGCCCTGCTGACCGTACTGGCCGGGCTGGCCGTAGGGCTGCTGGCCGTACTGCTGGCCCTGGCCCTGCTGGCCCTGCTGGCCCTGCTGGTCGTACTGACCCTGCTGGTCGTACTGGCCGTAGGCCTGCTGCTGGTACGGCTGGCCGTACTGCTCCGGCTGGCCGAACCCGCGCTGCTGCTCAGCGGGCTGCTGGCCGTAGCCCTGCTGCTGGCCGTACTGCTGCTGCGGAGCCTGCGGCTGCTGCTGGCCCCACTGCTGCTGGCCGATGTCGAGCCGGGTGCTGTCGGCCGCGGCGGGCGTCTCGGCGGCGTGCCGGCCCTGGGACGGGTCGAACGCCTCGGTCGCACGGGCGTCCTCGACACCGCTCTCGGCGGGCGGGCCGTACAGGTCGTCCACCGAGGGCGAGGGACCGGACGAGTGCGACCCGGCGCCGAAGCCCGACTCGGGCGGCGGCACCATCATGGTCCGCTCGTGGTCGGCCTGGCCCTGCTGCGACTGGCCCTGCTGGGGCGCCTCGGGCGTCCACGGCTCGGGCGTGGACGGCGGCGTCGGCGCCTGCCACGGCTCGGCCGGCGGGTCCTGCCGGCGCTCGGGGCCGGTGGCGACCGGCACGTCGGTGCCCGGCGACCAGTGCAGCGTCGCCTGGTCGTCGATCGCGGGCCGCTGCGGCTGCTCGGGCTCGGGCGCGCCGGCACCGGGACCGGGGACGATCACGGTGCGGTCGCCGACGGCGTCCTGCGGGTCCTGCTGCTGCGGGGCCTGCTCACCGGACGGGGGCGGCGCGAACGCGCCGGGCTGCTGTCCGCCGTACTGGGGCGGCTGCTGCCCGTACTGCTCCTGGGGCGCGCCGTGCATCGGCTGCTGCGGGTACCCGGACTGCGGCGGCTGCTGGCCGTACTGCGGCTGGCCGTAGCCGGGCTGGGGCTGGCCGTACTGCTGCTGCTCCCCGGGCGGAACGTACTGCTGCGGGTCCTGCGGAGGCGTGAACCCGCCCGGCGCGGGCGGCTGGCCGTAGCCGGGCTGCGGCTGCCCGTACTGCGGCTGCTCCTGCGGGCCGCCGTAGGGCGGCGGGGGCGGGGGCTGCTCGCCGAACTGCCGCATCGGCTGCTCGACCATCGTGGGCGGCGCCGCGGGCGGGGCCGGGGGCGGCGCGGGCCGCTCGTCCTCGCGCGGCTCGGGCGGCTGCGCGCCCGCCGGGCCGGCCTGGCCGGCCTGGCCGCCGAGCTGCGGAGCCCCGAACACCACGGTGCGGTCGCCCAGCGGCCGCGCGGGGGGCTCCTGGCCCTCCACCGGGCCGGGCTGCCCCTCGTCCTCCGGCAACGGCCGCTGCGGTCCCTGCGTACCGTCGTTCTCGGTCATCGTCGGGCTCCTTCAGCGCCGTCGTCCCGGGGCTCCTCAGTCCCGGAAGCCCGGAGGCGCGCGGCGCATAACGCCGCCTCCGGACCTTCACCCTTGTCACCACGTGGCGGTCCTGCCAAGCGTGGGCGTTCTCGTCCACAGCCTGCCCCGATCGCCCGGGGGATCGCAAATCACCACCCCCTGATAGACGCCGGACATCGCCCGTACGTTCCGAACGGGGGCGTCCGCGCCCATCGCCCCGTCAGGAGTGCCCGAGGACCGCGTGCGGACGGTACGGGGCCTCCAGTCGCGCGACCTCCTTGTCGTCCAACTCCAGGCCCTCGGCGGCGATCGCGTCGTCCATGTGCGTGAGTTTCGTCGCTCCCACGATCGGCGCGGTCACCCCGGGACGGCCGAGCAGCCACGCGAGCGCCACCTGCGCCGCCGACACGCCGCGCTCGCCCGCGACCTCGCGCACGGCGTCGACGACGTCGAAGTCGTCGTCGGTGTAGAGGCCGTCGCCGAAAGCGTCGTTCTGGGACCGGACGGTCTTGCGCTCACCGCCCCGCTCCCGGTTCCCGGCGAGCATGCCGCGCGCCAGGGGGCTCCACGGGATGAGGCCCACCCCTAGGTCGGCGCAGAGCGGGTTCATCTCGCGCTCCTCTTCCCTATAGAGGAGGTTGTAGTGGTTCTGCATCGAGACGAACTTCGTCCAGCCGTGCTTCTCGGCGGTGTGCTGGGCCTTGGCGAACTGCCACGCGTACATGCTGGACGCCCCGATGTAGCGGGCCTTGCCCGACCTCACCACGTCGTGCAGGGCCTCCATGGTCTCCTCGATGGGCGTCCCGTAGTCCCAGCGGTGGATCTGGTAGAGGTCGACATAGTCGGTGCCGAGCCGCCGTAGCGAATCGTCGATGCCCGCCAGGATGTGCTTGCGCGACAGCCCCTTGTCGTTGGGGCCGTCCCCCATCGGCAGGCAGACCTTGGTCGCCAGGACGTAGTCGTCGCGCCGGGCGAAGAGCTTCGGGAGAAGGCGCCCGGTGATCTCCTCGCTCACTCCCAGCGAGTACACGTCGGCGGTGTCGAAGAACGTGACGCCGCCCTCGACGGCGCGCCGGACGATCGGCTCGGCCGCCTCCTCGTCCAGCGCCCATTTCCGCACCGCGGGGTCGCCGTAGCTCATCATCCCGAGGCAGATCCGCGAAACCTTCAGTCCGGTGGTGCCGAGCCGTACCTGTTGCATGGGCAACTCCTCTCAACCCCTCCACGGTGCCGCGCCGCCCCGCGTATCACCACCCCCGCCGGACGACTTCCGCTCCGGCCCCGGCACAGCGGCCGCAACCGGAGGGCGGGCTTCGGGATAGAGGAGGGTGTCAGCATCCTCTGCCCCCGGAGAAGCACTCCATGAAGACACGCACATGCACGCGGTGAGCCGTGCCGAGAGCGAGCTGGACGATTCCCGGATCGTCGCCGCGTCGCTGGACGACCCCGAGGCGTTCGGCGAGCTCTTCCGCCGCCACGCGCCGAAGCTGCACGCCTACATCAAGCGGCGCCTCGGCCCGGCGCTCGCCGACGACCTGGTGTCGGAGGCGTTCGCGACGGCGTTCCGGCAGCGGGCGAGGTTCGACGGGCGCCGGGAGTTCGGGGCCTGGCTGTGGGGCATCGCCGCCAACCTGATCGCCCGCCACCACCGCCAGGAGAGCCGCATGTACCGGGCGTTCGCCCGGACGGGGACCGACCCCGCCGAGGACGGCGTCGCCGACACCGCGAGCGACCGCGCGTCGGCCGCCGCGCTCGGTCCGGGGCTCGCGAAGGCGCTCGCGTCGCTGAACGCGCAGGAGCGCCACGCCGTCCTGCTGCTGGCGTGGGCGGAGCTGTCCTACGCCGAGATCGCGGCGGCGCTCGACCTTCCGCTCGGCACCGTCAAGGCCAAGATCCACCGGGCCCGGAGGAAGCTCCGCAAGGCCCTGCCCGAGGAGGAGACCCATGGATGAGATCGACGCGCTGCGGGGCATGCGGACGGCGCTGGCCGAGGAGGAGGGCCCGGAGCGCCTCGCCCTGCGCACCGACTGGCGGCACGGCCCCCGGGAGCGTTCCCGGCGCGGTCTGCGGATGCCGGTGATCGCGGTCGCGGCGACCACGGCCGTCGCCGCCGGGGCGGTCACCGCCGTCGTCCTGCAGCCGGGAGGGGACGCGCCCCCCGCTCCGCACGGGACCACGGCCATCACTCCCGGCAACGCGCTGCTGGTGGCCGCGACCAACGCGCAGAAGGCGCCCGCCGGGCGGTACTGGCACACCAAGACCGTCATGGGCGACGTCTACGCGGTCGGCAAGAGCGCCGCGAACCACTACCGGGTCGACTCCCGTCAGGGAAGCGAGGCGTGGATCGGCCGGGACGGGAAGGGACGCGTCTCGCACCTCGACTTCACCGACGTCCCGCTCACCGCCCGGGACAGGGCGAAGTGGGAGGCGGCGGGCTCGCCCGCGGAGATCGACATCCCGAACCCCGAAGGGCCGGACGGCACGGTCATCCTGGACATGTCGCCGCAGGACGGCACCGGGCACCACTGGATGCCGTCCGACGACCGGTACTTCGGCATGACGGCGGCGCGGATCGCCGAGCTGCCCACGGACGCGAAGGCGCTGGAGAAGGCCCTGCTCGGTCTCAAGGGCCACTGGCACGCCGTCTCCAAGGACGGTGAGAAGGAGGAGCCGATCCGCGCCTTGCGGGGGCAGGAGCGGACCCGGGCGCTGAGCGAGGTGGCCGGAACCCTGCTGTCCACCGCGCCCGCGCCGCCGGCGGTGCGCGCGGCGGTGTTCCGGCTGCTGGCGGACCTGCCCGGCGTCAGGGCCGAGGGCCCGACGACCGATCCGCTCGGCCGGCCCGGGATGGCGGTCTCGCTGCCGCTGAAGACGACCGCGCCGCTCGGGCTGTTCACCGCTCCGAGGCAGCTCGGCACCTACCGGCGCCAGTTCATCGTCGCCCCGGACGCCGGTTCCCTGCTGGCGATCCGCGACCTGGTGGTGACGCCGCCGCACGGCAGCCGGCCGCTCCCTCCGGGGGACGACGGCAAGCCACGCTCCCTGAAGGCGAGGAACATGCCCGACCGCTTCCACAAGCCCGGCGAAATGGTCGCGTACCAGGCGTTCGAGGTCGCCGAATGGACCGACGCGAACCCCCCGGCGAACTGATTCGCCCCGGCTGATTCCCCCGGCTGATTCTCACCGTCGAGGGCCCGTCCCGTCCGAGCGGGGCGGGCCCTCTTGAATGCCCCAGATATCCGCAAAGGTGCCGTTAAGAGCCGGTTGATCACGGTTTGCGCCCTCCATCCGGGAGGGCACCCTCCGATCACCAGGTCGGCAGCGCCGTACGGCCGACCGGGAGGGGGATCACATGACGACCAAGACCGCATCGCCCATGGCACGGGAGCGGCACCGGACCTCGGGGTGGCTCGCCTTCGCCGGCACGCTCGCCCTGGTGATCGGGGCGTTCAACGTCATCGACGGCCTGGTGGGACTGTTCAGGGACGACTACTACCTCGTCGGCCAGAACCAGATTCTCGTCTTCGACTACACGACGTGGGGCTGGATCTGGCTGATCATGGGAATCGTCCAGATCGCGGTCGGCGCGGCGATCCTGTCGGGGAAGATGTGGGCTCGCGCGACCGGGGTCTTCTTCGCCGTCGTCGCCGCCATCGGGCATCTGGCGTTCCTGCTCGCCTTCCCGCTCTGGTCGGTGCTGACGATCGCGCTGTGCGTCCTGCTGATCTACGCGCTCACCGCGCCGCCGCCGGGCGCGAAGGCCGGCTGACCGGGCGCCGCCGGGGCGTCCGGCACACCGAAGGGGCCCGTCCGGGATGGACGGGCCCCTTCGCCATGCGCGCCGAGTGCGCGCGGTATGCGCGGCGGGCTCAGGCGAACGCGTGGCACTCCACGGTGGCGCGGCGCTCGGTCATGCCCTGCTGGACGGCCGCGTTCACACACGCCTGCTGCTTCTCGCTGAGCTTCGGCCGGCCGCACTCGGTGACGCTGGAGTAGGTGCGGCAGTCCTGGCGCGCGCTCTGGTCCGGGGACGCCTGGGCGACGGCCGCGCCGCCCCCCACTCCCCCGACACCGACGACGGCGGCGATCAGTGCCCCGGTCATGACCCTCTTCATCTGCTCTTCTCCCCCGTCGCGTACATCTGGCAACGGGTGCCTTCATCCCCGGCCCCCAAGACCACAAAACCAGACAAAGAGGTAAAAAACGACGTTTGACCGCAGGTCAGCTGTGCGGCCCTCCCGGATCAGCGCGCGAACTCGGCGCGGACGCCCAGCAGCCGCACCGGCCGCCGCCCCGTGAACGCGGTGAGCGCGGCGAGTGCGGCCTGCTCGATCCGGTGCGGCTCGGCCGTCGGCGCCTCCAGCGTCCGGCCATGGGTCTGCGTGATGAACGGCGCGTACCGGACCTTGACGACGACCCGGACGACGTCCCTGCCGTCCTCGGCGACATCGCCGGCGACCCGCCGCGCCAGGCGGGACACTTCGCGGCGGACGTCGTCCCAATCGTCCAGATCATGCTGGAAGGTGGTCTCCCGGCCGCACGACCGCGGGACATGGGGCGCGTCGCTCACCGGCGACCCGTCCCGCCCCTGGGCCAGACGGACCAGCCACGGCCCGGTCGCGGGGCCGACCTCCCCGGCGAGGACGTCCGGGTCGGCCGCCGCGAGGTCGGCGACCGTGGCGATGCCGAGACCCCTGAGCCGCTTGGCGGTCTTCGCGCCGATGCCCCACAGCGCATCGGTCGGCCGGTCGCCGAGCATCTCGAACCACGTGTCCGCGGTGAGGCGGAAGACCCCGGCGGGCTTCCCGAAGCCGGTCGCCAGCTTCGCCTGGAGCTTGTTCTGCCCGATGCCCACCGTGCATTCGAGCCCGGTCGCCGCGCGCACCCGGTCGCGGGCCTCCCGCGCCACGGCCTCCGGATCGTCGCCGTCGACGGCCAGGAACGCCTCGTCCCAGCCGAGGACCTCGACCACCACGCCCAGACTCCGCAGCGCGTCCATCACCTGCCGCGATGCGGCCTCGTAGGCGCCCCGGTCCACGGGCAGGAAGACCGCGTCCGGGCAGCGCCGCGCCGCCGTCCGGAGCGGCAGCCCGGAGTGCACGCCGTACTCGCGCGCCTCGTACGAGGCCGTGCTGACGACACCGCGCTTCGCCGGATCGCCGTCCCCGCCGACGACGACCGGCCGCCCCCGAAGCTCAGGCCGCCGCAGCACCTCCACGGCCGCGATGAACTGATCGAGATCGACGTGCAGCACCCAACGAGCCACACCCCCTTGTCCCCCACCACCCCCAACACACTCACACCGCGCGCGGAACGAGCTTCACGGAGAGGGACGCGTCAAGGGCCCTCGCCAACCGATCGAGCACACGAATCGTCGGTTCCGCGCCTCCAGCCTCCAGCCGCGACAGCTGTGACTGGGTCATCCCACTCCGGCGAGCAAGCTCAACCTGCGTCAAACCCAGCTCCAGGCGCCGCTCCCTCACCGCCTTGCCGAGTTCGTAGGCATAGCGGGCCGCCTGGTACTCCTCGCTCTGCCGATCCTCATCGGTGACCACCAACCTGGAGTGCTCCCCAGCCATGGACCGTCTCCCACTCGTGCTATCGATCGTAAGTCTCGTGCGCCGCGCCATGCTCCGTCTCGCACAGCTTCTTGGCCCGCCTGGCCCGGTCCACCTCGGCCCACTCGTTCGGACGGGTCTTGACGAACACGGTGAGCAGTACCACCCGCCGACCCGGCGCCAACCGGTAGGTCACACGTGTCGCTTGCCTGCCAAGGTAAAACCTCAGCTCCCGTATACCGTCTCCCAGGTGCCGGGAGTACGGCTCGCCGAGCGTCCCGGCATTGTCGGCCAACAAATCGGCATAGAACATGACATGTCGATACTGGCCCAGCGGTAGACCGTCCAGCCAAGCGCGCACCTCGGGTTCCAGCTCGATCTCATATCGCCCGCTCATAGCGCGAACGCTATATTCATCAGATGCTATCAAGCTGAGGGTTTCACGAAAATCCCCACCTCTTCCCCGAGCGAGGCAGGCCCGAGGAACAGCGGTCGGAGACCCGGCTCGGGATGAGCCGCGCGCAGGCGACGCCCCTGGTCAGCCGGGGCGTCACTGAGCCGGTGGGCGAGCGGTGGTCCGGAATCGGGACGCCGAGGCGCGCGGCTGGTCCAGACGGCCGGCGGGCGGGCCGAGCTCGACGGCGCGCCAAGCCGCGCCGTGCGGAACACGGCCGAGAGGTCGGCCAGTCCACGGGGATGCCGGCACCCGCGTCGGACAACCCACGTGTCACCGGTCGACCTTCCAGGGCGCGTCCTCTGGTGGGACGCCATGGGCAACGATGTGCCGGACGATCCGGAACGCCTCCCCCAGCGGAACCGTGTCCTGATCGGGGTATTCGTCGTCCTGGCCGTTGGAGAGGAAGAACCCGTCACTCCAGCCGCCCACCCCGGGCCCGTGGCCGCCGGCACGGCGCTGGCCGCCCTCGACGACATGAGGGCGGCGCTGATCTGGGTACCGGACGCCGTGATCGCCCTGTGGACGGCGTCCGCCGCGGGCACCGCCGTCGCCGCACTGCGCATCGTCCGCGCACGGCGGCGCAATCCTTGAACGATTGAGCACCGCCGCCGGTGATCGCCCGCCGCCCGCGCGACCCTGGGCGGCGCAGCGGGCACGACCGCGAGGAACCGGTCCAGACGGGCGGGAATCACTGAGACACGTCTCGGTCGTGCCTGGTACCGGCGCGAACAGCGCTACCGGCCGAGTCCGCGCCTGATCGCCGTCGCCACGGGCGAGGGGTCGTCTGCATGCGACTGCCGCGCCGGGGTGAGCTCGGCTGCCCCGGGAAACGCGGCCTCGTCCCGGTGTTGGGCTGCCCGGCGCGTACCAGGAACGGATGGCACAGGTAGACGTCCCCGGCGTGGACGGTCGGCCGGTGCGCGGTGGCGGCGTCCGCCCGCCGGGCGATCCGTGCTCTCGCTCGGGTTCGAGGACGCGTGCCACGTCCAGGTGGGAGCCGGGGCGCAGGCGGGTCGGACCGTCGTCCGGGCCGACATCGGAGAGCAGGAAGAACATCAGCAGCGCGCGGTCAAGGGACGCGACGTTCGCGCGCCACGTCATGTAGTCGTCCTGCGTGGAACCGGGGCCGGGGAAGCTGACGTCGACGTGCCGGCCGTCGACCACGGCCGGTTCGCCGCCCGGGAAGCGGATCACGACCCGCCGAGGCTGGTGCGGGGCGTCCAGCGTCCCTGCCGACGAGGGCATCGAACGCGGCGTATTGGCGGCGGCCACGAACGGCGGCTGCGGGTGGTCCGGGCGGGCCGCGACCGTTTTCGGCGGGGCCTTCGAGGACGGCCGTGCCGCCGAGGGCTTCTCGGGACGCAGGCGCGCGAAAAGGCCCCTCCCGGGTGGAAGGGGCCTTGCCGCGTGTCGTCAGGCACGGGTGTCCGCGAGCCGGGACGCCGCCGGAGCGGCGTCCCGGGACGGGACGCTAGCGGTTGTACTGGCCGAAGTCGTACTCCTCCAGCGGCACGGCCTCGCCGGAGCCCTGACCGAAGGCGTACTCGGCGCCGTCGTCGTAGGAGCCGACGGAGTAGACCGCCGCCTTCGCCTCCTCGGTCGGCTCGACCCGGACGTTGCGGTACTGCGGCATGCCGGTACCGGCCGGGATGAGCTTACCGATGATGACGTTCTCCTTGAGGCCCAGCAGCGGGTCGCTCTTGGCGTGCATCGCGGCCTCGGTGAGCACCCGGGTCGTCTCCTGGAAGGACGCCGCCGACAGCCACGACTCGGTCGCGAGCGAGGCCTTGGTGATGCCCATCAGGACGGGGCGGCCGGCGGCGGGCGTGCCGCCCTCGGCCACGACGTTCCGGTTCGTCTCCTCGAAGATCGGACGCTCGACCAGGTCGCCCGGCAGCAGGTCGGTGTCGCCCGACTCGAGGATGTTCACCCGCTTCAGCATCTGGCGGACGATGATCTCGATGTGCTTGTCGTGGATCGACACGCCCTGCGACCGGTACACCTCCTGGACCTCCTGGACCAGGTGGAGCTGCACGGCGCGGGGGCCGAGGATGCGCAGCACCTCGTGCGGGTTGATCGCACCCGCGATGAGCTGCTGCCCGACGCCCACGGACTGGCCCTCCTTGACCAGCAGGCGGGACCGCATCGGCACCTGGTAGGCGATCTCGTCGGAGCCGTCGTCCGGGACGACGACGACCTTGCGGGCCTTCTCCGTCTCGTCGATCTTGACGCGGCCGGCGACCTCGCTGATCGGGGCCACACCCTTGGGGATGCGGGCCTCGAACAGCTCCTGGACGCGCGGCAGACCGTGCGTGATGTCGCCACCGGCCACACCGCCGGTGTGGAAGGTGCGCATGGTCAGCTGCGTGCCGGGCTCACCGATGGACTGCGCGGCGATGATGCCGACGGCCTCGCCGACGTCCACCCGCTTGCCGGTGGCCAGCGAGCGGCCGTAGCAGGCGGCGCAGACGCCGATCTTGGCCTCGCAGACCAGGGCGCTGCGGGTGCGGACCTTCTCCACACCGGCCTCGAACAGGCGCGTCACGACCGCGTCCGACAGGTCGGTGTCGGCCGGGTAGATGACCGTCCCGTCGACGACGACGTCCTCGGCGATCGTGCGGCCGGTGAGGCTCGTCTCCGTCGTCGGCAGCTTGATCACGCTGCCGTCCGACTGCCGCTCCACGATCTCGAACGGGATCGTGCGGTCGGTGCCGCAGTCCTCCTCGCGGACGATGACGTCCTGAGCGACGTCCACCAGGCGCCGGGTCAGGTAACCCGAGTCGGCGGTGCGCAGCGCGGTGTCGGCGAGGCCCTTGCGGGCGCCGTGCGTCGAGATGAAGTACTCGACGACCGACAGGCCCTCGCGGAACGCCGACTTGATCGGACGCGGGATGGTCTCGCCCTTCGGGTTGGAGACCAGGCCGCGCATGCCGGCGATCTGGCGGAGCTGCAGCGGGTTGCCGCGGGCGCCCGACTGGATCATCATCCAGATCGGGTTGTCCTTCGGGAACGCCTTCTCCATGTCCACCGCGACGTCCGCGGTGGCCTTGTTCCAGATCTCGATGAGCTCCTGCTTGCGCTCATCGTCGGTGATCAGGCCGCGGTTGAACTCCCGCTGCACCTTCTCGGCGCGCGCCTCGTAGCCGGCGAGGATCTCCTGCTTGTTCGGCGGCGTGATGACGTCGTCGATCGCGATCGTGACGCCGGACCGGGTCGCCCAGTGGAAGCCGGTGCTCTTCAGCGCGTCGAGCGCGTTGGCCACGGCGACCTTCGGGTACGTCTCCGCCAGCTCGTTGACGATCGCCGACAGCTGCTTCTTGCCGATCTCGTCGTCCACGAACGGGAAGTCGTCCGGCAGCGTCTCGTTGAAGATGGCGCGGCCGAGCGTCGTCTCCAGCCGGTACGGCTGGCCGGGCTCGTACCCCTCCGGCGCGATCCAGTCGCGCGGCGGCGGCATGTCCTTCAGCCGGATCTGGATCTTGGCCTGCAGGTCGAGCTCGCCCCGGTCGTAGGCCATGATCGCCTCGGCGGCCGAGCCGAACGCGCGGCCCTCGCCGACGGCGCCGTCCTTCTGCGTCGTCAGCCAGTACAGGCCGATGACCATGTCCTGGGTGGGCATGGTGACGGGCTTGCCGTCCGACGGCTTCAGGATGTTGTTCGTCGACAGCATCAGGATCCGCGCCTCGGCCTGCGCCTCGGCGGACAGCGGCAGGTGCACCGCCATCTGGTCGCCGTCGAAGTCCGCGTTGAACGCGGTGCAGACCAGCGGGTGGATCTGGATGGCCTTGCCCTCGACCAGCTGCGGCTCGAACGCCTGGATGCCGAGCCGGTGCAGGGTCGGAGCGCGGTTCAGCAGCACCGGGTGCTCGGTGATGACCTCTTCCAGGACGTCCCACACGACGGGACGCGCGCGCTCGACCATCCGCTTGGCGGACTTGATGTTCTGCGCGTGGTTGAGGTCGACCAGCCGCTTCATGACGAACGGCTTGAACAGCTCCAGCGCCATCTGCTTGGGCAGGCCGCACTGGTGGAGCTTCAGCTGCGGGCCGACGACGATGACCGAGCGGCCGGAGTAGTCGACGCGCTTGCCCAGCAGGTTCTGCCGGAACCGGCCCTGCTTGCCCTTGAGCATGTCGGACAGCGACTTCAGCGGACGGTTGCCCGGCCCGGTGACCGGGCGGCCGCGGCGGCCGTTGTCGAACAGCGCGTCGACGGCCTCCTGCAGCATCCGCTTCTCGTTGTTGACGATGATCTCGGGCGCGCCGAGGTCGAGCAGGCGCTTGAGCCGGTTGTTCCGGTTGATGACCCGGCGGTACAGGTCGTTCAGGTCGGAGGTCGCGAAGCGGCCGCCGTCCAGCTGGACCATGGGACGCAGGTCCGGCGGGATGACCGGGATGCAGTCCAGCACCATGCCGAGCGGGCTGTTGCGGGTGTTGAGGAACGCCGAGACGACCTTCAGCCGCTTGAGGGCGCGGGCCTTCTTCTGGCCCTTGCCGGTGCGGATGATGTCGCGCAGCTTCTCGGCCTCGGCGTCGAGGTCGAAGTTCTGCAGCCGCGCCTGGATGGCCGCGGCGCCCATGCCGCCCTCGAAGTACTTGCCGAAGCGGTCGCGCATCTCGCGGTAGAGCAGCTCGTCGCCCTCCAGGTCCTGGACCTTGAGGTTCTTGAACCGGCTCCACACCTCGTCGAGGCGGTCGAGCTCGCGCTGCGCGCGGTCGCGCAGCTGCTTCATCTCCCGCTCGGCGCCGTCGCGCACCTTGCGCTTCTGGTCGGCCTTCGCGCCGGCCTCCTCCAGCTCCGCGAGGTCGCCCTCCAGCTTCTGCTGGCGGGCCTCGACCTGCGCGTCGCGGGCCTGCTCGATCTGCTGGCGCTCCACCGAGATGTGCGCCTCCAGCGTGGGCAGGTCGCGGTCGCGCCGCTCCGCGTCCACGCTGGTGATCATGTAGGCCGCGAAGTAGATGATCTTCTCGAGATCCTTCGGGGCCAGGTCCAGCAGGTAGCCGAGGCGGGACGGCACGCCCTTGAAGTACCAGATGTGCGTGACCGGCGCGGCCAGCTCGATGTGGCCCATCCGCTCGCGCCGCACCTTGGCGCGGGTCACCTCGACGCCGCAGCGCTCACAGATGATGCCCTTGAAGCGGACGCGCTTGTACTTGCCGCAGTAGCACTCCCAGTCCCGGGTCGGGCCGAAGATCTTCTCGCAGAAGAGCCCGTCCTTCTCCGGCTTGAGGGTCCGGTAGTTGATCGTCTCCGGCTTCTTCACCTCGCCGTGCGACCACTGGCGGATATCGTCGGCGGTCGCCAGACCGATGCGAAGCTCGTCGAAGAAGTTGACGTCAAGCAACTGTTTTCCCCTTGAGTTCTCAGACCTCGTCGACGCTCATCGCGCCCTCGTTAGGACGGCGGGACAGGTCGATGCCGAGCTCCTCCGCGGCGCGGAAGACGTCCTCGTCGGTGTCGCGCATCTCGATCGACATGCCGTCGCTGGAGAGCACCTCGACGTTGAGGCACAGCGACTGCATCTCCTTGATGAGCACCTTGAAGGACTCGGGAATGCCGGGCTCGGGGATGTTCTCGCCCTTGACGATGGCCTCGTACACCTTCACGCGGCCGAGGACGTCGTCGGACTTGATGGTCAGCAGCTCCTGGAGCGCGTACGCGGCACCGTACGCCTCCAGCGCCCACACCTCCATCTCACCGAAGCGCTGGCCGCCGAACTGGGCCTTACCGCCGAGCGGCTGCTGGGTGATCATGGAGTACGGGCCGGTCGAGCGCGCGTGGATCTTGTCGTCGACCAGGTGGAGCAGCTTGAGGATGTAGATGTAGCCGACGGAGATCGGGTCGCGGTAGGGCTCGCCGGTGCGGCCGTCGAACAGCCGCGCCTTGCCGCCGGGCTCGACCATCCGGTTGCCGTCGCGGTTCGGCAGCGTGCTCGCGATGAGCCCGGTGACGTCGCTCTCCTGGGCGCCGTCGAACACCGGCGTGGCGGTATTCGTCCACGGCTCGGCCTGGTCGGCGCCGATGGCCTTCAGAGCGCGCTTCCACTCTTCGTCGTCGCCCTCGACCTTCCAGCCGCGGGAGGCGACCCAGCCGAGGTGGGTCTCCAGGACCTGGCCCACGTTCATGCGCCCGGGGACGCCCAGCGGGTTCAGGACGATGTCGACCGGCGTGCCGTCCTCCATGAACGGCATGTCCTCGACGGGGAGCACCTTGGAGATGACGCCCTTGTTGCCGTGCCGGCCCGCCAGCTTGTCGCCGTCGGTGATCTTGCGCTTCTGCGCGACGTACACCCGGACCAGCTCGTTCACGCCGGGCGGGAGCTCGTCGCCGTCGTCGCGGGAGAACACCCGGACGCCGATGACCTTGCCCTGCTCGCCGTGCGGCACCTTCAGCGAGGTGTCGCGGACCTCGCGCGCCTTCTCACCGAAGATCGCGCGGAGCAGCCGCTCCTCGGGGGTCAGCTCCGTCTCGCCCTTCGGGGTGACCTTGCCGACCAGGATGTCGCCGGGGACGACGTCCGCGCCGATGCGGATGATGCCGCGCTCGTCGAGGTCGGCGAGGACCTCCTCGGAGACGTTCGGGATGTCCCGGGTGATCTCCTCGGGGCCGAGCTTGGTGTCGCGGGCGTCGACCTCGTGCTCCTCGATGTGGATCGAGGAGAGGACGTCGTCCTGCACCAGGCGCTGGCTGAGGATGATGGCGTCCTCGTAGTTGTGGCCCTCCCACGGCATGAACGCCACGAGGAGGTTCTTGCCGAGCGCCATCTCGCCGTTGTCGGTGCACGGGCCGTCGGCGATGACCTGGCCGACCTCGACCCGCTGCCCCTCGTCGACGATGGGCTTCTGGTTGAAGCAGGTGCCCTGGTTGGACCGCTTGAACTTCGACACCCGGTAGGTCGTCCGCGTGCCGTCGTCGTTCATGACGGTCACGTAGTCGGCGGAGACCTCCTCGATGACGCCGGCCTTCTCGGCCGTGATGACGTCACCGGCGTCGGTCGCCGCGCGGTACTCCATGCCGGTGCCGACCAGCGGCGCCTCGCTGCGCAGCAGCGGGACGGACTGGCGCTGCATGTTGGAGCCCATCAGCGCGCGGTTGGCGTCGTCGTGCTCCAGGAACGGGATCATCGCGGTGGCGACCGAGGTCATCTGCCGCGCCGAGACGTCCATGTACTGGACCTCGCGGGCGGGGACCAGCTCGACCTCGCCGCCCTTGCGGCGGACCAGGATGCGGTCGTCGACGAAGGTGCCGTCGTCGTTCAGCAGGGAGTTGGCCTGCGCGATGACGTAGCGGTCCTCCTCGTCGGCGGTGAGGTAGTCGATCTGCTCGGTGACCACGCCGTCGGTGACCTTGCGGTACGGCGTCTCGACGAACCCGAACGGGTTGACCCGGCCGAACGCGGCGAGCGAGCCGATCAGGCCGATGTTCGGGCCTTCCGGCGTCTCGATCGGGCACATGCGGCCGTAGTGGGACGGGTGGACGTCGCGGACCTCCATGCCCGCCCGCTCGCGCGACAGACCACCGGGACCCAGCGCGTTCAGCCGGCGCTTGTGCGTCAGCCCGGCCAGCGGGTTGGTCTGGTCCATGAACTGCGACAGCTGGCTGGTGCCGAAGAACTCCTTGATGGAGGCGACGACCGGCCGGATGTTGATCAGGGTCTGCGGCGTGATCGCCTCGACGTCCTGGGTGGTCATCCGCTCGCGGACGACGCGCTCCATCCGGGCCAGGCCCAGCCGGACCTGGTTCTGGATCAGCTCGCCGACCGTGCGCAGCCGCCGGTTGCCGAAGTGGTCGATGTCGTCGACCTCGATCGGCACCGGGACGGCGCCGAGGGTGGCCTCCTCCTCGCCGGCGTGCAGCCGGACGAGGTACTCGACGGTCGCGACGATGTCGTCCTCGGTCAGCGTGCCCTGGCGCATGTCCAGGTCGAGGCCGAGCTTCTTGTTGATCTTGTAGCGGCCGACCTTGGCGACGTCGTACCGCTTCGGGTTGAAGTACAGGTTCTCCAGCAGCGTCTGCGCGGACTCGCGCGTCGGCGGCTCGCCCGGACGCAGCTTGCGGTAGATGTCGAGCAGCGCGTCGTCCTGGCCGGACGTGTGGTCCTTCTCCAGGGTGACGTTGATCGACTCGTAGGAGCCGAAGCGCTCGCGGATGCGCGCCTCGTCCCAGCCGAGCGCCTTCAGCAGCACGGTGACGGGCTGCTTGCGCTTGCGGTCGATGCGCACGCCGACGTTGTCGCGCTTGTCGATCTCGAACTCGAGCCAGGCGCCCCGGCTCGGGATGACCCGGCAGCCGTAGATGTCCTTGTCGGACGCCTTGTCGAGGGCGCGGTCGAAGTAGACGCCGGGCGAACGGGTCAGCTGCGAGACGACGACGCGCTCGGTTCCGTTGATGATGAAGGTGCCCTTCGGGGTCATGAGCGGGAAGTCGCCCATGAACACCGTCTGGCTCTTGATCTCACCGGTGGTGTTGTTGATGAACTCCGCCGTCACGAACAGCGGGGCGGAGTAGGTCATGTCCTTGTCCTTGCACTCCTCGACGGAGTACTTGGGCGGCTCGAACCGGTGGTCGCGGAACGAGAGGGACATGGTTCCGGAGAAGTCCTCGATGGGACTGATCTCTTCGAAGATCTCCTCCAGCCCCGACTGGGTCGGGACGCTCTTACTTCCGGCCTTCTGGGCCGCCTCGACCCGGGCCTTCCACCTCTCGTTGCCCAGCAGCCAGTCAACGGAGTTGGTCTGCAGTGCAAGGAGGTCCGGGACTTCGAGCGGCTCCTTGATGCGCGCGAAGGAGACGCGGTGCGGACCGGTTGCGGTATTCGAGGCGTTGCGCGAGGCTGCCAAGAGTGGTCCTTCCGAGGGCTCGCGGCGTAACTGACGACACGCACGCCAGACGATCCACGTCCGAGACCTGCTTTTTCGGGGTCTACGACAGACCCCCGCAGGGGTGCTCTCACACGTGGATAGTCAGAGGGCAGCGCAAAGGGGCAGTGTAGCCGACTGGTACACCGCTCGCAACTCTAGCGCCGCAGTATGCATCACGTTGCCATGGAGCATCGCCCCTCAGCGCCTCTCAGTCAAGAGCGGACTTGGACTTTTCGGGCCCTGACCTGCAGTGAGGAAGGTTACAGTTTAAGCCCGGGGGGGCGACCCCCTGGAACCCCCGTCAGCGACGCGGGCGATCCTCACGCCGCCGTTGCGGTTTTGCGTGCCCGTGCTGGTGGGGGCGGCGTCGCTGCGGTCGCCCGCGTCGCCCGGGCATGCCCGCTCCGGGCGCTGGAGCGCCCTCCGCGTGCCTGCCCGTGGGCGCCGCTCCTGTCTCCGGTAAGACTCAGATCCGACTCCAAGAGGGTCTGTCGTGACCCGTCCAAGAGGGGCCTTGGGATGCCGGCGAAGAGAGCACCCCGTGACCCGGTCTTCGGGGCACGGGGTGTGTCGTCTCTGGGGTGCTACGAGAGGACGGTGACCTCGGAGGCCAGCCACTTGCCGTCCTTCTTGACCATCGTCATCTTGATGCGGAGCGACTCCGGGAGGCGCTGCTCCTTGTCGTCCTTGGTGGCGGACGAGCGGTTGGCGTAAACGAGGGTCACGACCTTGTCGGGGGTCGCGCTCACGACGCCGACCTTCATCACCGTCGTGTTGGAGATCGCCTGCCGCTGGACCGCGACGGCCCTGAGCTGCTCGGCGAGCTTGCCGTACTGAGTGTGGAGCTTGCCCGTCGTCAGGGCGGACGCGGCCTTCAGGTCGGAGTCCAGCGTCCGGTAGTCGTAGGACGACATCTTCTGCGCCGTGTGGGACGACGCGAACGAGGCCTCCTTGACCGCCTGCTCGGTCGCCTTCTGCTCCTTGACCTTGAGGCCCAGCACGGTCGTGCCGACGCCGAGTGCGATCGCCAGCACGGCCAGGACGGCGATCACCGTCGGGAGGCCGAGGCGGGCCCGGCGAGGTTCGTCGTCGTCCTCGTCAGCCTCGTCGTCGTCTTCGTCGTCGACCTTGGTCGCCTCGGTCGCCTTCTTGAGCTTCGGGCGCTTCGGCTTCGCCGGCTCGTCCTCGTCCTCGGTCTCCTCGGCCTCGTCCGTGTCGGCTTCGGGGGGTTCCGGGGTGGTGGAGTCGTCTTCAGACGGCGCTGATTCGTCTTCTGACGGGGTTTCGGGGGTGGGGTCGACTTCGGAGAGCTTCCCCTTGCTCTGGGGCTTCTCGGGGGATTTGGGGGGCTCCTCGGCTTCGGCGGCCTCGTCGGCGGCTATCTGGGCCAGGCGGGCGGCCTCGCGGGCTCGCTCCGCGGCCTCCTCGGCCAGTTCGGCGGCCTTCGCCGCCTTCTCGGCCTTGGTGGCCTTGTCCGACTTGGCGTCCGACTTTTTCTCGGGGCGCTTGCCCCGGCCGAGCATCGTCACGGGACCATCTCCATGTCGGAAACGAGCCAGCGGTCACCGACCCGATCGAGGTCCATCAGGTACCTGTACTTGCGCGGGACGCCGTCCTTCACCTTGGGGTTGGTCACGACGCCGTCCAGGGAGACCATCACCTCGGCGGAGTCGCCGTCGATGGACACGACCGCGGCGGTGACGTCGGTGAGCGTCGACTTCGCACCGGTCTGGGTGAGCTGGTCGATCAGCGTCTTGGCCTGGGAGCTCAGGGTGTTCTTGAAGTCGCCGGTGGCGCCCGCCACGATGCGGTCGACGTCGCGCTGGGCGGTCGCCTTGTCGAGCGTCATCAGGTTGACGCCCATCTGCCGCGCCGACTGGATCGCCTTCGCGCGCTGGTCGGCGTCGTTCTTGTTGCGGAGGGAGACGACGCCGAGCCAGCCGGACGCGATGGCCAGGGCGACCACGACGGCGCCGAGCGTGATCGCGGTGACCATGGGCAGGCGGCCCCTCATCGTGTCCGCCTCACTGGCTCAACGGTCCGAGCAGGAGCCACTTCCACGAGGATTCCTCTCCCAGCTGACGGGTTCCGGCGCTGCGCGGCATGACGTATCGCTTGCCGTCGGGCCCGTAGACCGCACCGGTCGTTGGATCGTATCCAGCGAATTCCACTGAATCGGACGGATACGAAAGGATCAGTCGGCCGTCGGCGACCTGGCCCGTCGGGGCCGCGGCCGCGGCCTTCGTCTTGGCGTCGCTCTTGCCCTTGGCCTCGGTCTTCGGGTCGCCGGTGGCGCCGCCCTCGGGGAAGCCGGCGCCGGCGGTGGCACCCGCCGGGACCTGCGGGTACGGCAGGATCTCGTCCTTGGGGAAGTTGCGGGAGCCGCGCACCGCGGTGGGCGCGTCGTGCGGGGCCTTGCACCCGGCGTCCAGGGCCGGCTTCTTCCGGGACGTGTCCTGGGGCCAGCGGTGCTTGACCTTCTCGTAGCCCTCGGTGCACGGCGGCGGCGAGTCGATGTTGAGGTCGAGGCCCAGGTGCTGGGTCCCGTCGCCGGGCGTGACGGTGAACGCGCCGGCGACCGTCACCGGGTACAGGATGAACAGCGACCGGAGGCCCGCTTGGCGGGACGAGATGACCTGCCCGGTCGTGGTGAGGTTCGCCAGGAGGACGGGCAGCGTCGGCGCAAGCTGGTTGATGGCCTTGTGCGTCTCGTCCACGGCGCCCGGGACGCCGTCGATGGTCTTGCGCAGGGCCGGGTCGTCGTTGCGCAGGGACCGGGTGAGCTCGTTCAGGTTGCGGGCGAAGCCCTGGATGTTGGCGGCCTGCCCGCGCTGGGTGTCCAGGACGGTGACGCTGTTGTCCAGGAGCTGCTTGGTGTCGGGGTACGCCTCGTTCGCCGTCTTCAGCAGCCGGTCGGTGTCGTCCAGGATCGACTGGAGGTCCTCGGCGGAGCCGGAGAACGCCTTGTTCAGCTCGTCCACGATGACGCCGAGGTCCTTGGTGTTGACCGAACCGACGAGCGAGTCGACGTTGCGCAGCAGCTCGGCGGTCGACACCGGGAGCGTGGTGCGCTCCTTCGGGATCGTGTAGGCGGCGCCCTCGTCGAGGTAGGGCCCGCTCTTCCTGGTGGGCTCCAGGTCGATGTACTGCTCGCCGACCGCGGACCGGTTCGCCACGACGGCCTTGGTGCCCTCGCGCGGGATCCGCTCGCCGCGTTCGAGCAGCAGCTTCACCCGGATGCCGTCCTTGGTCAGCTCGATCGGCCCGACCCGTCCGACCGGGACGCCCCGGTAGGTGACCTCGGCGTTGGTGAACACGCCGCCGGAGTCGGTGAGGTCGACGTAGGCGACGTACTGCTTGCCGAGCAGGCCGCGGCCGAGGCCGATGTAGTTCACCGAGACGATCGCCACGCCGACGACCGTGATGACCGCGAACGCGATCAGCTGGATGATGACGCCGCGCTTGAGGATCACGACAGGCCCCCCGTCACCAGGGTCCGCAGACCGCCGTCATCGGAGCCGAGCGAGCCCGTCCGCTCCGGTGTCGGGGTACCGGACGTCTTCTTCGATGTCGGCGTCGTCTTGGGGGCCGGCGTTGACTGGCCGGGCAGCCCCGGGATCCCGCCGGCCGTCTGCGGCAGCACGCCGAGCGGCGAGTCGGGCAGCGTGACGTTCGGGACCTGCAGCATGCTGCGCATCTGCTGGCCGCTGCCGAGCATCCCCTCCAGGTCGGTGCCGCCGAGCAGGTTCCGGGCGATGGACTCGAAGTCCAGGTCGACGGTCAGCCGGACGTTGCCGTAGTCGCCCTCGATGGTGTTCTCGAACGTGGCCGGGAACGGGAAGGTGATCAGCGACTCCAGCGACCGCGGCAGGTCGTTGCCCGCCTTGTTCAGGTTCCGCAGGATCTTGTCGACGTCCTGGAGGTTCGCCAGCAGATCGGCCTTCGACCGGTTGATCACGTTGGTGGTGGTACGGCTGAGCTTGTCCAGCGCGACCAGCATCTTGGTGAGGTCGGCGCGGTTGCGGTCGAGGACGGCGATCGCGGGCCCCGTCTCGTCGATGGTGTCCTGGATCGTCTTGCGCTCGTCCGCGAGCTTGCCGGTCAGCCGGTCGATGCTGTCGAGCGCGCGGGTGATCGCGGCGCGGTTGCGGTCCAGCGTCCCGGCGAAGGTGTTGACCCGCTCCAGCACCGACCGGATCGTGCCGGTCCGGCCGTTCATCGCGGCCTGCAGCTCGTGGCTGATCGTGGAGACCTGCTCCAGGCCGCCGCCGTTCAGCAGCAGCGACATCGCCGACAGCACCTCTTCGATCTCGGTGCCGCGGGACGTGCGGTTCAGCGGGATCAGGTCGCCGGTGCCGAGCCGGCCGTTCGGGGCCTCGTACCTCGGCGGCTCCAGCTGCACGAACTTCTCGCCGAGGAGGCTGGTCTGGCCGACCGTCGCGATCGAGTTGTCCGGGAGGTTCACGTCCCGGCGCATCTTCACGGTGACGAGCGCGTGCCAGCCGCCCTGGCCGGGGGCGCCGCCCTCCAGCGTGATGTCCTCGACCTTGCCGACCGACACGTCGTTGACCTTGACCGCCGACTGCGGGACGAGGTCCAGCACGTTCGCGAACTCGATCTTGACGGTGACGGGGTTCGAGCCGAGGTCGGGGCCGCCGGGCAGCGGCAGCGACGAGACGCCGTTGAAGGAGCAGCCCGACAGGGCCGCCGTCGCCGCGATCGCGGCGGCGCCCAGCAGGCGGGCGCGGCGCACCGGCCGTCTCCTGGTCCTGCTCATCGGCCACCTCCCGGCAGCAGCGCGCTGAGATCACCGGGCTGGGTGCGCGTCGCGGTCTTGTTGGTCGTCGTGCCCGTCTTCGCGGTCTTGCCCGACTTGCTCGTCTTACTGGGCCTGCCGCCGGGGCCGTAGGCGTCCGGCGGGATCGGCACCGGGTCGTAGTGCGTCGTCAGCGCCGTGATCCAGGACAGGTCCAGGCTGAAGCCCGTCAGCGCCTTGCCGATGCCGTTGTACGGCTTGACGAAGTCGAGGCACTCCTTGGCGGGCGTGCCGACCGAGTACGCCAGCGAGCAGATCCAGTCGGCCAGGTCGTGGAACTGGCGGAAGTTGTTGCGGGTGTGGATGGTGCCGCTGATCGGGTCGTAGGCGCGGGCGAGGTTGTTCACGGCCAGCGGGCCGGCGGTGAGGATCTCGGCGAGCGCGTCCTTCTCCTTCACCAGCACCCCGGTGATCTGCGCGAGCTGCCGGACGTTCGCGGCCAGCTCGGTGCGGTTGTCCTTGACGAACCGCTGCACGTTCCGCAGCGTCGGGGCGAGGGTGTTGAGGGCCGCGCTCAGCTCCTCCTTCTCCCCCGCGAGCTGCCCCGACACGCCGTTGAGGTGGCCGGTGAACGACTTGATCTGCTGGTCGTTCGCCTTCATCGCGTCGGTGATGATCCGCAGGTTCTTGATCGTCTCGGCGACGTCGCCGCGGTCGGTGCTGAGCGTGCTGAGCGCCTTGGACGCGTCCGCGATCGTCGCCCGGATGTCGTCGCCCTGGCCGTCCAGGTTCGCGGCGCCGACCTCCAGCAGCCGCGACAGCGACCCCTCCTGGCCGTTCGCGCCGGGCGCGTTGGCGCCCTCGGGGCCGAGCGCCTTGGTCAGGTCGCTCAGGCTGCCGCTGACCTGGTCGACCTCGACCGGGACGGCGGTGCGGCTCGTCGTCAGCGTCGCGCCGTCGGCGAGGACGGCGCCGCTCTTGTAGACGGGCGTCAGCTGGATGTAGCGGTCGGCGACGAGCGTCTGGTTGATGATCACGGCCTGCGCGTCGGCCGGCACCTTGTACTTGGCGTCGTACTTCAGCTCGACCTTGACCGCGTCGCCGACCGGCTCGACCTTCGTGACCTCGCCGACCGGGATGCCGAGGATGCGGACGTCCGCGCCCTTGTACAGCCCGACGGTCTTGGTGAAGTAGGCCGTCAGGTGGCGCTGCTTCGGCTCCTGGAGGATCAGCAGGAGCGCGGCCACCAGCACAGCGACGGCGAGGATCGCGCCGCCGAGGCGAAGGATGGTTCCTGAGTTACGCACTAGTGACCTGCCTGCTCACGGGAGGAACGGCAACGGATTGTCGCTGTTGCCGGTCTGCGTCTGGTTGCCGGTCCGGCCGCCCTGCTTCTTCGTCGCGGTCCCGCCGTTGGACGGAGCGTCCTGGATCGACGCGGGGATCGGGAGGAGGTTCTGGATCCACGAGTCGAACCAGCGCCCGGTCCCGGTGACGTCCGAGAACTGCCGCGCGAACGGCGCGAACAGCTGGAGGATCCGGTCGAGGTTGTCCTGGTTCTTCAGCAGGACCCCGTTGACCTTCGCCAGGTTGTCCAGCATCGGCCGCAGCTGCTTCTCGTTCTCCTTGATCAGCGCGTTCACCTGCTGGGACAGGGTCACGGTGTTGATCAGCAGCTGGTGGATGACCGCGCGGCGCGCCTGCACGGCCTGCAGCACCTTGTCACCGTCCTGGACGAGCTTGGCGAAGTCCTGGTTGCGGTCGGCGAGCAGCTCGGAGACGTTCTTGGCCTTGCCGGCCAGCTCGTGCAGCTCGTCGTCGCGGGACGCGACCGTGTTGGACAGCCGCCGCAGGCCCTCCAGCGACGCCCGGACCTCCTCCGGCGAGTTCTTGAACGTCTCCGACAGCACGTCGAAGGACTTGGCGACCTGCTGGACGTCGATCGCGCCGACCCGCCGGCTCAGCTCGCTGATCGCGGGGACGACCTCGAACGGGGTGTGCGTCCGCTCGATCGGGATGTTGCGGGCGAGCCGGCCCTTCCCGCGCGGGGTCAGCTCCAGGTAGTGCGCGCCGAGGATCGTCTTGATCTTGATGCCGGCCTCGGTGCGGTCGCCGAGCCGCACGCCGTCGTCCACCCGGAAGGTGACCTTGACGTGGTCGCCGTCCAGGTCGAGCGCGGTGACCTTGCCGACCTTGACGCCCGCGATGCGGACCTCCTCGTCGGGCTTCAGCCCGGCGGCCTCCTTGAACGCGGCCGTGTGGGTCGTGCCGCCGGAGATGAGCGGGATGTTGTCCAGGTTCATCGCCAGCGCCAGCAGCACCGCGATGACGGCGAACGCGGAGAGCCCGATGGGGACCGGGTTGCGTTCCCGGAACGGGATCCTCATCTACTTGCACCTCGCGTTCTCGTTCACGATCGCCGGGGTCTGGTAGACCGGTCCGCCCGGCAGCCGCACCCGCGCGTCGAGGCCGCAGATGTACATGTTGAACCAGGACCCGTAGGAGGAGATGTTCACGAGCCCCTCCAGCCGCTTCGGCGACCGCTTGAGCCCGCCGTCGAGGGCGGCGCTGTTCGCGTCGAACGTCGCCGCGAGCCTGCTCAGCCCCGCGATGTCGTTCTTGATGCTCGGCCGCGCGTCCGACAGCAGGTCCTGCGTGGTGCCGGTCAGGTCGTTGATCGCCGCGACCGAGTCGAAGATCGCCTTGCGGTCGCCGGAGACGCCGCTGACGAAGCTGCGCAGGTCCCGCACCAGCCGGTCGACCTGGTCGTGCCGCTGGTCGATCGTGCCGAGCACGGTGTTGAGGTTGTCGATGACCTCGCCGATGACCTGGTCCCGGTCGGCGAGCGTGTTGGTCAGCGACGCCACGTGCGCGAGCAGGCTGTTGATCGTCCCGCCCTCGCCCTGCAGCACCTGGATGATCTGCATCGCCAGCGTGTTGACGTCCTTCGGCTCCAGCGCGCGGAACAGCGGCCGGAAGCCGTTGAACAGCGTCGTCAGGTCCAGCGCCGGCTGGGTCTGCGAGACCGGGATCGTGCCGCCCGGCTTCAGGTAGTCGTTGGCCTGCCCGGCGCCGTCGGTCAGCGCGAGGTAGCGCTGGCCCATCAGGTTCCGGTAGCGGATCTGCACCTGCGTGGTGGACGGCAGCCCCGCCTTGAACGGGCCGTCCTCCTCCACGGAGAACGTCACCTCGGCCTTGTCGCCCTTGTACAGCCGGATGTGCTCGATCTGGCCGACCTGGACGCCCGCCGCGCGGACGTCGTCGTTGTCCAGCAGCCCGGTGACGTCGGTGAAGATCGCCTTGTACTCGCGGGTGTCCCGGAAGCGCATGTTGGAGATCGTCATCGCCAGCACGCCGGTGGCCACCGAGGTGATGACCACGAAGGTCAGCAGCTTGATCGCCGCGCCCGAAGTCCTCACTTGATCGTCACCACCGATCCGTCCGAGAGCAGCGGCCCGAACATCAGCTCCGACACGTCCGACAGCTCATCGGCCCTGGTCCGCGTCAGCGGCCCGAGGACGCTCTTCAACTGCTCCTCGGGGGTCAGCGAGCCGGTGTCGACGAACACGTTCGACAGCGCCCGGCCGCGGGCGCCCCCGCCGCCGTTCGGGTCGTCGGGGTTCTTCCACCACAGGTCGTCCTGCGTGCCGTCCAGCGCCAGGTAGTCGGGGAACGGCGTCTTCGGGTTCGGCAGGCCGTAGCAGCGCGGGTTCCGCCGGTCCTTGGCCTCCGGCAGGTCCAGCGGGTTCTTGTAGCCCGGCCGCGGCTTCACGATCTCGATCGTCAGGTTGAAGGTCTTGGACCCGCCCCCGCCGGCGACCCGCTCGGCCTCCGGCTTGAGCTTCATCAGCCCGGCGAACACGCACGGCAGCGACGGCGAGTACCGGGCGACCAGGCTCGCGACGTCCCGGTTCGCGATGTTCACGCCGATGATCTTCGGACCGTTGTGCCGCATGAACACGTCGCCGTCCTGCGCCAGCGCGGTCGTCGCCGGGATCAGCTGCTCGATCGTCGCCTTCTTCGCGGTGATCGTGCGGCTGGTCACGTTGAGGTTCCGCAGCGTCTGCAGCAGGTCCGGCGCGGCCTGCGCGTAGATGTCGGAGACGTCCGCGAGGCCGTGCAGGTCGTGCACCAGCGTGCCGAGCTGCGGGTTGATCTTGCGGAGCAGGTCGTCGGCCTCTTCGAGGTTGCGGCCGATCTGGTCGCCGCGCCCCTGCAGCGCCGTCGCGAGCGCGTTCAGCGTCGCGTTCAGCTCCGCCGGCTTCACCGCCTGCAGCAGCGGCAGCAGGTCGTTCAGCACCTTGTCGATCTCGACGGCGGCCTGCGAGCGGTCCTGCTGGATGACCTGGCCGTCGCGGAGCCCGGCCGGGCCCGCCTGCGCCGGGATCTCCAGGTCCACGTACTTCTCGCCGAACAGCGTCTTCGGCAGCAGCCGCGCCTGCACGTTCCGCGGGATCAGCTTCGCCTTGCCCGGGTCGAGCGCGAGGTGCAGCGTGGCGCCGTCCGCCGTCGCGTCGGTGCCGCGCACCTCGCCGACGATCAGCCCGCGCACCTTCACGTCCGAGTGCGGCAGCAGCTGCAGCCCGGCCCGCTCGGCCTTCACCTTCACCTCGATCACGGGCGTGAACGCCTTGTTGTACAGGGCCACGGTCAGCGCCAGCAGCAGGACGATCACGACGATCATCGCGGTGCCGAGCACCCGGTAGCGCACACGTTCGCTCATCGCGCTACCCCGCGATCCGGACGGTGGTGGTGGTGCCCCAGATCGCCATGCCGAGCAGGAGGTCCGCCACGTTGATGACGACGATGCTGGTGCGCACCGCGCGGCCCACCGCGACGCCGACGCCCGCCGGGCCGCCGGACGCGTGGTAGCCGTAGTAGCAGTGGATCAGCATCACCAGCACCGCGAAAATGATCACTTTGCCGAAGGACCACAAGATGTCGTTCGGCGGTAGGAACAAATGGAAATAGTGGTCGTAGGTGCCGGTCGACTGGCCGTAGAACATCGTCACGATCACCCGCGTCGCGCCGTAGGAGGCGAGCAGGCCCACGATGTACAGCGGGACGACCGCGATCATCCCGGCCAGCATCCGGGTCGTGACGAGGAACGGCATCGACGGGACGGCCATGACCTCCAGCGCGTCGATCTCGTCGGAGATCCGCATCGCGCCGAGCTGCGCGGTGAAGCCGCAGCCGACCGTCGCCGACAGCGCGAGCGCCGACACCAGCGGCGCGATCTCGCGCGTGTTGAAGTAGGACGCGACGAACCCGGTGAACGCGGCCGTGCCGATCTGGTTCAGCGACTCGTAGCCCTGCAGGCCGACCTGGCTGCCGGTGAAGAACGTCATGAAGCCGACGATCACCACCGAGCCGCCGATGACGGCGAGGCCGCCCGTGCCGAGGCTCACCTCGGCCAGCAGGCGCAGCACCTCCGTGCGGTAGCGGCGCAGCACCCGGAACACCCAGGCGAACGCGCGAGCGTAGAACGACATCTGGTGGCCGAAGTCGTCCAGCCGCTCCAGCGGCGCGCTCACCACCCGGGAGACCGCCTTGCCCGTCTTTCCAGGGGCAGCCATCACATCCCCTTCGACGGGACGAACTGGAAGTACAGCGCGGAGATCACGAAGTTCTCCAGGAAGAGCAGCATGAACGTGATGACGACGGTCTGGTTGACCGCGTCGCCGACGCCCTTCGGCCCGCCCTTGGCGTTCAGTCCCTTGTAGGCGGCGACGAGGCCGGCCGTGATGCCGAACACGAACGCCTTGAACTCCGCCTGCAGCAGGTCGGGCAGCTGCGCGATCGCGTTGAACGACGCGAGGTAGGCGCCCGGGGTGCCGCCCTGCAGCATGACGTTGAAGAAGTAGCCGCCCATCAGGCCGACCACCGACACCAGCCCGTTCAGGAACAGCGCGACGAACGCGCACGCGAGCATCCGCGGGACGACCAGGCGGTGCAGGGGGTTGATCCCCAGCACCTCCATGGCGTCGATCTCCTCGCGGATCTTCCGGGAGCCGATGTCGGCGCACATCGCCGACCCGGCCGCGCCCGCGACCAGCAGCGAGGTGACCAGCGGGCTGGCCTCCCGGACGATCGCGACGACCGCGGTCGCACCGGTGTAGGACTGCGCGCCGAGCTGCCGGATCAGCCCGCCGACCTGCAGCGACAGGACGCCGCCGAACGGGATGGCGACCAGCATGGTCGGGACGACCGTGACGCTGACGATGAACCAGGCCTGCTGGATGAACTCGCGCCACTGGAACGGCCACTGGAAGGTCGCGCGGGCGGTGTCGAGGCATAGGGCGAAGAAGCGTCCGGGCTCCTTGACGACCACGTTTGCCGCGCCGTCCCCGATCTTGCGGAACGTCGCGGACGACCCGCCGGCCTTCCCCTCTGCCTGGTCCGCGCCGATACCAGGAGTGGACATCAGTACCCTGCACCACCCGCATGCCGGCCGGGCGGCGGGTTGCCGGGGAACTGGCCGCCGGGCCCGGCCGGGCCGGCGGGCGGCGGGCCGGGGGGCGGACCGGCGGGCCCGCCCGGGGCGGGGGCGCCGACGGGCGTCATGGACGCCACGTACCGCGGCCACTCCTCCACCCAGTTGCGGCCGAGGTCGTCGATGAACGAGCCGGGCGGCGGGGTGACGCCGTGCGCGGCGCACCACGCGCCGGGCGCGTGCATGCCGGCCCGGATCAGCCCGTTGGTCGGCATCTGCTGCGGCGGGATCGGCGGCAGCTTGCCCGAGTCGAGGCCCATCTTGGCCTCGGCCTCCAGCTCGGAGGCGTCCTTCTCCTCCGACATGCCGATCGGGCCGACCTTGCTGGCGTTGAGGAACTGCCGGACGACCGGCTCCTCGCTGGACAGCAGCATCTCCCGCGGCCCGAACATCGCCAGGTGGCGCTGGTACAGCAGCCCGATGTTGTCGGGGAGGGTGCGGGCGGTGTTGATGTCGTGGGTGACGATCAGGAACGTCGCGTTGATCTGCGCGTTCAGGTCGATGAACACCTGGTTCAGGAAGGCGGTGCGGACCGGGTCGAGGCCCGAGTCCGGCTCGTCGACGAGGAGGATCTCCGGGTCGAGGACGAGCGCGCGGGCGAGTCCGGCGCGCTTCTTCATACCGCCGGAGATCTCGCCGGGCAGCTTGTTCTCCGCGCCGAGCAGACCGACCAGTTCCATCTTCTCGAGAACGATGCGCTTGATCTCGGACTCGGACTTCTTGGTGTGCTCGCGCAGCGGGAAGGCGATGTTGTCGAACAGGTTCATGGAGCCGAACAGCGCGCCGTCCTGGAAAAGGACGCCGAACAGCTTCCGGGTCTCGTAGAGCTGCGACTCGGGCAGGTGGGGCAGGTCCCTGTCGCCGATCCAGATGTGCCCGCGGTCGGGCTTGAGCAGCCCGACGAGCGACTTCAGGAAGACCGACTTGCCGGTACCGGACGGGCCCAGAAGAACGGAGATCTCACCTGCGGGAATGGTCAGCGACACGTCCTGCCAGATCACCTGGCGGCCAAAGGACTTGGTCAGGCCCTCGACTCTGATCTCGACGCCCACTCGTCACCTTTCGTCCAGGCCGGGGGGAATCCCGAACCAATGAGCGAGTAGCACTCAGGCTCTTGCTGTCGTCACACGGCGTGTCCGCCGTGTTGCTACCGTCCGGTAGCCGCGCCGGGTTCCACTACCGTAGCGGGCCACCGTCCAAATGGAAGGGGTTCCGGTCCAGATCAGCGGCCAAATGCGACGTCGTAAGACAATCGTTACTTACGGCGTCTATGAGACTAGTGGTCCAAGAACCAGCCGCTCAAGCCCGGGGCACCGCCCGGTCGCCGGCCGCTGTACCGCACCCGGCGGCTGGGACGGGGACCGCCCAGTGTGACCACAGCGTCAGAACGGGACGGTACGCCGCCCGCCGATGGCCACACAACCCGTCGCGGCACACGCTTTTCCGCCGACCTTTATCACTCCGGCACAGGAAAACGGCGGCGGCTGAGCACAGTCTGAGCAACGTCGCCCGCCTGGAACGCGAAGGAGGCGGCCACCCCCGGAAGGGGTGACCGCCTCCTTGGAGAGCGGTGGAGCCGCGGGCTCCGGAGCTCTGGAGCCGTCCTACTTGACGGTGACCGTGGCGCCGGCCTTCTCCAGGGCCTCCTTGGCCTTGTCGGCGGTCTCCTTGTTGACCTTCTCCAGCAGCGGCTTCGGCGCGCCGTCGACCAGGTCCTTGGCCTCCTTGAGGCCGAGGCTCGTGAGCGTACGGACCTCCTTGATGACCTGGATCTTCTTGTCGCCGGCACCCTCGAGGATGACGTCGAACTCGTCCTGGGCCGGGGCCTCCTCGCCACCGGCGGCCGGGGCGCCCGGGGCGGCGGCGACGGCGGCGACCGGGGCGGCGGCCTTGACGTCGAAGACGTCCTCGAACTGCTTCACGAACTCGGAGAGCTCGAGAAGGGTCATCTCCTTGAAAGCGTCGAGCAGCTCGTCGGTGCTGAGCTTCGCCATGATGTTTCCTCCGCTATGGCTTGAAATCTCGGGTGTACGGAACCGCGGGTGCGCCTACTCGGCGGCGGCCTCGGCGGGCGCGGCCTCGGCGGGTGCCTCGGCCGTCTCCCCGGCCTCCTCGCGCTTGGCGCGCAGCGCCTCGGCGAGCTGGGCCGCCTGCGTCGGCAGCGCGTTGAACAGCGCGGCGGCGTTCGCCATCGAGCCCTTCATCGCACCGGCCAGCTTGGCGAGGAGAACCTCGCGCGACTCGAGGTCGGCGAGCTTGGTGACCTCGGCGGCGTCCATCGACTGGCCGTCGATGAAGCCGCCCTTGATCACCAGCATCGGGTTCGCCTTGGCGAAGTCGCGCAGGCCCTTGGCGGCCTCCACCACGTCGCCGCGCACGAACGCGATCGCCGACGGGCCTTCGAGCAGCTCGCGGAACCGCTCGTCGACACCGGCCTCGTTCGCGGCGCGCTTGGTCAGCGTGTTCTTGACCACGCGGAACCGCGCGTTCTCGCCGAGGTTGTCGCGCAGCTCCTTGACCTGCGCGACGCTGAGCCCGCGGTACTCGGTCAGCACGGCACCGCTGGAGCTCTCGAACTCGCTCTTGAGCTCGGCGATCGCCGCGTCCTTGTGGGCCTTGGCCATAGCCCTCCTTCCGATTACCTGGGTGGTCCGATCCGCGCCCGTCCGCAGCGAGGGGACTGGGGCGCCGATCCACCAAAAAACGCCCCGGCGCAGGCGCACGGGGCGTCCAGGCACGGCACGGAGGCCATGCGGAAGCTCTCGTCTCACCTACGCAGGCCGCCCGAACGGTGTCGGGTCCTTCGGTCACCTCACGGGGAGGTGACGACCGGCGGTCTTCGGCATCGAACAGAGTACGCGGCCGCCGCCGGACTTACCAAATCGGCGGAACGGCGGAGGGACCGCGTCCCGTGCGGGTCGCGGTCCCTCGTGGTCGAGCGGTCGGGCCGTCGGACGGTCGGGCCGCCGTCGGGCGGTCCGGGTCAGGCGCCGCCGAGGCCGCCGCCGAGCTTGCTCATGATCTCCTGGAAGTCGGTGACCTGGCTCGCCGGCGGCTCGGCGATGTCGACCGGCTTGCCGAAGTCGCGGTACTTCATCGTCATGGCCATCGTGCCCGCGGCCGTCTGGGACGACTTCATCTTCATCTGCCGCGGCAGCTGCTGCCCGTCGACCCAGAGGTCGAACTGCATGTCCTGCATACCGCTCTTGGCGAGGTTCTTGCGGTACGCCTCCTGCATCTCCGGGGAGAGCTTCGCGATCGCGTCCTCCATCCGGTAGGTGCCGGTGTAGTGGGTCGTCTCGACGCCGTCCACCGTCTCCTGGCCGACCTCGCGGGCGTCCTTCGACGCCGTCAGCATCTTCGTGTTCTGGACCGGGTCCATCTGCCGGGACTGCCGCAGCAGCTCGTCGATGTTCATGCCGGACTGCTTGCCCAGCTCGTCCAGCGACAGCTTGATCCAGGGCTTGGCGGACGCGTTGCCGCCGAGCGCCGACAGCATCGGCATCTTCATGTACATGTTGCGGCCGACGAGCCGCTGCTCCATACCGCCCATCGACTTGCCCGCGGCGGTCATGTCGGTGAAGTTCATGCTGTAGGCGAGGTCGGGCTTCGTCCGGTACTGCATGGTGCCGTTCATCGAGACGTCGCCGTCGGTGGCGCCCGTCATCTGCATCGACATGTCGGCCTTGAACGAGCTGACGTCGCCGGTCTTCTCCGCGGCCTTGCCGAGCACCTGCGCGGCCGTCAGCTTGATGTTCTTGCCGGCCTCGTCCACCTTCTGCCCGGCGTCCCCGAGGCAGCCGGTCATCGAGAGGGCGAGGCCGGTGGCCAGCGCCGTGGCGGCGGCGAAACGACGGATCATCGTGGGGGTTCTCCTTGGTCTTCTGGTCGCCCGGGCGCACGGGCCGATCGGTAGGTCAGACGCTGGAGAACTCGATTCGGTTCATCCCCTCCGGGGTGATCCGTCTTAGTTTCCGCCGAGCAGCGACCCGATCGTCAGCCGGCCCACCTGGTCGGCCGGCGGCGGGTTGACCGTGAAGGAGTCACCGTAGTCGCTGTAGAGGACGGTCGCCGAGCCGGTCTCGCCCTGGTCGCCGTTCGCCTTCGACACGATCTTGCGGGGCAGGTTGTCGCCGTCCGTCCACAGATCGAAGTTGATCTTGCCGTTGGCGCGGTCCTTCGGGAGCCACTTGCCCACCTTCTCGCGCGCCTGCGCGTCGAGGCGGTTCAGCGCGTCATCGATGGTGACCGTGCCCGTGTAGTGCGTCGTCCGCACGCCGTCGATCGTCTCCGTGCCGACCTTGCGGGCGTCCTTGGAGCCGGTGAACATCTTCGTCTGCTCGGCCGGGTCCACCTTCTGCACCTGGTCGACCAGGCCCTGGACGTCGAAGCCGGTCCGCTGCGACACCTGGTTCACGTCGATCTTCACCCACGGCTTGCCGCCGCTGACGAACTGGGCGAGCTGCGGGACCTTCGCGTAGAGCACGTTGCCGGTGAAGACCGCCTGGCCCTTGGCGCCGGGGACGCTCTGCCCGTTCCGGCTGAACTCGTCCAGCTTCGCGCTGAACTGCAGCGTCGGACGCAGCTGGAACTGCCCGTTGGCATGGATCTTGCCGGACTCGTTCCCGCTGTCGGCCACGGTGAGGTCGGCCTTGAACGTGTCGGCCTTCGCCGTCCGCTCGGACGTCTTGATCAGCGCCTGCCCGGCACTGAGCTTCATGTTCTCCGTGTTCGCCGACCCGTCCCCGTTGCATCCGGACAGGACGAGCGCGGCACCCACGGCGGTGCCGCCGGCCGCGACCACAAGTCGTCGGTTCATGAGGGTTGAGCCTCCCTTGTCGCCCTTCTGATGTTCCCAGTGTTCCGGGACATCAACTTCACGGGCATCCCCCGGTGGTACGAATGGGGGCCCCGCCGGTACGACCAACGGCGTAGCCCCCGCACTGCCGGACGCCGTGGCCGGACGGGGAAGCGGGAGGGCCGCCTCAGCGGTAGGAGGCGAAGGACATCGTCCCGTTGAGGGTCGCGCCGGGCGCCTGCGCGTTCATCTGGATCGACGTCGGCCGACCGCTGCTGTCGGCCCACAGGTCGAGGCCGCAGCCGGCGGAGTCGGGGATCGAGGCGCGGAACCGGGCCGCCGCGTCCTGCGGCAGCAGGGCGTACACGCTGCTCATCAGCGCCTGCGCCGTGAAGTGCGTCTTACCGGACGCGTCCGGCCCGCTCGCGGTCATTCCGGGCAGCGTCCCGATCATGAAGGTGAACTGCCGGGGGTCGGAGTCGTTCTGCAGCGCGCCGAGCTGCGCCGCGCTGAGCGTGGACTGCGTCCACTTCGCGCCGTCGTAGCCCTTGAGGACGTTCCCGCTCACGATCACCTTCTGGGTGATCTTGCTCAGCTCGCCGCCCTCGCTCGTCTGCGTGACGCCGGTGGCGCTCATCGCGAACGTGGGCCACAGCGTGAACGAGGCCGTCTCGACGGCGTGCTGGTAGTCGCCGTTCGACCCGAGCGTCACCTTCATCTCCGTCCTGCGGGTGAAGGAGTGCAGGTTGGGGTCCGGCTGGGGCGGTGCCGTGGGCAGCCCGTGCGCGCCGGGGTTCCCGCCGGCGGGGGCGCCGGGGCCGGGGGTGGCGCCGCCGGGCGCACCCGGCGCGGCGGACGGCGCGACCGTGCCCGCCGCGGCGCCGTTGGCGTTGGTCCGGTCCTGCTGCGCCATGGCGGCGGCCGGGGGCATCGAACCGGCGTCCTTCGCGGAGTCCCCGCCGACCTTGACCACCATCAGGATCGCGGTGGGCACGACGGCCACCGCGGTCACTGCGGCGATGGCGATGGCCCGGTCGGTTCGACGCTTCACAGGGACAATTCAACACCAAGTTCCCCGCAGGTAACAAAACATCCCAGGAATCGATTGTCCGCTTCCGGACCGCGATCTTTGTATCCGTCACGTCCCGTGCTAAGGGCGGTTCGCCGTGTCCCGTTCGATGAGCGCGTCGCGGAGGGCGGATTTGCGGATCTTGCCGGTGCCGGTGCGGGGCAGCGCGTCGGCGTACTCGATGCGGCGGGGCGTCTTGAAGCCGGCGAGGCGGGCGCGGCAGGCGGCGACCAGGTCGTCCTCGCTCGGCCGCACGCCGCCGGGGACGATCACCGCGCAGACGGTCTGGCCCCAGCGCGGGTCCGGCAGCCCGACCACCGCGACCTGCGCGACGCCCGGGACCGCGCGCAGGACGTCCTCGACCTCCAGCGAGGAGACGTTCTCCCCGCCGGTGATGATCACGTCCTTGATGCGGTCGACCAGGTACAGGTGGCCGCCGGCGTCGACGCGGCCGGCGTCGCCGGTGCGGAACCACCCGCCGGTGAACGCCTCGGCCGTCGCCTCCGGATCGTCCCAGTAGCCGGGCGTGACCTGCGGCCCCCGCACCGCGACCTCGCCGAGCGCGCCCGGCGGGAGCCGCGTGCCGTGCTCGTCGAGGATCGCGATCTCGGCGCCCGGCGCGGGACGTCCCGCCGACCCCGCCAGCTCCGGCCTCGTCGTGATCGCGGCACGGTGGTCGTCCGGTGACAGGAAGACCGCGTTCCCGGACAGCTCCGTCATCCCGTAGCCCTGGTTGAAGTCGCAGCCGAGCACCTCGTCGGCGCGGCGCAGCAGCGGGACCGGCATCGGCGCCGACCCGTAGGCGATCACGCGGATGCCGCCGCGCAGCACGTCCAGCGCCGCCGGGTCGTCCGCCGCGTACGCGAGCAGGTCCTCCAGCATCGTCGGTGCCAGCGACAGGTTCGTGATGCCGTGCCGGCGCGTCGCCTCCACGAGCGCGGCCGGGGTGAAGCGGCGCAGCACGACGGCATGGCGGCCGAAGAGATGGTGCAGGACCACCTGGTATCCGGCCACATGGCACAGCGGGAACGGCGTGCAGAAGACATCGCCCGGCCGCACGGGACGACCGGACGCCGTCGCCGCGATGCCCGCGAGCAGGCTCCGGTGCGTGAGCCGCACGCCCTTGGGACGGCCGGTCGTGCCGCTGGTGAACATCAGCCAGGCCACGTCGTCCGGGTCGGCACCGGACTCGGGGGCGGACGCCGGGCCGTCCCAGGGCAGGTCTTCGATGCCGGTCAGCGGCGGGTGGTCCGGCGGGAGACCGCCTTCGGCGGCGAGGCGGTCGAGCAGGCCGGGCTCGCCGAGGACGAGTTCGGCGCCGCTGCGGGCGATCTGGTCCGCCCACTCGCGCGGATGCAGCCGCTGGTTGAGCGGCACCAGGATGCGACCGTCACGCGGAACGCCGTAGTAGGCGGCGACGTACTCCAGGCGGTTGTGCGCCAGCAGCGCCACCCGCGTACCGGGCGAGCAGCGCGCCGAGAGGTGGGCGCTCAGTGCGTCCACGCGTGCGCGGAGTTCGCCGAACGTCCAGGTGGTGTCGTCCACCGACAGCGCCGGGGCATCGGGTGTGTCCGCCGCCGCCGCGGCGAGCACGTCGTAGAGCCGGCGCCGCGAACCGTCCATCACACTCATCGCCACCTCGGTGAATGTACCGACCGCGCGGCGGGCCGGGTCCGCGTGTACCGCTGGGTGGACGCGGGGACGGCGAAAGGGCGCCCCCGCCGCTGCGGGGACGCCCTTCCGATGAGGCGATCAGGCGGTCTCGAGCTCCGCCGTCAGGTTGCGGACCGCGTTCGGGTCCACCGGGATGCTCGGGCCCATGGAGGTCGTCAGCGACGCCTTCTTCACGTACCGGCCCTTCGCGGCGGACGGCTTGAGCCGCTGGATCTCGTCGACCGCGGCCGCGTAGTTCTCCACCAGCTGGCGCTCGTCGAAGGACGCCTTGCCGATGATGAAGTGCAGGTTCGCGTGCCGGTCGACCCGGAACTCGATCTTGCCGCCCTTGATGTCGGACACGGCCTTCGCCACGTCCATGGTGACGGTGCCGGTCTTCGGGTTCGGCATCAGGCCGCGCGGGCCGAGCACCCGGCCGAGCCGGCCGACCTTGCCCATCTGGTCCGGGGTGGCGACGACCGCGTCGAAGTCCAGGAAGCCGCCCTGGATCCGCTCGATCAGGTCGTCCGAGCCGACGATGTCGGCGCCCGCGGACTCCGCCTCCTGCGCCTTGGCGCCGACGGCGAAGACCAGCACGCGGGCGGTCTTACCGGTGCCGTGCGGCAGGTTGACGGTGCCGCGCACCATCTGGTCGGCCTTGCGGGGGTCGACGCCCAGCCGCAGCGCGACCTCGACGGTCGCGTCGAACTTGGTGACCGCGGTCTCCTTGGCCAGCTTCACGGCCTCGGCCGGGCTGTACAGCCGGTCCCGGTCGATCTTCTCGGCGGCGGCGCGGTAGCCCTTGCTGCGCTTCATGTCGTTCCTCCAGTGGAACTCGTGGTACGGGCCAGCGCCGGCCCTGCCACAGACGGGTGTTACTTGACGTCGATGCCCATCGACCGGGCGGTGCCGGCGACGATCTTCTCGGCGGCGTCCAGGTCCTTGGCGTTCAGGTCGGGCATCTTGGTCGTGGCGATCTCGCGGATCTGGTCGCGGGTCACCGAGCCGACCTTGGTCTTGTGCGGCTCGCCGCTGCCCTTGTCCACGCCCGCGGCCTTCAGGATGAGCTGCGCGGCCGGCGGCGTCTTGGTGACGAAGCTGAACGACCGGTCCTCGTAGATGGTGATCTCTACGGGGATGACGTTGCCGCGCTGGGACTCCGTGGCAGCGTTGTACTGCTTGCAGAAGTCCATGATGTTGACGCCGTGCGGGCCGAGCGCCGTACCGACCGGCGGCGCCGGCGTCGCCTGCCCGGCCTGCAGCTGGACCTTCACCAACGCGGCAATTTTCTTCTTGGGAGGCATGCCTCTCCCTCAATGTTCCGTTTCGCGGTGGTCCCGACTCCCGGACATCCGGGCAACACGGCGGGCGGAACATAACCGCCGCGTTGGGACCTTGGCCGACCCACATCCCCGCGTGCGCGGGGCTGGTGGTATCTCGCCTCAAAGACTCTGGGACGAACTCCGAACCCGTCCCCGCTGGGCGGGGACAACCCGTCCAGGATACGGGCTGCCAGGGGCAGCTTCGTCAGATCTTGGAGACCTGGTTGAAGCTCAGTTCGACCGGGGTCTCGCGGCCGAAGATCGAGACGAGCACCTTCAGCTTCTGCTGCTCGGCGTTGATCTCGTTGACCGTGGCGGGGAGGGTGGCGAACGGGCCGTCCATGACGGTGACGGACTCGCCGACCTCGTAGTCGACGGCGGCCGGGATCTTCGCCTCCGCCTTGGCGGCCTTGACGGCGCCCTCCTCCGGCTCGGGGGCCAGCAGGTTGGCGACCTCGTCGAGGCTCAGCGGGGACGGCTTGTTCAGCAGGCCGACGAAGCCGGTGACGCCCGGGGTGTTGCGGACGGCGGCCCAGGACTCGTCGGTCAGCTCCATCCGGACGAGGATGTAGCCCGGCAGGACCTTCTCGTTGACCTTCTGCCGCTTGCCCTGCTTGATCTCGGTGACCTCGTGCTGCGGGACCTCGATCTGGAAGATGTAGTCCTCCATGTTGAGGGTCTGCGTGCGGGTCTCGATGTTGGTCTTGACCCGGTTCTCGTAGCCCGCGTAGGAGTGCACGACGTACCAGTCGCCCGGCTGGAGGCGGAGCTGCATCTTGAAGTCGGCGTAGGGGTCGGCCGGCGGCTCGGGCGCGGCCTCCTCCTCGTCGTCGTCCTCGCCCTCGACGGCCTCGGCCAGGTCGGCGGCGTCCTCGGCGGGGTCGGACGCGGGGCCCTCGCCCTCCAGCTTCGTGTCCGCGGGCTCGCCGTCGCCGGCGGAGACGACCGCCTCGGCCGTCTCGTCGGCGGGCTCGGCCGCCAGGTCTGCCGCAGCAGCCGCAGCGGACTGGGCCTCTTCAACGGCCTCGTCGTAGGGCTGTGAGGACTCGGACACGGTGACTCTTTCTCTCGGTCTGCGGTGTTGGGACTTACCAGGTTACTGCGGGGGCGCCCGGTCGGCCGGGGGCCGCGGGCCGCGCGGCGTCAGCCGAAGATGGCGTAGACGCCCTTCTGCAGCCCGTAGTCGAAGCCGGAGACGATCGCGACCATGACCAGCACGAACACCAGTGCCGCGGTCGTGTACGTGATCAGTTCCCGCCGCGTGGGCCAGATGACCTTGCGCAGTTCGGCGATGACCTGGCGCACGAACAGCGCGGGCGAGGTCCGCCTGGACGGGGACTTCTTGCTGCCCTTGCCCTTGCCTTCGTCCTTGGCCTCGGGCTCGTCGCGGGTCTCAGTCGCCATTTGCCGCCGTTCACCTCATAGGTCGTGATCCAACCACCATGTGGTTGCCGCGCGGTCCCGTACCCTGCCACGGCGCCGCCGTGACGTTGACGGCACGGGTGCGCGCACCGCACCTCGCAGGGCAGGAGGGACTCGAACCCCCAACCGCCGGTTTTGGAGACCGGAGCTCTACCAATTGAGCCACTGCCCTTCATTCTCCGGCTAAGGAGAACACCCGACCATGGGATCGGGATGGTGCCGCGCCCCAGCTTACGGCCTACTGGCGGTGCCCGGGTCCGGACAGCCTCGTATACCGGTGACGCGTCACTTGGAGGGTGAGTCTACGTGCCGGAGGCCCCCGCGTCGAACCGATACCCGCGGTTCCTTCCACGGACGGCGGCGCGGCCCGTCCCGCCAGGGCGCATATATGGCTCAGGTCTCGGGAGTCGATCTGTAACGATGGGGGTATGAGCATCGACCGTCCTCGCATCTCCAAGCGCATCGCCGCGATATCCGAATCCGCCACGCTGGCCGTCGACGCCAAGGCCAAGGCGCTGAAGGCGGCGGGCCGCCCGGTCATCGGGTTCGGCGCGGGCGAGCCCGACTTCCCCACCCCGGACTACATCGTCGAGGCGGCGGTCGCCGCCTGCCGGGTGCCGCGCTTCCACAAGTACACGCCGGCGGGCGGGCTGCCCGAGCTGCGCACCGCCATCGCCGAGAAGACCGAGCGCGACTCCGGCTACAAGGTCGAGGCGAACCAGGTCCTGGTGACCAACGGCGGCAAGCAGGCGGTGTACGAGGCGTTCGCGGCGCTGCTCGACCCGGGCGACGAGGTGCTCGTCCCGACCCCGTACTGGACGACCTACCCCGAGTCGATCAAGCTCGCGGGCGGCGTGGCCGTGGACGTCGTCGCCGACGAGACCACCGGCTACAAGGTGAGCGTCGAGCAGCTCGAGGCGGCCCGCACCGGCCGGACGAAGGTGCTGCTGTTCGTGTCGCCGTCCAACCCGACCGGCGCCGTGTACACGCGGGACGAGATCGAGGCCATCGGCCGCTGGGCCGACGAGCACGGCCTCTGGGTCGTCACCGACGAGATCTACGAGCACCTCGTCTACGGGGACGCCGAGTTCCACTCGATGCCCGTCGTGGTGCCGGAGCTGGCCGACCGGACGCTCGTCCTGAACGGCGTCGCCAAGACGTACGCGATGACGGGCTGGCGGGTGGGCTGGCTGATCGGCCCGGCGGACGTGGTCAAGGCCGCGCAGAACCTCCAGTCGCACGCGACGTCCAACGTGGCGAACGTGTCGCAGGCCGCCGCGCTCGCCGCGGTCACCGGCGACCTGGCGGCGGTGGCGGAGATGCGCAAGGCGTTCGACCGGCGCCGCCAGACGATCGTGCGGATGCTGAACGAGATCCCGGGCGTCGTGTGCCCCGAGCCGGAGGGCGCCTTCTACGCCTACCCGTCGGTGAAGGCGCTGCTGGGCAAGGAGCTGCGCGGCAAGCGCCCGGAGACGTCGGTGGAGCTGGCCTCGCTGATCCTGGAGGAGGCCGAGGTCGCGCTGGTGCCGGGCGAGGCGTTCGGCACGCCCGGCTACTTCCGCCTCTCCTACGCGCTGGGCGACGACGACCTCGTCGAGGGCGTCTCCCGCGTCGCGAAGCTGCTGTCCGAGGCGAGCTGAGCCGCCCGGCTCCGATCGACCGGCTCGCACGCGAGCATGAGAACCGGCCCCGGGCTGCACATGCCCGGGGCCGGTTCTCCGCGGACGGGGCATGCCCGGCCCCGTCCCGGAGTGCCCGGACGGGACGTCTCCCGGCGGCCCCTCTCCGCCGCGACCGTCCCGCCAGAGCGCGGCTCTTACGGGCGCACGCCTTCCGCGATGCGCATGAGCTGCTGCTTCGCCGATCCGGCGGCGGTGACGGTGACACCGACTCCGGGCCGCGCCAGCCACGAGATCTGGCGCGCCGAGTCGGGACGGTCCCCGGTCAGCGCGGGCATCCCGCGGACGGACGTGCGTCCGGGGACGCCCGGTGTCCGCAGGAGGTCCGCCGGGCCGGTGAGCTTGCTCCCCTTGATCAGAGCGATCTCCACCCATCCGGTGTTCCCGCGCCAGGTGCACGTCGTGGTCTCGCGTCCGGCGTCATGGGTCACGGCGCACGGTGCGGCGGCGGCCAGGCCGTCCGGGATGTAGGTGACCCACTGCGGCAGCTCGCCGACCGCGTCCCCCACGCCGGGCCGCTTCGGCTGCGTCGAACCGCCGGACGAGGCGTGCGCCTCGGGTTTCGGTGAGGCTCCCGTCCCGGGCCCGCCCGCTGACGGTGGGGACACGGGCAGGCCCGGAGCGGGAGGTCGCTCCGGCGGCCGGGACGCCGTGACGGCGGTGCTGGGACGGGCCGTCTCGGAGTTCCCGGCCGGTGTGGCCCGGAACGACTGATAGGTGGGTACGAGGGCGAGCGCGGCGACGGAGGCGGCGGCCACGCCCGCGGCGGCGTGCATCCGCGCCTTCCGGCGCCGGTACCGCCGTTTGACGTCCGTGACGAGCGACGGCGACGCGGACGCCCCGGCCACCTGCTCGGCCATGGCCTTCCGCAGTTCACTCTCCAGATCCATCGCTCATCTCCCCAGTGGCGCCAGGTTCGTGTCGAGGCGCTCCCGGAGCCTGGCGAGCCCCCGGGACGCCTGGCTCTTGACCGTGCCGACCGAGCAGCCGAGCGCCCGCGCCGTCTCCGCCTCCGAGAGGTCCTCCCAGAAGCGCAGGACCAGGACCGCGCGCTGGCGCGGGCCGAGCTTGCGCAGCTCGTCCATCAGCGCCCCGCGCAGCTCGACGGCGTGGTTCGGCGATGCGGTCGGCGTCTCCGGGAGGCGCGCCATGTTGATCTCCCGGAGCACCTTCCAGCGGCGGGCGCGGCTGATCACGAGGTTGACCAGGATCCGGCGGACGTAGGGTTCCGGATCGCTGCCCGCCTCCAGCCGCCCCCAGTGCCGGTAGGCCTTCTCCAGCGCGGTCTGCAGGATGTCCTCGGCGTCCTGCCGGGCCCCGCACATCAACGCCGCGGTGCGCAGCAGGGCATCGCCGCGTGCCGCCACGAACTCCACGAACGACTCGTCGTCTCGACGCCCCACTGTGCTCCGTCCCGGCCGAGGGGTTCCGGTTGTTCCTCAGGTCGTCGGGTGAGCGGCCCCCGCGCCGGGGCCGCCCGCCCGGGTCTCGTGCTACTGCGCCTTGTGCAGCGCGGCGGTCACGTCCTGCAGCCCGCCGGCGAGGACGGGGCTGCCGTTGACGAACAGCGAGTAGCCGCTCGGGTCGAACAGCAGCACGCCGCCGCCGTTCGGGCTCTGCCAGCCGGCGACGCCGGCCACGGTGACCGGGGTGCCGCCCTCGGGCAGCTTCAGCGCCTGCCGGAGCTGATTCTGGGTCATGCCGGCGGGCGTCTTCAGGGTTTCGACGGTGAGCCACTGGCCGGCCTTGCCCGTCCACTTCTGGGTGACCGCGCAGATCTGCTGCTTGCGCAGCTCGGCGGCACCGGGAACGGACGAGACGTAGCGCAGGCCCTTCGGCAGCACGACAGCCTTCTCGACCGGCCCGCCGACCGTCACCGCGGGCCGCAGCCTGCTGCAGTCGAGCTTCGGCACGGCGGGCAGGCCCGGCTTGGCGGGGACGCGGGCGGACGGCTCGGCGGCGCGGGCGTTGCCCGGCACGTCCTTGGCGGACGGCGCGCAGGTCGGCAGGTTCGCCGGGACCTTGCCCTTCAGGTCGGGGGCCTGCGCGTCCGGGACCTTGGCGTCGGGGAGCTTGGCGTCGGGGAGCTTCGCGTCCGGGGCCTTGACGCCCGGCACCTCCGCCTTGGGCAGCTCCGCCCCCGGCGCACCGGGGCGGGGCAGGTTCTTGGTGGCAGGGTTGTCCTTGAGCTGCTGCTCGACCTGCTTCTTCGCCGCGGCGTCGGGGACCTTGACGTCCGGCAGGTCGGCGCCCTCGGGCAGCCCGGCCTTCGGCAGGTCGGACTTCGCCGGCAGGCACGTCGGCAGCGTGGTCGGCGCGGCGGCCGGCGCCTGGCGGGCCGCGGCCGGGGCCTTGGCGGCGCTCGACTGGAGGCCCGCCTCGTGGTGGGAGCCGGTCATCGCCCACGTCGCGCCGCCGCCGACGGCGACGGTGCCGACTGCGGACGCGGCGATCAAGGCGGCCTTCAGGGTGATCATGGTGTGTGTCCCTCTCTGCCCGTGTCTTTCCGCGGGGGGTGGCCCGTTTCTCTCTGGCGCCCCTCGTATACGCACGGTGCCCGGGCGGGGTTGCACGCGGTTCCAAAGTTTTTTCCGAGGTGCCCATGGACGGCATGGCCGCCTGGTGTCATGCGAGGTAGTCCGGTGTGGTGATACCGCGTGTACGGGGTTCGACCGGGCCTCTGATCCGGCAACATTGGCTCATGGAGGCCCGTACCGTTTCAGCCCGTCCGGCCGGGGACCAGTCGCCGGACCGCCCCTCGCCGAACCAGGGAGAGCCCGGCGCCGCGCGCCGCGCCGCCCGCCCGGACGTGGCCCTGCTCCCGAAGGCCCACCTGCACCTGCACTTCACCGGGTCGATGCGGCACTCGACCCTGGTGGAGCTGGCCGGCCTGCACGGCGTCCACCTGCCGGACGCGCTCGTCGACGACTGGCCGCCGAAGCTGCACGCGACCGACGAGCGCGGCTGGTTCCGGTTCCAGCGCCTGTACGACATCGCGCGCTCGGTGCTCCAGACTCCCGACGACCTGCGCCGCCTGCTGCGCGAGACCGCCGAGGACGAGGCGGCCGAGGGCTCGGGCTGGCTGGAGATCCAGGTCGACCCGAGCGGCTACGCGGCGAAGTTCGGCGGGCTGACCCCGACCGTGGAGCTGGTGCTGGACGCGGCGCGGGAGGCGTCGGAGGCGTCCGGCGTCGGCATCGGCGTGGTGATCGCGGCGAACCGGACCCGGCACCCGCTGGACGCGAAGACGCTCGCGCGCCTCGCCGTCGGCTACGCGGGCCGGGGCGTGGTCGGGTTCGGGCTGTCCAACGACGAGCGGCGGGGGCGCGCCTACGACTTCGAGGGCGCGTTCCGGATCGCCAAGCGCGGCGGGCTCCTGTCGGACCCGCACGGCGGCGAGCTGCTCGGCCCGGCGAGCGTCCGGGAGTGCCTGGAGACCCTCGACGCCGACCGGATCGGGCACGGCGTCCGCGCCGTGGAGGACCCGCGGCTGCTCGCGTCCATCGTCGACCGGGGCGTGACGCTGGAGGTGTGCCCGGCGTCGAACGTGGGGCTCGGGGTGGCGGCGACGGCGTCGGACGTCCCGGTGCGGCGGCTGTTCGAGGCGGGCGCGTCGATCGCGCTCGGCGCCGACGACCCGCTGCTGTTCGGGTCGCGGCTGGCCCGCCAGTACGACCTGGCCCGCACCGAGCACGGGTTCTCCGACGCGGAGCTGGCCGAACTGGCGCGGCAGTCGATCAGGGCGTCCGCGGCCCCCGACGACCTGCGGAAACGACTGCTCGCCGGGGTGGACGCCTGGCTCGCGGGCTAGCCGCGGGTCAGCCGTCGGAGGCGTCGGCGCGGGTGTCGGCGCGGGTTTCGGCGCCGCGCAGGCCCTCCGCCCAGGCGGCCGTCGAGGCGGGCAGATCGGGGCCTGCCGGGGCGCCGAACGCGGCCTGCACGTTCACCAGCAGCGCGGTCGCCAGGAACCGGGCGACCTCCTCCGGCGGCGCGCCGGACAGGTCGTGCACGAGCCGCCACAGCCGGGCCCAGCGGACGCGGCCGAGCCCGCGGACGTCCTCGTCCCGCACGGCGATCGCGTAGATCTTGAGCTGGAGGTGCGGGAGCGCGGGCGCGTCGCGCGGCAGCCGGGCGCACGCCTCCGCCATCGCGGCCATCGCGTCGCCGCCGCGCAGGCCGCCGGCGGCGTCCCGCAGGACGCCCTCGATGTCGTCGAAGCAGCGTTCGGCGGCGGCGAGGAACAGGGCGTGCTTGGACGGGAAGAGCCGGAACATGTAGGGCTGGGAGACGCCGACCCGGCGGGCGATCGTCCACGTGGACGTGCCGTCGTAGCCGCCGTGGGCGAACTCGGCCATCGCGGCCCGGATCGCGAGCTCGCGGCGTTGCGCGGCGCTCATCCTCGGGCTCATGCCGTCCAAGTTAGTGCCCGGAGGGGCGCCACATGCCGCGGCGTTCGAGGTGGGCGGTCAGCAGGTCCCCGGCGCGGACGACGTGGCCGCGCATCTCGGTGCCGGCCGCCGCGGCGTCCCCGGCGCGCAGCACGGCCAGGACCCGCTCGTGGTCGCGGACGGCGAGCGCGGGCCACCCGTCCAGCCGCCCGTACAGCCCGCGCGGGACGTACCGGGCGGCGGCCGCGAGCGACCAGGCGAGCTTCGGCGAGTCGGCGGCGAGGTTGATCCTCCGGTGGAAGAGGTGGTGGTACTCCTCCACAAGGTCGGGGCGGTGCGCGGCCTTGGCGCGTTCCATTGCGCGCTGGAGGCCGTCCAGTTCCCGGAGGATGCCGGTGCCGATCCTTGGGGCGGCGCGGGCGGTGAGTTCGGCGGCGATGCCCGCCTGCACCCAGAACAGGTCCTGGACGTCGCGCTCGGACAGCGGCGCGACGACGAACCCGCGTCTCGGCTCCAGCACGACGAACCCCTCGCTGCGCAGCGACTTCAGCGCCTCCCGGACGGGCGTGACGCTGATGCCGAACTCCAGCGCGAGCCGTTCCAGCCGCAGGTAGTCGCCGGGCCGGACCCGGCCGTCCATGATCAGCTCGCGGATGCGGGCGGCGGCCTCGTCGGCCAGCTGCGGCCGGGCGCCGAGCGCCCGCCGGGGCGGGGGAAGGGGGGCGGGTAGGGCCACGGGCGCACTTCCGTTCCGGGCCCTTCCGCGGCGGGCCCGCGGCCGACAAGGGGCCCTACCCTCCTTGGTTCCCGTTCCGTCAGGCGGCGATGCCCTCGGCGAGCAGGATGGCCCCGAAGACGGCGAACCCGGCCGCGGCGCCGTACTTGATGACGCGCTCGGGGAGCTTCCGGCCGAGCATCTGGCCGACGACGATGGCGAGCGCGTCGGCGGCGACCATGCCGATCGTCGAACCCGCCCACACGCCCGTCAGCGCGAGGAGGCCGCCGTGGTCGGCGGCGAGGGTGACGGTGGCGAGCATCGTCTTGTCGCCGAGTTCGGCGAGGAAGAACGCGCCGCCGACGGCGAGGATCGCCGATCCCGTGGCGCGGCGGGCCTTGTCCCGCTCGTCGTCGTCCAGCTCGTCCCCGCGCAGCGTCCACAGCGCGAAGCCGAGGAACGCGAGACCGGCCAGGATCGAGATGGGGCCGGTCGGGAGCGCGGCACCGAGCGCCGCGCCGAGCGCGACGCTGGCCAGGTGGACGATCGCGGTCGCGGCCGTGATGCCGACCAGCACGTGCCAGGCACGGAAGCGGGTGGCGAACGTCATGGCCATGAGCTGGCTCTTGTCGCCCAGTTCGGCAACGAAGATCACGGCCAGGCTGATGAGGAAGGCGGACACCGGATCCCTCTCGCTCGGATGCCGGGCGACGGGCGGCGGTTCGGGACGCGCGGCCTCGGCCCGGCATGACTGCCAGGCCGAAGGTCTCGTCCGCCGCGATCTGGATCGGGCCCGCGTGACCGGGCACCGTTCGGCGGCGCCAGTATGTCGATCACGCGATTGGGACTACTCCCCCTCGACGCCGTTCACCCTACCAACGCTTCACCGCACCGCGATGTCGGACACATCACACCAGCTCAGACGCCCTACCGACCCGAACACGCAACGCCCGCCCGGACCGGGCGCGCCCACTCGGCGGGTGAAGCCCGCCCGGACGGGTCACGCCCGCCCGGACGGGTCACGCCCGCCCGGACAGGTCACGCCCACTCGGACGGGGCGCGTCCGCTCGGTGGGTGACGCCTGTTCAGAGGGTGACGCCGATCATGACGGGTTCGTTGACGAGGGTGACGCCGAAGGCGGCGTGGACGCCCTCGCGGACCTCGCGGGCCAGGGCCAGGAGGTCGGCGGTGGTGCAGCCGCCCGGGTTGGTGAGGGCGAGCGTGTGCTTGGTGGAGATGCGGGCGGGGCCGCAGGCGTGGCCCTTGGTGAATCCGGCGCGGTCGATGAGCCAGGCGGCGGACGTCTTGACCCGGCCGCCGGCCTCCGGGTAGCGGGGGAACGTCGCGTCCGGGCCGAGGCGCTCGGCGACGCGGCGCTCCAGCTCGGCGAGCTGGGCGGCGTCGAGGATCGGGTTGGTGAAGAACGACCCGGCGCTGCGCGTGTCGGGGTCGGCGGCGTCCAGCACCATGCCCTTGCCGCGCCGCAGTTCGAGGACGGCGTCGCGGGCCTCCTTGAGCGCGACGCGGTCGCCCGGCTCGACGCCCAGCCTGCGGGCCAGTTCGGCGTAGGCGATCGGCTGCGACTCCTCGGCCTCGTGGAGCGCGTACGTCACGTCCAGGACGACGTACCGGTCGTTGCCCTTGAAGGCGCTGTGCCGGTAGGTGAAGCGGCAGGCGTCGCGGTCGAGGGCGACGACGGCGCCGGCCTCGCGGTCGTAGGCGCGGACCTCGACGATCGTCTCGCTGACGTCCTGCCCGTAGGCGCCGACGTTCTGGATGGGGGTCGCGCCGACGCGGCCGGGGATGCCGGAGAGGCACTCGACGCCGGCGAGGCCGTCGGAGACGCAGCGGGCGACGAACGGGTCCCAGTCCTCGCCGGCCTGGACGCGGACGTGGATGCGGCCGCCGTCGGCGGCGGTGCGCTCGGTGCCGCGGGTGCCGACGTGCACGACCGTGCCGGGGAAGCCGCCGTCCGCGACGACGAGGTTGCTGCCGCCGCCGAGCACGAGGACGGGCTCGCCCTCGTCGTCGGCCTTGCGGATCGCGGCGACCAGCTCCGCCTCGGTGGTCGCCTCGACGAAGCGCCGGGCGGGGCCGCCCAGCCGCAGCGTGGTGTATCCGGCCAGGTTCACGTCTTCGGCGAACACCGCCACGTCTTCCCCTCCCGTACGTGCCCCCCGGCCCCCGGCATCGGCCGGGGCGGACCCGGCCGATGCGGCGCGTCCGTCAGGCGAGCTTGACGACCGCCCTCGCGCGCGTGAGGACCTTCTGGTCGTTCGACCTGGCGGTGAGCGCCACGACGACCTTGTTGTCGTCCAGCTTCTCCTCCACCTTGCCGCTGATCTCCAGCGACGCGCCGCCCTCGTCGGGGACGACGACCGGAGAGGAGAACCGTACCCCGTAGTCGACGACGGCGCCCGGGTCGCCGGCCCAGTCGGTGACGAACCGGCCGCCCTGCGCCATCGTGTACATGCCGTGCGCGATCACGTCCGGGAGCCCGACGGCCTTCGCGAACGACTCGCGCCAGTGGATCGGGTTGAAGTCGCCGGACGCGCCCGCGTACATGACGAGGTTCGCGCGGTCGACCTTGTACGTCTGCGCGGGGATCTCGGTGCCGACCTCGACGTCGGCGTAGTTCACCTTGGCGGTCATCAGGCCCCCCGCTCCACGATCGTGTTGTAGGACTTGCAGACCAGCTCGCCCTCGGTCGTCGTGACGTCGGTCTCGATGACCATCTTCTCGTTGTTGCCGATCGACTTGATCTCGGTGATCGTCGCGGTGCAGGTCACGACGTCCCCGGCCCGGAGCGGGCGGGTGTACTCGAAGCGCTGCTCACCGTGCACGACCATCGCGTAGTTCAGCCCGAGCTCGGGGTCGGCGAGGCCGGCGTTGCCGAGCGAGACGACGATCGGGAAGGTGGGCGGGGCGATGACGTCGGGGTATCCGGCCGCCTTCGCCGCCTCCTGGTCCCGGTAGAGCGGGTTGTGGTCGCCGATCGCGTCCGCGAACTCGCGGATCTTCACCCGGCTGACCTCGTACGGCTCGCTGGGCGGGAAGCTCCGCCCGATGAAATCACGGTTGAGTGCCATGCAATCCGTCCCTCCAGGTCGAACGGGGCCGCGCTGCCCGGGCGCGCGCCTGGGCGCGCCGGTTCCGTCTTCGGTCGGACGGTAACAGAATGACGTTCAGCCCGCCCCCGCCGGGTCTCACTGGCGGGAACGGGCTGATGGTCGTCTGAGCAAGCGCGCGAAGAAGTCGCCGTCATGCCTGCCTTGCGGCGCCGTGCCGGCGGTCTCCCGGTGCGGTCTCCCCGGCGGCGGACGCCGCGTCGAAGCGGCTCGTCGTCAGCGCGGCGGGGTCGGTGCGGCGGGACGGTGCCTCGCCGTCCGGGGACCTCGGCCGACGGAGACCTCGGTCAGCGGGTCTCGCGGTGCGGGCGGTGGCACCGGCAGTTCGGGCAGTACTTCTTGATCTCGAGGCGGTCCGGGTCGTTGCGCCGGTTCTTCCGCGTGATGTAGTTGCGGTGCTTGCACTCCTGGCAGGCCAGCGTGATCTTCGGCCGGACGTCAGTGGCAGCCACGATGGAGTGCCTTTCTGGGTAAGGGACATGGATCTACGGACCGCGGCCGCCCGAGGAGGGCGGCCGGTGGTTCGACCCAGCCTGCTCACCCCCGGGACGGAGGTGAGAGACATGGGTAGTAGCGAGGGCCGGACTTGAACCGGCGACACAGCGATTATGAGCCGCTTGCTCTGCCTGACTGAGCTACCCCGCCGTGATGGTCGGTGTGGACCGGATTGCAAGGATACCGGATGCTCACCGAACCCTGGAAACACGAAAACCCGGATCGAGATCGGGGTTTCGGTTTCGCGGGTTCCGCTGGACCGCCTCCCAGGTTACCGGGTGCGCCGGTGGGCTGCGAAACGTCCTGCTGGAACCGGTGGGACGGTACCACAGGGCCAGGTATGGAGCGAATCAGCGCGTTCCGGCGCGGGCGGCTCGACGGCCCCGGGGCGGCGTGCCGGTCCCGGGCACCGCGATGGTCCCCGGGGACGACGAAGGCCGCCGTCCGATGGTGCCGGATGGCGGCCGGTATGCCGTGAGCCCCTTTACGGAATCGAACCGTAGACCTTCTCCTTACCATGGAGACGCTCTGCCGACTGAGCTAAAGGGGCCTGCGTCGTTCGCGCAGTGAAACCATACACGGCCCGGGCGGGTGTTGCGAACCGGATTGGGCCGCCGGTGTCCACGCTGGTCAGCCGCCTGCCCGGCGGCCTGACCGGCGGCTCGGCCGGCGGCCGGGTCGGCGGCCCGGTCAGCGCAGCAGGTTGCGGGCGATGACGAGCTGCTGGATCTGGCTCGTCCCCTCGTAGATGCGGAACAGCCGGACGTCGCGGTAGAAGCGCTCGACGGCGACGCCGCGCATGTAGCCCATGCCTCCGTAGACCTGGACGGCCCGGTCGGCGACGCGTCCGACCATCTCGGAGCAGAAGTACTTGGCGCAGGACGGCCCCTGCTTGGTGTCCTCGCCGGCGTCGTAGGCGCGGGCCGCTTCCAGGACCATGGAGCGTCCGGCGTACAGCTCGGTCTGGGAATCGGCGATGAGCCCTTGGACGAGCTGGTATTCACCGATGGTCTTTCCGCCCTGGCTGCGTTCCCTGGCGTAGGCGACGGTCTCGTCCAGGATCCTCTGGGCGAGGCCGACGCAGACGGCGGCGATGCTGAGTCGCCCATGGGCGAGGGACGCCATGGCCGTGCGGAAGCCCGTCCCCTCGGTGCCGACCATGGCGTCGGCGGGAACGCGCACGTTGTCGAAGAAGACCTCGGCCGTGTGGGCGCCGCGCTGGCCCATCTTCTGGTCGGACGGGCCGACGCTCAGGCCGTCCGCGCCCTTCTCGACCAGGAACGTGGAGATGCCGCGGGAGCCGGCGCCGCCCGTCCTGGCGAAGACCATGAAGACGTCGGCCTCGGGCGCGTTGGTGATGAACCGCTTCGCGCCGCTGATGACGTAGTCGTCGCCGTCGCGCGCGGCGGTCGTGCTGAGCGTGCTCGGGTCGGAGCCGGCCTCGGCCTCGGTGAGCGCGAACGCGCCGATGACCTCGCCGGACGCGAGTTTCGGCAGCCAGGCGTCCTTCTGCGCGTCCGTCCCGGAGTTCACCAGGACCTGCCCGGCGATGCCGTTGCTGGTGCCGAACATGGACCGGAACGCGGGGCTGGCGTAGCCGATCTCGAAGACGAGGCGGACCTCCTCGCTCAGCGACAGGCCGAGCCCGCCGTACTCCTCGGGCAGCGCGTACCCGAACAGGCCCATGTCGCGGGACGTGCGGCGCAGCGCCTCCGGGATCGCGTCGGTCTCCTCGATCTCCTCCTCGCGGGGGACGACCTGGTCGCGGACGAAGCTGCGGACGGCCGTGAGCACGTCGGCGAAATCCTGTGACTCCATGGGCCCATTCTAGAATCAGATTCCAAGATGGGGGCGGAGTTCCCGGGTTGTCGTACCGCTGTGCCAGGGTGATCACCCATGCCGCTCCAGCATGTCGTCGACGACATCGTCCGGGCCGCCGTCGCCGAGGACCAGGCGTTCGGCGGGCTCCTCCCGCAGCTCATGCAGGCGTCCCAGACCGCCGCCCCCGCCGAGATGAACGCCGCGCTGCCCCGGCTCGCCGAGGGCATCGCGGAGGCCCCGCCGAACCTCGGCGGCTTCCTCGCGATCGTCTCCGGCGCCTGGATCGAGAACGGCGCCGACCCCGCGCCGGTCCGCCCGGCCGTCGTCCAGCGGATCACCGAGGTCACCGCCGCCGCGCTGGCGTTCGCGAACGCGTGGGAGGAGGCGACCGGGGGCGAGCCGCCGCCCGACATGGAGGGCCAGCCGTCCCAGCAGGTCTTCGGCACCGTCGCGCCGGCCCTCGGCGACGGTGCGGTGGTCGCGATGATGGCATGGTTCGCGCTGCCGAAGTACGCGCTCGCCGGGTGCACGGTGCTGCAGATGGCGCCGCTCGTCCGGGCGTCGCTGGACGACCGCGACTTCCGCGTCGGGGTCGCCGGGCAGGCCGCCCGGCATCTCGGGCAGATGGACCACTACCAGGCGCTGCTGCGCGTCCTGGACGGCGAGCGGCTCCTCGTCCTCGACCGCGCGAGCGGCAAGGGCTGGACGGTCGTGATCAGCGGCATCGGCGACAACTTCCAGCTGCACACGCTGCTCGGCGGGGCCCTCATCGGCCGTCCGGGCGGGCTGACCGGGGAACGGCCGGCGCCGGAGATCCTCGCCTGCTTCCTGAACGCGGACGTCCCGCCGGGGCCGCCGGTCGTGTCCAGCCCGTGGAACCTCGTCGACGCGCACGGCGAATGGATCTGGAACGAGGGCGTGCCCGCCGACATCCCGGAGGTGAACGGGACCCGCGTCGTCGTGATCGACCCGCCGTCCTACCAGCGGTCGTTCCCGGCCGGGCGGCGCTTCCCGCTGATGCCCGCCACGCTGCGCGTCGAGGGAATGCACCTGCCGGAAGACCTCGGCGAATGGTGGCCGCACATCAAACCGGCGACGCGCTGAGCGGTCCGTGACCGCCGGCGGCGGCGTTCAGAAGCGGACGAAGACGGCGGTGGCGTCGTCGTACTGCTTGCCGCGCGGCTTGGTGCCCGTCGCCTCGGCGGCCCTGGTCCTGCGGACGAGTTCCGTGGGGCCCTCCTCGTCGAGGAGTTGGAGCAGGTCGTCCCACTCCATGTGGCCGAACCGCTCCACGAGCCTGGACGCGCCGTCGCTCAGCACCGCCGCCCTCTTCAGGCCCTCGACCGGGACCTCCCCGGTCAGCCCCTCGTACGCGGCCTCCGGTTTCGTGCTCGCCACCCAGAACCCGCCGGGGCTGTTGCGCGACTCGCGCACGCCTTCGAGGGTGTAGCTCGGCAGGTGGTCGACCCGGTCGTCCCGGAAGACCCGGACCTCGCCGACGTCCACCACGATCGGGGAGTCGGCGAGGACGAACCACTCCACCACCGCATCGCGGCGCCGGAGCAGCGACACCGTCGCGGACGGGCTGTCGGGGTTCAGCAGGTCGCACGTCCCGGTGTGCGCCTCCCCCGTCACCTTGATCGCCTCGGCGACCAGGTCGGGCAGCGGCTTGCCGTCCTCCAGCGCGAGCAGCGCCGCGACCTGGCCGCCGAGCCTGCGCACCAGCCACGCCGGGTCGTGCCGGCACCCGCTGTCCACCCCCGGCGGCGCCGTCGCCCCGTCCAGCAGCACGACCCAGCCGGGGCCGGCCGCCACGAAGTCCTCGTTCTCCCGTCCGGGCGTCGCCTCACTCACATAACTCACCTGCACAGATGCAGGTCTACCCGGTGAACGGCCGGGCGGGGGACGCTAGACCAAACCCGCACACCCCGTCCCGCCGACCTGCTGCTTTGCGGTATCGGACGCGATCGTGGAATCGCCGCGTTCGCGCGGGGGCGTTTGCGGGGCCGCCGTCACCGGTTGCGCGTCCCCTCCGGGACGAGGAGTTTCGGATCGTCGGCGAAGAAGTGGAGCGTCCGCGCCTCGGCCCGTTTGCCCAGCGGCCGGACGACCGTGACCGGCTCGTGCAGTTCCACGACGACATTGGTCTGGGACGCCACCGCCACCGACAGGCGGCCGTCCACGATCCTGACCATGCCCGTCTCGTTGAAATTGCGCGCCACGCGCATCGAGGCGATCCGGTCGCGCGGAACGCGCAGGTCGAAGAAGGCTCCGTATCTGATGCGGAGTTCCTCGTCCGACAGCACGTGCGGGCGGGTGACGCACGCGGCGATGACCGCGAGGACGATCAGAATCGAGTACAGGTCGACGACGAGAATGACCATGCGGAGGGCGTCGGGCGCATCGATGCCCCGAAGGAGCATCTCCACGGCGGCGGTCTCCACGACCATTGCGAAAAGGAATGACAACTGCAGGGACAGTTGGCCGCCCGAATACGCCACCCCGACCGCGTCCGGCGGCACCCCGTTCCGCCGCCGGGTGACGAACAGTACGAGGCTGACCAGCCCTTTCGTGTCGAAGGACACGATGCGGCGCACCGGCTCGGGCAGCAACCGCTCAACGTCGCGGAACGCGGCCCACCAGCCGGCTCCGTCGCGCCGCGCTTCCCTGACCAGCCGCCCCGCCACCACGATTTCCAGAAGGAGTGCCGCGAGAACGGCGCTTTCTCCCGCAATGACGACCGGACGCGGCAATGCAACACCCGAGATGAGCAAGACGAAGACGACCAGCTCCCCCGGAACTATCGCGTACAGGACGCCCCTCGCAGCCCTCAGCACGTCCGCTCCCGCAGGATTCCCAACAGCCGCCGGAAGACTTCGCGCTGCGCCGCGGACAGCTCGTCCATCCATTCGGTGTCCGTTCCCTGCTCGACCATGAGGGCCGCCAATTCCTTCGGCAGGTAATCGGCGAGTTCCTCGGCGAGCGCGGTGATCCGCGGGTCGTGGGGCGGCGCGTCCGCGATCTCGTCCAGCCGCGCGTAGATCTCCGCGCCCCGCCTGGCCGCCTCCGGCTCGGCGAGCGGACGCAGCATCTCGGCGAACTCCGCCCGCGCCCGCGGATCCGCCGCGGTGTCGACCAGCGCGAGGAGCCCTTGGTCGAGTTCGGCGAACCGCGACCCGCGCGGCAGTTCCCGCAGGACCTCCGCCATCTCCGGCGACACGGCGGAATCCGGTCGCAGCTCGGTCTCGGCCAGCAACGCCGCCAGCCGCGCCCGCCTGGCTTGGATCGCCTCCTGCTGGCGGGCGAGGTCCGCGTCCAACTCGACGAGCACCTCGCGAAGCTCACGGCCCTGCTCGTCGGCCAGGACGTCCCGGATCTCGTCCAGGGACAGGCCCAGCTCCGTCAGCCTCCGCACCCGCGCGAGGACCACCGCGTCCCGCAACCGGTACTCCCGGTACCCGTTCGCACGCCGCTCCGGCTCGGGCAGCAGCCCGAGATGGTGGTAGTGCCGCACGGTCCGAGTCGACACCCCGACCAGCGCGGCGAGTTCACCGATCCGCATGCGCCCATTACAAACGTTGCCGCAACGTCAAGGTCAACCACCCCGCACCTCACCCGGCCCAGGTACGCGCCGGCCGGGTTCGCGGACGGCGGGGCCGAGGGGTTGGTCAGGCGATGACGGACGCTATGGCGACGAACAGTTCCTCGCCGCTTTCGAGTTCGACGCTGAACATGCCCGTCTCGTCTTCCACGACGGCCGTTCGGACGGCGCCGGGGAAGTCTCCGGCGGCCGCGACGAGGTGGTCACGGAGCTCGGCGATCGTCTCTCTGCCCACGGAAGCCTCCCAGCGGCACCGACATATGACGATCTTTCCGCACACCCGCTGTTCCGAACCCTCGCTTCTGTCGATGGAGAGGGGCGGTGTGCGGTGCTGGGCGGTGCTCTGCGGTGCGCGGTTGTGGCTCGCCGCAGCCGACGTTGATCACCCTGCGTGGTCATGGTCCTGTGGAGCACGGGTCTTCTGGGGTCGGTTTTGGGACATTTGGGCGCCGGGTCGCGAGTCGCCGCGCCTGCGGAGGCGTGATCATCGATCCGCTGATCAGAGGTGGTGGAGCGGAGGCGCCCGCCTCCTCGGGCCGAGTTTCGGCCCGATCGATATGACCGCTTCCGGTCAGCGATCTTTGTATCCATGGCCGGTCTCTGGCCGGTTCCGAGAGGTCTCCGCGCGGGTCGGCCGCCACCTGGCGCGTCCCGACCCGGGGGGCATGTTTACGCAGGTCAGCGGCAACATAGCGGGTGAAGGACCCGGAAATTTGGTCCATGACTCAGCGTGATCGAGCGTCCCCGCGAGAGATCCAGTGGGCCGCCGCGGACCGCCCGTCTCACCTCATCAGCCACATGTCGCTCATCTGTGCTTTACCTCGCTGATGGCGTAAAAGCCCTTGTCAGCGCGTTACCGTGCCATCCGTCCGGGAGAGCAGCGTGGGGGCGATCGAGCGCCGGAGGGGAGTGGTCCGTGGCACGTCATGGTCGGCGTTCGCGCGCCCTCGCGGCCGTCACCGTCGGCTTGGCGGGTCTGGTCGCGGCGGCGTTCCTGGCGTTCCAGGCGGTCCGCGAACACCCGGCGACCGCCGCTCCGCCGCTGCCCCCGCCGTCCGCGTCCACCGCGCCCGGTACGGCGAGCCCCGCGGCGTCCCCGGCCATGGCGCGGTCGGTGCCGCTCCGCCTGGAGGTGCCGCGGATCGACGTCCGGACGCCGCTGATGAAGCTGGCCAAGAACCCCGACCAGACCGTCGAGACCCCGCCGCTGAGCCGTGCGCAGGAGGCCGGCTGGTACCGGCTCGGCGCCGCCCCCGGCAGCCGGGGCGCGGCGGTGATCATCGGGCATGTGGACACGGCGAGCGGGCCCGCGATCTTCTACCGGCTCGGCGACCTGCGTCCCGGCGACCAGGCCCGCGTGCTCCGCGCCGACGGCCGCACCGCCGTGTTCCGGATCGACTCGGTCGAGCGCGTCGAGAAGGACCGCTTCCCCACACAGCGGGTCTACAGCGATCCCGGCTACGCGGCGATCCGCCTGATCACGTGCGGCGGACGCTTCGACCGGGGCAGCGGCCACTACACCGACAACGTCATCGCCTACGGTCACCTGGTGCGGTCCGAGGGGACGCGCTGACATGCCCGCGACGTTCGACCCCGCGGCCTTCGCCAACTCCGAATGCACCGTGACGATCCCCGACCGGGCCGTCCCCGGGGGTCGCCACCGGATACCGCACGCAGGGACCGGGCGCCCGGCCGTCCCGCCTCGGACGGGACATCTGACGTCGGCGACGGCGTGGGGCTCCGGTTCCCCGACCGAGACGATGCCGGACGATGCCGCCCCCTTGGTCGTCCCGCCGTCGCGCGCTGTCGTGGCACCGCCGCCGGTACGGCCTCGGCATAATCCACCGGTTCGCCCACCAGCCCGCCCGCCGGTGCGCCCGCCGACTCATCCTCCGGCTCGGCCGTCGCGGCGTCCGTCCGATGAGCGGGATCGTGCCCGGCCGGCACCGGCGCCTGCCGCCGAGCGCCGTCCCAAGGGGAAGGACGGCAAGCGGAACCTGCCGCGCATCCCGGTGGACGCGATGCGCGTGACGGTGCTCGTCCCGGCGCACAACGAGGCCAAGCAGATCACCGAGACGATCGCCTCGCTGCGCCGCCAGGAGCGTCCGCCGGACCACATCGTCGTGATCGCCGACAACTGCACCGACGCCACCGCCGCGTTCGCGCAGCTGTGCGGCGTCGAGATCGTCGGGACGCGCGGCAACGAGCACAAGAAGGCGGGGGCGCTGAACCAGGTCCTCGACCGGCTGCTGCCGATCCTCGGCCCGGAGGACGCGGTCATGGTGATGGACGCCGACTCGGCCCTCGACCGCGGCTTCATCCGGCACGGCCTCGAGTACCTCGCCGACGGACGCTACGCCGCGGTCGGCGGAACGTTCACCGGCAAGCCGGGCGGCGGCGCCGTCGGCATGTTCCAGCGCAACGAGTACGCCCGCTATGCGCGCGATGTCCGGCGTCTGCAGGGCAAGGCGCTGGTCCTCACGGGGACGGCCACCATCTTCCGGGCCACGACCCTCCAGGAAGTCGTCGCGGCCCGCCGTTCGGAGCGCCTGCCCGGCCTCCCGCACGTCTATGACGTCCGGGTCCTGACCGAGGACAACGAGCTGACCCTGGCCATCCTGCACCTGGGATTCCGCATCCTGTGCCCGCCGGAGTGCACGCTCACCACCGAGGTCATGCCCACTTGGCGGCAGCTCGCCCAGCAGCGCCTGCGCTGGAAGCGCGGGGCCCTGGAGAACCTCGTCGACTACGGCTGGACGCCGATCACCCGCCCCTATTGGGGACGGCAGTTGCTCTCCCTGATAGGCATCCTGGTCATCACCGCCTATCTGTCGTCGCTCGCCTATTCGGCGATCTGGCTGGGCGGCATTCAGATCAGCCCGATCTGGGCCGCCATCACGGTGATCTTCATGGTGGAGCGCGTGGTCACCGTCCGGCAGCGCGGCAAGGTCCAGATGGCCCTCGCCGGCGCCATCGTCGTCGAAATGGTCTTCGACGTCTTCCTCCAGATCGTCCAGGCCCGTGCTTTCTGGCAGGCCGCCTGGCGCAAAGAAAGGAAATGGTAGGTCATGTACAACAACCCCCCGATCGGCGGCGTGGCCGCCGGCTTCGGCGGCGCCGCCGCGGCGTCCCCGTGGCTCGGCATGCAGGCCCTGTGGCTCGGCCTGGCCCTGTTCACCCTGGTCTCCGCCGGCCTCGCCGTGAAGCGGATCCTGCCCGCTCGCAAGGGCTGACCATCCCGGACGGCCGGGGCCCCCGCAGCCCCGGCCGGCTCGGACACGGCGGTCCCGGGCCGAATGGGCGGAGCGTTCCTGGGCCGGAACGGGCTACGATCCGTCGCTCATGAGGCCGATGTCGACTTCGCGGGAATTGCGGCTGGCGGGCGGAACGGCCCTTGCCGCGGCGAGTGCGCTACTGGCACTCGGGTGGGCGCGCAAGAACCTGGTGGTCGTCACTGTCCAAGGCACCAGCATGTTGCCCACATTGCAGGACGGCGATCGCGTGCTGGTGCGGCGCCGGCCCTTGGCACAGGTGCGGCAGGGAGATGTCGTCGTCCTAGAACCGCCGTTGGACGGCCCTTACCTCCCCGGCCCGGCCGGCCCCGATGGCCGAATCTGGAACGTCAAGCGGGCGGCCGCCCTCCCCGGCGACACGCTGCCTCCCGGCATTCCGAACGATCTCGGCGCCGCCGGCACGGTACCGCCCGGGGCGCTCGCGGTGCTGGGCGACAATCCCGACAGCATCGACTCCCGTCACCGGGGCCTGTTCTCCGGTGACCGGCTACTGGGCGTCGTGGTGCGCCGCCTGAATGTCACGCAGCGCCCGAGTCAACGGCCGGAGCCGTGGCAGATGGCGACAAGATCACGGGACGTTTGATCGCAGAGTGCACAAGGCGATACCGCCGGACGGCCGCCCCCTTGCCGGAAATGATCAACGTGATTAGCTTCGGCCTTGGCGGGCGTGATCATCTTCGCGCGACGCGCCGCCGCTCAGAATACGCAGCCGGAGCGATCCGGCTCGACCTGAGGAGTTCCTCATGATCCGTGCACTCAACCGTCTCGGCGACCGGATGCTCGGTCGCGTCCTGCCGAACACCACCGCCCGAGCCGAGCCCTGCTGGTGGACCAACACGGGTCTGCGCTGCTGCATCTACGCAGGCAAGACCTACTGCAGCCACTAACGACCACCTGCCGCCTTGCAGTACGTCGCGCTGACCGCCCGCTGCGCCCTGGGGCTGATCTTCCTCGTCGCGGTGTCGGGCAAGGTCCGCAGCCGGGACGCCTTCCGGGACTTCCGGCTGTCTGTACCTGGTCTGGCCCCCGGCCTGCCCCCCATGGCGACGTCCGTCGCCGTGGTCGCGGCGGAATCGGCGGCCGTCGTACTCCTGGCACTCCCCTGGACGGCGCCGGCCGGCCTCGCGCTGGCCGGCGCCGTTCTGCTCGCGTTCGCCGCGGGAATCCACCGCGCGCTTCGCGACGGCCGCCGTGCGACCTGCCGCTGCTTCGGCACCCGTCCGTCCCCCATCGGCCGCGCGCACGTCGTGCGAAACCTCGCCCTGACCGCGGTCGCTCTCGGCGGCCTGGCCGCGCAGTTCGCGACTCACGGTCCGGTGCACCCCGCCGGCGCCGTGATCGCGGTGGCGGGCGCGGCCGTGCTCACCCTGGTGTCCGTCTTCTTCGACGAACTGGCCGACCTGCTGATCGCGCCGTCCGCACGCATTCCGCGATGACGCGTCCCGGCACCATCACGAGGGAGCATCGTTGCCCTATCTCGTCGCGGGCGTCGTCTTCGTCGGCGTCCTCTGCGCGTTCGACCTGGTCCTGACGCTGGCGGTCGTCCGCCGCCTCCGCGAGCACGCAGCCCTGCTGAACTCCGGACGTGCCCAGGCCCCGTTCACCCCGGTCGGCACCGCATTGCCCGAGTTCACGGCGTCCACCCTGGACGGAACGACCGTCACCCGCGCCTTCTTCACCGGTCCCACGATCGTCGGCCTCTTCTCCACCACCTGCGCCGGATGCCGGGAGACGCTGCCCGATTTCACCGACCAGATCAGAGGCTCAGATTCGCGGCACGTCCTAGCGGTGATCGAAGGCGAACAAGCCGAAGCCGAGCCTTTCATCACCGCACTCTCCCCACTCGCCACCGTGGTGGTCGAACCCGTGAGCGGCCCGGTGAACACGGCTTTCGGACACCCGGCGACCCCGAGCTTCTACGTCGTCGATGAGGACGCGGTCGTAACGTCCTCAACACTCACTCCGGCCGGACTGCCGGTACCGGCCCGCACGTGAGCCGACGGGGGACGCGCACCGCCGTAGTCGCCGCGCTCGCCTGGCGAGCGCACCGGACGGCGACGGCCGCGTCAGTGCTCCTCGCCGTCCTCACCGGCCTGGCGCCGGTGGCGATGGCTTGGCTGACGAAACTCGTCCTGGACGCCCTGGCCGGCGACGGCGACCGCTCCGCCCTCCCGGGCCTCGCCGCCGGGCTCGCCGCCTGCGGACTGTGCGTCATCGTCCTGCCGCACGCGTCCACCTACGCGCAGGCCCAACTGCGCCGGGCGGTGCGCGCCCTGGTCGTCGACCGCCTGTTCCGGGCGGTGAACTCCCACGCGGGCCTGCGCCGCCTGGAAGACCCAGCGTTCCAGGACACCCTGCGCCTAGCGCATGAATCCAGCCAGAACGCCCCCGACCGCCTGATCCTCGGCTCGCTCACCATCGCCCAGTCGATCATCACCATGTCGGGCTTCGTCGGCACCCTCCTGGTGATCAACCCGCTCCTGGTCCTGGTGATCTTCCTGGCGGCGCTGCCGTCGATCTGGATCCAGCTCGGCCTGAGCCGGGAACGGGCCCGCACAATGTGGAAGATCAGCCCCGGCATGCGCCGCGAAGTCTTCTACGGGGAACTGCTGACCCGGCCAGAGGCCGCCAAAGAGGTGCGACTGTTCGGCCTGGGCGACTTCTTCCGCCGCCGCATGCTGGACGAGGTCCGCGCGACCAACGAGGCCGAACGACAGGTAGACCTGAAAACCCTGCGCAGCCAGGGCCTACTCGCCCTGGTGGGCAGCGCCGTGGCAGGCGGCGGCCTGGTCTGGGCAGTACTAGCGGCCTCGTCCGGCGACATCACCGCAGGCGACGTGACGATGTTCATCGCTGCGGTAGCCGGCGTCCAGGCGTCACTGACGTCGATAGTCGACCGCTGGGCCGACGCGCACAACGCCCTACTCCTCTTCGGCCACTTCACCACAATCGTGGACGCGGCCCCCGACATGCCCGCGCTTTCCGCCGCTCGTCCCGTCCCGCCGCTGCGGCATGGGCTCGAACTGCGGGACGTGTGGTTCCGCTACAGCGACGAGCATCCCTGGATTCTGCGCGGCGTCGACCTGCACATCCCATTCGGCCGATCCGTCGCCCTAGTAGGCGTGAACGGCGCAGGCAAGAGCACACTAGTAAAGCTCCTATGCCGCCTCTACGACCCTGACAAGGGCGCCGTCCTCTGGGACGGCATAGACCTGCGCGACATGAATCCAGCCGAACTCCGCTCCCGCATCGGCGTCGTCTTCCAGGACTTCATGGAATACGACCTGACCGCATCGGAGAACATCATGCTGGGCGACCTGGGCAGCAGCGACGACCAGATCGAGGCCGCCGCCCGCACTGCCGGCGTCCACGACGCGGTCGAAGCGCTGCCGCGCGGCTACGACACGATGCTCAGCAAGATTTTCGGCGGCCACGACGAGGGCGCCGGCGTCGCCCTGTCAGGCGGCCAGTGGCAGCGCCTGGCCCTAGCCCGCGCCTTCCTGCGCCGAGACCGCGACCTGCTCCTCCTGGACGAACCAAGCTCAGGGCTGGACGCAGAAGCCGAACACGCCGTCCACGAGTCCCTACGCCGCCACCGCCAAGGCCGCACGAGCGTCCTGATCTCCCACCGCCTAGGCGCAGTCCGCGAAGCCGACCTGATCGCCGTCCTCTCCGACGGCAAGATCACCGAACGCGGCCCGCACGAGGCCCTGATCGCCCTGAACGGCGAATACGCCCGCCTCTACACCCTCCAGTCCAGCGCTTACGCCCCTCGCTGAGCCAGTCGTCCACCGGGAGTACCGCTGGTAGGTTGTCCGGGTACCCCAGGATGTGATCATGGACGACGTCGCGGCGCGGCGGAACGCACGGAGCCGGAACCGTCCGGCGAAGGTGAGCGTCTGTTCCGCCGGCTTCGGCATTGCGGCACTGGCGAACTTCGCCACCGGCATCGCCTGGATCAGCCCCGCGGTCTTCGTGGGGATGACCGCGCTGTGCGCACTCGTGGCGATCATCTCCGGACACATGGGCCGCTTCCGAGGCCGCCGCCTCGCCGGAGACGGCCGCGGCACGGCCCTACTCGGACTGGTCCTGGGCTGGCTGCTCATCATCGTCTGCCTACTGGCGACCATCGCAGCACTGGGCCTCATCGCCGGCCTCGCCGTCCTAACAGACGCCGCCAACTCCAAATAGCAGCCAGCGACAATCAAGCACTGCAAAACAACACCACACGCACCTGCCATCCCCACAGCCTCTACGCCGGCCACACCGCGACAGCCAGGCACAAACGCGAAACGCCCGCACCGGCGACACGCCCAGGACGACAACCAAAGCGCCAGGACTTCCCTACCGCTCCCCATAAACGCCCAACAGCCACCGGGGGAGACCTGAAGATATGCCAGAACCCGACGAGTTACCCGAACGCGCCCTCGCAGCGTCACATTGTCACCCTAAAACCACACTGACCTGCCAGTTCTCCCCCAGGCAACCTAATTGCGACACAGGTTCAGCCAGGCCGCAGTGACGTTCTCGCCGTGAGCCCAACACGACGAAGGGCCCCACCGTGTCGATGGGGCCCACACAACCGCTTACAGGCGGTGCCAGTCGCGAACGATCTCATAGATCAGCCGCAACAGCGAGACCAAGGCTCCGAGAGCCACCGGAGATCGCCACCGAAGGCGGTCGTCTCTTTGATTCCGCTCTGAGGGCATAGCCGGCTCCTTCTCCTCGGCGTGGGCGACCCTCTTTGACGCCCCCCCGCAGGGCGGGATCCGCACCACATCACCGACGATTCGGCAGCCGTCTCGGCCCTCTACTTCCTCAGGCTACGACGGTTCGCCGCCCATGCCTATCCCGAGCTTCGACCGAATCAGCATCGGGACGGATGCCGTTCTAGGCACAAGCAAGATCAGGGCCGAGCTGATCCCCTCGGTCACCTGCGATGTCGAGGAACAAGGCGACCCGCCCATAGGCCCGACCGCACCGGTTGGACGCCCACCGTCCGCACGGGCCAGCAGAATGCCGGTCAGGCACCCGGCGGCCGGACGACCACCCAGCACTCTGGACGGCCGCCGCCGTCGTCAGTGACGGCGAGTCTTCGACCAGGTCGAACCCAAGGGCTGCGGCGATGACCTCGATGGCTTGATCTCAGCCGTCCACAATGATCACGCTCAGGACCAGTCGCCCCCACGTGAAAGTACCCAGCAGCTGCGGCTTACGGGACGCCGTGGGCTCTGGCAGGCGGCATTAAAACGTCGCAGCCCGTTGCCACTGACCACCGGACGTCCTCTTCCAGAACCGGTGCACTCGGCGATGTCAAGGGGAAGGTTCTCGTTGATCCGGACGGGATGTCGCGGCGAGGAGATACCCACGGCGGACAAGGTAGTTCGCTTCGCCGGTCGGCACGCCGAGCAACTCCGCGACGTCCGCCGGCGATTCGGCGTGTCCGGTGGTGATCTCGCGCTTGGCCCCAGGCCAAGGAAGAACCTCGGCGTCGAACACGCCGCGGGCGCCCTTGGTCTCGCGCCTCCGCGGTCATAGGGGCAGGTGACCATGGTTCCCCATCCCTGCAAGGACGGACCATGCCTACGTCCACGAGTAGCTGCAATAGAACGGCGGTATCGCGACGTCCCGAGGACAACAACTGGGGTGCACGACCCGACCCTGTGTTCCGTGACTGTCCCGTGAACGGCCGGCAATCGCCGAGAGCAGCGGAAGCCTCCGTGCCCGACAAAACAGCCCCCGACCGCGTTGACGCTGGTCAGGGGCTGTCTCTGCTGGTGTGGCGGGTCCAGGATTCGAACCTGGGTAGGCTAAGCCGACGGATCTACAGTCCCACCGCCAAACTCGTCTGACGTGCTGTTACTCGCGTGTATCACTGGACCTCGGCACGCATTCGGCATCCGCGAGCATCTTCGATCGAGCATGGTGTGAGCTGCAGGCATCGGCGAAGGCGGCACCACGTGCCGACCTCCTCAATTTGATCAAATAACTGCCATGGCGACAGGAGTGTGGGCAAGTCTCGTCGCAGTGGCGGGGACGCTGCTGGGATCACTGATGACCCATCTGTTCCAGCGTCGAAACACCGAACGAGCCGACTGCTGACGCGTGAGCGGCAATGGAGAGATGAGCGTTCGGCCGCTTACGGCGCCTTCGCCGGCGCGGTCGTCGACTACCGACGTGCGCAAACTGGCCAGGTCTTCGGGCGCCTGGAGGAGCCGAACGGCTCAGCTCATCTAGAGGCTCACGCGGAGTCACATCGTCTAAGATCAGCCGCTGAGCGGGAGTTCTTTCGTGTTCGGCTGGTGTCTAATGATCCAGAGCTCACACGTTGCGCTGAGCAGGCGTTGGAACTAACTGCTGTGGTTCACTACGCCGATACAAAGGAGCAAGTGAGGGAACGCGGAGGGCGCGCAGAGCAGTAACTCTGCGAATTCATCACAGCTGCCAGCGCTAAGGCGCGTGTCGCCTGAGACTGCGGCTGCGAGGTCTCGCCAGAACGGACGCTCCCGACGAAAGCGGCCGTCGTTGCAGGCACTTACAGTCCCTGGGCAAAACCGGTTTATCACGAGTCAGCCGAACAACATCCATAACCGTCCAGCTTCGTCCACTGGCCTGCTGGGGCACCCTCCGGGACACCCTTGAGTTCCGCCTCCGTCCAAGCGAGTCCAGACCCGCCGTTAGCACCCGCATTAGCAAGCCAGAGCACTCCGTGCCGACCGGTCCGGTGCTCGTCCGCGCGAACGGCGACCAAGGTGTGACAGACCGTCTCGCGCGAACGAGCACTCCGGCTCGCGGGGGGCTGCGAAGCCCCCGCTTCGGACTCGTCCAACCCACCTGGTCGTAGGGCGCCGCTTGGCGGTGGTCTAGCAAGAAGCACGGAACTGCAATCCGAATCAGATTCGAAGGTGCCGACACGTCGGAAGCACGTCGCCACCTGGTTACCTCCACTCAGACAATTGATCATGTGATGTTTGACAATCTAGTCAGATCCCGAGGTGCACATCGGCACAGCACCCACCTACTTGGCATTGTTGGAAAACGGGGTGCGTGTCGACAGCTGATGGACAATAATCGTCACCATGTGGGCATACCTAACCTGCGTCGTTGCTGGCGCCGTTGGGGCCGCGGTCGTTCGTTGGGCGTGGCTCCGATCGTCACATGCACAAAGAGCACTAAACCGGACACTGCGACAGAAAGCGGTACCCACCTCGCTGGCACGCGAACTGACAGAAGCTCGGGCCTGCTACAACGCCAAAGCATTCACGGCAACGGTAGTCATGGTGCGTCGAACACTGGAGGCGATCTGCGCGGATAAGGGGTACTCCGAGAAGACGCTCACCCTTTCTTTGAAAAAGATGGCGGAGGAAGGAGAGCTGGATCCCCAGATCTGCGACTGGGCGCATGAGCTGCGAACCCTCGGCAATGAAGGCGCCCACTTTACAGGCAACCAGTTGAGCCGCGCGGATGCGTCGGACGCGCTAGCGCTGGCCCGTGCAATGTTCGAATACCAGTACGTAATGACTGCTCAATTCGAGAAGCTTATCGAGCGGAGAAAGAGCAGCGCTCCCGCCTAACGTGTTTTTCGGCTCGACACGCAGGATGGAGGACGGGCGACGCGGCGCGGCGGGACCGGACCGGAGAGGCCGCATGCCCGGCGCATCGGGGCGGGCGACCGCTGGCGGCGCGTAGCGACGCCCTTGAAGACGTATAGACAGTTCTCATCCGGTCGGCGGGTTGCCCGGTTGACCTGGGGTTCTTAGGTGCCTTGGCCGCCGATGGTGGGGCCCGCCGGCCAGAGGGACTCTAGGTCGCTTGGGGCTAGCGGGTCTCGGTAGGCGGCCTGGAGGACAGTCGTCCTGGTGGGCTTGTCGGCGTCGGCTAGGTTGGCGAACCAGTCGATGCCGGCGGGATAGGCCCACAGGTAGGAGCGAAGTTGCGGGTTGGCTCCCCGGTCGGCGAGGAGGTCGGCTATGGCGGCTTCCTTGATCCACGGCATGCGGAAGCGGGCATGGTCGGCCAACTCGGCGATGCTCGCGCCGTCGTTGAGGGCTAGGTGCAGCTCGGCGCGCACGAGTTGGTTGTAGTGGTCGAAGCGGGTGCGGGTGGCGAGTAGCTCGTCGTCTGGGGCGATGAAGAGCGGTAGTGCCTGGGCGAGTCCTTCGAGGAGGACTTGTTGCGGGGCGTGCACCGACATCAGGCGTACCCAGGGGACATCTTCGGCGGCGGCTCGGGCTGACCAGCTCGCGCCTTGTAGGCCGTGGCCGAGTACCTCGTGTAGGGCGAATTGGCGGGCGGCGACCTTGGTGAAGCTGGCGCGGCGGAGGTTGACGCGTAGGCGGACCTTGTCGCCGGCGCCGTCCAGCCAGTACGCCCAGTAGGCGTCCACCTCGGCGGTCTCGATGGTGAGGTTGAACGGGGCCGCGCTGCCGGTCGCCTGCCGGACGGCCTGTTCATAGTCGTCGGCGGCCTGGCGGATCGCGTCGGGTGCCTCGTCGGTCTCGATGGGGCCTTCGACGGCGTTGAGGTCGCGGGCGGTGTCGGGTCCCCACTGGATGCCCAGGGCGGTCAGGGCTCGGCGGGCCTGGTCGCCTCGGTGGGTGATGTAGCCGTCCTGCCACCCGGCGGCCGGGCATCCCTGGGTCGCCTGGACGTAGTCGTTCAGCGGCCGGTGCTCGCCGAGCAGTGCGCCCAGGTATGCCAGGTCGGCCGTCAGGCGGGCGGAGAGGCGGGTGGCTCCGGCCTGGGTGGCGCGGGTGTGGAGGTCGGTGAGGCGTTCGTAGACGGCTAGGCGGCTGGCGGCCGGTTCGGTGGGTGTGGTGGTGGGGGCACAGTCGAAGTCGATGACGGCGACTGATCCGCGGCCGGTCTCGTAGGCGTGCCAGGCTCGTAGGGTCGATTCGATCTCGTCACGCAGGTTCACGGATCGGCTCCCAGCGCAGCGTCACGAACTGGTTCGGGCGTAGGTGGTCACGGGTCAATGACATGACGGCGTCCTGGCCGTCGATGTCCCAAACGAGGCTATCTGTGGCGCGCGGCGTTGCCGGACGTTGATCTCGTAGCGGCGGCAGTAGCGGGGCATCGCCGCGCGCCAGTAGTGGTTCAGGTCGAACTTGCCGCCCTCGCAGACGTAGCCGACGCGCGCCCACTCCCCCGGCTGTAGCGGCGGTGAGATCTGAAAGGCAACTTGGCGAGGTTGGTCGTGTCATGGATGCGCTGGATGGCGATACGCCGGTCAATGTCGGGAACGGGCTTGATGACCAGGGGGCCGGTGGTGTGCTCGAACCACACTTCGCGCGACATGCGGGCCTGCGGCTTCAACATCCCGGCCGGGGCCGGCTGTTCGTCGGGCCGCGTGGCGGGATCATGACTGACCGGACGTACCTCGGGGCCTGGCACAAGGCGAGGGCGGCGGCGCTGAGCGAGCGTGAGGCAGCCTCGCCGTTGGCCAAGACGCCGTACGACCTCCGGCATGCGGCCGTGTCGACGTGGCTCGGTGCAGGCGTCCCTCCGGCTCAAGTCGCGGAGTGGGCGGGGCATAGCGTCGCCGTCCTGCTGCGCGTCTACGCCAAGTGCGTCGCCGGTCAGGAGGGGGACGCCAAGCGCCGAATCAGTGAGGCGACCAGGGCGAAGACGCCTTAGAACTTCGGCACGTATTCGGCACAGAGGGCCGTAGGAGGCCGTTAACGATCAGAGACAGCCGGACATGACGAGAACAGCCCCTGACCGCGTTTGCCCTGGTCAGGGGCTGTTTCTGCTGGTGTGGCGGGTCCAGGATTCGAACCTGGGTAGGCTAAGCCGACGGATTTACAGTCCGCTCCCATTGGCCACTCGGGCAACCCGCCGCGCGATGGCACTGGAAAGAATAGCGGACGTCGGGCGTGGGTGTGACATCGAGGCGCGGGGTCGGGGGCGTGGGCTTGATCGTTTGGAGTCGATACGCTCTGGGGATCGGGAAGTTGCTGCTGAGGGGATGTGTGGGCCGTGGCCGACTCCAGCTTTGACATCGTCAGCAAGCTCGACCGGCAGGAGGTCGACAACGCGTTGAACCAGGCCGCCAAGGAGGTGGCCAACCGGTTCGACTTCAGGAACGTGGACGCGGGGATCAAGTGGTCCGGTGAGTCGATCGAGATCCAGGCGAACACCGAGGAGCGGGCCAACGCGGTGCTGGACGTGCTGAAGGACAAGCTCGTCAAGCGGGGCATCTCGCTGAAGGCGGTCGACCCGGGTGAGCCGAAGCTGTCCGGGAAGGTGTACAAGCTGGGCGTGGGGCTCAAGGAGGGCATCGCCCAGGAGGACGCCAAGAAGATCGGGAAGATCATCCGGGATGAGGGGCCGAAGGGTGTGAAGGCCCAGATCCAGGGGGACGAGCTGCGGGTCAGCTCGAAGAAGAAGGACGATCTGCAGGAGATCATCGCGCTGCTCAAGGGCAAGGATCTCGATGTCGCCCTGCAGTTCGTCAACTACAGGTAGTTCTCGTTGAGAGCGCGCCGGCCCTCTCCCCCGCAGAAGGGGCCGGCGTGCTCTCGTGTTCTATGACGCGGGCGGGGCCGGAGTGGTTCGGTCTTTTTAGCGGCGGCCGGCCATGCGTTCCAGGCGGGCGATGCGGTCGGCCGTGGGCGGGTGGGTGGAGAAGAGCCTGCCGATGCCGGCGCCTGTGAAGGGGTTGGCGATCATCAGGGAGCTGGTGGTCGCGAGTTCGGGATCTTGGGGCAGGGGCATCGCGCGGGTTCCGGCGTCGATCTTGCGGAGGGCGGAGGCCAGGGCCAGGGGGTCGCCGGTCAGGCGGGCTCCGGCGGCGTCGGCGGAGTACTCGCGGGTGCGGGAGATCGCCATCTGGACGACCATGGCGGCCACCGGGCCCAGGACGAGCATCAGGAGCGCGCCGAGGATGCCGGGGCCGTCGTCGTCCTCGGAGCGGCCGATGGGGAGGAAGATCGCCAGGTGGGAGAGGTAGGTGATCACCGTGGCGATCGCGGCGGCCACGGAGGAGATCAGGATGTCCCGGTTGTAGACGTGGGACAGCTCGTGGCCCAGGACGGCTCGCAGTTCCCGTTCGTCCAGGATGTGCAGGATGCCGCGGGTGCAGCAGACGGCGGCGTTGCGCGGGTTGCGGCCGGTGGCGAACGCGTTGGGCTGGCGGGTCTCGGAGATGTAGAGCCGCGGCATCGGCTGGCGGGCGGACGTTGAGAGTTCCCGGACGAGCCGGTACAGCATCGGGGCCTCGACCTCGCCGACCGGGTGGGCGCGCATGGAGCGCAGCGCGATCCGGTCGCTGAAGAAGTACGCGACGCCGTTGGTGCCGAGGGCGATCACCAGCGCGATCGTCAGCCCCGTTCCGCCGCCGAACGCCCATCCGGCGACGAGCATCAGGGCGGACAGCGCGGCGATCAGTGCTGCCGTCTTGACGCCGTTACTACGCAATTCCGTCTGCCTCCCCGTCGACTCCGGCATGAACATCAACGGTTTGACCTGGGTGAACGTTCCCGGTCAGGTGGCCTGCGACACCGTCTGCAGGACGATCTGCGGGGCCGCCGACAAGACGATCGCGCCGGCCGCGGTCGCGATGATCGCGGCGCGGGCGGGCGGGCCCGGCGCGACCTCGTGCTCGTCCGAGGGCGACGGCGTGAACAGGCGGACGGCCCAGGCCAGGTAGTAGTACAGCCCGATCACCGTGTTGATCGCCATGACCACCGCAAGCCAGGTTACGCCGCCCGCGACCGCGGCGCGGAAGACGACGACCTTGGCGAACAGCCCCATGACGCCGGGCGGCAGTCCGGCGAGGCAGATCAGGAAGAAGGCGAGGGCGGCGGCGGTGGCGGGGCTGCGGCGGGCCAGGCCGCGGTAGTCGTCCAGCGTGCGGCGGCGGTGGTAGGCGATGACGACGGCGAACGCGCCCATGTTCATGACGGCGTAGAGCGCGACGTAGGCGGTGGTGGCGGCGACGGCCTCGGGGAGGCGGTGCGAGCCGACGGCCAGCGGCGCGAGCATGTAGCCGGACTGGGCGACGGACGACCAGGCCAGCAGCCGGATCGCGGTCCGCTGGCGGAGGGCCAGCAGGTTGCCGAGGGTCATGGTGAGCGCGGCCAGGACGGCGATCACCGGCCCCCACACGTGCCCGTACGCGGGCAGGCCCAGGGCGAGGACGATCGCCAGGCCCGCGAAGCCGGCCGCCTTCGACACGACGGACAGGAACGCGGCGACGGGCAGCGGGGCACCCTGGTAGACGTCCGGGGCCCAGAAGTGGAACGGGACGGCGGCGACCTTGAACGCGAACCCGGCGAGGACGAGGAAGGAGCCGACCGAGGCGACCGGGTCCAGCGAAGCGGGCAGCCGCGACAGGGCGGGCGCTATCCGGTCCAGGTGCATCGCGCCGGTCGCGCCGTAGACGAGGCTGATCCCGAACAGCATGATCGCCGTGGAGACGACCGAGACCAGGAACAGCTTCAGGGCCGCCTCGGACGCCGTCCCGTCGTAGCGGCGGAGGGCCGTGAGTGCGAACACCGGCAGCGACAGGGTCTCCAGCGCGACCACGAGGAGGACGAGGTCGCGGGCGGCCACCAGCGCCAAGGCGCCTATGACGGCGGAGAGCAACAGGAAGTGGTACTCGCCTACCGGCATCTTCGAGTCGGTGATCTCGCGCAGCGACAGTAGGACGACGACCACGGCGGCGCCTAGGACGATCCCCTGGAAGAGGAGGGTGAAGTCGTCCGCGACGTAGGAGCAGGAGCGGGGGCCGCCCGAGCGCAGGCCGTCCGGGAGGCAGAACGTGGCGCGGCGGTCGCCGGAGGCCAGGGCGATCACGGCGGTCAGCGCCGCCAGCAGCGATCCGGCCGACAGCAGGGAGAGGACGCGGCGCGGCACGTCGAACGCGTCCGCCAGCAGGAGGCCGATCGCGGCGACGGCGAGGATCAGCGGCGGCGCGATCGCCGCGTAGTCGATGCCCTGGATCATCAGCCGCCTCCGAAAAGTGCGCGGACGGGAGCGGTGGTCACGTCCAGCAGGGTCTTCGGCCAGAGGCCGACGAGGAGGGTGAGCGCGACCAGCGGCACCCAGGCCGCGTACTCCTGGACGGAGACGGCGGCGACCGGGCCGTGCGGCCCCTCCGCGGGGGCGGGCCCGTGGGTCAGCTTCGCGAGCATCCGCAGGAAGTAGGCGGCGGTGAGCACGGCGCCGAGCGCGGCGACGGCCATGAACGTCACGAAGGTCTCGCGGGGCAGGTCGGCGTGCGGGCGGTACGCGCCGATCAGCGCGAGCACCTCGCCCCAGAAGCCGGCGAGGCCGGGCAGCCCGAGCGACGCGACGGACGCGAACGTCAGGATCGAGGCCAGCCGGGGCGACGTGCCGAGCATGCCGCCGCCGATCGCGGCCATGTCGGTGGTGGCCCAGCGCTCCTTGACCGACCCGGCGAGGAAGAACAGGAGGCCGGTGATCAGGCCGTGGGCGATGTTGCCGAACAGGGCGGCGTTGATCCCGACCGGGGTGAGGGTCGCGATGCCGAGCAGGACGAAGCCCATGTGCCCGACGGACGAGTAGGCGATCATCCGCTTGAGGTCGCGCTGGGCGAGGCAGGCGAGGGCGCCGTAGATGATCCCGATGACGGCGAGGAGGCCGAGCCACGGCGCCCAGAACGCGGCGCCGTCCGGGGCGAGGGGCAGGGCCACGCGCACGAGCCCGTAGGTGCCCATCTTCAGCAGCACGCCGGCGAGCAGGACGGATCCGACGGTCGGCGCCTCGGTGTGCGCGTCCGGCAGCCAGGTGTGCAGCGGCCACATCGGCGCCTTGACGGCGAAACCGACGCCCATCAGCGCGAACGCCGTGATCTGGACACCGCGTGTCAGCCCGGATCCGTGCCGGTCGGCGAGCGCGGTCATGTCGAGCGTGCCGGACGTCGCGCCGACCAGCAGCATCCCGGCGAGGAGGAGGCCGGAGCCGAGCAGCGTGTAGAGGATGAATTTGTAGGCGGCGGCGCGGCGTCCCGTCCCGCCCCACAGCATGATCACCACGTACATGGGGACGAGGACGGTCTCGAAGAACACGAAGAACAGCACGAGGTCGAGGGCGACGAACGTGCCGAGCATCCCGATTTCGAGGACGAGCAGGAGCGCGGTCAGCAGCCGGATCCGGCCGCCCTCGGGCGGGTGCCGCAGCGTGTAGAGGAAGCACAGGAACGTCAGCAGCGCGGTCAAGACGACGAGGGGGAGTGAGATCCCGTCGACGCCGAGGTGGAAGCGCAGGCCGATCGCGGGCGCCCAGGGCCGGTCGATCTCCAACTGCATGAGGGACGTGGCGCCGAAGTCGAACGCGGTCAGCGCCGAGACCGCGACGAGCAGCGTCGCGGCCGACACCGCCGTGCCGAACGCGCGGACGGCGAAGTCGGTGCGCAGGAACCGGTTCGCCGGGACGAGCAGCGCCAGCGCCCCGAACAGCGGGATCGCCATCATCAGCACGAAGATCACAGGAGGATCACCACCCCGGCCACGATGACGACGACGCCGGCGAGCAGGCCGGTGAGGTAGGTCTGCGGGTTGCCGTTCTGCGGGAAGCGGAACAGCTCCGCAAGGTGGCGCGCACCGCGTCCCGTCCCGACGACGGCGGCGTCCACTCCGGAGCGGTCGAACGCCACGACGTAGCGCGCGAGTGCCTTGACCGGACGGACGATCGCCGCCGCGTACAACTCGTCCACGAAGAAGCCCCGCGCAAAGACCAGACGGACCGGCCCAAGCGCGCGCGCCGGATCCAGTGCCGGGTCACGGTTCCACACCAGGAAGGCGGCACCCGCCCCAAGCGCCACCAGCAGGACGCTGAGCAACGACGCCCCGAGATGGGGACGCAGTTCCGAAGCCCCGAGCCCGAAGAATCCGAGGATCGCGGCGGGGGCGGCCAGCGCCGCGACCGTCCACGTCAAGAAACGCGACGGGTCGCGCACCTCGTACGACCCGCGCGTCTCGCCGAAGAACGTCATCAGCCACGTGCGCATCGCGTAGGCCGCCGTCAGGGCGACCGTGACCAGCAACCCCAGATACACCAGCCACGCCACCCCGCCCGGCACGTGCACGGCCGCGACGGCGGCGGACGCGGAGAAGACGGCCGACTCGCCGCCGTGCAGGGCCGAGTGCTGGGCGGCCTCGATGATGGAGTCCTTGGAGAACCAGCCGCTGAACGGCGGGACGCCCGCGAGCGCGGCCAGGCCGACCGTCATCGCCCCGAACGTGATGGGCATGTCGCGCCGGAGACCGCCGTAGTCACGGAGCATGGTGGAGCCGGCCGTCACGATGACACAGCCGGCAGCGAGGAACAGCAGGGCTTTGAACGCGCCGTGCGTGAGCAGGTGGAAGACCGCCGCGGATTTGGCGCCGACGGCCAGCCCGGCGCCCATCACCGCCAGTTGGCTGATCGTCGAGTACGCCAGGACGCGTTTCAGGTCGTCCTGGGCGAGGGCCGCGCACGCCGCGCCGACCATGGAGACCACCGCGATGACGCCCAGGCCGGCGAGCGCGCCGGGAGCCGCCGCGAACACCCCGTACACGCGGGCGACGACGTAGACCCCGGCCGCGACCATCGTCGCCGCGTGGATCAGCGCGCTGATCGGGGTCGGGCCCGCCATCGCGTCCGGCAGCCAGGTGTGCAGCGGGAACTGGGCGCTCTTGCCCGCGACCCCGGCGAGCAGCAGCAGCGCCGCCGCGGTGACCGTCGAGCCGGGGAGCTGACCGGCCCGCGCGGCGATCTCGGTGATGTCGAACGTCCCGGCGCCGACGCCGAGGACGATCACGCCGATCAGGAAGCCGACGTCGCCGAGCCGCGTGACGAGGAACGCCTTGACCGCCGCCCGCGAGTTCGCCCGCTCCTCCCAGTGGTGCCCGATCAGGAAGTACGAGCAGATGCCCATGACCTCCCAGCCCACGTACAGCAGCAGGAGGTCGCCCGCGTAGACGACGAGCAGCATCGCGGACGTGAACAGCGAGATGAACGCCGCGTAGGACGAGTACCGCCGGTCGCCGCGCATGTAGGCGACCGAGTACACCTGGACGGCGAGGGCGACGCAGCAGACCATGAGCGCGACCACGGCGGACAGGCCGTCCACCTGCAAACCGACCTCGATCGGCACCGATCCCGTGTCAACGAGGGTGAGCGTGCCCGTCCGCGAACCCGGGTCACGCCACACGACGAACGCGACGATCGCCGACAGCACCGCCGAGATCGCGACCGGGACGCACGCGATCGCGCCTGGGCCGCCTCCCGGGACACCGCGCAGAAGCCTGGTGAGGGACGGCCCGAACAGCATCCCGGCGAACGCGGCGAGGAACGGCGCCAGGGCCACCAGCGAGGCGAGCCAGATCATTGGGCGTCGACCGCCTCGGGCTCCGGTTCCGGCTCGGCCGGACGACGCGGCGGAGCGCCCCCGTCCTCCGCCAGCGTCCGCAGCCGGTCGACGTCGATCATCTTCCGGTTCCGGAACACCAGCAGGACGATCGCCAGCCCGAGCCCGATCTCCGCTGCCGCGATCACGATGGTGAACAGCGTGAGGACCTGGCCGCCGTGCAGCCTGTCCTGGTACCAGACGTCGAACGTGACGAGGTTCAGGTTGACCGCGTTCAGCATCAGCTCGACCGACATCAGCACGAGGATCGCGTTGCGGCGCGCCAGCACCCCGTACACGCCGACGGAGAACAGCAGCGCGGCGACGACCGTCGGATAGGCCAGATGCATCAGCCCTCCTCCTCCCCCGGCCCGGGCGCCTCCGGGCCGATGTCGGAGCGCGACAGGACGATCGAGCCGACCAGCGAGGCCAGCAGCAGCACCGACAGCACCTCGAACGGCAGCACCCACGTCCGGAACACGGCGGCGCCGAGCTCCTCCGCCGACCCGCCGCCCGCGCGCAGCGGCATCCGCTCGTCCCGGAACCCGATGACCATCACCGCGACCAGGACGGCGGCGGTGCCGGCGGCGACGGCGAGCGCGGCCCACCGGTTGCCGGAGTCGAGGTCGGCGGACTCCCCGATCGGCGCCCGCGTCAGCATGATCCCGAACAGCAGCAGCACCACGATCGCGCCGACGTAGATCAGGACCTGCACCCAGGCGACGAACTCCGCGGTCAGCACGAGGTAGCCGCCCGCGAGCGCGCCGAACGACACCACCAGCCACAGCGCCGCGTGGACGAGCCGCCGCGTCGTCACGACCAGGATCCCGGAGCCGACCGCGACCACGCCGAGCAGCGTGAACACGACCTCCTGCCCGCTCACCGGCCCGGACCCCGGCGCGCCGCGCGGGCCGCCGCCTTCTCCGCCGCGGCGATCTCCTTCGGCGGTTCGGCGGACGGGTCGTGGGCCTGCGGCGGCGGGACGGTCCACATCCATTCGCGGAGCCGCTCCTTCTCGTGGGTCAGCTCGGCGATGTCGTACTCGGCGTACTCGAACTCCGGCGACCAGAACAGCGCGTCGAACGGGCACACCTCGATGCAGATCCCGCAGTACATGCACAGCGCGAAGTCGATCGCGAACCGGTCGAGGACGTTGCGGGTCCGGGGACGTCCGCCGCCCTCGGCCGGGAGGGTCTCCTTGTGGGAGTCGATGTAGATGCACCAGTCGGGGCATTCGCGGGCGCACAGCATGCAGACGGTGCAGTTCTCCTCGAACAACGCGATGACGCCCCTGCTGCGCGGGGGCAGATCGGGTTGCACTTCGGGGTATTGACGCGTTATGGACCGCCGCGTCATCGTCCGCAACGTGACCGCCAGCCCCTTGGCCAGCCCGCCTCCTGGTAGCCGTCCCACGCGCCCCATGATTGCGTACGTCGGGGCCCGGGGGAACGCGATGGGCTCGGCATTCGTCTTACCTGCAGTAGGCCGTGTGGTATGTGGCGCGCTTACGGGCAGGGAGGGGATGTGAGCCAGCACGCAGACCGCCCGTTCGATCCCGAGCAGGGCCGCCGGCCGCGTCCCGCCCCCGGGCACCCGCACCAGGGGCACACGCAGCCGAACCGGCGGCCGGCGCCGCGGGCGTACGGGCCGTCCGGGTGGCGCGCTCCCGGTGCCCCGTTCCCCGGCCCGCCCTTCCCGGGGCCGCCGGTTCCCGGGCCGGTCTCCCCACCGGTGCCGCCTACGGCTTCGGACGCCACCAGCGGCGTCCTGTGGGCCTTCGTGCCGTTCATCACATTGGGCTACGGGACGCCGTTCTCGTTCCTGTACGCGGCCATCCGGCGGGGTTCGTGGGGGCTCGGCGCCACCGCCGCCGGGTACGGGGCGGGCACGGCCGCCGTCCTGACGCTGATGCAGTCCGGGAACGCGGCGCTCACCGTCCTCGGGTCGTTCGTGGCGATCCTGCTGTGGCTGGCCGGCACCGGGCACGCCTTCGCGGTCCGGACGTCCGTCTTCCGCCGCGAGGCGCCCCGCAACCGGCAGAACGAGCGCGCGATCGAGTACGCCAAGTACCGCCGGATGCTGCGCGAGGAGGCCCGCGCGCTCGCCGCCGACGACCCGGCGCTGGCCCGCGAACTGCGGATCGGCCGTCCCGACGCGCCGCGCAGCTACGACGACGGCGGCCTCGTGGACGTCAACGGCGCGCCGCGCGAGATCATCGAGGCGCTGCCCGGCATGACCCCGGAGATGGCCGAGCGCGTCGTCCGCCGCCGCGAGGAGCACGGCGGGTTCGTGTCCGCCGAGGAGATGGCGGTGGACGCCGACATCCCGGCCGACGTCCTCCCCCTCATGGCCGACTACACGATCTTCCTGCGCTGACCTTCCCGCGCCGGCCTTCCCGCGCCGACCCGTCAGAGTGCGACGCTGAGGACGCCGGTCAGCGCGAGCTGGGCCAGCGACAGCGGGACGAGCCACGCCCACGCGAGCTTCTGCAGCTGGTCCTCGCGCATGCGCGGGTAGCTGACCCGCAGCCAGATGACGCAGAACGCCAGCACGGCGATCTTGAGCAGCGTCCAGAGCCAGCCCAGCTCGGTGTTCAGGAACGGGCCCTTCCAGCCGCCCAGGAACAGGACGGCCGTGAGCGCGCACAGCACCACGATCCCGGCGTACTCGGCGAGCAGGAACAGCGCGAACCGCAGCCCGCCGTACTCGGTGTACGGGCCGAAGATGATCTCCGAGTCGGCGACCGGCATGTCGAACGGCGGGCGGCGCAGCTCGGCGAGGCCCGCGACGAAGAACACCACGGCGCCGACGGCCTGCCACGGCAGCCACCACCAGCGCCACTCGTCCACGATGCCCGGCAGCGACAGCGTGCCCGCCGCCATCGCCACCGACGACGCCGCGAACACCATCGGCAGCTCGTAGGACATCAGCTGCGCGGCCACCCGCATCCCGCCGAGCAGCGAGTACTTGTTCGCCGACGCCCAGCCCGCCATGATCGCGCCGATCACGCCGACGCCCATGACGGCGAGCGCGAAGAAGATGCCCGGACCGAGGTCGAGCGCGACCTGGCCGCCCGGCCCGACCGGGATCACGAGCAGGACCAGCAGGTACGGGACGAGCGCCACGCCCGGCGCCAGCTTGAACACCCACCGGTCGGCGTCGCGTGGGACCACGTCCTCCTTCTGCGCGAACTTGACGCCGTCGGCGACGAGCTGCGCCCAGCCGTGGAAACCGCCCGCGTACATGGGGCCGAGGCGGCCCTGCATGTGCGCCATCACCTTGTGCTCGGCCTGCCCCACCAGCAGCGGAAGCAGCGCGAACGCCGCCGCGACCAGGGCCAGCTTGACGACGATCTCAAGCATTCGGCCCCCAGTCCTCGGGCACGCCAGGCGGGCGGACGCGGCGGCGGCTCGGGGCGCCGTGGCCCGACTCGCCCGGCTCCTTGGCGCCCGGCCACGGTTTCGCGACGCGGGCGGCGAGGACGAAGTCCTTGCGGAGCGGATGGCCCTCGAAGCCGTCCGGCAGCAGCAGCGGGACGAGGTTCGGGTGGCCCTCGAACAGGATCCCGAACATCTCCGCCGTCTCGCGCTCGTGCCACGCGGCGCCCCGGTAGACGCCCGTCGCCGTCGCCAGCACCGGGGCCCGCCGCGGGACGCGGGTCCGGACCAGCAGGTGGTGGCGGCGCTCCAGCGAGTACACGTGGACGACGACGGCGAAGCCGTCCTCCAGCTCGTCCACGCCGGTCAGCCAGTCGAAGAAGCCGCAGGACAGGTCGTCGCGCGCGAAGGCCAGCGCGTCGACCCAGTGCTCGGGCGGGACCCCGACGGCGAGGCCGCCGGACGTCTCCTCCGTGCTGACCTCGTCGCCGAACCGGGCCGTCCAGGCGTCCGCCAACCCGGCGGTCACCGCTCGCGCCCGATCCGGTCGTCGTGGTCGTCGTCATCGTCGTCGACCAGGCCCGGGATGATCGACGGGTCGTGGTCGACCGACCGGACGGGGCGCGTCTCCGTCTCGTCCTCCAGGGGCGGGACCGGGCGGGTCACCTCGTCGGCCGACGCCTCGTCGGCCGGGACCTCGTCGGCCGGGAGCGCCTGGACGGGGAGCGTCTCGTCGTCGGGGCGCACGGGCTCCGGTTCCGGTTCGGCGGGGACGTCGCCGAGGTGCCGGACGGGCTTCGTCTCGTCCTCGGCGCCCTCGCCCTCCCGGCGGGCCTCCTCGCCCATGACGTCCCAGTGCTCGAACGTCTCCTCCTCGTCCGGCGGCGGCGGAGGCGGCTGGAGGGGGCGGCGCAGCACGGTCGCCGACAGCGGGCGCGGCGCGGGCGGCGGGCTGAGCGGGTCGCCGCCGGTGTAGCGGTCGCCGAGCGACTCGGCCGCGATCTTCTCCTGCAGGTGGACGATCCCGTGCAGCAGCGCCTCCGGGCGGGGCGGGCAGCCGGGCACGTACACGTCCACCGGGATGATCTGGTCGACGCCCTTGGTGACGCAGTAGGAGTCCCAGTACGGCCCGCCGCAGTTGGAGCAGGCGCCGAACGAGATCACGTACTTCGGCTCGGGCATCTGCTCGTACAGGCGCCGCACGGCGGGCGCCATCTTGTCGCTGACGGTGCCGGAGACGACCATCAGGTCGGCCTGCCGCGGGCCGGGCGCGAACGGGATGACGCCGAGCCTGATGAAGTCGTGCCGGCTCATCGACGTCGCGATGAACTCGATGGCGCAGCAGGCCAGGCCGAAGTTGAAGACCCACAGCGAGTAGCGGCGGCCCCAGTTGAGCACGAACTTGATCGGCTTGGGCGCGAGCCGCGACAGCGGCCCGACGCTCGGCGGCGGTAGATCGATGGTGCCCACAGCGCCATTGTTACAGCGCGGACGGGATCACACCCAGGAGAGGACGCCCTTCTTCCCCGCGTACGCGAGCCCGGTCGCGAGGAAGGCGAGGAAGACGAACATCTCACCGAGCGTCGTCGCCCCGTAGCCGGGATCGGAGAAGACCGTCGCCCAGGGGAACAGGAACACCGCGTCCACGGCGAACACCACGTACAGGTAGGCGAAGACGTAGTAGCGCACGTAGGAGTGGGCCCAGCCCTCGCCCACCGGGTCGACCCCGCACTCGTACGTGGTCAGTTTCTCCGCCGTGGGACGATCCGGACGCAGCATCCGGTTCGCGGCGAGCGCTCCGCCGACGATCCCCGCACCCACGAGGAGTAGGACGACCACAACGACATATGTGTCGAAATAGTTATGCACCAGATCCTCCTCGTATGCGTCTCATCCAGTATCCCCGGGCCCAGGGTCAGGGGAGTGTGGCGTCGTACCTCCACCCCGGAGGAGCACGATGTCATGCTTTTGCTGCACACTAGGCTTGCATTGGGTCAGGTTGACCTGGAAGGACGTGACCGGATGAGCAACCCCCCGCCTCCCCCTGGCTGGGAATCCCCGGGCGGCGCCTCCTGGCCGCCCCCGCCGCCCCCGGCGGGGCCGGGCGGCCCCGGTCCGAGCGGCCCCCGCGCGCCCGGCGGCCGGGGCGCGCCGCCCCCGCCCGGCGGATTCGGCGGGCCCGGAACCCCGCCGCCCTTCTTCCCGCCGCCCCCCGGCGCCCCGATGGGCCCCGCCATGCCGCCGCCGAGGCGCGGCGGAGGCGGCGGGCTCATCATCGGGCTCATCGGCGGCGGCCTGGTGTTCCTCATCATCATCGCCGTGGTGGTGTACGCGGTGACCGTGAGCGGCGGCAAGTCGCCCGAGGAGAAGCTGACCGCGGCCGCCAGCAGCATGGCCACGGCCCGCGCCGTCACCCTGAAGGGCACCTTCAGCGGCTCCAAGACCCTGCGCGGCGAGCTGAACGTCACCAAGGGCGGCCGCGCGATGGGCGACGTCACCTGGGGCGGCGACAGGGTCACCGTGCTCTCCGCGGACGGCAAGCTGTTCGTGAAGGCCGACAAGTCGTACTGGGAGAAGGAGATCACCACCGACGATCCCTTCTACCTGAAGGCCGGCCAGCAGTGGGGCCGGCTGGACGACGACGAGCTCGACATCGACTTCCGGCGGCAGCTGACGCCGTCGGTGCTGGCCTCCAAGCTCCGCACCGCCAGGACGTCCCGGGTCAAGCCGATCGAGACCACCTGGCAGGGCAAGAAGGCCCTGAAGTTCAGCACCTTCTCCTCCACCATCTACATCACCGACGAGGACGACGCGGAGCTGCTGCGCTACGAGGCGACCTCGCCGCGCGTCACGGTGGACGTCACCCCGAAGAGCTCCGGTGACGCCTCGTCCCTCATCTCCGACATGCGCTCGAGCATGGGCGAGCTGAAGGACTCCTTCAACGGCTCGGCCCGGCCGTCGGTCGACGAGTGGAAGAAGGGCGGCTGCAACAGCAGCACCGGCTGCACCGTGCAGGCCAGGATCCGGCCGCCGTTCGGTGTGGACAAGCCCGTCACGATCGACGTCCGGTTCCGGATCACCGCCGGCACGCTGACCGGCAGGGACCTCGGCAACTGCACGACCCAGATCACCATCACCGGCACCACGTCGCAGTGGGCGAGCTGCCGGGTCGCCACCAGCGCGTGGCGGAGCTGGGCCAAGGGCACCGGCGGCACCTTCTACAAGCACGCCGAGTACAAGGTGATCGGCGCCACGTCCGCGGAGGTCCAGGCCCTGCAGAACGGCCTCGCAAGCGAGTGAGCCGCAGGTGAGGCGCACGGCGCGCGGCGCCGCGCGCTGATCCGCGGCGAACCGGGCGCCCGGTGGTGCTCTCCCCGTCCGGGGGAAAGCACCACCGGGCGCCCTTATGCTCTTGAGGACGCCCTCCAGTGCCCCGGCGGCCGCCCACCACCCCCCGGACCGGTCCCGAGCCTCGCCGGCACCCTCTGGGGACGCATCCGAATCCCTTGCTTTGTGTCTGACGGTCGGGCCGAAACCGGGCCCCGGAAGTGAGCAGAGTGAGCCCCGAGTGAGCGCAGAACAGGACGAGCCTTCACAGGCGTCCTCCGCCCCGCCCCATCCCCCCGTCCCGGCCGGCGGCACCCCCGCCCCGGGCACCCCCCTGCCACCGGGCGCCGTCCCCCCGGACGCCTACGCCCACATGCCCACCCCACCCCCCGCCCCCGCACAACCCACGGGCCCCGGCGGCCCGGCACAGCACGCCGGCCCTGGCGCACCAGGTGGGCCGGCACAGCCGGGCGGCTTTGCTCCGGCAGGCGGTTCCGGCATGCCCGGCGGGGGCGTTGCGCCGGGTGGGGGCGGGCCGCCTGGGCGGGTCATGCCCGGGAAGGGCGGGCGGCAGGGGGCCGGACGCGGGCGGCGGGGCATGGTCGTCGCGGGTGCGGCGGCCGTCGTCGTGGTCGCGGCCGGTGCCGTGGCCGGGGTCGCGCTCGGCGGAGGCGACGAGCCGGTGAAGAAGAAGCCCACGCCGACCGTGTCGGCGCCGCCGCCCGCGTGGACGCTCGCGGCGGGCCGGGAGCTCACGTCCGGGACGGGCGTGCGCTACGACGGCACCATCACGCTGAAGGGGCAACCCGTCCAGGCGCATCTCCGCGTGACGCCCTCGGGTTCGGTGACCGGGCGGATCACCGCGGGCACCCTCACCGCGGACGTCGCCGCGATCGACGACGTCACCTATCTCAAGGCGGGCCTCGCGTTCTGGCGCGCGTACGCCGCCGAGATCGCGCATCCGGAGTACTACGCGGACCGGTGGTCGAAGGCGCCCGCGTCGATGCCCGGCTTCGACGTGCCGGGCGTCCTCGGGCCCAAGTCCATCGCCAAGGCGCTGCGGAAGGCGTCGGGGAACCCGCCGACGGAGGACGTGAACGGCGTCCGGGCGTACCGGATCACCACGTCCGCCGCCGACTACCTGGTCACGGCGGCGGCCCCGTACCGGCTGCTGTCGGTGCGCGCCGCCGGGCAGAACGAGCCGCGGTTCACCGCCGCGCCCGTGGCGGCGCCCGCGACCCTGTTCACCGAGCTGCGCCCGAGGGTCGCCGCGCTCGGCGGCGCGCCCGACCCGAACCTGCACTTCACGCCCGGGGCGCTGACGTTCAGCAACTGCGACCAGAACACCAACGGCTGCACGGTGAGCCTCCCCGCCGCGCTGACCTCCCCCCAGGGGGCGGTGCCGGACGGCGCGCGGGCCGCGCTGCGGGCGTCGATCACGTCCAGGGGCACGCCGCTCGGGTCCTGCCGGGCCTCGGGGCCGGTGCAGGCCGACCGGTCGCTGACACTGCGCTGCACCGTGACCAGCAAGCTGTGGCGGAACTGGATGAAGAAGGCGCTCGACAACCCCGGCTCGTACCCGTACGAGGCGTCCGCCCGCGTCGTCGGCGAGGCGCTGGACAAGGCGGACGTCCCCGAGCTGCTCGCGCAGGTCGACCGCGAGCGCAGGGCGGTGCTCAAGCGGGCGAGCGCCACGCCCGATCCGGCCACGTCCGGCCCCGCCACGCCGGGCGGGCCGACGGCCGAGCGGTCCGACGGCCCCGAAATCGCCACATCACGGTCACCAGGACGTCCCTAGCGTCCCGGGCGCCCCGCCCCTGGACGCGCGGTCCAGGGGCGGTGCCGCCCGGCTCGATCCGCGCTGTCTACACTTCGCATCGTGAACTCCACGCCCCTGGGGAGCCGCGGCTCCTCGACGAGCCCCGCGCGGCGGCTGGTCCGGCGACTGCACGTCGACCTGTGCCGGCAGCGCAGCAGCCTCTGTTCCGGGATGAACTAGGGCACCGCCCCAGGTCGTACCTTCCGGTGAGCGGTCGTCCCGATAACACCATCCGATCCCGGACATACCATGAAGGCAAGCCTAAGTAGCATCACGATCCCGGGTGCCTCCCCCGGGACGGTGCTGCCCGTCGAGGAGGTCTTCCTCTGTGACCAAACAGGTCCAGCAACTCGACCGCGTCATCATCCGATTCGCCGGAGACTCCGGCGACGGCATGCAGCTGACCGGTGACCGCTTCACCCAGGAGACCGCGGCGTTCGGCAACGACTTGTCGACGCTGCCGAACTTCCCGGCCGAGATCCGCGCCCCGGCCGGGACGCTGCCCGGCGTGTCCAGCTTCCAGCTGCACTTCGCCGACCACGACATCCTCACCCCCGGGGACGCGCCCAACGTACTGGTCGCGATGAACCCGGCCGCCCTCAAGGCCAACCTCGCGGACCTGCCGCGCGGCGCCGACCTCATCGTCAACACCGACGAGTTCAGCAAGCGCAACCTCGCCAAGGTCGGGTACGAGACCAGCCCGGTCGAGGACGACTCGCTCGCCGAGTACCGCGTGCACGCGCTGCCGCTGACCTCGATGACGGTGAAGGCCCTTGAGGACTTCGACATCTCCAAGAAGGACGCCGAGCGCGCGAAGAACATGTTCGCGCTGGGGCTGCTGTCCTGGCTGTATCACCGTCCCACCGAGGGAACACTCGGCTTCCTGGAGCGCAAGTTCGCCAGCAAGCCCGAGATCATGAAGGCGAACATCGCGGCCTTCCAGGCGGGCTGGTCCTACGGCGAGACCACCGAGGCGTTCTCGGTGCAGTACGAGATCAAGCCTGCCGAGCACGAGCCCGGCCTGTACCGCAACATCACCGGGAACCTCGCGCTCGCGTACGGGCTGGTCGCCGCGGGCGTGCAGAGCGGGCTGCCGATCTTCCTCGGCTCGTACCCGATCACCCCGGCGTCCGACATCCTGCACGAGGTGTCCAAGCACAAGAAGTTCGGTGTGCGGACGTTTCAGGCCGAGGACGAGATCGCCGCGGTGGGAGCGGCGCTCGGCGCCTCGTTCGGCGGGTCGCTCGGCGTCACCACGACGTCCGGTCCGGGCATCGCGCTGAAGAGCGAGACGATCGGCCTCGGCGTCGCGACCGAGCTGCCGCTGCTGGTCATCGACGTGCAGCGCGCGGGCCCGTCCACCGGCATGCCGACCAAGACCGAGCAGGCCGACCTGCTGCAGGTCATGTACGGCCGCAACGGCGAGGCGCCGGTCCCGGTGATCGCGCCGCAGTCCCCGTCGGACTGCTTCTACGCGGCGATCGAGGCGGCCCGGATCGCGGTCACGTACCGCACACCGGTGATCCTGCTGTCGGACGGCTACCTCGCCAACGGCTCCGAGCCGTGGAAGCTGCCGGACGTGGCGGAGCTGCCGAAGATCGAGCCGAACTTCGCCGCGCCGTCCCAGGAGGACTTCCAGCCGTTCAAGCGCGACCCGGAGACCCTCGCCCGCCCGTGGGCGATCCCGGGCACGGCGGGGCTGGAGCACCGGATCGGCGGCCTGGAGAAGGCCGACGGGTCCGGCAACATCTCCTACGACCCGGCCAACCACGACACCATGACCCGGCTCCGCCAGGCCAAGGTGGACGGCATCGCCAACGATGTCGAGCCGCTCGCGGTGGACGACCCGTCCGGCGCGGCCCGCGTCCTCGTGCTGGGCTGGGGCGGGACGTACGGGGCGATCTCCGCGGCCGTCCGGCGGGTCCGCTCGACCGGCCGGAACATCGCGCAGGCGCACGTGCGGCACCTCAACCCGTTCCCCGCGAACCTGCCCGAGGTGCTGCGCTCCTACGACAAGGTCATCGTCCCGGAGATCAACCTCGGCCAGCTCTCGATGATGCTGCGCGCCCGGTTCCTCATCGACGTGATCGGCTACAACCAGGTCCGCGGCCTGCCCTTCAAGGCGGAAGAGCTGCAGGGCGTCATCCAGGATGTGATCGACAGTGAGTGAGAACGGCTCCCCCAACGGGAACGGCGCCGTCAACGGGAACGGGCACGCGAACGGAAACGGCAGGTCGCTGCTCTCGCTCGTCCCGAAGACCGACCAGAAGCAGTCGATGAAGGACTTCAAGACCGACCAGGAGGTGCGCTGGTGCCCCGGGTGCGGTGACTACGCGATCCTCGCGGCCGTCCAGTCCTTCCTGCCGGAGCTCGGGCTGCGCCGGGAGAACATCACGTTCATCTCGGGCATCGGCTGCTCGTCGCGGTTCCCGTACTACATGAACACCTACGGGTTCCACTCGATCCACGGCCGCGCGCCGGCGATCGCGACGGGGCTCGCCACGTCCCGGCCGGACCTGTCGGTGTGGGTGGTGACCGGGGACGGCGACTCGCTGTCGATCGGCGGCAACCACCTGATCCACGCGCTGCGCCGCAACGTCAACCTGAAGATCCTGCTGTTCAACAACCGGATCTACGGGCTGACGAAGGGCCAGTACTCGCCGACGTCCGAGCTCGGCAAGATCACCAAGTCGACGCCGATGGGGTCGCTGGACGCGCCGTTCAACCCGCTGTCGCTCGCGATCGGCGCGGAGGGCACGTTCGTCGCCCGGACGATCGACTCGGACCGCAAGCACCTGCAGTCGGTGCTGCGGGCGGCGGCGCAGCACCGCGGCACCGCGCTCGTGGAGATCTACCAGAACTGCAACATCTTCAACGACAACGCGTTCGAGCCGCTGAAGGACCCGGACGTCCGCGACGACATCACCGTCCGGCTGGAGCACGGTGAGCCGATCGTGTTCGGAGCGGACCGCTCCAAGGCGCTGCGCCGCACCCCGACCGGTTCGTTCGAGGTCGTGAACGTGGCGGACGTGCCCGCGTCGGAGATCGCCGTGCACGACGCCCACAACCCGGACCCGTCGCAGGCGTTCGCGCTGTCGCGGCTGGACCAGCCGGCGTTCGAGCACACCCCGATCGGCATCTTTCGGGACGTCGACCGGCCGTCCTACGACGAGCTGATGCGGGCCCAGCTCGACGAGGCCGTCGAGAAGCAGGGCGCGGGCGACCTCGCCGCGCTGCTCGGCTCCGGCGACACCTGGCGCATCGACTGACCGTCCCGTTTGATCACCTTTGCGCAGGCCCGGCCCCGGTTCGTCCGGGGCCGGGCTTTTTCGCGCGTATTGAACGCGTGCTCACGGGGCACTGTCGAACATGACGACCACGGGACGATTCGCGGCGGTCTTCCGGCGAGACACGATGCGGGACGGCGTCTCAGGCTGAGAGACTGGCGGAGATCATGGAGCCGGGGAGGTGACGATGCGGGTCATTCCGCGCCGCAACAAGGATCGTCCGCGCGACCGGGCGCCCGCGCCGTCCTCCGCTCCACCCTCCTCACCTCCCGCTGAGCAGGATTCGGGCGAGCAGACCTCGGCGTCCACCGCGCCGTTGGAGGCCGGCGACACGCGGCCGCTGCCCGCGGGGCGCGGCGGCGATCCGGCGGCGGCACCGGCTCAGAAGGGCCTCCGGGGCGGGACGAGCGTCCAGGACGCGCCGGAATCCCGGGACGCGGCGCGGCCGGAAGCGGCCAATACGACACAGCCGGAAGCGGCCACGGCAGCGCAGCCGGAAGCGGCCACGGCGGTGCTGCCGGCCGCGGGCGGCGAAGCGGCCCGGCGGCGCGCCCGCGCGGCCGAGCGGCAGCGGCGGGCGGCGGAGGTCAAGCGGAGCCGCGCGGGGCGGCGGCGCCCCGTCCGGTCGCGGCCGATCGCGCCGGCCAAGGCCGCCGACCAGCACCGGTCCGCGCTGCTGGTGATGGTGCTGACGCTGGGGCTGCTCATCGCGGCCGTCGTGGTGACCGGCGGGCTGATCGCGTCCTCGATGCGGACCCGGCCGGTCGCGCTGGCCGCGCCGCTGCACATCTACCCGGTCGCGCAGGCGAGCCCCGGCCCGTGCCCGGCCGGGACGCGGGGCATCACCGGGCAGGCCGCCACCGGTCCGACGTGCTACCGCCTCACCCAGGGCATCGCGATCCACAAGGTCGCCGACCTGCGCATCCAGAAGTCGCGGGTGAAGCCCGGCGGGTACGACGTGGCGCTGACGCTGCGGCCGGTCGACCGGGAGGCGTTCGCGCGGCTGACCCGGGCGACGGTCGGGCGCGACCTCGCGTTCGTCGTCCGCGACAGGCTCGTCACGCTGCCCCGCGTCGACATGGCGATCACCGACGGGAAGGTCGTGGTGACCGGCTCGCCGGACAAGGCGGCGGCGAAGAAGCTCGTCCGCGACCTCAAGGGCCGCTAGCCCCCGGCCGGAGCCTAGCCCTCCGGGAGTTCCTCGCCCTGGACGGCCTGGATCTCCAGTTCGACGCGCAGGCTCTCGCCGACCAGCGCGACGCCCGCCTCCAGGATCTGGTTGAACCGGATGCCGAAGTCGGCGCGGCGCAGCTCGGCCGTGGCGCGGAACGCGGCCCGCACGCCGCCCCACGGGTCCGAGCCGCTGCCGAGGTAGGTCATGTCGAGGTCGACCGGCTGCGTGATCCCGTTGAGGGTGAGCCGGCCGTGGACGGTCCAGCGGTCGGGCCCTGCCGCGGTCAGCCCCTCGCCGTCGTAGGCGATGACGGGGTTGACGTCGGCGTTCATGAAGTCGGCCGAGCGCAGGTGGTCGTCGCGCATCTTGTTGCCGGTGTCGATGGACGCGGCCTCGATGCGCGCGGTGACCCGCGACTCCTCGGCCGGCTCGGCGACCTCGATCCGCCCCTCGAACGCGGCGAACCGGCCGCGGACGCTGGACAGGCCGAGGTGCTGCGCGACGGCGCCGACGGTGGAGTGCGCGGGGTCGATCGTCCACGGGCCGGGCGCCGGAAGCTCGGTGCCGCCGGCCCGCCCGAGCACGATCCGCCCGACGTCGGCGGTGCCGGACGTGGACACGATCAGCGTCGCGGCGGCCGGCTGGAAGCCCGTCGCCGTCACGATCACCGTGTACGTCCCGGCGGGCAGCGGACCGGCGGCGAGCACGCCGTCCTCCCCGGTCCGCTCCCGCGCGACCTGGTTGCCGGCCAGGTCGGTCACCGTGACGATCGCGTGCCGCACCGCCCAGCCGTCCTTCGTCCGCACCGTCCCGCGCAGACCTCGTTCAGCGTCCATCAACGACCTTCGTGTCGGGGGCCGGCCACCACCGGACGGCCCTGGATCGCGCCCGTCCTCCGCCGTGGAGGCGATCATTCGCCGGGGTAGCCGAGCGTCACGTCGTGCTCGTCCAGCCCGCTGCCCGAAAGCGACAGACCGGTGGCGACCGGAGGATATCCGGACGCGATCACCGTGTACTGGCCGCCGGTCAGGTCGGTGAAGGCGTACTCGCCGTCCGGGCCGGTGATCACCATCGCGATGACGTTGCCCGCCGCGTCGACCAGCGTGACCCGGGCCTCGGCGACCGGGTCGCCCGCCTCGGTGCGGATCGTCCCGCGGATGCGGGCGCCGGGCGGCATCTCCACGTCCTGCCGGGACTGCCCGTTGCCGACCACGTCCACCGGCAGCGCGACCGGGCGGTGCGCGGCGGCGGACACGGCGAGCGTGTAGGTGCCGGACGTGATGTCCTTGAACAGGTAGTTCCCGTCGCCGTCGGTGCGTCCGGTGCCGACGACGTCGCCGCGCACGTCGGTGACCACGACCATCGCACCCGCGATCGGCGTGCCGTCGCCGCTGCGGACCGTCCCGGCGAGGCCGCCGTTGCCCGCGAGCAGCAGGTCGAACTCCACCGGCCTGTCGCCGACGACCAGCGTCGCGGCCTGCGGCTCGTGCTCGCCGGTCGCGGCGATCAGCACGTAGCTGCCGGGGCCGGGGGTCGGCAGCGCGTACCGGCCGTCCTCGCGGGTGATCGAGCGGGCGAGCTGGTGGCCGTCCACGCCGATGAGGGTCAGCGCGGCGGACGCGACGGGCAGCCCGTCGCCGGTCCGCACGGTGCCCTGGACGGGGACGCCGCCGTCCTGCCCGCCCTGCCCGTTCTGCTGCGCGAGGAGCTGCGCCTGCGCCGCCGGGTCGGACGCCGCCGGCGCCTGGGCGGGCGCGGCGACCGCGGTGAGCGGCGCGTCCGGGGCATGGCCGTTCTCGCGCGCGTGCCGCCCGCCGACCGCGCCGACCGCGCCGACCGCGTTGGCCGCGTTCGCGGCGCCGATCGCGCCGACCGCGCCCGTCCGCGCGACCGGGGACGGGGGACGGACGACGCCGTCCTCGGCCGGAACACCGTCCTCCGGAGGCTTCTTGGCCCCCTTGCCGCGGTCCGCCGACCCGCGCAGCGGCAGCTCCTTCAGCGCGAGGACCGCGAGGAAACCGATCACCGCGACCGGGACGCCGACCAGGAAGACGGCCTCCATCGCCTTGGTGAACGCCTCGGTGATGATGCCGTGCACCGGCTCGGGCAGCTTCTGGATCTCCTCGGGCGAGCCGAGGCTGCCCGCCGTGCCGGACGGCATCGGGATGCCCGCCCGGTGGAAGCCGGACGCGATCTCCGCCGCCACCCGGTTGGTCAGGATCGCGCCGAACGCGGCCACGCCCATCGCGCCGCCGAGGTTGCGGAAGAACGAGACGCCGGACGTGGTCGAGGCCAGGTCGGCGGGCGCGGCGGCGTTCTGCGCGGCGAGGATCAGGATCTGCAGCGTCAGGCCCATCCCCACGCCGAGGATCGCGAGGTCGGCGCCGATCACCACCTCCGAGGAGTCGGTGTGCAGCCGCGACAGCAGGAACATCCCGGCCGCGACGCACGCCAGGCCGATCACCGGGAAGATCTTGTAGCGGCCCGTCCGGGTCACGATCTGCCCGGACCCGGTCGAGGTGATCAGCATGCCGAGCACGAGCGGCAGCGTCATCAGCCCGGACGCGGTCGGGCTCATCCCCTTCACGATCTGCAGGTACTGCGGCATGTAGATCATCGCGCCGAACATCGCCATGCCGACGCAGATGGAGATGAACGACGTCAGCAGGAACATCCGGTTCCGGAACAGCCGGGGCGGCAGGATCGGGTCGCGGGCGATGCGCTCGGCGACGACCGCGAGGACGAGCAGGACGGCCGCGCCCCCGAGCAGGATGTAGGTCCACTGGGAGTTCCACTCGAACTCCGTCCCGCCCATGGACAGCACGAGCATGAGCAGGGCCGCGCTGCCGGTGATGGTGAACGCGCCGAACACGTCCACGCGGGTGTCGCGCTTCACCTTCGGCAGCTTCAGCACGCGCTGGATGACGAAGAACGCGACGACGGCGAGCGGGACGCACACGTAGAAGGTCCAGCGCCAGCCGAGCGCGTCGGCGTCCACGATGAACCCGCCGAGCAGCGGGCCGGCGACCGTCGCGACGCCGAACACGGCGCCCATGTAGCCGGCGTAGCGGCCGCGCTGCCGGGGCTCGACGACGTCCCCGAGGATGACCTGGGCGAGCGCGGACAGGCCGCCGACGCCGAGGCCCTGGAACGCGCGGGCCGCGATGAGCTGGCCGATGTTCTGCGACAGCCCGGCGCCCACGGAGGCGAGCACGAAGACCAGCAGTGCGGTCTGGAACATGAGCTTGCGCCCGGCGATGTCCGACAGCTTGCCCCACAGCGGGGTCGAGGCGGTCATCGTGAGCAGCGACGCGCTCGCCACCCAGGCCAGCTGGTCCTGGCCGCCGAGGTCGCCGACGATCGTCGGCAGCGCCGTGGCGACGACCGACGTCGAGATCATCGACGTCAGCATCGCCATCATCAGCCCGGCGAGGATCTCCAGGATCTGCCGGTGCGTGTACTGCGGTCTAGCGGGCTCGGACGCCGCCGGGCCGTGCGACGTCACGCTGGTCTGTGCCACCCTGCCCCCATACGTACGGGTAATACCTGTGCCGTGCATGTATCCTAGGTAGACGCTTGTTTACTTGCAACTCGTTGGATACTGAACACTGACCGTTACCGACAGGCCAGGGATGGGGATGCGGGTCGAGGACGAGCGCACGCTCACCGGTGCGAGCCGGGACGCGGGCCGGGACGCGGGCAGGGCAGGCGGCCGGGCCCGGCGGCCGCGGCGGGACCGGGAGGCCACCGAGCGGCGCATCCTGGAGGCCGCCCGCGACCTGTTCGGGGAGCACGGCTACGACGGTGTCACCGTCCGGGAGATCGCGTCGCTCGCCGAGGCGAACGTCGCGCTGGTCAACCGGTACTTCGGGTCGAAGGCGGCGCTGTTCGGCGAGGTCCTGGCGGGCGAGTCGGTGATCCGCGGCGTCATCGCGGGCGACCCGGCGGGGCTGCCGCGCCGGCTCGCCGAGCACTTCGTCCGGCAGATCGACCAGCGCTCGGTCACCGCCATGTCCCGGATGCTCGACCGGTCGGCGGGCCAGCCCGAGGTCAAGGAGATCCTGCTCCGCTACCTGGAGGACGTGATCGTCCAGCCGATCATCGGGCAGCTCGACGGGCCGGACGCCCGCGCCCGCGCGCTGCTCGCGTCCACGATCATCATGGGCGGCGGGCCCGTCCGGCGGCTGTTCGGCCTGGACGACCTGCGCGCCGCCGACCCGGCCGAGGTCACCGACCGGCTCACCGCCATGTTCACCGCCGCGCTCGCCCCGCCCGTACGCCACCGGGCGTAGCCGGCGCGGCGGAGATCGTCTCCGGGTCGGAGACCCGCGCGGCGCACCGCGCATAGGGTTGCTGACCATGAGGCTGGGGGGCGCTGTCCGGGCGCGGTGGGGCAGGACGGGACGGGCCGCGCGCTGGACGGCGGCCGGCGCGGCGGTCGTGCTCGCGGGCGGCGCCGCCGCCTGGGGGCTCGGGGCCGGCGACGCGCCGCGCGTGCGGACGTCCGAGCAGCGCATCGCCGTGGTGGACGGGCCGGAGAACGACCAGCGCGTCGTCCTCGACACGACGTTCTACCGTCCGGTGGGGCGGTCGAAGGGGCCGGCGGTCATGCTGGGGCACGGCTTCGGCGGCTCGAAGCGGGAGGTGGCGGGCGAGGCCCGCGAGCTGGCCCGCGCCGGGTACGCGGTGCTGGCCTGGTCGGCGCGCGGGTTCGGGCGCTCGACCGGGGAGATCGCGCTCAACTCCCCCGACTACGAGGTCAAGGACACCCGGCAGCTCATCGACTGGCTCGCGAAGCGGCCCGAGGTCGTCCTGGACGCGCCGGGCGACCCGCGCGTCGGCATGGCCGGGCAGTCGTACGGCGGCGCGATCGCGCTGATGACCGCCGCCCACGACCCGCGGGTGGACGCCATCGCGCCGCAGATCACCTGGAACGGCCTCGCGGACGCGCTGTTCCCGTCCGCGACCGGCGCCGGGCCGGCGGAGGGCGTGTTCAAGAAGCTGTGGGCGGGGGTCTTCTTCACGAGCGGCGCGGGCCGGACGGCCTGCGGTCGCTTCCTGCCGTCCTTGTGCGCGATGTACCAGGAGGTCGCCGAGACGGGCCGCCCGACCGCGTCGGCGATCGAGACGCTGCGGCGGTCGAGCCCTGCTTCGGTCGCCGGCCGGATCCGGGTGCCGACGCTGCTGGTCCAGGGGCAGACCGACTCGCTGTTCCCGCTGGACCAGGCCGACGCGAACGCCCGTGCCATCGCCCGGAACGGCGCGCCGGTGTCGGTGGTGTGGTTCCAGGGCGGGCATGACGGCGGCGATCCGGAGACCGAGCGGGTCGAGGGGCTGGTGCGCGACTTCTTCGACGCACGGCTCCGCCGCTCGGGGCCTGCCGATCTGGACAGTTTCACGGTGACGCGGGCGGGCGGGCTCGACTCGTCCACGCAGCGGGTCGTCGTGGAGGAGGCGACGACGTCGCGGTACCCCGGGCTCTCCGATCATCCGGTCGGCATGCCGCTTTCCGGGCGGGAGCAGACGATCTTCAACCCGGCGGGCGGGTCGCCGGCGTCGATCTCTTCGGCGCCGGGGCTCGGGGCGCTGTCCTCGCTGGGCTCGCTGGGCGGGTCGGTGCCGTCCGACATGCCGGGACAGACCGCCACATTCGACACTGCTCCGCTGGACCATCCGGTGCGGCTGACCGGGGCGGCCACGGTCCGCCTCAAGGTGCAGGGCGACGGGCCGCTGTTCGCGAAGCTCTACGACGTCTCGCCGGGTGGAGGCGCGGCTCCCGCTCGGCGGCTCGCGGCGCCCTTCCGGGTCTCGGGCGGGTCGTCGGGCGGCGCGTCGGAGGTCACGGTGACGCTCCCGGCGATGGACTACCGGTTCGACCGCGGCCACCGCCTGCGCCTCGTCATCGCGACGACCGACATGGGCTTCGCCACGCCTGCCGCGCCTTCGTCCTACAAGGTGCAGGCGGTGTCGCCGCTGAGCGTCCCGACCGTCCCCTCGTTGGCGACGGCGCCCGCGCCGTTGCCCGCGTGGGTGTGGGCTCTGCCGGTGGCGGGGCTCGCCGTAGCGGCCGGCGTCCTCGTGCCCGGACGCCGCAGGCGCGGCTCGTCCGCGGACAGCGACGTCCCGCTGGAGATATCGGGCCTGACGAAGGCGTACAAGAACGGTCATCTCGCCGTGGCCGACCTGTCGTTCCGTGTCGAGAAGGGGCAGGTGCTCGGGCTCCTGGGACCGAACGGTGCGGGGAAGACGACGACCCTGCGCATGCTCATGGGCCTGATCCACCCTGACTCGGGCGAGATCCGCATCTTCGGTCAGCGCGTCACTCCCGGAGCAGCCGTCCTGTCCCGCCTTGGGTCCTTCGTAGAGGGGCCCGGGTTCCTTCCCCACCTCTCCGGCCGCGACAACCTGGACCTGTACTGGCGCGCGACCGGCCGCCCCCTGGACGAGGCCCACCTGGACGAGGCGCTCCAGATAGCCGACCTGGGTTCGGCACTGGACCGGGCGGTGCGCACCTACTCGCAGGGAATGCGGCAGCGTCTCGCCATCGCCCAGGCCATGCTCGGGCTGCCGGACCTCCTCGTCCTGGACGAGCCGACCAACGGCCTCGACCCGCCCCAGATCCGCGAGATGCGGGAGGTGCTCGTCCGGTACGCGGCCGCCGGGCGGACCGTGATCGTCTCCAGCCACCTGCTGGCCGAGGTCGAGCAGACCTGCACGCACGCGGTCGTCATGGCGGGCGGGCGCCGCGTCGCGGCCGGTCCGGTCAGCGAGATCACCGGCTCCGGCCGCCGCCTGGAGGACGCGTTCCTGGAGATCATCGGAGAGGCGCCATGACGACCTACGACGTCCGGCGGACGCTGCCCCTGCGGGTCGAGGCCGTCCGCCAGTTCCGGCGCCGCCGGACCCTCGTCGCGTTCGGGATCCTGCTCGTCCTGCCCTGGGTGCTGGTGCTCGCGTTCAAGCTGGGCGGCGACCCGGGCCCGGACGGCGTCCCCAGCCTGGTCGACGTCGCCACGTCGTCCGCGCTGAACTTCGCCCTGTTCGCCCTGTTCGTCTCGACTGGCTTCCTGCTGGTGGTGGCCGTGGCCCTGTTCTGCGGCGACACGGTGGCGAGCGAGGCGGGCTGGTCGTCGCTGCGCTACCTGCTGGCCGCGCCCGTCCCGCGCGCCCGGCTGCTCCGCCAGAAGCTGGTCGTCGCGCTCTCCTACGCCGTCGTGGCGGTCGTCAGCCTGCCGCTGATGTCCCTCGCGGCCGGGACGGCGGCCTTCGGCTGGGGCGACGTCGAGCTGCCCACCGGCGGCACCGTCCCGGTGAGCACCGCGCTCGGGCGCATGGCGATCATCGTCGGCTACTCCCTGATCGCCCAGCTGGTCGTCGCCGCCCTCGCGTTCCTGCTCTCCGTGACCACCGACTCGCCGCTGGGCGCGGTCGGCGGCGCCGTCGGCCTGGTCATCGTCAGCAACATCCTGGACGCCGTCACCGCGCTCGGCTCCTGGCGCGACTTCCTCCCGACCCACTGGATGTACGCGTGGATGGACGCCCTCCAGCCGCAGATCCAGTGGACGGGCATGGCGAAAGGCTCTGCGATATCCGTTACCTACGCGCTGATCCTTTTCGCGCTGGCGTTCCGCCGATTCCGATCGCGCGACATCGTCTCGTGAATTTTCCGCACGCATTGTGATCGTCCGGCGACACTGCGCCGACATCATCTTCCTGAAAATCGGTCGAACTGGCAGTGTTCGTCGCATAAGCTCAGCGAACCTTGCCCGCGCCGGTCGCGTCGCATGAGGTGACGACGATTAAGTCGGTCCCGTTGGGGGGAGATGATCACCATGGCACGGCAGCAACTCATCAAACGCCCCAAGCCCCCACGTCCACCGAGCCAGCCCGACCTGAGGACGCCCTCCGGCCGCCTGCTCCCCTACTGAAGCCGCGCCAGGAACCTCTCCCGCTCGACCACCGCACGCTCGATCCGGCCGATTCCCACGACGCCCCGCGCGTCGACGGCCCTGACACCGAACACCAGCCGCCGACCGTCCACCTCTTCGAGCTCAGCCTCCACGGTCACCCGCGCGCCGACCGGGCTGGCCGCGCGGTGCTCCAGTTCCACGCGCGTCCCGACGGACGTCCGGCCGTCCCCGAGGCGGTCTCCGAGGGCCTCGACGGTCGCCGCCTCGGCGAGCGCCAGCAGCCGGGGCGTCGCGAGGACGGGAACGTCCCCGCTGCCCGCCGCGACGGCCGTGTCCGCGTCGCCCACGACAATGGACACCTGCCCGTGCAGTCCCGGTTTCACAGCTCGCGCTCCAGCCGCGCCGCGACCTCCCGGTACCGGCTCACCGGCACGAGATGCACCCCGTCGAAGGCTCCGCTGTCCCTGATGGCGAGGACCTGCTCGCACGCCGCCGCGACGCCCGCCGCCCGGTCCCGTTCGACGGCCTCGACGAGTTCCGCCGGGATATCGATGTCGGGAATGGCCGCGGCCAGATTCCGGGCCATTCCGGCGCTCGCCAGGACCATGACCCCCGCGTAGACGGGCCCGTCGACCCCGACGCTCTCCCGCCACCGCACCAGGCTCTCGACCGAGTAGCTGACCTGGACGAACGTGAAGTCGGCGGCCCGCTTCCACGCGGGCACGCTCCGCAGCCCGGACGTCACACCGACCCGGAACGGCCCGCATCCGGCGAAGACCTCGTCCTCGCTCGCGGCGCGGGCCTCCTCCATCATGGCCCGGACGGTCAGCTCACTCGTCCGTCCGCCGGCGCGGGGCTTGTCGCCGTAGACGAAAAGGAACCGCTCGACTCCATAAGCGGCGGCGGTGAGCAGATCCCTGCGGAATCCGAGCAGATTGCGGTCCCGCGAGTTCAGGCAGGCGATTCCCCGCGCGCCCATGGCCTGGACCTCATGGGCGACGGCCACGCTGGACACGGTCGCCCGTCCAATGTGGTTGTCGGGAATCAGGAACGAGTCGGCGACGGGGCTCAGCACCCCGATCTGGTGCCGGACCTTCTGCAGATCGGGCCGAGTAGGCGGCTCGACCTCGCACACAACTTCGAACCCCACGCCCGCCCCTTAGTCGCCGCGCTCCAACCACCCTTAATCTACGGGACGCCCTCCCGGCCGCGCCGCACTAGGGAAGCGGGCGGATCGTCTTCGCGATCTCGTCCAGTTCCTTGATCTCCTCGCCGGGCTTCATCCCGAAGGTCACCCCGCAGACCCTGTCGCCGGGCACCAGCACCCGGACCTGGACGGCCCGCGCGGCGATCGCGGCCTTCACCGTGTAACCGACCTTCACCGCGGGCATCCCGCCGATCGTCAGCGTGCTGGACTCGATGTCCTCCGCCCCCATGCGGGCCAGCCCCGCCTTGGTGACGAGCTCCAGCTGCTCGGCCGTGACTCCCCCGTTCGGCCCGCAGAGGCCGCTGATGTTGTTGATGTAACCGCCGGAGGCACCGGCCGTGTCGACCACATAGAGCAGGGTCTTCCCCTCCAGCTGGGCCGCGCCTCGCTCGATCGCCTCCGCCGAGGCGCCGGAGACCCCGGCCTTCCGCAGGGACTCCGCGATCTCGCCCGCGTTGACGTCGACCTTGATCCAGCGCTGGGGAACGGCGATCGACAGCCCGACCTCCGGACTCTCGATCCTGTGCCATCCGTCCGGTACGGCCGGAGCGGACGCGGCGGCGCTCTTCGTCTCCCCGGCCGCGCCATCGCCACCGGAGGAGCAGCCGCCCAGAACGGCGGAACTCAGCACGACGGCAACGATCAACGCACGATTCATTCACTACCTCGCCAGGGGGATGCCGCGCGCCGACCGGCACACGAAGAAGCGTCAACACCCTAGACCGGCCCGCCGTTTTGTTTCCGCCCATTTATTCGGCCGCGCAGCCGGATACTGGGCCCCGCGACCGGACGAACACGCCCACCGCGCTGACCAGCACCGAACGCTTTCCGCCTCCCGATGGCAATTCCCCGGTGCAAGGCGGTCCAGACACGAGGAGGGTCATGACATCTGATCCGAATGATGCGGAGTTGATCGCCCGGTCGCTCGACGGCGATGAGGACGCCTTCGTCGAGGTCGTCCGGAACCACGAGGCGGCCGTCGGGGCCTACCTCGCCCGCCGGGTCGGCCGGGAGCAGGCCGAGGACCTGCTCGGCGAGGTGTGGGTGGCGGCGCTCGCGTCCCGCGCGGCCTACGACCGCGCGTTCCCCGACGCCCGCCCGTGGCTGATCGGCGTGGCGCACAACATGCTCCGCCGGCACTGGCGCTCGCGCCGCCCCGAGCAGCCGCGGGCGGACGTCGCCGGCACCGCGTCCGGCTGGGACCCGTGGGCCGCCGTCGACGACCGCGTCGACGCCGAGCCGGTGCTGCGCCGCGCCCTGGCCCTGCTCGGACCGCAGCAGCGGGAGATCGTGACCCTGGTCGCCTGGGAGGACCTGACCGTCGCCGACGCGGGACGGGCGATCGGCATACCGCCCGGGACGGCGCGCCGCCACATGCACGAGGCGCGCATGGTGCTGCGGAACGCGCCGGGGATGGCCGCACTGCTGAACGACCACGACACGGTGAAGGAGGCCCACTGATGGTCGACGAATTGGACCTGCTGCGAAACATGAAGGACGTCGAACCGCTGCAGCCGCGCGCCTACGAGGAGGCAAGGGCCGCTCTCGGCTCGGCGATGGCCGCACCGGAAGCACCGACCCGGCGCGCCCGATGGGGGATGCGCCGCAAGGTGGGAGTCGGCGCCGCCGCCTTGATCGCCGCATCCGCCGCGGCGGCACTGGTCGTCACGTCCACGTCGCCGTCCGGCGCCCCCCGTACGACACCCGCGCCGGCAGCGGCGGCGAACCCGATCCTGACCAAGCTCGTGGCGGAGATCTCCCCCATGCAGCCCGAGTCGTCGGGCGACGCGACGCTGACCGTCCGCAACCTGTTGCCGACCAGCGACAAGGTGACCGACTACGGCATCGACCTGTACACCGACGACGGCACCTACTACTGGGGGAACGACAGCACCGACCTGCGGCGCGCCCTCACCCACAACGGAGGCGACACCGGGTTCAAGCGCGGCATAGCCGTGGCGCTCTACGCGGTGAAGGGCGACCTCGGCACCGCCCGCGCGCGGATGTCCGTCGCCAACCTCCCCCCGGGCACCGACCTGGAGGAGGCGGAGCGCGCAAGCGAGCGGACAAAGATGGAGAAGCTCAAGGCCGCCGCCAAGGCGCGGGGCGAGAAGTACGTCCCGCCGAAGCCGCTGACCGCCGAGCAGCAGAAGGCCATCACCGACAACCACATCTGGTCGAACGCGATCGCCGCGCTGATCGCGGCACCGAAGAACCCCCAGGTCCGGGCCGGCGTGCTCCGCATCATGGCCACGATGCCGAAGGTCGAGGTCACGAAGACGACCACGGCGGGCCACCCCACCCTCACCCTGATCGACACCTGGGCCGACACCGGAGGCGAAAAGCTGGTGATCAACGCCCGCACCGGCCAACCGGTGGCCCTGACCAGCAGTGCCGCAGGCGTCCCCGACCGCACGATGTACTACCACACGACCCGCGTGAAGCTAGCCGACATAAAGGCCGGCAAGTTCTAACCCCGTGCGGGCCGCCCACTCCGGCGGCCCGCACACCGCTCATGTGCATCGCACGAGCCATTTGCGTTCCGTTCTCGCGGGCGACCGTCCCCGTAGGTTGGCACGTTCACCGGTCCGAGGGGCGGCGGCCGGCCCGTGGAGGTCGTGCGGGTGCCGGGGTCAGGAGTGTTTGGTTGGTTGGGGGGTTACGAGTAGGGTTCGCGGGTGGTCAGGCGGGGGATGGCGTTCGGGGTCGGCGCCTATGCGTTGTGGGGGCTGTTTCCGCTGTACTGGCCGCTGCTGAAGCCGGCGGGGGCGGTCGAGATCCTGGCGCACCGGATCATGTGGTCGCTCGTCGCGGTCGCGGCGGTGCTGGCGGTGCGGCGGACGTGGGTGCGGGGGCTGACGGCGCGGCAGATGTGGCTGCTGGTCGCGGCGTCGGTGGTGATCAGCGTCAACTGGGGGACCTACATCTACGCCGTCAACAGCGGGCGGACGATCGAGTCGGCGCTGGGGTACTTCATCAACCCGCTGATCAGCGTGGTGTTCGGAGTGGTCGTCTTCCGGGAGCGGCTGCGGCCGGGGCAGTGGGCGGCGGTCGGGCTGGGGGCGGTGGCCGTCGTCGTGCTGACGGTGGACTACGGGCGGCCGCCGTGGATCGCGCTGGTGCTGGCGCTCGCGTTCGGCGTTTACGGGCTGCTCAAGAAGACCGCGGCGGTGCCCTCGGCCGAGAGCCTGGCCGTCGAGACCGCCGTGATGTTCCTGCCGGCCCTCGTCTTCGTGGTCGCGCTGGAGGGACGGGGAGAGGCGGCCTTCGGACATCAGGGGATCGGGAACGTGCTGCTGCTGGTGGGGGCCGGGATCGTCACCGCCGTCCCGCTCATGCTGTTCAACTCGGCGGCGATCAGGCTGCCGCTGACGGCGGTGGGCATGCTGCAGTACCTGACGCCCGTGCTCCAGTTCGCGATCGGCGTGTTCGTCCAGCATGAGGAGATGCCGCCGAGCCGGTGGGCGGGGTTCGCGCTGGTGTGGCTCGCGCTGGTGGCGCTGACATGGGACGGGCTCAGGGCCGGACGTCGCGAAGCGGCCCCCGAGGCGGTCGGAACGGGCTAAAGTGCCGCACGTCAAATGCCCGGATTCGAGGAGTCCCGTTGCGTCTGGTCACCGTCACCGTGTTGGGTTCGGCACTCGTGGCGGCCGGGATGCTCGCACCGGCGACGGGCGAGGCGACCGCGACCGGACGGCACGACGTCGCGGTGGAGCCGGGCATGGTAAGGCCTGGCGATCGCGTCCGGGTCGAGGTGCCGGGGTGCGCGGGCCGGGCGCGGGTCGTGTCCGAGGCGTTCACCGGACGGGCCGTGGGCGGTACCGCGACCGTGAAGCAGGACGTCGCGCCGAGCACCTACGCGGTCGTGGCGCACTGCGGGTCACGGACGGTGACCGGCGAGGTGCGGGTCGCGGGGCGGCTCGCGTGGCCCGACCTTCTGCCTAGCGGCCGTAACCACGAGTGATTGCGGTCAGTGGCCTTCTTGCTCACGATGTGAGTGTCACGCTGCGTGTTCACCTTCTGACGTAACGCCCCCTTGCCGCGACCACCTGCGCGGACGCTGTCAAGATCGCTCGACAAGCGGGACAACCCCTCCGGCAAGTGATGGACGTCACCCGGAATGGGCTGATATTTCTTCCTTCTCCCCCCTTGATCGTGTTAATTGATCATGTGATACTTCCACGGAAATCTACAAATCGCCCAAGCCTCGCATACGTCTCTAATCGCCCCCTCTGCTCCCGCCGCACCACCCGCCAGGTGTCGACGGCATCGGCAGAGGGTCGATTGCTTTAATCCCACATGGGGGGCAGTCGGAAGTGTCCGTTGACGTTGGTGCCGCGCCCGTCCGCAGAGCGAAGAACTTCCCGCTCTACCGCACGGTCTCCCGGCTCATGCGCGACCCGCTGCGGGAGATCCTCCGCATCAGCACCGCCGCCGGCGGCGAGATCGCGCGGTTGGACCTCGGCGCATCGCATCCGTACCTCGTGACCCACCCCGACGACGTCCAGCAGGTCCTGCGCAAGCAATCGGAGAACTTCGTCCGGGACGGGACGTTCTGGCGCCCCCTGCACGGCCTCTTCGGCGACAGCATCATGTCCGAGTACGACGAGTGGGAGCTGAGCAAGCGCATCCTGCAGCCGGCGTTCTCGACCCGCACCATCAGGTCCCTCAGCGACCACATGGCGCTGGCCATCAACGAGGCGGTCGGGCAGCTGGACGTCCCCGCGCGCGAGGGCCGGCCCATCGAGGTGCTGCCGGAGATGGGGCGCATCGTCCACGAGACCGTGATCAAGGTGCTGTTCGGCGACAAGATCCGGCAGGCGGAGGCCGACCGGATGATCCCGGCGATGGAGCGGCTCGCCACCTCGATCGCGTTCCGCTTCCTGCTGCCGTTCGTCCCGAAGTCGATCCCGCTGCCCGGCGACCGCGCGTTCGCCGAGGGGCTCCGGATCATGGACGAGACCCTGCACGAGCTCGTCGACCGGTTCCGCTACGACGCGGGCGAGGGCTACGACATCTTCACCGTGCTGTGCCAGGCGCGGATGACCGAGGGCAGCGGCCTCGGCGACGGCTGGGTCCGCGACAACCTGCTCGCCATGTGGGCCACCAGCACCGAGACCACGACCGTGGCGCTGACCTGGCTGTGGCCGCTGCTCGCGCGGCACCCCGAGGTGGTCGAGCGGCTCCGCGCCGAGATCACCGAGGTGGTCGGGGACGAGGACGTCCGGCCCGAGCACCTGCGCCGGCTGCCGTACGTGCAGCAGGTCGTCCAGGAACTGCTGCGGCTGTACCCGGTCGGGTGGATCTTCCCGCGGATCGCCCTCGCCGACACCGCCATCGGCGGCGTCCCGGTCAAGGCCGGGCAGACCGTGCTGACCAGCCCGTTCCTCACGCACCGCCTCGCATCGGTCTGGGACCGGCCGCTGGAGTTCGACCCCGGCCGCTTCACCGTCGAGGCGAACCGCACCCGGCACCGCTACGCCTACTATCCGTTCGGCGGCGGCCCGCACCAGTGCATCGGACGGCACGTCTTCAACATGGAGGCCGAGCTGATCCTCACCGCCATCCTGAGCCGGTACCGCCCGTCGCTGCTGCCGACGGACGGCCCGGTGGAGGCGCGGATCGGCGCGACCCTGCGGCCGAACCAGCCGCTGTACCTGAAGCTGGAGCCTGCGGGGCGGTCGCGATGACGGAGACCGCGTCCGGGGAACTCACCGAACCTCCCCATCCGGGCCGCCCGCGGAGCCGGGTCACGCCCGCCCTCGAAGCGGGGACGATCTGCGCCGTCGCGGGCCAGGCGCAGCGGCAGATGCGCGGCTGGGCCGCCGAGCACCCCGCGCTGTACGACGCGAAGGCGTTCGATCCCGCGCTGTTCAGCACGCTCGCGCTCGCGGCGGCGTTCAGCGGACCGGGGCTCGGCGCCGAGCGGCTGCGCATGGCCAACCGCGTCTGCCTGTGGTGCTTCGGCCTCGACTGGCTGATCGACTACGCCGCGTCGTCCCGCGCGGAGGTCGCGGACCTGGTCCGGCGGTGCGCGGCCATCGCGGACGGCGCGCCACCCGCGGACGGTGCCTCGGACGGGGCCTCCCCCGAGGACGAGCTGGCGCGCTTCCTCGCCGACGTCCGCGACGAACTGGCGGCCGCACCGGCGTACCCGGGGCTGCGGGACGTCTGGCGGGACGAGCTCCAGCGCATGCTCGACGCGATGGCCCTCGAATGGGACTGGAAGGCCGCGCGGGAGAAGGGCGAGCCGGGACCGTCCTTCGAGGAGTACCTCGCGAACGCCGACAACCTGGGGTTCTCGTTCGTGTTCGCCTCGCACTGGATCGCGTCCGGGGGCGGCGGGAACGTTCCGGCGGTGCGCGAGGCGAGCCGGGCCGTCCAGCGGGTCATCCGGCTGCTGAACGACCTCGGCACCTACGAGCGCGACCTCCAGTGGGGCGACCTGAACGGCCTGCTCCTCGACCGGACGCGCGCGCAGGTGGAGGAACGGATCGGGGAGCTGACCAGTGAGGCCCGCACGCTGCTCCATGGCGCCGCGAAGGACGTCCCGGAGCTGGCGCGCTACATGGAACGGCAGATGGACTTCTGCGCGGGCTTCTACGGAGTGACCGACTTCTGGGGCACGTTGTGAGCGTCGACGACCGTCCTGTACCGATGACCGCCGTTCCGTCCCCGCGCGTCCCGGGGCATGCCGATGCCGACACGGTCGACGCCGCGCGGGAGCTGATCGAGGGCCTCGTCGCCTACCCGTGGGGGCAGGTCTCGCCGTCGGTGTACGAGACCGGCCGGCTGGTGACGCTCGCCCCATGGCTGAACGGCCACGGCGAACGCCTCTCCTACCTCGTCGAGTCGCAGCGTCCGGACGGCACCTGGGGCGCACCGGCCACCGGGTACGCGCTCGTCCCGACGCTGAGCGCGGTCGAGGCCCTGCTCGCCGAGCTGACCCGCCGGAGCGGTGCGGACGACGGCCCGCTGGTGCGGTCGGCCGCCGCCGGGCTGCGGGCCATCGACGAGCGGATGTGCGGGCCGTCCGGCGCGTCCGTGGACCTGCCCGACCTGCCCGCGATCGAGCTGATCGCCCCGTCCCTGACCCAGCGGATCAACGCGTCGCTGGCGCGGCTGCGCGACCGCCCCGTCCCCGGGCTCGCCGAGTGGGCGGGACGCGAACTCGGCGCCCCGGCCGGGCTGGACGGCGCCAAGCTCGCCTTCGTTCGCGCGCTGCTCGGCTCCGGCGCGGACGTCCCGCAGAAGCTCCTGCACGCCCTGGAGATCGCCGACGACGGACCGGCCGGCCCCGCGGGGCTGCGGCCGGAGCCGACCGGCACGATCGGCGCGTCCCCGGCGGCGACCGCGGCCTGGCTGGGCGGGCGGGCGGCGGACGACCCGAGCAGCCCCGCCCGCTGGTACCTGGAGACCGTGGTGGCGCAGCACGGCGGGCCCGTGCCGTGCGGCTTCCCGCTGACGGTGTTCGAACGCGGCTGGGTGCTGGCGTGGCTGATCCGCGCGGGCATCCCGGTCACCGTCCCGCCGGAGCTGGTCCTCAGCCTGACCGCGCCGCTCGGCCCGGCGGGCACCCCGGCGGCGGAGGGCCTGCCGGCGGACGCCGACACCACCGCCGGCGCCCTGTACGCCCTGGCGCTGCTCGGCGCCCACCACCGGCCCGACCCCCTCTTCGCCTACGAGACCGACACCCACTTCTGCACATGGCAGGGCGAGGAGGGCGCGTCGGTCACCACGAACGCGCACGTGCTGGAGGCGTTCGGGCAGTACCTCGACGCCTGCGAGCGCACCGGCGGAGCGCCCGGCGCGGACGTCGCCCGCTACGCCGCGACCGTCGCGAAGGCCGCGGGCTGGCTGCGCGGGCAGCAGCGCCCGGACGGGAGCTGGGACGACCGCTGGCACGCCTCCCCGCTCTACGCGACGGCGTGCGCCGCGATCGCGCTGGCGCGCTTCGGCGGGGGCGACTCGGCCGGCGCGGTCGACGCGGCCCGGCGGTGGGTCCTCGGATCGCAGCGCCCGGACGGCTCGTGGGGCCGCTGGGACGGGACGCCGGAGGAGACGGCGTACGCGGTGCAGCTCCTGCTGCTGACCGACCCGTCCCCCGGCGCGGCCGTGCGGGACGCGGTCGCGCGCGCCGTCCCGCACCTGCGCCGCTCCCTGAGGAACGCCGATCCCGGCGAGCCGGACGAGCCGGCGCTCTGGCACGACAAGGACCTCTACCGGCCCGCCGCGATCGTCCGGGCGGGGACGCTGGCGGCCCTGCATCTGGCCCGCACGGCGGCCGCGTCCGCGCCCGCGGACGGGCAGGCGTCCGTGCCCGATGTTTCGCCGAGGTGAAATCGGCCACACTCGACCGACCCGACACGCGCACCAAATGCGACAAAGTGTTCGGCGTTGACGATTCACCTTGAGGCGTTATGGTCATGTTGCTAGTCTTCTAAGCCGTATGGAACGGCGGCCTACCGTCGCCCCTGCACCCTCCACACAGCGCGACCCGCCCGGCTCTTACTACCGGCCGATGCGGGTTGCGAGCCATTTCACATATTGTTGGGGCGATAGTAATGCGCTTCCGCAACTCGCGCCTGAGAACCAAGATCACGGCCCTGTTGCTCTCCCTCGTGGCACTCTGGGTTTTCGCCGCGTGGGTGACGCTGCGCGAAGGTGTCAACCTGCTCGGCGTCAGCACGCTGGACACCGCCCTCGCGCAACCGACCGACCCCCTGCTCGCCGACCTGCAGCGCGAGCGCAGACTGTCGATGGTGCAGATGGCGAGGCCCAGCGCCGCCGCCAAGGCGGCGCTGAAGGCGCAGCGCCGGGAGACCGACAAGACCCGGGCGGAGGCCGTCGAGCTGGCCCGCGGCGGCAACGTCGGGCGCTTCGGCGGCAACACCCTCGAACGGCGCGTCGACGAGATGCTCGACCGGTTGAAGTCGGTGAACGACGCCCGCCGCGCGGTCGACGCCGGCTCGACCGACCGGGGCCGGATCGCGGCCGGATATTCCGAGGTCGTCGAGTCCATTTTCCGGGTCTACGATTCGCTGGCCACGCTGGACGACAAGGATTTCGCCCGCGACACCCGCACGCTCCTTGAGCTCAACCGCATGTGGGAACTGCTTTCCCAGGAAGACGCATTGATGGCGGGCTCGCTGGCGACCGGCCGCATCACCCAGCCCGAGCTCATCACGTTCACCCAGACGGTCGGCACCCGGCGGTACAACACCGCGCAGGCGCTCATCACCATTCAGGACTCCGACCGCACCCTCCACGCGGGCCTGACGAAGAACGCGAAGATCAGCACGATCCAGTCCCTCGAAGACGAGATCATGCAGAACCGCCGGACCTTCGCCGCGAAGACCTCGCAGCAGAACGGGCAGAGCGGGCAGCAGGCCGGCCAGCAGGGCTCGCAGCAGTCCGCGCAGAACCGCGGCGCCTTCCGGCCCCCGATCACCGCCCAGCAGTGGGACGCCGTGGCCGAGCCCGCGCTCGCCGAGATGCGCCACCAGATCCAGTCGTCCGGTGACCGGCTGGTCGACCGCGCCACCCCGATCGCCACCGGCGTCATCATCCGGCTGGCGCTCGCCGGCGGTCTCGGGCTGATCGCCGTCATCGCGTCCATCATCGTGTCGATCACCACCGCCCGCGCGCTCGTCCGGCAGCTCGAACGGCTGCGCAACGCCGCCTGGGAGCTGGCCGAGCAGCGGCTGCCCGGCGTCGTCGAGCGGCTCGGGCACGGCGAGAAGGTCGACGTCGCGCTGGAGGCGCCGCCGCTGCGGTTCGGCAGCGACGAGATCGGGCAGGTGGGACGCGCGTTCAACGCCGTCCAGGAGACCGCGATCCGCACCGCCGTCGAGCAGGCCGAGCTGCGCCGCGGCATCCGCGACGTCCTGCTCAGCCTGGCCCGCCGCACCCAGACGCTGGTGCACCGGCAGCTCACCATGCTCGACACGATGGAGCGCCGCCGCGACATCGACGTCAAGGAGCTGGAGGAGCTGTTCCGGCTCGACCACCTCGCGACCCGCATGCGCCGCAACGCCGAGAACCTGATCGTGCTCTCCGGCGCCCTCCCGGCCCGCGGCTGGCGCAACTCCGTCCCGATGGTGGACGTCATCCGCGCCGCGGTCGGCGAGGTCGAGGACTACACCCGCGTCACCGTGCTGCCGTTCGGCCCGGTCGAACTGGCCGGACGCGCCGTCGGCGACGTCACCCACCTGCTGGCCGAGCTGATCGAGAACGCGGTCTCGTTCTCGCCGCCCGACACGGTCGTACAGGTCGGCGGCCACCTCGTCGCGAGCGGCTTCGCCATCGACATCGAGGACCGCGGCCTCGGCATGACCGACGACAAGCTCGCCGAGATCAACGAGCGCATCGCGAACCCGCCCGACTTCAACCTGCAGAGCTCGGTCCAGCTCGGCCTGTTCGTGGTCAGCAAGCTCGCCGAGCGCTACAACCTGCAGGTGTCGCTGAAGCGGTCCGCGTACGGCGGCACCACCGCGGTCGTCGTCCTCCCGCGCGAGCTCATCATCGAGCAGGGCCCGGCGCCCGTCGCCGCCGGCACCACCACCCAGAACGGGCTGGAGGTGCGCCGCCCGGCCGCCGTCGGCGCCGCGTCCGGCCCGTCCGCCGGGCGGGCGGTGCCCGCCGGCGCCACGGCGACGCTCCCGCAGGCCGGCACCGGCCCGCAGCCGGCCGGGCCCGCGCTCGTCGCGGTCCCCGCGCCCTCCCCCACACCGGCGCCCTCGCCCGCACCGTCCGCGCCGCCCGCGCGGACCCCCGGCGGGGACGGCGCCCCTGAGGCAGACCCCGAGGCCCCGGGGACCGAGCCGCCCGCACGGCACACCGATGTGCCCGCGGACGGCGAGCGTCCCGCCACCACCCAGCCGGAGGACCAGCCACCCGTGCCCGACATCTCCATCACACCGTCCGGCCTGCCCGTCCGGGTGCCGCAGGCGAACCTCGCCGAGCCCCTGCGCGCCGATGAACCCGTCGTCGCCGACGAGCCGGAGGAACAGGAGGATCCGGGCCGCTCCCCCGCGGAGATCAAGCGGATCATGGGCTCCTACCAGCGCGGCACCCGGCGCGGCCGGTCCGACGCCGCCCGGTCCGGCCCACCCCCCGCGCAGGAGGGCGGCGCGGCCGAAGAACCCGCGCCCGAAAGCGGTACGGCTCCCGGCAACAACGCAGCGGAAGGCGAGAAAGATCAGTGACACAGAAGACCGGTTCCTCCTCCGATCTGGGCTGGTTGCTGGACGACCTGGTCCACCGGCTGCCGCACACCCGCAACGCGGTGGTGCTGTCGGCCGACGGCCTGCTCATGGCGTCCTCGGAGGGCATGACGCAGGACGACGGTGAGCACCTCGCCGCCGTCGCCGCCGGCATCCAGAGCCTCGCCAAGGGCGCCGGGACCCGGTTCGGCGGCGGTCCCGTCCGGCAGACGATCGTGGAGATGGCCTCGGCGTTCCTGCTGGTCACGGTCGCCGGGAAGGGCGCCTGCCTGGCCGTCCTCGCCGAGGAGGACGCCGACGTCGGCCTGATCGCCTACGAGATGGCGATGCTCGTCACCGCCATGGGCCACCACCTGACCTCGCCCGCGCGCACGGAGTCCGCCGGGGAGGGACGGCCGGCATGATGCCCCCCGAGGATCCCTCGCCGCCGGAACCGTGGGCGGACGATCCGGCGCCGCGGCCCGCACCCGACCGGTACCTCGACGACCAGGCCGGTCCGATGGTCCGGCCGTACGTGATGACCAGCGGCCGCATCGAGCCGACCCGCGGCAAGTTCGACCTGATCACGCTGGTGGTGGCGGTCGGACCGGAGCCGGAGGGCGCGATCGGCCTCGGTCCCGAGCACCTCGCCATCATCCGGCTCTGCCAGAGCGTCATGTCGGTCGCCGAGCTCACCGGCCACCTCGACCTGCCGGTCGCGACCGTGCGGGTGATGCTCGGCGACCTGCTCGACAAGGGGTTCGTCTCCATGCAGGAACCCGAACCGGAGGCGGACATGCACGACATCAGGCTCTACAAGGCGGTGATCGATGGTCTCCGGGCCCTCTAGGGGCGTGCGCGCCCGCCGGCTCCCCACCGCGGTCAAGATCGTGATCGCGGGCGGCTTCGGGGTCGGCAAGACCACGATGGTGGGCACGGTCTCCGAGACCAAGCCGCTGCGCACCGAGGAGATCCTCACCGACCAGGGCGTCGGCGTGGACGACGTCTCCGGCGTGGAGCGCAAGAACACCACCACGGTCGCGATGGACTTCGGCCGCATCACGATGCGGAACGAGTACGTCCTCTACCTGTTCGGAACCCCGGGCCAGGAGCGCTTCTGGTTCATGTGGGACGAGGTGGCGCTCGGCGCGCTCGGCGCCGTCGTCCTCGCCGACACCCGCCGCCTGTCCGACTGCTTCCCGTCGGTGGACTACTTCGAGCGCCGCGGCACCCCGTTCATCGTCGCCGTCAACTGCTTCGAGGGCGCCAAGCGCTACGACCTCGAAGAGATCCAGATGGCCCTCAACCTGGGCCCCAAGGTCCCGGTCATGCTGTGCGACGCACGCAGCCTCGACTCGTGCAAGGAGGTCCTCATCGACCTCGTCCTGCACGCGATGAAGTACCGCGGCCTGGCCGAGCCCGAACCCCAGAACGCCTGAAGACCAGAACGCCTGAAGACCCGAAGCGGGGCCGTTCGCGCCGGTGGCGCGGACGGCCCCGCTTCGTGTCTACCGCGCCCGGCTCAGGTGCTCTGCGCGACCGCGCGCCGGCCGCCAGGCCCGAAGGAGGAGGGAAACGCCGTCACCCCGTGCGGGAGACGACGTAGTCGCAGAGGTTGGTGAAGGCGTGGCGGGCGGGGATGTCGGGGAGGGTGAGGAGTTCGGCGCGGGCGTCCTCGGCCCACTGGCGGAGGTCGGCGCGGGCGCGGTCCATGGCCGGGTGCGCCCGCAGGAGGGCGAGGGCCTCGGCGTGGAGGGCGTCGTCGGTGAGGTCCTGGACGAGGAGCTCGCGGAGGCGGGCGTCGTCCGGACCGGAGCCGGCGCCGCCGAGGACGAGGTGCATCGGAAGGGTGCGGATGCCCTCGCGCAGGTCGGTGCCGGGGGTCTTGCCCGACTCCTCGGTCTCGGAGTCGATGTCGAGGATGTCGTCGGACAGCTGGAACGCGATGCCGATCTTCTCGCAGGCGGAGGTGATCGTGTCGACGACGTGCGCGGGGGCGCCGGACAGCAGCGCGCCGAACTGGCCGGAGACGGCGATCAGCGACGCCGTCTTGTCGGCGACGACCTGCAGGTAGTGCTTGAGGGGGTCGGCGCCCGTGCCGGGGCCGACGGTCTCCTGGATCTGGCCGCGGACGAGCCGGGCGAACGCGCGGGCCTGGATCCGGACGGCCTCCGGGCCGAGGTCGGCGAGCAGGTCGGACGCGCGGGCGAACAGGTAGTCGCCGGTGAGGATCGCGACGGTGTTCGTCCAGCGGGAGTTCGCCGACTCCTGCCCGCGCCGGACGGTCGCCTCGTCCATCACGTCGTCGTGGTAGAGGGTGCCGAGGTGGGTCAGCTCGACGACGACGGCGGCGGGGACCACACCGGGTGCGGCGGGGTCGCCGAAGTGGGAGGCGAGCAGCACCAGCATCGGCCGGAACCGCTTGCCGCCCGCCTCGACGAGGTGCTCGGACGCCTCGGTGAGCAGCGGGTCCTCGCCGCGCACGCAGTCGAGCAGGAGGGTCTCGACATCGGCCAGGCGCGCGTTGGCACTGGACGCGAGCGCGGCGTCGATGGGAAGCCCGAACGGGCCGGTCACGGTACCGGCCGGCCCGCCGGACTTCTCAGCGGATGGGTTGCTCACCCAAGACTCCCTAACGGACGAACATGTGGGTCGTGGCCTGGCCCGCGAGGTCCAGGACCGGCTGCGGGATCACGCCGAGTACCACAGTAGCCGTCACGCCGAGGGCGACGGCGACCGCGGTCGCCGGCCCGGCCACCACGACCGGCCCGTCCGCGTCCGGCTCGCTGAAGAACATGACGACGATCACCCGGACGTAGAAGAACGCGGCGACGGCGGACGCGATGACCGCGACGATGACCAGCGGCGTCGCGCCCTCCTCGACGGCCGCCTTGAACAGCGCGAACTTCCCGGTGAACCCGCTGGTGAGCGGGATCCCCGCGAACGTCAGCAGGAAGAACGCCATCACGCCGGCGACGACCGGGGACCGCTTGCCGAGCCCGGCCCACCGGGACAGGTGCCCGGCCTCGCCGCCCGCGTCCCGCACCATCGTGACGACGGCGAACGCGCCGACCGAGGCGAAGCCGTAGGCGAGCAGGTAGAACAGGGTGCTCGACAGGCCGTCCGGGGAGCTGGCGATCACGCCCATGAGCAGGAAGCCCGCGTGCGCGATCGAGGAGTAGGCCAGCAGCCGCTTGATGTCGGTCTGCGTGATCGCGATGATCGACCCGGCGACCATCGTGATGATCGCCACACCCCACATGACGGGCCGCCAGTCCCAGCGGAGCGTCTCGAACGCGACGTAGTAGACGCGCAGGATCCCGCCGAACGCGGCGACGACCGTGCCGGACGCCATCAGCGCGGTGATCGGGGTGGGGGCGCCCTGGTAGACGTCCGGCTTCCACATGTGGAAGGGGACGCCGCCGAGCTTGAACAGCAGCCCGACCGACAGCAGCGCGACGCCCGCGAGCAGCAGGGTCTCGCTGCCGGCGTCCCGGCCGATCTGCGCGGAGATGTCCGACAGCCGGACCGACCCGGCGTACCCGTACAGCAGCGCCGCCCCGTACAGGAAGAACGCCGACGAGAACGCGCCGAGCAGGAAGTACTTGACCGCCGCCTCCTGCGAGAGCAGGCGCCGCCGGCGGGCGAGCCCGCACAGCAGGTACAGCGGCAGCGACATGACCTCCAGCGCCACGAACATCGTGAGCAGGTCGTTGGCCGCCGGGAACATGATCATGCCGCCGACGGCGAACATCATCAGCGGGTACACCTCGGTCTGGGTGACCCCCGCCCGGGCCGTGCGCTGCTCGGCCTCGCTGCCGGGCAGCGCGGACGCCTGCGCGGCGAAGTGCCCGCCGGCGGAGCCGCCCTCGCCGCGCTCGGCGATCAGCAGCAGGCTGACGAGCCCCAGCACCAGGATGGTGCCCTGGATGAACAGCGTGGGCCCGTCCACGCCCAGCGCGCCCTCGGCGGCGACGTGGTGCGGGTTGTCCTTCCACCCGAGCGCGATCGTCCACGCGAACGCGCCGGCGAGGCCGAGGAACGCGAGCGGCACCTGCACGTAGTAGCGCGCGCGGCGGCCGACGAACGCCTCGACGAGGACGCCGGCGACGGCGATGCCGAGGACCAGGAGCAGGGGCATGATCTGCCCGTACTCGATGTGCGGCGCGGGGATGTCACCCCCCTGCGCGAGGACCGCGCTCACCTGGTCAGAGGTGCTCATGGACGGGCTCCGTTCTCGGCGACGTTACCGGTGATGTCCGGCGCCGGGTCGTGCTGGTCGACCCGGGCCAGCGTGTGGTCCACCGACGGGTTGATCACGTGCAGCACCGGCTGGGGGAAGAAGCCCATCGCGACGATGATCGCGATGATCGGGGCGATGACCCACTTCTCCCGGGCGGACAGGTCCTTCATGCCCTCGACCGCGGGGACCGTGGGGCCGCCCATGGTCCGCTGGTACATCCACAGGATGTAGATGGCGGCGAGCACGATGGCGATGATGGAGGCGACGGCGGCCCACTCGTAGCGGCTGAACGTGCCGACCACGACGAGGAACTCCGAGATGAACGGCGACAGGCCGGGCAGCGACAGGCTCGACAGGCCGGCGATGAGGAACATCCCGGCCAGGACCGGCGCCACCTTCTGCATCCCGCCGAAGTCGGAGATCCGCGCCGACCGCCGCCGGACGATCATGAACCCGACGATCAGGAACAGCGCGCCGGTGGAGAACCCGTGGTTCACCATGTACAGCGCCGCGCCCGACTGGGCCTGCGACGTCATCGCGAAGATGCCGAGCACGATGAACCCGAAGTGGGAGATCGAGGTGTAGGCGATCAGCCGCTTCATGTCGACCTGCCCGATCGCGAGGATCGCGCCGTAGATGATGCTGACGACCGCGAACGCGAGCACGACCGGCGTCGCCCACTTGGACGCGCCCGGGAACAGCTCCAGGCAGAACCGGATCATCCCGTAGGTGCCGACCTTGTCCAGGACGCCGACGATCAGCACCAGCGCGCCCGCCGGGGACTGCTGCGCCGCGTCCGGCAGCCAGGTGTGCACCGGGAACATCGGCGCCTTGATCGCGAACGCGACGAAGAAGCCGAGGAACAGCCACTTCGCCGTCGTCGGGTCGACGTTCATCTTCGACAGCTCGTCGAACATGAACGTGCCGTGCCCGAGGCCGCCGTCCGCGACGGACTTGGCCGACAGCGGGTACAGCCAGATCACCGCGACCAGCATCAGCAGGCCGCCGAACAGCGAGTACAGCAGGAACTTCACCGCGGCGTAGGAGCGCTGCGCGCCGCCGTAGGACCCGATGATGAAGTACACCGGGATCAGCAGCGCCTCGAAGAAGACGTAGAAGAGGAACACGTCGGTCGCCGCGAAGACGCCGATCATGGTCGACTCCAGCGTCAGCAGCAGCGCGAAGTAGGTCTTCACCGACCGCTTCGGCGGGACGTCCGTCCCGCCGGACCGGTCGGCCTCGTTCCAGGAGGCGAGGATGACCAGCGGGACGAGGATGACCGACATCAGGATCAGCGTCAGCGCGACGCCGTCGACGCCGAGCGCCCAGTGGACCCCGAACTCCTTGATCCACCAGTACTTCTCGTCGAACTGGAAGCGCGCCCCGCCCGCGTCGAAGCCCGCCGCCATGGCGCCGGTGAGCGCCAGGACGACGAGGGAGACGCCGAGCGCGAACTGCTTGACCAGCGTCTCCCGCTCGCGCGGGATGGCGACGAGCAGCAGCGCGCCCACCAGTGGCAGTCCGATGAGGACGCTCAGCCAGGGAAAGTCGCTCATGAAACGTTCACCACCAGGAGCGCCGCGACCACCAGGGCCGCGCCGCCCAGCATCGAGAGTGCGTAGGAACGGGCGAAGCCGGTCTGGACCCGCCGGAGCCGGCCGGAACTGCCGCCGAGGCCGGCGGCGGTGCCGTTGACGAGGCCGTCGACGCCGCGCCCGTCGAACCAGACCGCGAGCCGGGTCAGCCACTGCCCGGGACGCATCAGCAGCGACTCGTTGAGCGCGTCGCCGTACAGGTCCCTGCGGGCCGCGACGGTGACGAACGAGCCCTTGGGCGCCTCGCGCGGCACCTTGCGGGCGCCGTACTGCCGCCACGCGATCGCCGCGCCGATGACCATCAGCACGAGGGTGGCGATGCCGGGCGCGGTGACCGGGTTGAACTCGTGCGGGTGCTCGGGCTTGCCGACGACCGGCTCCAGGAAGCCGGCGAACCCGCCGAGGATCAGCAGCCCGCCGGCGGCGACCGAGCCGACCGCGAGCAGCATCAGCGGGATCGTCATGACCTTCGGCGACTCGTGCGGGTGGACGTCGTCCTCCCAGCGCTTCTCACCGAAGAACGTCATGAACATGACGCGCGACATGTAGTAGGCCGTGATGGCCGCGCCGACCACCGCGCAGGTGCCGAGGACGGCCCCGGACGTCCCGCCCTTGTCGAACGCCGTCTCGATGATGGCGTCCTTGGTGAAGTAGCCGGACAGGCCGGGGAACCCGATGATGGCGAGGTACCCGAGCCCGAACGTCGCGTAGGTGAAGATCATCACCCCGCGCAGCGCGCCGTAGTGGCGCATGTTCACGTCGTCCTTCATGCCGTGCATGACGGAGCCGGCGCCGAGGAACAGGCCCGCCTTGAAGAAGCCGTGCGCGATGAGGTGCGCGATGGCGAAGACGTACCCGGCCTTGCCGAGCCCGGCGGCCAGCGTCATGTAGCCGATCTGCGACATCGTCGACCCGGCGAGGGCCTTCTTGATGTCGTCCTTGGCGCAACCGATGATCGCACCGGCGAGCAGCGTGGCCGCGCCGACGATCGTCACGACCAGCTGCGCGGTCTCCGACATCTCGAAGATCGGCCCGGACCGGACGATCAGGTAGACGCCCGCGGTCACCATCGTCGCCGCGTGGATGAGGGCCGACACGGGGGTCGGGCCCTCCATCGCGTCCAGCAGCCAGGACTGCAGCGGCAGCTGCGCCGACTTGCCGCAGGCGCCGAGCAGCAGGAGCAGCCCGATCGCGGTCGCGGTCCCGGTGCTGAGCTGGGACGCGAGGCCCGCGTGCTCACCGCCGAGGATCGGCCCGTAGTCGATGGTGCCGAACGTGGCGAACATCAGCGCGATCGCGATGATGATCCCCATGTCGCCGACGCGGTTGACGACGAACGCCTTCTTCGCCGCGGTCGCCGCGGTCGGCTTGTGCTGCCAGAACCCGATCAGCAGGTAGGACGCGAGGCCCACGCCCTCCCAGCCGAGGAACATGACCAGGTAGTTGTTGCCGAGCACCAGCAGCAGCATCGCCGCGACGAACAGGTTCAGGTAGGCGAAGAACTTGCGGCGCTCGGGGTCCTCGGCCATGTAGCCGATGGAGTAGATGTGGATGAGCGAGCCGACCCCGGTGATCAGCAGGACGAAGCTGATGGACAGCGGGTCCACCAGCAGGTCCATGCCGACCTTGAACGAGCCGACGTCGATGAAGTCCCACAGGTGCTGGGTCCTGCCGCGCTCCGCGGCGTCGTAGCCGAGCATCTGCGCGAGCATCGCGACGCCCACGCCGAACGACGCGATCGCGGTCGCGGTGCCGAGCAGGTGCCCCCACCTGTCGGTGCGCCTCCCCCCGAGGAGGAGGATCGCGGCGCCCGCGAGCGGGAGCGCGATGAGAAGCCAGGACGCGGCCTGGATGCCTTCCGCTTGCATTCCCGACCTCTCAGTACTTCAGCAGGTTCGCGTCGTCGACCGACGAGGACCTGCGGGTCCGGAAGATGGTCATGATGATCGCCAGGCCCACCACGACCTCCGCGGCGGCCACGACCATCACGAAGAACGCGATGATCTGACCGTCCAGGTTGCCGTGCATGCGGGAGAACGAGACGAACGCCAGGTTCGTCGCGTTCAGCATGAGCTCGATGCACATGAACACCACGATCGCGTTGCGGCGCACGAGGACGCCGAGCGCTCCGATGGTGAACAGGATCGCCGAGAGCGCCAGGTAGTGCCCCGGACTCATTGACCAGCCTCGCCTTCACTCGCGCCGCCGCCGGTGGCCGCCGTCCCCGACTTCACCGAGCGCGACTCGGCGTCGGCCTCCGCGGCCTCATCGGTGGCCGCCTTGACCGCGGCCACGTCCCGCTCCATCGCGTCCTCCTGGGTGCCGCCGTACAGGTCGGCGTGCCGCTCGGCGGTGTCGGTGCGGGCCGCGATGACCGGGTTGACCGACAGCTCGGACGGCGTGCCGTCCGGCAGCAGCGCCGGCATGTCGACGGCGTTGTGCCGGGCGTAGGTGCCGGGACCGGGAAGCGGGCCCGGGTGGTCGCCGGTGAGGAACCGGCCCTTGGACAGGTCCTTCTGCGTCGGCTTCGGCTCGGTGCGCTCCCGGTGCGCCAGCACCATCGCGCCCAGCGCCGCGGTGATCAGCAGGGCGCTGGTCGCCTCGAACGCGAACACGTACTTGGAGAACAGCAGCCGGGCCAGGCCGACCACGTTGCCCTCGGCGTTGGCCTGCGTCAGGCCCGCCGAGTCGCCGAGCGCCGCGTTGCCGAGGCCCGCGGTCAGCAGGGCGATGAACCCGATCGCGGCGATCACGCCCCAGAAGCGCTGCCCCCGGATCGTCTCCACCAGCGAGTCGGTCGAACTGACTCCGACGAGCATCAGCACGAACAGGAACAGCATCAGCACCGCGCCGGTGTAGACGATCACCTGGACGAAGGCCAGGAACGGCGCGTTCTGGATCGCGTACAGCGCGGCGAGGCTGAGCATCACGGTCGCCAGCAGCAGCGCCGAGTGCACCGCCTTCCGCACGAAGATCATGCCGAGCGCGGCGCACACCGACACCACGGCGAGCAGCCAGAAGAAGAACGGCTCACCGGACTGCTTGTCGGCGACCTGCTGTGCGAGCGGGGCCGCGAGGACAGCCGTGCTCATTCGCCCTCACCGCCCTTGCGGCGCTTCTCCGCCTTCACCGCGCCGTCGGCGCTCGCCCGGCCGCCGTCCTCGGACGGGATGTGCGGGGCGTCGTCGGACTGGAGGCCGAGGCGGTAGTAGTCCTCCTCGGTGTCGCCGAGCCGCATCTCGTGCGGCGGCGCCTCCATGCCCTCGCGCAGCGGCGCGAGCAGCATCTCCTTGGTGTAGATCAGGCTCTCGCGGCTGTCGTCGGCGAGCTCGTACTCGTTCGTCATCGTGAGCGCCCGGGTGGGGCACGCCTCGATGCACAGCCCGCAGAGGATGCAGCGCAGATAGTTGATCTGGTAGGTGCGGCCGTACCGCTCGCCGGGCGAGTACCGCTCGTCCTCGGTGTTGTCGGCGCCCTCCACGAAGATGGCGTCCGCCGGGCAGGCCCACGCGCACAGCTCGCAGCCGATGCACTTCTCCAGGCCGTCCGGCCACCGGTTGAGCTGGTGCCGCCCGTGGAAGCGCGGGGCGGTCGGCTTCTTCACCTCCGGGTACTGGACGGTCTCGCTCTTCATGAACATCTGGTGGAACGAGACCCCGAACCCCTTGACCGGGTTCAGGAAATCAGTGAGTCCCACTGGTGACCTCCTCGGAGGTGGTTTCCATCGTGGCGGGCCGGACCGGCTCCCGGACGCGGCCGTGGTAGTGGGGCGCGTCCATCGGCGGCACCGGGAACCCGCCCGCGGCCGGGTCGGGCCGCGGGCCCGCCGCCGCGCCGGGGACGATCTCCTTGTCGTCCTCGCCGCCCCGGACCATCTCCCAGATCACCGTCGCCACCAGCACCACCGCGGCCACCACCGCGGTGACGATGACGATCTGCTGCATGTCGTAGCCCTCGTTGCGGAAGGCGCGGATGGCCGCGACCAGCAGGATCCAGCCGAGCGAGACCGGGATCAGCACCTTCCAGCCGAGCCTCATCAGCTGGTCGTAGCGGACCCGCGGCAGGGTGCCGCGCAGCCAGATGAAGAAGAAGATGAACAGGAAGATCTTGATCAGGAACCACAGCACCGGCCACCAGCCGGAGTTGGCCCCGGCCCAGACCGTGGAGATCGGCGCGGGCGCGCGCCAGCCGCCGAGGAACATCGTGGTGGCGAGCGCCGACAGCGTCGCGAGGTTGATGTACTCGGCGAGGAAGAACATCGCGAACTTCAGCGACGAGTACTCGGTGTGGAAGCCGCCGACGATCTCGCCCTCGCCCTCGGGCAGGTCGAACGGGATGCGGTTCGACTCGCCCATCATCGTGATGACGTACACGATGAAGGACGGCGCGAGCAGCACCACGAACCAGGTGTCGTGCTGCTCGGCGACGATCTCCGAGGTGGACATCGAGCCGGCGAACATGAACACCGCGACGAACGACAGCCCCATCGCGATCTCATAGGAGATCATCTGCGCGGACGAGCGGAGCCCGCCGAGCAGCGAGTAGGGCGACATCGACGACCAGCCGGCCAGCACCACGCCGTAGATGGCCATCGACGACATCGCCAGCACCAGCAGCACCGCGACCGGGAGGTCGGTGCCCTGCAGCGCCGTCTGGTGCCCGAAGATCGACACCGTCGGGCCGAACGGGATGATGATGAACGAGATGAACGCCGGCACCGCCGCCATGACCGGGGCGAGGACGAACACCACCTTGTCCACCTGGCGGGGGACGATGTCCTCCTTCAGCGCCAGCTTCACACCGTCGGCGAGGCCCTGCAGCAGGCCGAAGGGCCCGGCGCGGTTCGGGCCGACGCGCAGCTGCATCCGGCCGATGACGCGCCGCTCGATCCACATCGTCAGCAGCACGGTCACGACGAGGAACACGAAGATGACGAGGACCTTGCCCCCGATCAGCCACCACGGGTCCTTGCCGAAGTCCTGCAGTGCCGGGTCGGCCGCCGGTGCCGCGGCGAGCGGGCTCATTTGCCACCTCCAGCGTGCTGCGCGGTGCTCGCGAGCACCCCGCTAGCGATCTTGACGACGCCGCCGGCGGCCGCGCCCAGATCCCGGTGGAGGGCGCAGCCGGCCGAGTTCGTCGGCAGCCACACCACCCGGTCGGGCAGGTCGGCGGTGATCTCCAGCGGAAGCGTGACCTCGCCGCGCGCCGCCGACACGGTGACCGCGTCGGTGGCGCCGATCTCCGCGGCCGTCGCGGGCGACAGCCGGGCGACCGCGGGCTTGGCGGTGCCCGCGAGGAACGGCTCCCCGTCCTGCAGGCGGCCCCGGTCCAGCAGCAGCCGCCACGTCGCGAGCAGCGCCTCGCCCTGCTCGGGGTGCGGCGGCAGCTCCTGCGCGGTGTTCGGCGCCTCCGGGCGCTCGCCGCGGTAGGCGCCGAGCTCGGCCAGCTCGCGGCGGGCCGCCTCCGGGCCGGGCAGGCCGAGGTGGACGTCCATCTCGTCGGCCAGCGCGGCCAGGACCCGCAGGTCCGGCATGGTCCCGGCCGATTTCAGCACGGTGTCGAACGGGCGGCCGCGGCCCTCCCAGTCGACGAACGTGCCGGACTTCTCCGCGACCGCCGCGACCGGGAACACCACGTCCGCGCGGTCGGTGACCGCGGACGGGCGCTGCTCCAGGCTCACCACGAACGGGGTGGCGTCGAGGGCCCGCAGCATCGCGCCGGGGTCGGGCAGGTCGTCGGGGTCGACGCCGCCGACGAGCAGCGCGCCCCGGCGGCCCTCCGCCGCCGCCGCGATGATGCCGGCGGTGTCCTCGCCGGGCAGCGCGGGCAGGTCCGCGACGCCCCAGGCGCGGGCGACCTCGGCGCGGGCGGCGGGGTCGGTGACCGGGCGGCCGATCGGCAGCAGCCCGGGCAGCGCCCCGGCCTCGATCGCGCCGCGTTCCCCGGCCCGGCGCGGCACCCACGCCAGCTTGGCGCCGGTGACCTGCGCGAGCCGGACCGCCGCGGTCAGCGCGCCCGGGCTGGTGGCGAGCCGCTCACCGGCCAGGATGACGGCGCCGGGCGTCTCCAGCAGCGTCCGGACGTCGGCGCGGGACGCGTCCCCGATGAGGGAGCCGAGCGTCTCGGCCTCCGCACCGGGCGCGGTCGGCAGCAGCGTGCCGCCGACCTTCGTCAGCCCGCGGGTCGCGAACGGGGCGGCGGCGTACACCTTCAGCCGGTTCTTGCGGTACGCCTTGCGCAGCCGCAGGAACACGATCGGCGACTCCTCCTCCGGCTCGAAGCCGGCGAGGACGACGACGGGCGCCTTCTCCAGGTCGGCGTAGGACACCTCGATGGAGCGTCCCGCGACCGACGAGGCGAGGAACCGCGACTCCTCGTCCGACAGCGGCCGGGCCCGGAAGTCGACGTCGTTGGTGCCGAGCGCGATCCGGGCGAACTTGGCGTAGGCGTAGGCGTCCTCAAGGGTGACGCGGCCGCCGGTGAGCACGCCGGCCGAGCCGCGCGCCCCCGCGAGGCCGCGCGCCGCGATGGTGAGCGCCTCGGGCCACGACGCCGGCTCCAGCTCCCCGTCCTCGTTGCGGACGAGCGGGGTGGTGAGCCGCTCGGGCTGCGTGGCGTAGGTGAACGCCCAGCGGCCCTTGTCGCAGTTCCACTCCTCGTTCACCTGCGGCTCGTCGCCGGCCAGCCGGCGGGTGACCTTGCCGCGCCGGTGGTCGGTGCGCAGCCCGCAGCCGGACGCGCAGTGCTCGCAGACGCTCGGCTGCGACACGAGGTCGAACGGCCGGGACCGGAACCGGTAGGCGGTCCCGGTGAGCGCTCCCACCGGGCAGATCTGCACGGTGTTGCCGGAGAAGTAGGAGTGGAACGGCTGGTCCTCGGCGGTGCCGACCTCCTCCTTCGCGCCCCGGTTCAGCAGGTCGATGAACGGGTCGCCGGCGATCTGCTCGGAGAACCGGGTGCAGCGGGTGCACTGGATGCAGCGCTCGCGGTCGAGCAGCACCTGGCTGGACAGCGGCAGCGGCTTCGGCCACGTCCGCTTGGTCCCGGTGAACCGCGTCTCGCCGCGCCCGTTGGACATCGCCTGGTTCTGCAGCGGGCACTCGCCGCCCTTGTCGCAGACCGGGCAGTCCAGCGGGTGGTTGATGAGCAGGAACTCCATGATGCCGTGCTGGGCCTTGTCGGCCACCGGCGAGGTGAGCTGGGTCTTGACGACCATGCCCGGCATCACCGCGGTCGTGCAGGACGCCTGCGGCTTCGGCATGCCGCGGCCGTTGCCGGCGTCCGGGATCTCCACCAGGCACTGCCGGCACGCGCCGATCGGGTCGAGCAGCGGGTGCTCGCAGAACCGGGGGATCTGGATGCCGAGCAGCTCGGCGGCCCGGATGATCAGCGTGCCCTTCGGCACCTCGATCTCGAAGCCGTCGATGGTGCAGGAGACCATCTCCACGGGCTTCTCCACCGCCGACTTGTCGTCGGTGACGGTCACTTGGCACCTCCCCAGAGGGTGGACTTGGCCGGGTCGAACGGGCAGCCGCCCTGCTCGAAGTGCTGGAGGTACTCGTCCCGGAACAGCTTGATGGACGACACGACCGGGCTGGTGGCGCCGTCGCCGAGGGCGCAGAACGCGCGGCCGAGGATGTTGTCGGAGATGTCGAGCAGGGTCTCCAGGTCCTCCTCGGTGCCCTCGCCGGCCTCCAGCCGCTTGAACATCTGCTTGTACCAGTAGGTGCCCTCGCGGCACGGCGTGCACTTGCCGCACGACTCGTGCGCGTAGAACTCCGACCAGCGCTGGACGGCCCGCACGACGCAGGTCGTCTCGTCGAAGATCTGCAGCGCCCGGGTGCCGAGCATGGACCCGGCGGCGCCGACGGACTCGAAGTCCAGCGGGACGTCCAGGTGCTCGTCGGTGAAGATCGGTGTGGACGACCCGCCGGGCGTCCAGAACTTCAGCCGGTGCCCCTCGCGGATGCCGCCCGCCATGTCGAGCAGTTCCCGCAGCGTGATGCCGAGCGGCGCCTCGTACTGGCCGGGCCGCGTGACGTGCCCGGACAGCGAGAAGATCCCGAAGCCCTGCGACTTCTCGGTGCCCATCGAGGCGAACCACTCGGGCCCGTTCCCGACGATCGAGGGAACCGAGGCGATCGACTCGACGTTGTTGATGACAGTCGGGCCGCCGTACAGGCCCGCGACGGCCGGGAAGGGGGGCTTCAGCCTGGGTTGGCCGCGGAACCCCTCCAGGGAGTCCAGCAGCGCCGTCTCCTCGCCGCAGATGTAGGCGCCGGCGCCGCAGTGCACGACCACGTCCAGGTCGTAGCCGGAGCCGAGGATGTCCTTGCCGATGTAGCCGGCCTCGTACGCCTCGGCGACCGCCTGCTGCAGGCGGCGGATCACGTGCAGGACCTCGCCGCGCACGTAGATGAACGCCTGGTTCGACTTGATGGCGTAGGAGCTGATGATGACGCCCTCGACGAGGACGTGCGGGTTCGCCATCAGCAGCGGGATGTCCTTGCACGTGCCCGGCTCGGACTCGTCGGCGTTGACGACGAGGTAGCGCGGGTTCGGGCTGGACGGCGGCAGGAAGCCCCACTTCATGCCGGTGGGGAATCCGGCGCCGCCGCGTCCGCGGAGGCCGGAGTCCTTGACGGCCTGCACGATCGCGTCCGGCTCCATCGACAGCGCCTTGCGCAGCGCCTTGTAGCCGCCGGTGCGCTCGTAGCCCGCGCGGGTGAAGGAGTCGGCCTGGTCCCAGTTCCCGGTGAGGACGGGGGTCAGCGTGGTCACTTGTTCCGCCCTTCCTGGCTGCCGGGCTTGGCCTCGCCGGGGACCGGCTTGCCCGGCTCGTGCGGCGGCTCGGCGATCTGCTCCGGCTTGACCGGCTCGTCCGGCCGCTCCCGGCCGACGTCGGTGGACGGCGCCGCCCACCCGCGCTCGTGCGCGAGCTTCAGGCCGACCAGCGACTCCGGCCCGGCCTGGACGCCCTCGCCGGCGAGCCCGTCGGGGAACCCGGCGAGCACGCGGGACGCCTCCTTCCAGGTGGCCAGGCGGTTCGGCCCGCGGGAGGGGAGCACGTCCTTGCCGAGGCGCAGGTCGTCGACGAGCTGCTTGGCCTTCTCGGGAGTCATGTTGTCGAAGAACTCCCAGTTGACCATCACCACGGGGGCGAAGTCGCAGGCCGCGTTGCACTCGACCCGCTCCAGGCTGACCTTGCCGTCCGGCATGGTCTCGTCGTGGCCGACCCCGCAGTGCGCGCTCAGCTCGTCCCAGATCTGGTCGCCGCCCATGATCGCGCACAGCGTGTTGGTGCAGACGCCGACGTGGTACTCGCCGACCGGCTCGCGCTTGTACTGCGTGTAGAACGTGACGACGCCCATGACCTGCGCGGGCGTGATGCCGAGCAGCTCGGCGCAGAACTCCACGCCGTCCTGGGTGACGTGCCCCTCGACCGACTGCACCAGGTGCAGCATCGGCAGGAGCGCCGACCGCGGCCGCGGGTACCGGCCGATGATCTCCTTGGCGTCCCGCTCCAGCCGCTCTCGTACGTCGGGTTCGTATGTCATCGGTCCACTCCCCCCATGACCGGATCGATGCTGGCCACGGCGGCGATGATGTCGGCGACCATGCCGCCCTCGCTCATCGCCGGGGTGGCCTGCAGGTTGACGAAGGACGGCTCGCGGAAGTGCACCCGGTACGGGCGGGTCCCGCCGTCGCTGACCACGTGGGCGCCGAGTTCGCCGCGCGGCGACTCGATCGGCACGTACGCCTGCCCCGCCGGCACCCGGAAGCCCTCCGTCACCAGCTTGAAGTGGTGGATCAGCGCCTCCATCGAGGTGCCCATGATGTGCGCGATGTGGCGGGGCGAGTTGCCCATGCCGTCCGCGCCGATGGCGAGCTGCGCCGGCCAGCCGATCTTCTTGTCCTCGATCATGACCGGGCCCTTGACCGTCTGCAGCCGGTTCAGGCACTGCTCGACGATCTTGAGCGACTCCTCCATCTCGTCCATCCGGACGAGGTAGCGGCCGTACACGTCGCAGGTGTCCTGCGTGTGGACCTCGAAGTCGTAGGTCTCGTAGCCGCAGTAGGGCTGCGACTTGCGCAGGTCCCACGGCAGGCCGGTCGAGCGGAGCACCGGGCCGGTGATGCCGAGCGCCATGCAGCCGGTCAGGTCCAGGTACGCGATGTTCTGCGTGCGGGCCTTGAAGACCGGGTTGTCGTCCATCAGCTTGCGCAGCGCCTGGATCCGCTTCGGCATGCGGTCCAGGTAGTCGCGGATCTTGCTGGTGGCGCCGCTCGGCAGGTCCTGCGCGACCCCGCCCGGGCGGACGTAGGCGTGGTTCATCCGCAGGCCGGTGATCTCCTCGAACAGGTCGAGGGTGTACTCGCGCTCGATGAACCCGTTCAGCATCACGGTCGTCGCGCCGAGCTCCAGCCCGAACGTGGCGATCGCGACCAGGTGCGAGGAGATCCGGTTCAGCTCCATCATCATCACGCGGATGATCTGGGCGCGCTCCGGGATCTTGTCCTCGATGCCGAGCAGCCGCTCCACGCTCAGGCAGTACGCCGTCTCGTTGAACAGCGGGGCCAGGTAGTCCATCCGGGTGCAGAACGTGGTGCCCTGCGTCCAGGTGCGGAACTCCATGTTCTTCTCGATGCCGGTGTGCAGGTACCCGATGGCCACCCGGGCCTCGTTCACCGTCTCACCGTCGAGCGTCAGGATCAGCCGGAGCACGCCGTGCGTGGACGGGTGCTGCGGGCCCATGTTGATGACGAGCCGCTCGTCGCCGAGGTCCTCGGCGGCGGAGACGACCTTGTCCCAGTCCTGCCCGTTGACGTCGAAGACCTTGCCCTCGGCCGCCTCTTCGGCGGCGTACGCGTCGTACTCGGTGTACTTCGTCGAACTCATACGTACGACCGCCTTTCGTCCGGCGGCGGAATCTCCGCTCCTCGGTACTCGACGGGGATGCCGCCGAGCGGGTAGTCCTTGCGCTGCGGGTGCCCCACCCAGTCGTCGGGCATCTCGATGCGGGTCAGCGCGGGGTGGCCGTCGAAGACGATCCCGAAGAAGTCGTACGTCTCGCGCTCGTGCCAGTCGGCCGTCGGGTAGACGGGGACCAGCGACGGGACGTGCGGGTCGGCGTCGGGGCAGCCCGCCTCCAGCCGGACCCGCCGGTTGTGCGTGATCGACAGCAGGTGGACGACGGCGTGCAGCTCGGCGCCCTCGTCCTTCGGGTAGTGGACGCCGGACACGCCCGAGCACAGCTCGAAGCGCAGCGACGGCTCGTCCCGCATGGTCTTGGCGACCTCGCGCAGGTGCTCGCGCCTGACGTGGAACGTCAGCTCGCCGCGGTGCACGACGACGCGCTCGATGGCGTCCCCGAAGTCGGGGTAAGCCCTTTCCAGCTCGTCGGCGATCTCGTCGAACTCGCCGGGCTCGGCGGCGCCGCCGGGCCCGCCGTACGGGCGCGGCGCCGACACCTTCGGGCTCTGCCGGACGACGAGCCCGCCGTACCCGGAGGTGTCGCCGGTCGTCTTCGCGCCGAACATGCCCTTGCGGACGACCGGCTGCTCGCGGCGCTCCTCCTCGGCGTGCGCGGGCAGCTGGTCGGCGGCCTGCTCGGCCTGCTGCTCGGGGTGCTCAGAACTCACGTCACGCCCCCTGTCCGAGCAGCGGCAGCTGGCGGCGCTTGGCCTCTTCCAGCTCGGCGATCTGCTTCTGCCGCTGCGGCCCGAGCTTGGTGTTCTGGATCTTGTCGTGCAGCTTCAGGATCGCGTCCAGCAGCATCTCCGGCCGCGGCGGGCAGCCGGGCAGGTAGATGTCCACCGGGACGATGTGGTCCACGCCCTGCACGATCGCGTAGTTGTTGAACATGCCGCCGGACGAGGCGCACACGCCCATCGCGATGACCCACTTGGGCTCGGTCATCTGGTCGTAGATCTGCCGCAGCACCGGCGCCATCTTCTGGCTCACCCGGCCCGCGACGATCATCAGGTCGGCCTGCCGCGGCGTCGCCGAGGCGCGCTCCATCCCCCACCGGGAGAAGTCGTGCCGGGGGTCGCCCGCCGCCATCATCTCGATCGCGCAGCAGGCGAGGCCGAACGTCGCCGGCCACACCGAGCTCTTGCGCGCCCAACCCGCGACCTGCTCGACCGTGGTCAGCAGGAATCCGCTGGGGAGTTTCTCCTCTAGGCCCATGTCAGTCCCACTCCAGACCGCCGCGCCGCCAGATGTAGGCGTATGCGACGAGCACGGTGACGATGAAAAGAACCATCTCGACAAGGCCGAAGAGCCCCATCCGGTCGAAAGCGACCGCCCAGGGATAAAGGAAGATGATCTCAATGTCGAAGACGATGAAGAGCATCGCCGTCAGGTAGTACTTGATCGGGAAACGACCGCCGCCGACGGGCTGGGGCGTCGGCTCGATGCCGCACTCGTAGGCGTCCAGCCGGGCGCGGTTCCAGCGCTTCGGGCCGGTGAACGCGGCCATCAGCACCGAGCCGGCGGCGAAGGCGAAGGCGAGGACCCCAAGCACGATGATCGGAATATAGAGATCCATGTCTCTACGACCTCTCCTCGGGACGTACGACGTTGTACGGGACGGGCCGGCCGCGACCCGCCACCCTAACCAAGGTGATCAATAGCGCTCCCCTCAGGGGGTCGGGTAATGCACTGTAGTCCGCTCACCTGCGGAAGCTTGAATTCGATCAGCCGTGTCATCCGCTCGCTCATGCCGACGGCGCCACCTTCTGCATGGCGTTGATGACGCGGTCCATCGCGTCCCCGCCCTTGGGGTCGGTCAGGTTGGCCAGGAGCTTGAGCGTGAAGCGCATCAGCGTCGGGTGCGGGAGGCCGTGCGCCGTGAGGAACTTCATGACGCGCGGGTCGCCGATCGCCTGCACGAAGACGCGGGCGAGGGTGAAGTAGCCGCCGTGCTCGTCCTTCAGGATGCGGGGGTACTCGTACAGCGTCCGCTCGCGCTGCGCCGGGGTGCGGCGGGCGAGCGCCTGCACCATGATGTCGGCGGCCAGCCGGCCGGACTCCAGCGCGTAGTCGATGCCCTCGCCGTTGAACGGGTTGATCATGCCGCCGGCGTCGCCGACGAGCAGCATGCCGCGGGTGTAGTGCGGCTGCCGGTTGAAGCCCATCGGCAGCGCCGCGCCGCGGATCTTGGAGGTGGCGTGCTCCTCGTCGAACTGCCAGTCCTCGGGCATCTGCGCGCACCAGCGCTTCAGCATGCCGCGGTAGTCGACGTTCTGGAACGCCTTGCTGGTGTTGAGGAGGCCGAGCCCGACGTTGGACGTCCCGTCGCCGACGCCGAACACCCAGCCGTAGCCGGGCAGGAGGCGCTCGCCGTCCCACAGTTCGAGCCACGCCTCCATGTAGTCGTCGTCGTGGCGCGGCGTCTGGAAGTAGCGGCGGACGGCGACGCCCATCGGGCGGTCCTCGCGGCGCCGCAGGCCCATGGCGAGCGACAGCCGGGTCGAGTTGCCGTCGGCGGCGACGACGAGCGGGGCGCGGAACTCCAGTTCCTCACCGTCGAGGACGGCGGTGACGCCGATGATGCGGTCGGTGCGCTCGTCCAGGATGGGGCCGGTCACGTTGCAGCCCTGGAGCAGCCGCGCGCCGGCCTTCGCCGCGTGCTCGGCGAGGAGCTGGTCGAGGTCGGTGCGCTTGCGGACGAGCCCGAAGTCGGGGAACGACGCGAGCTCGGGCCAGGGCAGCTCGACCTTGACGCCGCCGCCGTAGATGCGCAGCCCCTTGTTGCGCCCCCAGCCCGGGTCGTTGATGTCGACGCCCATGCCGATGAGCGCGCGGACGGCGCGCGGGGTGAGCCCGTCGCCGCAGATCTTGTCCCGCGGGAAGGTGGCCTTCTCCAGCAGGAACACGTCCAGACCCGCCTGGGCGAGCCAGTAGGCGGTCGACGATCCGGCGGGGCCTGCCCCGACGACGATCACGTCCGCGTGTCGGGTGGAGTCGGTCACGGCGTTCCTCTTCAGCTCGTTCGCTTGTGAAGCACTTCACAAGGATCCGACAGGGGAGTCTATTCCTTTATCACGACTGGTGGGTACTTCTGGGTCGGTCTGAGTTTGGACCGGTCCGACGCCCACCGGCCGCGGCGGTCAGCCCGGGTTGACGGCGTGGTGCAGCGCGGCCACCCCGAAGGTGAGGTCGCGCCACCGCACCGCGTCCCAGCCGGCGTCCTGGACGAGCCGCGCCAGCGCCGCCTGGTCGGGCCAGGCGAGCGTCGACTCGGCGAGGTAGCGGTAGGAGTCGGGATTGGAGCTGACCCGCGCCAGCAGCGGCAGCCCGTACTTCAGGTGCGCCTTGTGGCCGAGCGCGAGCAGCGCGTTCGGCGGATGGCTCACCTCGCAGACCAGCAGCCGCCCGCCGGGCTTGGCGACCCGCCGCAGCTCGCGCAGCGCCTTGCCGGTGTCGGCGACGTTGCGCAGCCCGAAGGAGATCGTGACGGCGTCGAACGAGCCGTCCGCGAACGGGAGCGACAGCGCGTCCCCCGCCACGAAGCTCAGCCGCCGCACGTCCGCCTGCCGGCGCACCCCGACCCGCAGCATCCCGAGCGAGAAATCGCACGCCACCGTGTCGGCGCCCGCCTCCGCGAACGGCACCGAGGACGTCCCCGTCCCGGCCGCGAGGTCGAGGATCCGCTCACCGGGCCGCGCCCCGAGCGCCCGCACGACCTCCCGCCGCCACCTGCGGTCCTGCCCGCCGGTCATCAGCGTGTTCAGCAGGTCGTACCGCTCCGCGGTGCCGTCGAACATCGCCGCGACGTCGGCGGGCTGCTTGTCAAGAGAGGCGCGGGTCATGCCCCCACCCTAGAGACTGCCCCGACCACCCCGCGCGCCCACGGTCGCCCCAAGCCGCACCCCGCCGGAACACATAAGATCCAACGGACCCGACCCCCGCCACGTCCCTGGAGAACCATGGAGTTCGACGAGACTCTCCGGCAGAGCATCGAGGCCAACAAGCGCAACGCGCAGGGCTACTTCGGCAAGACGCTGGAGGTGCAGAAGCGGCTGTCCAGCCTGGTCGGCCGGGCGTCCAGCGGCGACGGCCGGGTCAGCGTCGGCTTCACCACCGCGGGCGCGCTCACCGAACTGCGCATCGACCCGCGGGCGATGCGGATGGGAGCCGACGAGCTGACCCGCACGCTGCTGGACCTCGCCGCCGAGGCGCAGGCCGACCTGAAGCGGCAGACCGAGGAGATCGTGTCCGAGGCCTACGGCGACCAGAACCCCGCCGAGATGTTCCGCGACCCCGAGAAGTTCGGCGAGAACCTGCGGGTGATGCGGGACGCGTTCAGCGGCGCGATGGGCGAGTCGGTCACCGCGCTCAACGACCTCAAGCGCCGGATGCGGATGTGAGCGCGGCCGACGACCTCCTGGAGGCTCCCGTCGTCCGGCTGCGGCTCGGCGGCGGCCGGATGATGGAGACGGCGTTCACCCTGGCCGGCGACGACGGGCGGACGCTGGCGGTCGGCGGCGAGCCGTCGCTCGGACTGCTCGGCCAGGCACGCAGGCTCTCGTCCAAGACCTACCGCGACTTCCGCCGCACCGTCGCCCTGTCCGCCGTGGACGGCACCGCGTTGATGACCGTCGACAAGGAGCGCTACGCCCACACCCGGCGCACGCGGGTCCTGGACGACCGGGGGCAGCCCGCCGGACGCATCGACGACGCCTCGCCCATGATGTCCAAGCGGTTTCGGCTGCGCGGCCCGGACGGCGCCGAGATCGGCCTGATCGAGGGCGAGCGCGGTGTCCTCGCCATCACCGCCGACGGCGCGGAGATCGGCGAGATCTCCTACGACGCGCCCGGCTGGACGCTCCGCCGAGCGGCCGTCCCGCGACCGCTCGGCGGCCTGCTGGTCGCCGGGCTGGTGCTGGCGGAGCTGACCCGGGGCAGGTGAGCGCGGGCGCTACCCGACCTCGGGGCTGGGCTCGCTCGTCAGGTCGCCGGTGAAGGTGTAGGAGGGCGAGTCCCCGCCGGAGTCGACCCCGCCCTTGACGCGCCCGCCGCCGACCACCGGCCAGGGCAGCTTCGGCCCGCCGGTGTGGTCCCACTTCATGGCGTGGCCGGTGAGGTTGCGCTCCAGGCGCTGCAGCGACCCGCGCCAGGCCGCATCGAACGCCGGGACCTGCGCCTGGACGAGGTCCAGGGCGGCGCCCGGGTTGCCCGACAGCATCTGGCCCGCGATGTCGGCGACGAGCGTGGTGCCGAGGATCGCCGCGGCGGCGTTCATCAGCGCGTCCACGTTCTCGGTCACCGTGACGAACATCGGGACCAGTTCCATCTCGATGATCAGGCAGATCTCGCCGACGGCGGCCCAGTAGCCGGTGCCCATCGTGCTGGCCGCGACGATGCCGACGTAGACGACCTGCGCGACCAGGATGATGGAGATCACCAGCATGATCACGATGAGGATGTAGAGCGTGACGGCGGCGAACAGCAAGACGTAGTGGGTGACGTCCGCCATGACGGCGGACAGGCCCACCTGCGTCTTGAAGTCCTTCATCGTCTCTTCGTAGGCCTTGCGGTCCTCACCGTCCCAGTCATGATCGGGGATGTCCTTGACGATCCGGTCGATGTCCTTCTCGAGATCGTGGAGTTTCTTCGCCGTGTCGGCCCACGTCTCGGAGCCCTTCCAGTACGCGCCCGGGTCGCACTGGCACAGGTACATCATCGAGACCAGTTCCCAGGCCGCGGGAAGGACCATCGCGCAGCCCATGCTGGTGTAGAGGGCGGTCTGCGCCGTCCCCAGGCCGTCTTCGAACATGGCGCCTTTCTCAGACGGTCTTGATGGTGCTCTTCTCGCCCGCCTGCCGCCACGTCGCGGCAACGGTGGTCAGGCCGTACTCGATCTCGCCGAGCCGGTCGTTCTTGCTCTTCATGTCCTGGATGAAGAACGCGCTCGACTCGGTGTAGGCGATCGCCAGGGCGACCGTCACCGCGGTGAACGAGGTCTGCGCCAGGTCCAGCGACCCTATTTCCTTCGCGATGGCCGTGAACTTGGGCCCCAGTTCCGCCGCCACCTTCTTCGCGTACGCGTTGATGGCCTCGTGGTCGTTCTGTACCTGGCCGTTGCCGCCGCCCGAGGGGGGCGCGGAAGGCGAGGCAGGCGCGGAAGGCGAGGCCGGCGCGGGAGCAGTCGGCGAAGGCGATGGAGAGGGGGACGGCGACGGCGCCGGGGACGGCGCCGGGGCAGTCGGGGACGGGGACGGCGTATTGAGGATCTGGTCGATCCTGTTCGGCGGCTCGGGACTCACTCTCCCGCGCTCCTTCTGTTAGGCGTCCTCTTTGGTGAGGGACTTCTGGAACTTCTGGCGCTGGCCGCGGAAGCCGCCGGCCACGGCGGCGGACATGCGGTCGCGCTGCGAGGACAGCAGGACGTAGCTGACGACGCCGCTGATCAGCAGGGCCATCAGCAGGAGCAGGAAGCCGCGGGCGCCGACGAGCGCCAGCACGCCGGCGGTCGCCGCGAAGATCGCGAGCCGGGCGAGGGTGTAGAAGATGACGGAACGCATGGCCCTTCGAGGTTAACCCCGGTGCCGCGTGGTCCGTCCCCGGGGTGCGGTCACCGCAGGACGTCCAGGAACAGGGCCGGGTCCACGTTGCCGCCGGACAGGATCGAGACATAGGTGCGGCCCGCCGGGAGTTCGGCGCGGTGGTGCAGGTAGGCGGCGGTGGCGACGGCGCCGGCGGGTTCGGCGATGAGGCGCGCCTCGCGGGCGAGGCGGCGCATCGTGCCGCGGATCTCGTCCTCGGTGACGGTGACGATGGCGTCCACGTGGGCCTGGATGTGCGCGAACGGGAGGTCGCCGACCTGCTGGACGCGCAGGGCGTCGGCGATGGTGCGGCCGGTCTTCTCGGCGTCCCAGCAGACCGGGCGGCCCGCGGCGACCGAGTCGCGGGCGTCGGCGGCGAGTTCCGGTTCGACGCCGATGATCCTCGCCTCGGGGCGCAGCGCCTTGACGGCGGCGGAGACGCCGGCGATGAGGCCGCCGCCGCTGACCGGGACGAGGACGACGTCGACGTCCGGGCGGTCTCGGACGATCTCCAGCCCGGCGGTGCCCTGCCCGGCGATGACCCGGGCGTCGTCGTAGGGCGGGATCATCGTGAAGCCGTGCGCGGCGGCGAGCTTCTCGGCGGTCTCGGTGCGGGCCTGCGCGGTCGGCTCCACGTAGACGACCTCGGCGCCGAGCGCGACGCAGCGGTCGACCTTCACGGCGGGGGTGGTGTGCGGCATGACCAGCACGGCCTTGATGCCGAGGGCGCGGGCCGCGTAGGCGACGGCCTGCGCGTGGTTGCCGCTGGAGTGGGTCACCACGCCGGCCGCGCGCTCGGCGGAGGTGAGGGAGGAGATGGCGGCGTAGGCGCCGCGCACCTTGAAGGCGCCGATCGGCTGCAGCGACTCGGCCTTCACCAGCAGCGCCGGCTCCTCGGCGGCGGCGCCGGAGGCGGGGGCGGGGTCGCGGGGGAAGGGGACGAGCGGGGTCCGGACGGCGACACCGGCGATGCGCTCGGCGGCCCGTTCGATCTCCGGCAGCGAGACTAGATCGGACATGGTCTCGAAGACTACTTCGACCGCGGCGGACGGGCGCGCGGGGGCGGCGTTTCCGGCGTTACATGGCAGGTCAAACGGGGTCAGTGCGCACGCTGCGCCCCGGGTGGCGACCACTGAGCGCGATCGCTCCTGCTCGGGAAACTACGGTCAGTGATCTTTTCCGAAAACAAGGGAGAAATCGGTCTTGACCCGCCACACTGTTAAACAGTCCACCCGCGCCGAGAGCGGGACAAAGGGGGAGAGAAAACGTGGAGAGCACGAGCGAGCGCCTGCTGACCCCAGGGGAGGTCGCCGCCCTCTTCCGGGTCGACCCGAAGACGGTCACCCGGTGGGCCGCCGCGGGCCGGATCAGCAGCATCCGCACTCCGGGGGGCCACCGGCGCTTCCGCGAGTCCGAGGTGCACGCGCTGCTGCGCGGCGAGGAGCCCGTCGCGGAGCATTCGGCCCGCTGACGCGCTCTGGCCGCCCGGACCGCCGCGCCACGGACCGGTCCCTTCCAGCCGGGCGGCCGGAGCCGTCCCGAACACCGGTGCAGCACGCGGGGGCGTCCCCCTGCTCAGTCCTCCGCGTCCCCCTTCCACTCCTCGAACCGCCGCAGCAGGTCCGCGTCCTCGTCCCGCCAGCGGCGCCGCCGGTCCGCCATCTCCTCCTCGGTGAGCGACTCGCCGAGGAGCCGGTCGTAGTCGGGGTCCCCCGGCCCGATCTCGACATAGGCGTCGGCGATGATCCGTCCCTCGCGCGCCTCCGGCCCGGTGGCGTCCGATTCGGTCTCGTCCGGTTCGGACACGACGCTGTGCGGAACCCGGAGCGTGCCGTCGGGGAGCCGGATCACGTACATCGTCGATCACCCTCGCCGTCGTCCATCGCGGTGTCCTAGATCCCGTACCTGCGGTTGAAGAAGAGCATGACCTCGAGGGCCGTCCTGATGTTGCCGGCGAGCATATCCACGAGCGCGGGCCGCTGCCGGGAGGAGATCGCGGCGAACGCGTCGGCGAAGAACTCGCGGCGGCCGAGCGCATCCGGCTGCTTGTGGAACGCGCTCGCCAGGTGCGGGCGGCACTCCTCGTACAGCTTGCGGAAGGCGGGGCTGTCGGACGTCCACTCGCCGTCGTCGCCGTCGATGTCGTCGAGGGCGTGCCCGACCTCGTGCAGCATCACGTCCGGCGTGGGGGACGGCCGGTCCCCCACGACGATCTTGCGGTCGCCGTACGCGCCGGCGCAGATGTCCCAGGTGGCGCGGCCGGACGGCAGCGGACGGTCGCGCAGATGGCCCATGTCGTCCAGCTGCGGGACGCCGCCCGGCCCCACGTAGATGCCGTCGAGCCCGGCCGCGAGCTTCTCCTTCAGCGGCTCCGGCAGCGACGCCAGGCTGTCGACGGCGCCGATGACCTCGGGTGTCGGCGGCCCGTCCCGGACGTCCCACTGCCGGACCAGCACGCTCTCCAGCACACCGCAGTTGCGGCGGCCGTCGGCGGCGTGCGGCATGCCCGGCGGGTACGGCTCGACGCGGACGCGGTCGTCCTCCAGCTCGAAGTCGCTCCAGGAGTAGTCGGCGGCGCGCGGCCGGTGCACGCGGCGCGCCAGCCGTCCGGTCAGCCCGCGCGGGCCGCCCGCCGTGTCGACGGCGTCGGTCCCGGCGGCGTCCGGGCCGGGTACCGCGAAGTCGTCGTCGCGGCCCGCCTTGCGGAACCGGCCGAAGCGGTCGCGCGGCTGGTTGCTGCGCGGCCGCACCTGCCCCGAGTCGGGCGGGGACGGCGCGTAGGCGACCTCCTGCCGGCGCTCGTCGCGGGCCGTGTCGGCCCGGAACCGGCCGCCGTGCGGCGCCTCCCGGGTCCGCTGGTCCCGGGGCTTGCGGTGGACGCCTTTGAAGCGCATCGGGCTCCTCTGTCTGCGGGCCCCGTGGACGTCGAGCGGCGTGCGCGCCGGACCGGGCCCCGCAGGCAGGGTAAGCCGGAACCCGACACGCCGTCATCCCCCGAGTGGCGCCCCTACGCGTAGGAGTGCAGGCCGGAGAACATGTAGTTGACCCCGAAGAAGTTGAACAGCAGCGCGGCGAACGCGATCAGCGACAGGATCGCGGCCTTGCGGCCCTTCCAGCCGGCGGTCGCCCGGGCGTGCAGGTACGCGGCGTAGATGATCCAGGTGATGAAGGACCAGATCTCCTTCGGGTCCCAGCCCCAGTAGCGGCCCCACGCCTGGTCGGCCCAGATCGCGCCCATGATGATCGCGGCCGTCCAGATCGGGAACGCGAACATGGTGACGCGCATCGAGAGCCGGTCGAGGGTGTCCGCCGACGGCAGCCGGGACAGGACGCCGCCCGCCGCGACGCCGCCGCGCGACTCCGCGCGGTCCCGCACCAGGTACAGGATGGTGGCGGCGCCCGCCACGGTGAACGAGCCGGTCGCGATGATCGCCGCGGTCACGTGGATGGCGATCCAGTAGGAGTTCAGCGCCGGGCTGACCGGGCCCACCGAGTCGTACAGCCAGATGTTGGCGACGCCGAGCGCGATGACGGCGGCGGCCATGACGAACGCGCCGAGGAAGCGCGCCTTGTACCGGAACATCACGACGACGAACGCGGTGACGGCGGCGAACGCGATCGAGGTGAGGAACTCGTACATGTTCCCCCACGGCCACCGGTTCGCGGCCAGCCCGCGGGTCACCAGGACGCCGAGGTGCGCGCCCCAGCCGAGCACGTTCAGCAGCACGGCGAGGCTCGCCCAGTCGATGCGGACGCGCTCGGAGCCGCTCTCGTCCGCGCCGGCCGCGTCCGCCGCCTCGGCGGTGGCCTCGGCGGTGGCGGCGGCTCCGGCCGCGCCCTTCGCGCCGGCCGCGCCGACCAGGACCTTCGCCTGCTCCTCCTCGGTCACGGCCTGCTCGCCGCCGGCCACCGCGCGGCGGCGGCCGAAGCCGAGGTCGGCGGCGTAGCCGACCAGCGCGACGATGTACAGCACGACGGTGGTCAGCATGAGCTTGTCGCTCAGGTTCGCGAGGTCGGCGTTGCTCACCTCGTCACTCCTTCGGTTCGGGGGCCGACCCGGATTCACGATCGGCGCCGGGGTCGATCTCGCCGGGCTCCGCACCGGGCTCGGGTTGCGGACCGGGCTCGGGGTCGGGCCCGGGTTCAGGGCCCGGTCCGTCCTGCGGACCCGGCTCGTCCTCCGGACCGCGCAGCGCGGTCACGATGTCGTCGAACTCCGAGGTCGGGTTCCCCAGCGTGAGACCGCCGACCTCGACAACCGTACGCCCGCCCTCTCCGGCGCTCGCACGGACCCACACCCTGCGCCGCCGGACCATGAACGAGGTCGCCACGCCGAGCACCGCGAGGATGGACGCGACCAGGGCGGGGATGCGTCCGGGGTCGCGGTTGACCGACAGGCTCGTCCACTCCCGGAGCCCGTCGAACGTGATGGAGCCGGCGCCGCCGGGCAGCGTGAAGGTCTCGCCCGGCTCCAGCAGCTTCTGCCCGTCCTTGATCGGCTGGAGGGTCTTGCCGATGCCCTCCAGCTTGTAGACGGACTGGGGGGTGCCCGCGTCCAGCCCGATGTCGCCCTTGAACGCGGTGATCGTGACGACCGGGCGGATCGGCGCGGGGAACGCCGAGACGATCTGCTTGCCGTCCTCGCTGGCGGCCGCGGTCGGCCACAGAATCGCGTAGAAGGCGAGCTGGTCGGGCTCGGCGTCGGGGGCCTTGATGACGCCCTCGGACGTCAGGTTGCGCGGCTCCATCTCCAGGAACGGCACGGAGTCCTGGAACGCGACGTCGCCCTTGGCGTCCCGGACGGTGAACACCGGCGCGTAGCCGTGGCCGAGCAGGTACACCTTCGCGCCGCCGACCTTCAGCGGGTGGTTGATCCGCAGGTCGTACGGCTTCTCCCTGCCGTCCGGGCTCTCCCGGTAGTGGATCTTGGCGCTGAACTCGGTGGCCATGCCGCGCTTGGCGCCCTCGGTCTCGTACTCCGCCTGGAAGTCGTCCAGCCGGAGCGTGAACGGGGCCAGCTCGCCGTTGCGGAACGCGCGTCCCGGCTGGAACTGGTCGTACAGGCCGAGCGAGTTCGCGAACGTCTTGCCCTCGGTCAGCAGGACGTTGCCCCGGTAGCCGAGCAGGTTGCCGAGGCCGAGCGCGAACAGCAGCGCGAGCAGCGCCAGGTGGAACAGCAGGTTGCCGGACTCGCCCAGGTAGCCCTTCTCGGCGGACGCGGCGCCGTCCGAGACGTCCACCCGGAACCGGCGCCCGCGCAGGACCGTGCGGGCCTCGGCGAGGACGTCGTCCGGGGACGCGTCGGTCTCGTAGGTCGCCGTCTGCGGCAGCCGCCCGAGGTTGCGGGGCGCCGCCGGCGGGCGGGCCCGCATCGACTTGTAGTGCTTGACGGCGCGGGGCAGGACGCAGCCGGCCAGCGACACGAACAGCAGGATGTAGATCGCCGCGAACCAGGGCGCGGCGAACACGTCGAACATCGAGAACTTGTCGAGCCACGGGCCGAGCGTCCTGTGCTCGTCCAGGTAGGCGACGACCTTCTCGGGCGCCTGGCCCCGCTGCGGCAGGATCGACCCCGGCACCGTGCCGAGCGCCACCAGGAACAGCAGGATGAGCGCGGTGCGCATCGTGGTGAGCTGCCGCCACGCCCAGCGCAGCCAGCCGAGCGGCCCGATCCCCCTGGGGCGCGGCACCTCCGGGGGCGCCTGCCGCGCGGCGGGGGCCTCGGTGCCGGTCTCCGTTGTCTCAGTCATCTCAAATCACCGGTTCGAAGCCGCTGATCCACGACCGCAGCTCGATGGTCAGGTTCCCCCACAGGCCGCTCACCAGCAGCACCCCGATGAGGACGAGCATCCCCCCGCCGATCCGCATGACGAGGGGGTAGTGGCGCTTCACGGCGCCGAACGCGCCGAGCGCCCTGCGGTAGGCGACCGCGGTCGCCACGAACGGCAGCCCGAGGCCGAGGCAGTACGCCAGCGACAGCAGCGCGCCCCGCCCGGCGCTGGCCTCGGTGATCGCGAGGCCCTGCACGGCGCCGAGCGTCGGCCCGATGCAGGGCGTCCAGCCGAGCCCGAACAGGACGCCGAGGAGCGGCGCCCCGGCGAGGCCCGCCGCGGGCAGGCGGCCCGACTTCAGCGTCCGCTGCAGGCCGGGGACCAGCCCCATGAACGCGAGGCCGAACACGATGGTGACGACGCCGAGGACGCGGGTGATCGTGTCCTGGTACTCCAGCAGCCACCGGCCGAGGCCGCCGAAGACGACGCCGTAGCTGACGAACACGACGCTGAAGCCCGCGATGAACAGCAGCGCGCCGGCGACGAGCCGCCCCCGCCGCTGCTCGGCGAGGTCGACGCCGGTCATCCCGGTCACGTACGACAGGTAGCCGGGGACCAGCGGCAGGACGCACGGCGAGGCGAACGAGACCAGGCCGGCGAGGGCCGCGAGCGGCGCCGCCGCCACCAGCGACCCGTTGACGACCGTCTCGTTGACCGTGCTCACGCCGCCGCCGTGTTCACTTCTCCGCCACGACCTTGGCGACCAGGGGGTTCAGCTTGGAGTACGTCGTCGCGCCGATGATGCGGGCGGCGACGCGGCCCTGCCGGTCCAGCACGAGGGTGCTCGGGATCGCGCTCGGCGGCACCTCCCGGAACGCCAGCGTGACCTGGCCGTCGGCGTCGAACAGCGACGGGTAGGTCACTTTGAACTTGCGCTCGAACGCCTCCGCGTTGGCCTTGGAGTCCTTGAAGTTGACGCCGACGAACTCGACGCCCTTGGCCTTGTTCTCGGTGTAGACCTGCTCCAGCGACGGCGCCTCGCCGCGGCAGGGCGCGCACCACGACGCCCAGAAGTTGACGACGACGACCTTGCCCTTCAGCTCGGAGAGCTTGAACGGCTTGCCGTCGAGGTGCTCACCGGTGACGCCCTGGACGCTCTTGCGGTCGCCGGGCGCGTACCGCGTCATGTTCCCGTCGCCGGAGATGAACCTGTTGTCGGCGCCGTCCGGCCCGCTCCCGGCGGCACCCGTCCCGGCGCAGCCCGCGAGCAGGCCGCACAGCGCGGCGGCGGCCGCGGCGGCGCGCAGCGGGGAGACTCGGGGGTTCAACGGACCCTCCTACTACTACAGGACGTAGTACACAATTTAGCGGTGCCGTCAGGCACCGGCGACACTGGGGCCCTTCGCGATGCCGGCGGCGGGCTCGCAGTAGGCGACCTCGACCAGCCGGCTGCCCTGGAACGTCAGGCTCGTCAGGCTGGCGAGGCCGCACTCGCGCCGGCTCGGGTGGTGCCACAGCCGGCGGTGCTCGGCGTGCAGCCGCAGGATCCAGATCGGCAGCTGGTGGCTGACGCACACGGCCTCGTGGCCGCGCGCCGCCTCCCGCGCCCGGATCACGGCGGCCCGCATCCGCGCGGCGAGCGCCTTGTACGGCTCGCCCCAGGACGGCTTGAAGGGGTTGACCAGGTGCCGCCAGTGCTCGGGGCGGCGCAGCGAGCCGGCCCCGGCGCCGAACGTCAGCCCCTCGAAGTGGTTGTCGGCCTCGATCAGACGATCGTCCACGGTGACCGGGAGGTCGAGCGAGTCGGCGAGCGGCGCCGCCGTCTCCAGCGCCCGCTGCATCGGCGAGGAGAAGAGCGCGGTCACGTCCCGGTCGGCGAACCATTTCGCGGCGGCCTTCGCCATGAGGACGCCGTCCTCGCTCAGCCGGTACCCGGGCAGCCGCCCGTACAGGACGCCCTCGGGATTGTGCACTTCACCGTGCCGGAGCAGGTGAACGATCGTCGTGTCAGTCATCGCCGGTCAGGTTACCCGCGCCGCACGGCTGGACCGTCCCCCGGCCCGGTCCCCCGGGCGGGTCCCCCGGCCCGGGCCCCCGGACGGGGCCGGCGCGGGGCTCAGATGCGGGTCGAGGCGACGAATGCGGCGATGCTCGCCGCGGCGCGCTCCAGGACGGCCGCGGCGGGCGGGGAGTCCCCCAGGTGCTGGATGAACCAGTACATCAGCGCCGAGTTGCAGATGCCGGCGTTCGCGGCCGGGGCCGTGCAGGTGATCGGCGCGACCTGGCCGCGCGGCGTCAGGACCGCCAGCTCCGCCTTCACGAGCGGCGACGGGTAGGGCAGGTCGTCGGTGCCGGGGCCTCGGGTGAGCACCGCCTGGAAGCCCGGCACGCCGGTCGGCAGGGGCTGCCTCGTGCCCTGCACGGACGTGCACTCGTTGCCCTGCGCGCGTTCCCGCCGGGCCTGCGCGGAGTCCGGAAAGTACTCGCAGAGCACGCTCCGGATGCCGCCGATCGAGCCCTGCCAGCGCTCCTCGACCAGCGCGGCCTCATTGCCGACCGTGCTGGAGCCCGCGTTGGCGCCGACGGACCCCTTGCACTCGGCCCCGGCGGGACCGATGAGCATGCCCTGGCCGGATCCGTACACGGCGGTGTTCTTCGGCAACGCGACCTGGGCGGGGAGCGTCACCTTGGCGGGGACGCCGGACGGTGTGATCACCGCGCCCGGCGCCTCGACGACGCACGGCCGGACGTCGGCGACGGTGGCCGCGGCCTTCGCCGTCGCGGACGGCCGCGGCTCCGGGTCCTGCTTGGTGACCTGCGTGACCGTGAGCGCGCCCGCCCCGACGACCACGACCGTCCCGGCGGCGGCGGCCGTCAGCCCGGCGCCCGTGCCGAAGAACGCCTTGATCGCCGCGGCCGTGCCGACCTTGCCGGCGGCGGAGGCCGTACCGGCCGCGGAGGCGCCCGCCCCGGCGGCCCCTGCCCCGGCCGCTCCCGCCCCGGCCGCTCCAGCCGCTCCTGCCCCGGCCGCTCCCGCCCCGGCCGCGCTGACGGCGCCGACCGCGGAGGCGGTGCCCGCGGCGCCCGGCAGCAGCCAGGCGGCGAGCGGGAACAGCGCGGCGAGCGCGACGGCGCCCGCCGACAGGGCGTGGACGCCGCGCGCCTCCCAGTCCCGGCCATAGGCCGCCTGCGCGGTGCGCTCCAGGTCGTCCACGAAGTCCGCGGCCCCCGCCGGACGGTCCTCCGGCGCCTTGGCCATCCCGCGCTGGACGAGCGGGCGCAGCGCCTCGGGCACGGCGTCGATCGGGACCTCGCCGGTCAGGTGGGCCCGCATGAGCTCGGCGCGGGTCCCGGCGTAGGGCCGGTGGCCCGTCACGCACTCCACGAACACGCAGGTCGCCGCGTAGACGTCCGACGCGGGCGTGGCGATGTGCCGGCTCCACTGCTCGGGGGCCATGTAGTACGGCGTCCCGGCGCCGCCCGCCTCCTCGCCGGCGGGGGTCGCGATGCCGAAGTCGACGAGGCGGCTCCGCCCGTCCGCCGGGACGACGACGTTCGCGGGCTTGTAGTCGCGGTGGACGACGCCGACCGCGTGGGCGGCGGCGAGCCCCAGCAGCGAGCCCTTGAGCACGCTCAGCGCCGCCTCCGGACCGAGCGCGCCGTGCTGCCGCAGCAGTTCCCTGAGGGAGACGCCGTCGACGGCCTCCATCACGATCGCGGCCGTGTCCGGCCCCTCGACGAGCCGGAACAGCCGCGCCACGTGCGGGCTGCCGGCCCGGCCGAGCATCAGCGCCTCGTGGCGCAGCCGCTCGCGCTCCGCCTCGTCCGCACGGACGGCCAGGTACTTGATCGCCACCGGCGTCCCGGACGCGTCGTGCCGGGCCAGCACCACCCGCCCCTGGGCGCCGGCGCCGAGTTCGCGCACCTCGGTGTACCCCTCGACCCGCCACTGCGCGCCGACCCGCCCGTCGCCGTCCACGTGCCCCTCCGCAAGTCCATGATCGCGATGAACTTACCGAACGGCGGTATTTGCGGCGACTTGTCCGATCAGCTCGGCACGGCCGCCGCCGCGGCGTCGGCGGGGACGGCGGCGCGCAGCGCGCCGACGGCCGCGCGGATCGCCGGGCGCCGCGCCGCCTCCTCCCGCCACACCGCGTACACGCGGCGCGACAGCGGCTCCGACAGCGGCACGATCGCCACGCCGGGCGGCACGTCGCAGCGGCCGAGCCGCGGCAGGATGACATTGCCGAGCCCCGCCGCGACGAGGGACAGCTGCGTGGCGAACTCGTAGGCCATGTGGTCGATGCTCGGCTCGCTGTCGACGGCGCGGAGCGTGCGCAGCAGCCAGTCGCAGCAGATGCTGTCCGGCACGGAGCTGATCCACGGGTCGCCCGCCAGCTCCTTGAGGTCGATCGTGTCGCGGCCGGCGAGCGGGTGGTCGGCGGGCAGCGCCACGTCCGCGACGTCGTGGCAGATCACGCCCTTGTGCAGGCCCTCGGGCAGGGGCAGCGGCTCGTTGTTCCAGTCCTGGACGACGGCCATGTCGATGTCGCCGCGCGAGACGAGCGGCATGCTGCGCAGCGGGTCCTCCTCGCGGAGCCGGACGCGCAGGTCGGGGTGGTCGGCGCGGAGCGCGCGCAGCGCCGCCGGCATCAGCCCGCGCACGGCGGTGGGGAACGCCGCGACGGTGAGCAGGCCGACGACCGAGCCGCGGTGCGCCTCCAGGTCGGCCTGCGCCTGCTCGACGAGCGACAGGATCCGCTCGGCGTGCGCGACGAGCAGCTCGGCGGCGTCGGTCAGCCGGACGCCCCGGCCGTTGCGTTCGAGCAGCTTCTGCCCGGTCTCCCGCTCCAGCTTCGCGAGCTGCTGGGAGACGGCGGACGTGGTGACGTGCAGGACGTCGGCGGCGGCGCTGACCGAACCGTAGGTCGCGACCGAATGCAGGGCGCGCAGCCGTTCCAGATCAAGCATGAAGCAATACTAAATCGAGAAGTCAAGAATTTCTCGCTTGTCCTAAAGCCAGTATGTCGTGACGATCGGGACATGAGATCGCGCCACGTCCTGCTGGCCACCCTGATCGCGGCGCTGTGGGGGTTCAACTTCGTTCCGATCAAGGTGGCGCTGGACGACTTCCCGCCGCTGCTGATGGCCGCGCTGCGGTTCACGGCCGCGGCGGTGCCCGCGGTGTTCCTCGTCCGGCGGCCGCCCGTCGCCGCGCGCTGGTTCGTGCTGATCGGCGTGCCGCTCGGCGTCGGCCAGTTCGGGCTGCTGTTCATCGGCATGAGCATGGGAATGCCGGCGGGGCTGGCGTCCGTCGTCCTCCAGGTGCAGGCGATCTTCACGGCGCTGTTCGCGGGCCTGCTGCTGCGCGAGCGGCTCGGCGCCCGGCAGATCGCCGGGATGGCGGTCGCGTTCGCCGGGGTCGCGCTGCTCGGCGCGGCGCAGGCCGAGGGCGGCTCCCCGGTCGCGGCGTTCCTGATGTGCCTCGGCGGCGCGGCCGGCTGGGGGCTGGCGAACGTCGGCATGCGGCGGATGAACCAGGTCACCGAGGAGCCGGTCGACGCGTTCGGGTTCATGGTGTGGATGTCGCTGGTGCCGCCGGTCCCGCTGCTGGTCCTGTCGCTGGTCTTCGAGGGGCCGGGGGCGCTGCCGGACTCCCTGCGGCACCTGTCGCTCGCCGGGGTCGCCTCGCTCGCGTTCATCGCCTACGTCGCGACGCTGTTCGGCTTCGGCGCGTGGGGATGGCTGATGCGCCGGTACGAGGCCGGGACGGTCGCCATGTACTCGCTGCTCGTCCCGCCGTTCGGGCTCGTGTCGGCGGCACTGCTGCTCGGCGAGCACGTGGGCACGACGCGGCTGGCCGGCGCCGCCCTGATCATCGCGGGGGTCGCCGCCGGGAGCGTCCGGCTGCCGTCCCGCCTGCGCCTCGCACCCGCGCGAACGGCCCCGACCCCGGCACCGACCAACGAGGTGACCTGACATGCACGGAATCCACGCTTCGCTCGTCACGCCGTTCACCCGCTCCGGCGCGGTGGACAGCCTGGTCTCGCTCGGCACCACGTTCTCCCCGCGCACGCGGGGATGGACCGTTTCCACAGTGAAGGTACATCTACCCGATGCTGCGACTCGGCGCGGCCGGAGGCGTCGCCGCGTGCGCGTGCCTCGCGCCGTCCTCAAGGCGTGCCTGGCCGAGGTCGGGCTCATCGACGACCCGGCGGTGCGCGCCCCCCTGCGCGCACCGCGTCCCGAGTCGGTCGCCGCGGCCGTGAAGGCCTTCCAAGCCCTCTAGGACGACGCCTGCGCCGCCGCTCGGGCGGCGTGCGGGAGGGCCTCCAGGACGCGGCCCAGTGCCTCATCGTCGTGCGCGGCCGACAGGAACCACACCTCGTACGCCGACGGCGGCAGGTACACGCCGTGGTCCAGCGCCGCGTGGAAGAACGCGGCGTACGCCTTGGAGTCCTGGCGCTGCGCGGCGGCGAAGTCGCCCACCGGCGTCTCGCTGAAGAAGACCGAGAACAGGTTGCCGGCGTTCTGCACCGAGTGCGGGACGCCCTCCCGCTCCAGCGCCTCCGACGCGGCCTTTGCCACGATCCCCGCCGACCGGTCGATCGCCGCGTACACCTCGTCGGTGGCGTTGCGCAGCGTGGCGAGCCCGGCGGCGGTGGCGAGCGGGTTCCCCGACAGGGTGCCCGCCTGGTAGACGGGGCCGGCCGGGGCGAGGTGGTCCATGACGTCGGCGCGCCCGCCGAACGCGGCGGCGGGGAGCCCGCCGCCCATCACCTTCCCGAAGGTCATCAGGTCGCCCGCCACGCCCTCGATGCCGAACCAGCCGGACCGGGACGCGCGGAACCCGGTGAGGACCTCGTCGATCACGAGCAGCGCCCCGTACCGCTCGCACAGCCGCTTCAGCAGCGCGTTGAAGTTGTCCAGCGGCGGGACCACGCCCATGTTGCAGGGGACGGCCTCGGTGATGACGCACGCGATGTCGGTGCCGTGCTCGTCGAACGCGGTCTCCACCGCGGTGACGTCGTTGTACGGGAGGATCAGCGTGTCGGCGGTCGTCGCGCCGGTCACGCCCGGCGTGTCGGGCAGGCCGAACGTCGCGACCCCGGACCCGGCGGCGGCGAGGAGGGAGTCGACGTGACCGTGGTAGCAGCCCGCGAACTTCACGATCTTGGTGCGTCCGGTGAAGCCGCGCGCCAGCCGGATCGCCGACATGGTCGCCTCCGTCCCGGAGTTGACCAGCCGGACCCGGCCCGCCGGCGTCCGCGACACGATCTCCTCGGCGAGTTCCACCTCGCCCTGCGTCGGCGCGCCGTAGGACGTGCCGCGGCCCGCAGCGTCCCGCACCGCCTCGACCACGGCCGGGTGCGCGTGCCCGAGGATCAGCGGGCCCCACGAGCACACCAGGTCGACGTAGGTGTTCCCGTCGGCGTCGGTCAGGTACGGGCCGCGCCCGGACGCCATGAAGCGAGGCGTCCCGCCGACGGCGCCGAAGGCCCGCACCGGGGAGTTGACGCCGCCGGGAACGACCCCGGCGGCGCGGTCGAACAACTGCTGGGAGCGATCGATACCAGTCACGTTTTCAGTCTCTCAGTTGCAGTTCGGCGACTTGCCTTGACCTCGCGCCGCGCGGGCCGATATTCCACCAAGTACGACATCGGAGGGATGGGCTTTCAACGTGGTTGACGGCTGGACGGTCCCGGGCTTCACCCACGAGCGGGAACTGGGAAGCGGAGCCTCGGGCCGGGTGGTACTGGCGGTCGACGACCAGACCGGCACGAAGGTCGCGATCAAATACCTCGACGGCGCGCTCGCGGCCGACGAGGCGTTCCTCGCGCGCTTCCGCGCGGCGGCACGCCCCCTGTCCCAGCTCGAGGACCCCAACGTGGTCGACTTCTACGACTTCGTGGAGTCCGCGGACGGCGCCGCGATCGTGATGCAGTGGGTCGAGGGCGTCAGCCTGCGCCGGGTGCTGGCCGCGCAGGGCCCCGCCGGGCCGCTCGCGGCCCTGTCGATGCTCGGCGGGCTGCTGCTCGGCCTCGCCGCCGCGCACGACCGCGGCGTCGTGCACGGCGCGCTCCGCCCGGCGAACGTCCTGGTGGACGCCGACGGCAACGCGCTGCTGACCGACTTCGCGACCGCGCCCGCCGGGACCGAGGTGCGGTTCGGCGCGCAGTACGCGGCGCCGGAGCTGTGGGACGGCGAGCCCGCCACCGTCGCCACCGACCTGTACGCCGCCACCGCGATCTTCTACGAGTCGCTCACCGGGCGCCCCCCGTACGCGGGCCGGAACATGGCGCGGCTGCACCGCGAGGCGCCGATCCCGGCCGACGAGGTCCCCGGGCCGCTGCGCGCCCTCGTCCACCAGGGCCTGGCGAAGGATCCGGCGGGGCGGCCGAAGTCCGCCGCCGACCTCCTCGGCGCACTGGAGGACGCGGCCGTCTCCGCCTACGGGCCGTCGTGGGAGGCGCAGGGCCGCGGCCGGCTCACCGAGCTCGCCGGGCAGGCCGCGCTGCAGCCGGAGCCGCCGAAGCCGAAACCGGCCCGCAGCAGCGGCCGCAACCCGGTCGTCGCCGGCAAGCAGCCGGGCGGCGGCCGGTCCCGTAAGCCGTGGGTGCTCGCGGCCGTCGCCGTCCTGGTCATCGCCGGGGCGGGCGCGGGCGCGGCGACGCTGCTGAAGAAGGACGAGACGAAGCCGCCGCCCGATCCGGCGCCGGCGCAGAGCAGCACCCCGCAGCCGACGCTGCCCGCGGGCGGCGTCGACCCGACGCCGCTCATCGCCCAGATCGACCAGGCCGTCGGGAAGGCCCCCGGCGCGGCGTTCAGCTACCGGCAGACCGGCTGCTGCGGGTTCCCCGTCACCAGCCGCGGCACGTTCACGCTGCAGGACGGGCAGGCGTCCTACTCGATGACGGTCGCCGGGTCCGGGTCCGCCCGCAAGGCGATGCCCGCCGTCGTCGTCCAGGACCGGCTCTACCTGCGGGTGGGCAAGAAGTGGAAGCCGTCCGCGTTCGGCGGGCGCGGCTATCCGGCGCTGGCCGACCAGGTCCGGCAGGGCAGCTCGGTGGCGAACCTGACGACGCTGCTGCGGTCGGCGACGAAGCTCACCCGGTCGGGCGCGATCTACGAGGGCGAGGCGCCGGCGGCGCAGCTCGCGCAGGCGCCCGGCCTCGGCCCCATGTACGCGCGGATGGCGCAGGCGACCGGCGCCCAGCAGATCGCCTTCGCCATCAAGCTCGACGCGGCCCACCGCCCGGTGAAGTTCTGGGTCCGCGCGGGTGAGGAGAAGGGCCGCAACCAGATGCAGCGCGGCTCCTACTCCACGTGGGGGGCCAAGCCCGCCATCAAGGCCCCGCGCTAGCCTCAGGCGTCCTCGCAGGCGTCCACGAGGACCTCCAGGAGCCGCAGCGGGTCCGGCAGGGCCTCCCGCTGCGGCGGCCGCAGCCAGGCGACCTCGCGCCCGTAGGGCAGCGCGGACGGCGGCGCGACGACGTAGCTGTCGCGGCAGTGCCAGCGCATGCCCGGCGTGTCGGCGACGTCCTCCGGCAGCGTGTCGAGGTGGCACGACCACCACTCGTCCTCGTCGACGGGCGCGCCGCGGGTCGCGACGAAGAACAGGTGCCGCTCGCCCCCGAACGACGCGACCGGACCGACGGGGAGGTCCTCCCGCTCGATCCGGTCGAGGGCGATGGCGCCGGCGGCGGCCGGGACGTCGAACACGTCGAAGACCCGGCCCGTCGGCAGGATGATGTTGGCCTCCGGCCGTTTCACCCACCAGCGTTCGATGACCTCGGGGTCGACGCTGGCCTGGTGCGCCCAGGCCGCCGATACCGGGTGCGCGCCCGGGTCGGGACACCCGATCCGGTCGCACGAGCACGCCCGGTCGGCCCCGACATGCGCGCCCGGAAAGCAGGGCCACCCGAACCCGGCGTACTCCCGCGCCGCCGCGGCCATCCGGTTCCGTGCCGCCTTCTGCCGCCTGTGCCCCGTGACCGCCAGCATCTCGCCCCCCATATATCCCAAGGTCGCGCGTGGGTTCCTGGTTACCGATGATGCCCGCCGCCGTCACGCCCAGACACGGCAACCCCCGGTAAACGACCCTAAGTAACTAGAGAGCGTCCTGGGTGCGCTTGGGACACGAGGCGGTCAGCTCAGCCTGCGGGCGGCTTCGGTGGCCCAGTAGGTGAGGATTATGTCGGCGCCGGCGCGGTGGATGGAGGTCAGGGACTCCATGATGGTGCGTTCGCGGTCGATCCAGCCCTTCTCGGCGGCGGCCTCGATCATCGCGTACTCGCCGCTGACCTGGTAGGCGGCGACGGGGACGTCCACGGTGTCGCGGACGCGGCGGACGACGTCGAGGTAGGCGCCGGCCGGCTTCACCATGACCATGTCGGCGCCCTCGTCGAGGTCGAGGAGGACCTCGCGGATGGACTCGTCGGTGTTGGCCGGGTCCTGCTGGTGGGTGGAGCGGTCGCCGAACTGGGGCGCGCACTCGGCGGCGTCGCGGAACGGGCCGTAGTAGGCGGACGCGTACTTCACCGAGTACGCGAGGATCGCGGTATCGGTGTGCCCGGCCCCGTCGAGGGCCGTCCTGATCGCGCCGACCTGGCCGTCCATCATGCCGGACGGGCCGACGACCGCCGAGCCCGCCTCGGCCTGCGCCAGGGCGATGGAGGCGTACCGCTCCAGCGTGGCGTCGTTGTCGATCTCGCCGGACCCGGTGAGGATGCCGCAGTGCCCGTGGTCGGTGTACTCGTCCAGGCACAGGTCCGTCATGAGGACGGTGGCGTCGCCGAGGTCGGACGCCAGGTCGCGCAGCGCCCGCTGGACGATGCCGTCCGGGTCGTCGGCGGCGGACCCGGTGCCGTCCTTCTCGGCCGGGATCCCGAACAGGATGATCCCGCCGACGCCGGCCTCGGCCGCCTCGTGCGCGGCCTTGCGCAGGCTCTCCAGGGTGTGCTGGAACACGCCGGGCATGGACGCGACCGGCTGCGGCTCGGCGATGCCCTCCTTGACGAACATCGGCAGGACGAGGTCCGCCGGGGCGAGCCGCGTCTCGGCGACCAGCCGGCGGAGCGCGGGCGTGCGGCGCAGCCGCCGCGGGCGCGCGACGGGGAACTGTGCGGACATGGATTACCTCTGGGTCGTCGCTACTTGCGGCGCCGGGCCCCCCGGCGCATCTGGCTGGGCTTGCGGAGCGGGTCCCCCGCCTCGATCTGGGCCGCCCGCCGCTTCGCACCGTACTCCGCCAGCGCCTCGGCGAGGGCCGATACGGACGGCTTCTCCGCCATGACGTCGACGCGGAGCCCGTACTCCTGCGCGGTCTTCGCGGTCTGCGGGCCGATCACGGCGATCACCGTGACGTTGTGCGGCTTGCCGGCGATCCCGATCAGGTTCTTCACCGTGGACGAGGAGGTGAACAGCACCGCGTCGAACCCGCCGCCCTTGATCGCCTCGCGGATCGGCGCGGGCGGCGGCGCGGCCCGGACCGTCCGGTAGGCGGTCACGTCCTCGCACTCCCAGCCGAGCTCGGTCAGCCTGGCGATGAGGACGTCGGTGGCGATGTCGGCGCGCGGCAGCAGCACCCGGTTGATCGGGTCGAGGTCCTCGTCGTAGGGCGGCCACTCGGCGGCCAGGCCCTCGCCGGACTGCTCCCCCGCCGGGACGAGGTCGGGCTGCACGCCGAACTCGACCAGCGCGGCGGCGGTCTGCTCGCCGACGGCGGCGACCTTCAGCCCGGCGAACGCGCGGGCGTCCAGGCCGTAGTCGGTGATCTTCTCCCGGACGGCCTTCACCGCGTTGGTGGAGGTGAACACCACCCACTCGTAGCGCCCGGTGACGAGGCCCTTGACGGCCCGGTCCATCTGCTGCGGAGTGCGCGGCGGCTCGACGGAGATCGTCGGGACCTCGTCCGGGACGGCCCCGTACCCGCGCAGCTGGTCCGACAGCGACGCGGCCTGCTCCTTGGTGCGCGGCACGAGGACGCGCCAGCCGAACAGCGGCTTGGTCTCGAACCAGGACAGCTTGTCACGCCACTTCACGACGTCTCCGACGATGATCAGCGCGGGCGACTCCATGCCCTTGGTGTCGGACGCGAGCCTGCTCAGCGTGGAGACGACGGTCTCCTGCTCGGTGGTGGTGCCGAGGCTCGTCATCGCGGCCGGGCCGGAGTCGGGCCGCCCGGCGGCGATCAGGCCCTTGGCGACCTCGGCGACCGCGCCCTCCGCGCCGGCGATGACGAGGGTGGCGCCGGACCCGGCGAACTCCTCCCAGTCGACGCCGCCCGCCGAGGCGTCCACGAACCGGAACTCGCGGTGCTCGGGGTCGGTGAGCGGGATGCCCGCGTACCCCGGCACCCCGGTCACGGCGGAGACGCCCGGGACGACCTCGAACGGCACGCCCGCCTTGTGCAGGGCGGCGCCCTCGGCGGCCAGGCCGCAGGCGACGCCGGGGTCGCCGGCGAACATCCGGACGACGCGGCGGCCCGCCTTCGCGGCGCGCACCGCGAGCTTGACCGGGTCGCCCTCGGCGGTGTCGATGATCTCGGCGTCCGCGCGGCAGCGCGCGAGGATGTCGGCGGGGCAGTGCGCGCGGCTGACGATGACGGTGTCGGCGCGTTCCAACTCGGCGGCGGCGCGCAGTGTCAGCAGCCCCGGGTCGCCCGGGCCCATTCCGACGATCGCGACGGTCCCGGGGTCGGTCGTCCGGCTCGGCAGCGCCGTCCGGGCGGCGGCCGCGCCCTTGGCGGCCTTGCTCTCGGCGCCGCCGGTCCCGGCGGCGCTCTTCGCGGCGGGGCTCACTCGCGCTCCCCCATCAGCTGGTCGGCCCCCTGCGCGAGCATCCGGGCCGCGAGGTCGCGGCCGATCTGCTCGGCGGCATCCGGGTGGCCGCTGGCGGACATCCTGATCTGCCGGCTTCCGTCGATCGCCGCGACGGTCGCCGTCAGATGCAGCTCTTCATCTACTTCGGCAGCGTACGTCCCCACGGGCGCGGAGCAGCCCGCCTCCAGCACCGCGAGGATCGTCCGCTCGGCGGTGACCGCGCGCCGGGTCGCGGCGTCGTCGACCGCCGCGAGCAGCTCGCGCAGGTCGTCGCGGTCGGAGCGGCATTCGAGGGCGAGCGAGCCCTGGCCGGGCGCGGGCAGCATCTGGTCGGTGTCGAAGACCTCGCCCACCTCCGCCAGCCGGCCGATCCGCTTCAGGCCGGCGTGCGCCAGCACGATCGCGTCCAGCTCGCCGTCGGTGATCTTGCGGAGCCGGGTGTCGGCGTTGCCGCGGATCGGGACGATCTCCAGGTCGGGGCGGAGCGCGCGCAGCTGCGCCACCCGGCGCGGCGAGCCGGTGCCGACGCGGGCGCCGCGCGGCAGGTCGGCGAGCTTGCTCGGGCCGCACAGCGCGTCGCGGGGGTCATCGCGCAGGGGGGTCGCGGCGAGCTTGATGCCGGGGGTCTCCGACGTCGGCAGGTCCTTCAGCGAGTGGACGGCGAAGTCCACCTCGCCGGACAGGATCTTGTCACGCAGCGCGTTCACGAACACGCCCGTTCCACCCATTTGGGCGAGCAGGGCCTTGGAGACATCACCCTGCGTGGTTACCCCGACCAGCTCGACGGCATGCCCCGTCAGCCGCGTCAACGCGTCCGCGACGCCCTGCGACTGCGTCGTCGCCATCAGGCTCTTGCGGGTGCCGAGCCGCAGCGGGCCCTTGCCTGTAGTCACGTCTCGTCTCCTTCGCGCGCCGGGACCCTGTCCCGGGCACTGACCGCCCTGACGCTCGCCGCGCGGGCGTTCACCGTCTCCACGTTCACTCCATCGGACGCGCCCGGCGGGACGTCGCTGCCCATGACCGGCGCGGGGCTGACGCAGTCGGCGTCCGCGCAGTCGGGTGCGATCGGCGCCGGCGGCTCGTCCTCGCGCATGTCGGCGCGGGCCACCGCCTCGGGGGCCTTCGGGTCCAGGTCGAACAGTTCGCGCAGCGCGTCGGCGTAGGAGTCGCCGCCCGGCGCCGCCGCCAGTTCCTTGACCCGGACGGTCGGCGCGTGGAGCAGCTTGTCCACCACGCGCCGCACGGTCTGCTCGATCTCCCTGCGGTCCCGGTCGTCCATTCCGGGTATCCGGCCCGCCAGCCGGGTCAGCTCGGCGTCCACCACTCCGGCGGCCTTGCTGCGCAGCGCGACGACGGTCGGCGCGACGGCGGCGGCGCGGGCCGCGCTGAGGAACGCCTCGACCTCCTCGCACACGATCCGGCGGACCGCCTCGACGGCCGCCGGGCCGATCGCCCGCGCGGCCTCCTGCGCGGTGCGCAGATCGTCCAGCCCGGCGAGCCGCACGCCGTCCAGCTCGCCGACGGACCGCTCGACGTCGTGCGGCAGCGCCAGGTCGAGGAAGAACCGGTTCCGCCCGTCGTCGCCGACGCCGCGCGCCGCGAGCTGCGCGGCCGTCACCACCAGGCCGGTGGCGCCGGTGCACGACACCACCAGGTCGGCGTCGGCCAGCGCCGTGTCCAGCGCGGACAGCTCGATCGCGGCGGACGGGACGTCCAGCGACTCGGCGAGGCGGACGGCCCGCGCATGCGTACGGTTGGCGATCACCACCTCGCGCGCTCCCGCGCGGCTCAGCGTGGCCGCGGCCAGCGAGCTCATCGAACCGGCGCCGACCACCAGCGCGCGGACGCCGTCCAGCGGCCCGAGATGCCGGGCCGCGACGTCCAGCCCCACGCTGACCAGCGACGCGCCGGCCTGGTCGATGCCGGTCTCGTGGTGGGCGCGCTTGCCCACCCGCAGCGACTGCTGCAGGACGTCGTGCAGGTCGCGGCCGAGCGTGCGCTCGTCCTGCGCGAGCTTGAACGCCTGCCGGATCTGGCCGAGGATCTGCCCCTCGCCGACGACCATCGACTCCAGCCCGCACGCCACCGCGAACACGTGCTGGACGGCCCGCTCCTCGTAGTGGACGTACAGGTGCCGCGACAGGTCGTCCAGCGGGACGCCGGAGTGCAGCGCCAGCAGCTCGGAGATCGCCGAGACGCCGCCGTGGAACTTGTCGACGACCGCGTAGATCTCGACGCGGTTGCACGTCGAGACGATCGCCGCCTCGGCGATGTTCGCCGAGTCGTGCACCGCGTGCAGCAGCTTCACGAGGTCGTCCCCGGCCACCGCCGCCCGCTCCAGCACCGCGACGGGCGCGCTGCGGTGACTGAGCCCCACCACCAGAATGCTCATGCCCTGACTCCCGCGACTCCCGCATCCGCCGTCTTGTGAGCTGCCGTACCGTGGGCCGCCCCACTGTGGGCTCCGGTTTCCGGATCCGCCCCGATCATGCCCGCCGGCCCCGCACCGCTCATGCCTCGACCGTCTCTACGTAGTGCGCCGTGCCCGGCGGCGCGTCGCCGGCGTCGAGCGGCGGGCGGACGTCCGGCCCGCCGGCCTTGCGCTGCTCGTGGAACGCGAGGATCTGCAGCTCGATCGACAGGTCGACCTTGCGCACGTCGACGCCGTCCGACACCGACAGGACGACGGGCGCGAAGTTCAGCACGCTGGTGACGCCCGCGGCGACCACGCGATCGCACACCCCCTGGGCCGCGCCCGCGGGGGTCGCGATCACGGCGATGGAGACGCCGTGGTCCGCAATGATGTCCTCCAGCCGGTCGATGTGCCGCACCGTCATGCCGGAGATCTCCTGGCCGACGATGGCCTCGTCCGCGTCGAGCAGGCCCGCCACGCGGAAGCCGCGGGACGCGAAACCGCCGTAGCCGGCCAGCGCACGGCCCAGGTTACCGACACCGATGATGGCGACGACCCAGTCCTGGGTGAGGCCCAGCTCGCGGGAGATCTGGTAGACGAGGTACTCGACCTCGTAGCCGACGCCGCGCGTCCCGTAGGACCCGAGGTGGGACAGGTCCTTGCGCAGCTTGGCCGAGTTCACGCCGGCCGCCGCGGCCAGCTCCTCGGAGGAGACGGTCGCGACGCCGCGCTCCTGCAGCCCGGTGAGGGCCCGCAGGTACACCGGGAGCCGCGCCACGGTGGCTTCGGGGATGCCGCGGCCCGCGCGGTCGCGGTGCCGGTTCTGTCGAGGTGTCACGGCCTGCTCTTCGGGCTCGACGCTGGGGACGGGGCGGTCGGAGAACCCCTCGCCCCGGCTCGCGCGGCGCGGTGACGGTCTGACGACCGCGGCCCGGCCGCCCCCAGGGCTGGCCACCAGGTTAAGCCTTTGTGAACACGCGCACAAAGTCACCCCCCGGTCGCATGGGCCGGACGGCGCCGCGGAAAGGCCGTCCATCAGGGACTTGCAGCGTACGCCCCGGCAATCCGAATGTCGTTCGGATGTGACCGACAAGACACCCGGACCGCCCGGAAACGCCCCGGAACACGGGGAAACGCGCACCCGGCGGGTGCGCCGGAGTCAGCGGAGCTTGGCGACCGCGGCGCGGAGCCGGGCCTCGTCCACGCGCCAGAAGTCGTGCTGGACGCCGTTGACCAGCGTGACCGGGATCTGCTCCCAGTACTGCTCGTAGTCGGCCTCGGACCGGGTGATGTCGCGCTCCTCCCACCGCACCCCGAGGTCGCCGGCGACGCGCTCGATCACCGCGCGGGCGTCCTCGCACAGGTGGCAGCCGGGCTTGCCGAGCATCGTGATCACAATGTCGCCGGGCCTGTCGTCAGGCTGGTCGTCGGGCATGTCACCTCCCGGGGAACTCCGGCGCCGGGAGCGGCACCTTCGCGGGGCCGAGCTTCAGCTCGATCACGTTCGTGGCCAGCACGTGGGTGCGGGAGTCGGCGAGGAAGCGGCGCAGGTGCGCCTGCCCGCGGTGCGCGGCGAACGCGGCCTCGTCCCGGAAGAGCTGGTAGAAGATGCGCTGCGTGGGGCCGCCGACCACCTCGTGGCAGGCGAAGACCACCGTGTCCGGCTCGGCCGCCAGCGCGGCCTTCACCAGGTCGGCGGCGAGCCGGTCGAACGCCTCCTCGCGGCCGTCCAGCAGCGTGTAGACGGTGATCTGGCCGCAGGCGTTCGCGAGGTCCCGGCCGGGCGGCCCGGCGACCGGGGCCGGCGGCGCCGCGGGGCCGCCCAGCGGGTCGACGGCGGTGGGCCCGGCGGGGTTGTCGGACGGGAAGCGCAGCTCCTCGACGGCCGGCTCGGGGAACCGCAGCTCGCCGCGGCGCGGGTCGGGCGTCCGCGGCTCGGGCGACGGGGTCGGCGCCGGGACGGGCTCGGCCTTGGCCGCGTACGCCTGCTCCTCGTAGCCGGTCGCGGGCTCGCTCCCGTAGCCGCGGTCGTCGTAGTCGTCGTAGCCCTCGTCCTCGTCGTACACGGGGATCGTGCGCATCGCGCCGTACCAGACCAGCCCGACGGCGGCGCCGAGCGCGATCACCGCGACCGGCGCGGGCAGGAACCCGCGGGTGCCGCTGACCACGAGGACGCCCGCGAGCGCGACCAGCGCGACCGGGATGAGCAGTTCGGCGGCCTCCTGGTCGCGCTTGCTCGCCAGCCACGCGGTGACGCCGGTGCAGGCCACCAGGGAGATCACCGCGACGACGTGCGCGCCGTCGATCAGCAGCAGCGGCAGCGCGTCGTAGGTGGAGCCCGGCTTCGGCAGGCTCTTGGACAGCGAGCCCTTGAGCGGGTCCAGGACGAGGATGACCATCGCGACGACCGTGTAGGAGATCGCGAACAGCCAGGCGGCGAACCGCACCTGCACGTACCGCGCGATGAGCTCGATCATGCCGAGCGCGAGCCATACGGGCCCGATCAGCGCGGCGCCGAGTTCGAGGACGCGGAACAGCGCGCCGTTGAACCCCGCCATGAACCCGACGGCCATGCACAGCAGCGCGAGCGTCAGCCCGACCTGGGTGAACGACCACGCGATGAGGTAGAGCAGCCGGTCCTTTTGGGCGCGCTGGATCAGCAACCCGGTGGCCGCCAGGGCACCGAGGGTCGCCAGGAGCGCGAGAAGAGCATCGACCATCGCGCCTAATGGTGCCCGATGCCGCGAGCGGACGGGTAACCGCGCCGCGATTCGGGCTGCTCGGGGCGCCGGTCACGGGGGTGGAAGCGCCATGGAACAGGGCATTGCTTCCGTACCTTCCGGTATCTAGAGTGGCAGATCACGCCGGAGGTCGCGTACGCCCCGAGGAGAACTGCATGAGCAGCTTGACCCTCGATGCCGGGGTCATCCCGCTGCCTCGGCGTACCCGGGCCCGCGCCGCCCGCTCCGGCGGGCCGGGCGCCGACCGGGCGGAGGTCCTCAAGGCGCTGGTGCTCCGCGCGCGGGACGGCGACGCCGACGCGTTCGGCTCCCTCTACGACCACTACGTGGAGCTCGTCTACCGGTACATCTACTACCGGGTCGGGACCCACTCCCTCGCCGAGGACCTGACGAGCGAGACGTTCCTGCGCGCCCTCCGCCGGATCCGCGACTTCCACTGGCAGGGCAAGGACTTCGGCGCCTGGCTCGTGACGATCTCCCGGAACCTCGTCGCCGACCACTTCAAGTCCGGCCGCTACCGGCTGGAGGTCTGCACCGCCGAGCCGGCCGAGCCGGACCGGCGCCATCCCGACCGCCGTCCGGGGCGCGTCCAGGAGGGGCCGGAGCGGGCCGTCCTGGACGCGATGACCAACCGGGCGCTGCTGCTCGCCGTCCGGCGGCTCGGGTCCGAGCAGCAGGAGTGCGTCGTGCTGCGGTTCCTGCACGGCCTGTCGGTCGCCGAGACCGCGCTGGTCATGGGCAAGAAGCCGGGGGCGATCAAGGCGCTGCAGTACCGCGCCGTCCGCTCGCTGGGCCGCATGCTCCCCGACGACCTGCGGCACTGACACCGGTCGAGGGCGCCGCCCGGAACGCCGCCCGAAACACCGGCCGAAACGCCGGCCGAGGCGCCGATCGCCCGGCGGGCCGTAACCCGCCGCACCGCCCGATCGTTTCCCGGTCAAAGGCGCTCGCGCGCCCGGATTTCCGCAAGGGAGCGGCCGATGAGAACCGGGTCGTGAAGACGAGGCGGGGAAGGACCGGTGAGCGGGGGGACGTGCTGGCCCGGCTGCGGGCGGGCGGGGCGGGGCCGGATCCGCGTTTCCGCGAGGTGCTGCGTGAACGGCTGATGGCGGCCGCGGGCGACCGGGGTGAAGAGCGTCGCAATCATCGCCGGGAGGACGGCCGCGGGGAGGCGGTTGACTAGGCTTCGCCTCATGCGGCGATTCTGGCAACGCGACGTGGACCACAAGAGCGCCGGGGAGGCCGCCGCCGCGGCAGCGGCCCCGCCCGGTCCGCTGCCCGTGCCCGACCCCGCCGCCGCCGCGTTCTTCGACGTCGACAACACGATGATGCGGGGCGCGTCCATCTACTACTTCGCGCGCGGCCTCGCCGCCCGCAAGCTGTTCACCATGCGCGACCTCGCGATGTTCGCGTGGGGGCAGGCCCTGTTCCGGATGCGCGGCACCGAGAACTCCGAGCACATCGGCAGCGCCAAGGAGGCCGCGCTCGCGTTCGTCGCCGGGCAGAAGGTCGCCCAGATCGTCACGCTCAGCGAGGAGATCTACGACGAGGTGATGGCCGACCGCATCTGGCACGGCACCCGCACCCTCGCCCTCCAGCACCTGGACGCGGGCCAGCAGGTGTGGCTCGTCACCGCCACGCCCGTCGAGGTCGCCCGGACGATCGCGCACCGCCTCGGCCTCACCGGCGCGCTCGGCACCGTCGCCGAGACCCGCGAGGGCCTCTACACCGGGCGGCTCGTCGGGAACCTGCTGCACGGGCCGGCCAAGGCGGAGGCCGTCCGGGCGCTCGCCCAGCGGGAGGGCCTCGACCTCGCGCGCTGCTCCGCCTACAGCGACTCGATCAACGACCTGCCGATGCTGACCGCGGTCGGGCACCCGCACGCCGTCAACCCCGACGCCGAGCTGCGCGCCCACGCCAAGGAGAACGGCTGGCCGATCCACGACTTCCGCACCGGCCGCAAGGTGACGATGGTCGCGCTGCCGGCCGCCGCGGGCGCGGGCGCGCTGGCGGGCGGCGTCGCGGCCGGGATCGCACTGCGCCGCCACTACCGCGCGAGCTGATGCGGCCCCGCCCGAACGCGACCGGTCTCCGCGGGCGGATCCGGTCACGTCACAGGGCGGCAAGTCGAGATCTATCGCGTTTACCCGTTTTCGTCCTACGCTGTCCTCCGTGGAGTTGACGCTGCTGTCGCGGGTCGCGTGCCGCGGGCGGGACGTCACGAGTCCCCGGGTGCGCGGGCTGCTCGCGCTGCTGGCCGGCGAGCCGCGCGGCGCGTCCGCGGCGCGCCTGGTCGAGGGGCTGTGGCCGGACGACCGTCCGGAGAACCCGGTGAAGGCGCTCCAGGTCGTGGTGTCGCGGGCCCGGTCGGCGCTGGGCGCGGACGTCATCGCCAGTACGCCGACCGGTTACCGGCTCGGGCTGGACGAGTCCCAGGTGGACGCGTGCGCGGTGCTGCTCGCCGCGTCCGCGAGCGCCCGCTGCGCCCGCGATGGCGACCACGCGGGCGCGCTCTCGCATGCGGACGAAGGGCTCGCACTGTGGGACGGGCCGCCCAAGCCGGACGCGGGAGACGATCCCCTCTCCGTCCTGCGCGCGGAACGGGCCTCGACCTACCGGACGCTGTGCCGTGCCCGCGCGCTGGCCCTGGCCCGGCTCGGGCGACACGCCGAAGGCTTCGAGGCGCTCACGCCCGTGGCCGGCGAGTGCCCCCGGGACGAGGAGGTCCTCGCCGAGCTGCTGCGCTGCGAGGCGGCGACGGCCGGGCCGTCCGCCGCGCTGGCGCGGTACGAGTCCTACCGGCGCTCGCTGCGGGAGTCGCTCGGAACCGATCCGGGCGCCGCGTTGCAGGTCGTCCAGCAGGAGCTCCTGCGGGAGGAGGCGCCGGCCGTCCGGCACGGCGTCGCGCACGAGCCGAACCCGCTGCTCGGCCGTGCCGGCGACCTCGCCGCCGTCCTCGACCTGCTGCGCACGTCCCGGGTGACCTCGATCGTCGGGCCGGGCGGCCTCGGCAAGACGCGGCTGGCGCACACGGTCGCCCGCGACGCGCCGCAGCGCGCCGTGCACTTCGTGGGGCTCGCCGGGGTCGCGCGGAGCGAGGACGCGGCGGGCGAGGTCGCGTCCGCGCTCGGCATCGGGGAGTCCCCGTGGGCGGCGCGCCGCCCCGGCGGGGTCCTCGCCGGGATCGTGGACGCGCTCGGGCCGGGGCCCGTCCTGCTCGTCCTGGACAACTGCGAGCACGTCGTCGACGGCGTCGCCGCCCTGGTCGGCGCCCTCGTGTCGATGACGCGGGACCTGCGGGTGCTGACCACGAGCCGCGCGCCGCTCGGCCTGTCGTCGGAGTCGGTGTACCCGCTGCCGGCGCTCGACCACGCGACGGCGGTCGAGCTGTTCCGGCAGCGCGCGCTCGCGGCGCGTCCCGGCGCGTGCCTGCCGCCCGGCCCGGTCGAGGAGCTGTGCCGCCACCTGGACGGGCTGCCGCTCGCGGTCGAGCTGGCGGCGGCGCGCGTCCGCGTCATGTCGGTCCCCGAGATCGCGCGCGGCCTGGACGACCGGTTCGCGCTGCTGCGCGGCAACGCCCGCGACGCGCCGTCCCGGCACCGGACGATGCACGCCGTCGTCGACTGGAGCTGGAACCTGCTGGCACCGTCCGGGCGGGCCGCGATGCGGATGCTGTCGGTCTTCTCCGGCGGCTTCACCGCCGACGCCGCGCGCCACCTCCTGGACGACACCGGCGTCCTCGAAGACCTGGTCGACCAGTCGCTGCTCTCCCTCACCGAAGACCGCACCGGGACCCGTTTCCGGATGCTGGAGAGCGTCCGCGAGTTCAGCGCGTCCCACCGGGAGCGGGAAGGCGACACCGGCCGCGCGGTCGGCGGCCTGCTCTCCTGGGCCCGCGAACTGGGCGCGGCGCACCAGGAGGCGCTGTTCGGCTCCGACCCGTTCGCCCCGCTGGAACTCGTCCGCGTCGAGCAGGACAACCTGCTCCAGGCGCTCCGGCACGGGCTCGCCCGGCAGGACGGCCCGGCCGTCGCGGCCGTGACGGCGGTGCTCGGCGGCCTGTGGACGCTGGAGTCGTCCTACAGCCGGATGATGGGGCTGGCCGAGGAGACCGCCGGGCTGCTGAGCCGGTACCGCCCCGAACCCGAGTACGTCGAGACGACCCGGACGGCCCTGGCCCTCTGCGTGGCGGCCACGTGCACCCTCGGCGAGCCGCGGGTGACCCGCGCGCTCGTCGCGCTGCGCCGCCTGCCGCCCGCCGCGCCGACGAGCCTCGTCCGGGCCGTCGCGATCGTGGTCGGGTCCGCGCCGGAACTGCTCTCCGGCGACGGTTCGGCGCTCGCCCGCCTGTGCGGGAGCGACCACCCGCTGCTCGCCGCCGCCGCGAACTTCGCCGCCGGCTACATCCGTGAACGGGACGGTGACGTGGCGGGCGCGCTCGCGGCCGCCGAGGCGATGCTCGCGGCGGCCGGCGCGGCGGACGCCCCGTGGCTGCGGCTGGTCGCCCACTCCCGGCTCAGCGAACTGCTCATGCAGCTCGACCGGACCGAGGAGGCCGAGCACCAGCTGCTCCGCTCCATGCGGCTGATGCAGGAGTTCGGGTGGCCCGACACGTTCGGCCTCCTGTGGGCGCTGGCGGCGATCAACCTCCACCTCGGCAGGGCCGACGAGGCCGAGCAGTGGCTGGACCGCTCCCTGGCGCACGGCCCGGAGGAGGCGTACGGCACCGCCTCGTTCAATCTCGGTGCGCGCGCGGAGATCGCCCTGGGCCGCGGCGACGTCGAGACCGGACTGCGGCTCTGGCGCGAGGCCGTCCAGCGCCTGGCGGACGAGGAGCCGCCCATGCCGGAACCGCACCTCGACGCCTGGAGGCTGGAAGCCCACTGCGTCACCGTCATCGCCCATGCCCGGCACGGCCGGCTCGACGACGTCCGGGACGTCGCGGACGGCCTGTCCGTCATGCTCGACACCCTGCTCGCCGACCCGCCGAGGCCGATGCCGGGCTTCTTCATGGACCTGCCGATCTGCGGCGGCCTCCTGCTGGCACGCGCCCTGGCGGACGCCGAGCCCACCCGGGCCGCCCGCATGATCGCCCTCGCCGAGCGCCTGCACTTCACCCGGGCGTTCCAGCCGACCATGTCGCCCGCCGCCGCCCGCCGCGCCGCCCTGGAGGCCGACGAGCCTGCGTACACCGCCGCGGTGGCGGAGTACGCCGGCCTGGGCCGCGACGACCTGCGCAAGGCCGCCCGCGCGCTCGTCAGCGCGGAGCCTTCCGGTTGAACAGCACCTTCGACGCCGCGTAGCCGAGCACGGCGAGCCCCGCGCACCAGGCCGCGGCAGCCATCGCGTCGGTCCCGTCCGGCGAGCCCGTCAGCAGGCCGCGCAGCGTCTCGATGATCGGCGTGAACGGCTGGTACTCGGCGAACCACCGCACCCCGGCCGGCATCGACTCCGGCGGGACGATCGCGCTGCCGAAGAACGGCAGGAACTGCACGATCATCGGCGTGTTGCTCGCGCCCTCGGGGTTCTTGGCCAGCAGCCCCATCATGACGCCCACCCACGTCAGCGCGAACGTGAGCGCCACCAGCAGCCCGGCCGCGGCGAGCCAGTCGAGGACGGTCCCGCTCGTCCGGAACCCCATCGCGACCGCGACCCCGATGACCGCGGCCGTGCTGAGCAGCGTCTGGATCATGCTGCCGACCACATGGCCGGTCAGCAGGGACGCCCGCGCGATCCCGAGCGTCCGGAACCGGTCCACGATGCCCTCGGTCATGTCGACGCACACCGAGACCGACGTCTGCAGGCATCCGGACGCGATGGCCATCAGGATGATCCCCGGCGCCACGTAGTTGATGTAGTCGCCCTTGGCGGGGCCGCCGACGCCGTCCCCGAGCGCGTTCCCGAACACGCCGACGAACAGCACCATGATGAAGATCGGCATCATCATCCCGGCGATCGTCAGGGACGGGTAGCGCAGCGCGTGCCGCAGGTTGCGGCGCAGCATCGTCGCGGAGTCGGTCATCGCCAGAGTGAGCGTGCTCATGCCGAGGTCACCTCTTCCTTCCTGCCGGTGAGGGCGAGGAACACGTCGTCCAGGTCGGGCGTGTGCACGGACAGCTCGTCGACCTCGACGGCCGCGTCCTCCAGCCGCCCGAGCAGCTCCCGCAGCGACCGGACGCCGCCGTCGCTCGGCACCTGCAGGGTGAGCGCGTCGTCGTCCCTGGTCACGGCGCCGAGGGCCCGCGCGGCGGCGTCCAGCTCGCCCGGTCCGGCGAACCGCAGCCGGACGTGCCCGCCCGGCACCAGCCGCTTGAGTTCGTCGGACGTCCCCTCGGCGACGATCCGGCCGCCGTCCAGCACCGCGATGCGGTCGGCGAGCTGGTCCGCCTCGTCCAGGTACTGCGTGGTCAGGAAGATCGTCACGCCGCCGCGCACCAGGCCGCGGACGATCTCCCAGGTCGTCCGCCGGCTGCGCGGGTCGAGCCCGGTCGTCGGCTCGTCCAGGAAGATGATCTGCGGGCTCCCGATCAGCGTCATCGCGATGTCGAGCCTGCGCCGCATCCCGCCCGAATACGTGGCGACCGTCTTCTTGCCGGCCTCCACCAGGTCGAACCGCTCCAGCAGTTCATCCGCGGCCCGCCGCCCCGCCGCCTTCCCCAGATGATGCAGGTCGGCCATCAGGATGAGGTTCTCCCGCCCGGTGAGCAGCCCGTCCACCGCCGCGTACTGCCCCGTGACCCCGATGGCCTTGCGCACGCCATCGGGATCACGCATGAGATCGCACCCGGCGACCCGCGCCTCACCGCCGTCCGCCCGGATCAGCGTCGACAGGATCCGCACGGCCGTCGTCTTCCCGGCCCCATTGGGCCCGAGCAGCGCGAACACCGTCCCGCGCGGCACATCGAGATCGATCCCGTCGAGGACGACCTTCTCCCCGAACACCTTCCGCAGCCCGGCCACCGAAATGGCCGTCTGCCTCGCCTCTATCACCATGCGGAGAACACTGAGGCCCCCCGCCTTCACCCCGGTTTCAGCACCGCATCCCCGCTGAAACCAGCTGATACCCATACGATCACGCAAAGCCGCCATTCCGCACGGACGACCGGCTCATCATCCCGGCGGCCCGGCAGTGAAGAGGAGAGAGCAGCCCGTTGCAGAAGCCCATCGGCGACCTCGCCCAAGGATTGCTCACCGCGGTCATCCTCGGCACGCTGCTCACCATCGGGAGCACGTCCCTCCTCCCCGGCCAGGCCCGCCTTACCGGACTTTTGTTCTGCGCGGAGCCCTACACCGACCCCGTCGTCGTCCGCGACGAAACCGCCCGGGCGATCAACTTCACCCTCTACTGCACCGGAGAACGCGGGGAGCGCCACGAGATCGGCTGGCTGCGGCCATCCCTGACCCTGGGCGCCGCCTACGCCGCCCTGATCGGTGCCGCGATCCCCTTCGTCCGCCGCCGGCGGAGCCGCAGCGGCTAAGATCGTCAAGTGCCCCCCTTCAAACGCCTCAGCGCGTGTCTGGCGACGGTTCTGACGCTGGTGGTCATGACTTCCGCCTGCGGCGCAACGCCCCGCGACGAGTTCGTGGGAGAGATGCTGTCGCGCGGTGGCGGGTTGACCGCGGCACTCGTCCGGAACGCGATGGGCGCTTTCTCCAAGCACTACGGGACGGATCGCCTCACCCTCACCAGCCTCGTCCTCCACTCCTGGGACGCCAGCGTGACCGCCAATATCCGCGTCCCCGGGCGTCCCGAGCAGTTGGACAAAGTCACCTTCGGCGAAGACGGTCTCGACGGTCCGTCCCCCATGAAGGTCGGAGCCGCCGACGATCTGGACGGCATGTCCTTCACCGTCCAGGACGTGCCCGCGCTTGAGGACGTTGTGAAAATGGTCGACACGGCCTTGGCCGAGACGAAGTTCCACAACGGCTACGTCGAAAAAATCCAAGTGACCCGGACCGCCTCCGCTCCGGAGATCAGCGTCGTCGTCCGGTCCCCCCGCGCGGACGCCATGGTGACCTTCAAAGCGGACGGTCACTTCACCAAGGTGACCCGGGTATGAACCTCCGCTTCGCGCTCATCGCCCTCGCGGTCATGGTGCCCGTGGCCGCAGTGCTGGCGATGGTGGGCACCACCATGATGCCGGTCCAGCTCACTTTCACGGCGCGGTGGCTGTGCGATCCCCCCTACACCGATCCGTTCATCGTCTCCGACTCAACAGGCCGAGGCGGCACTGATTACACGATGTACTGCACCTCACCGCGCGGCGGCCGCGAGAAGATCGGCTGGCTAGTCCCGTTCCTGATCATGTGGGCCGTGTACTACCTGATCCTGACCCCCTTCGCCAGCATGATCACCTACCTCCGCACATCCAGGTACTAGCCGCCCCGCCCACCGGCGAGGGCTCATCCGCCGGATGTCAGGGGACTTCAGGAGGGATGGGAACGCTTCCTCCGAACGCTCCGTGCAGATCCGCGGCGAAACGCTGCCAGCCAACGTCGGGGTCGGGCTCGTACCAACTGACAGGATCCTCCCGAACGCCTACCGCCCAGGTCAGGTGGAACAGGCCCGACTCGCGCATCCGACGGCACATGATCACGGCGCGCTGGAAGTAGGAGCGTCCGTCAAAGATCGGGTCGGCCCCGCCGAAGGCCGTCTGGACCTCCACCGGCTCGAGGCTCTCGGGGGTGAGGCCCATGACGAAAACATAGGCTCGGCGCAGATTCCTCATGAGCCTGCCGTTGAGCTCCGCCTGCCGCAGATCCTCGGCCATCCCGAATATCTCATCGGCACGATTGTTGAGGTTCTTGCCCTCGCTACCCTTCATGGATTTGTACTCCACCACGAGAACGGGGCAACCCTGCTGGAGTACGAGCAGGTCCCATGCTTTGGACGGCCGGTAGTACCCGGGCAGGGTGGCCTTGCGATTGGTCCGAATCTCCAGATCGGACGCGCCCGTGCTCTGGATCTCGTCCACGATCAGGGCGTTCAGGCCGTCGAGATGCCCAGCGCCGGTGACCGCTGATCGGTTGCCGCCCTGGGCGTGGCCGCCGGCTCTTGATTTCTCTTGCTGCTCGCGACGCACTCGAACCCAATGTTCAAGAGCAAGCTGCACTCTTTGCTCGGCCGTCTGGCCCATGGGCTACTCCGGGGGGAGGAGAAGAAAATCAGGGAAGGGCGCGTATCTTATAAGCGCGTAGGGCCGCGGCCGTGGCGGCCGCTCGGTCTCTAGCCCTGAATGCCGTAACGAGTTCATCTGCCACGTCCGCAGGGATCTCCGCGGGCCGCGGAGCATGGACTCTTCGGAGATACTGAGCCTGAAAGCGCAAGGTGTTGCCGCGCATCTTCACGCAGTACGCCGCAATCTGGCGCTCTACCACCTCAGAGAGGAGGAGTCCGCCCAAGACCTCCAGGTCCCACTCCTGGGACACCAGGTAGTAGAGGTTGTGGTGCGGGTAGTGACCACCCTGCTCAAGGACGGGATTCGGCTGCCGCTTCATATCTTCGAGAAGAAGCTTGGGCCGGCCGGTGAGGGACGAGGTGACGCGGTCGATGGTGCGGAACCAACTCGCAGGTGACCGCTTCGAGATCGAACGGCGCAGGATGGCGGTCGCGTTCCTGCTGAGGTACTCGGACAACCGCGGCCATTCATCCAGGTCGACGAGACCGTCCTCGTCCCATGGATTGACCAGGTAATGCCCCGTCCAACCATAGGTGCCGCTCTTCACGTCGGCGGACATGGCGAGCGGCAGCATGCGTTCCGGCTCCGCCGCCTCGGCGTCTTGCGTGATGTACACCGCGTCGGCTCCGGTCGCGACACCGATCCCGATTCTGGTACCGGCTTCGCGATCTTCGAGCGGCGGATGCCGGTCTTGCAAGTCCTCAAGCCAAGCCAGGGCCTCAGGAGTCCCATCCGGCCACGAGTCGGCGGTGCGGTGCCAATGCGGTAGGCGCGACCCTCGAACGGCCGCGCCATGGAGGGGTTTACGCGTCCGGAGGCTCGACCAGGACGCGAAGTCCGCAGCGGCTTTGAAATCGAAGGTCTCGCCGGCCTCGCCGATGCCCACGTCACCTTGCGGTCCACGCGTGAGCACCGTGATCGCCGGGTAGGCGGACACCTCGTTCTCGAACGCGGCGACGTCGTGCATCACCAAGCAGGAGTCAACGGCGAACCCGCCCTTGATGATCTTCTCCCGCAAACGGCGCCCGTACTGGTTCCGCATCCAGCGGTCAGCACAGATGAACGCCAGAGTGCCGCCCTCATCGAGCAGATCGAGGCCACGTTCGAAGAAACCGATGTACACGTCGGCCCTACCGCCCATTGTGGGACAGGCTCGGCGGTACGCGGCGAGGAGGCTGGGAGCCACATCTTCGATGCGGATGTACGGGGGGTTTCCGACTACGTAGTCCGCGCAGCCGGGGAACCTGTCGAGCAGGAAATCCCCTTCTCGTACCCAAGCGGCCGCAAGCCGGTTCGCCGTTTCAGCCGGGCACCCCGACCTGATGAGCCGTGCTGTGACGAGGCTTCGGCAACCGCGCACGTGCCCAGGCTGAACGTCCATGGCGAGGATGGCCGGGAGCAACTCATCCCAAGGTCCGTCGGGCGAGTACTTCTCCCTGGCTTCGAGCAACCGGTCCAGGACCGGCATGAGGAAGGCACCGGACCCGATGGCGGGCTCTACAAGCCTTTTCGTCGTCAGGTCCGTATCGACGGAGTAGCCGCACAGGTCGAGGATCAGTTCAACGATCCACCGCCGGGTGAAGACCTCCCCGTACTGGACGGGCACGGCGCCGGCATTCGCCGCCGTGTCGGCAAGGCTCCCACGCGGCTCCGTCAGCATGGCCCTCATCGTAGACGCCCCTTGTGACACCGCAGCGCTACCACGCTGGACGCCCCGCGCTGGTGCCGCGCTCGCCGCGCTGGGGCCGGGACTCTCGCCTGGATCAGCCAAGGTGAGGGGTGTCCCGCTCTTCGCGGTAGTGGTGCAGCCTCAAGCGCTGGGTGTGGTGCATGGGCAGGTCGTCCAACTCACCGACCGGAACCCAACGGACATCCAGGGACTCGTCACTGACTCGAAGCTCGCCTCCCAGCAGGCGAGCTCGGAAGCAGACGTTGAACTGGCGGCGGACCTCGCCGTCCGAGTAGGCGATGATGTGCAGCGGGTCGCTGTAGGTTCCGACCAGTCCCGTGACCTCGATCTCGTACCCGGTCTCTTCCCTGACCTCCCGGACGGCCGCACCCGGCAGGGACTCGTCCAGGTTCATCCCACCGCCCGGCAGCGCCCAGAGCCCCGAGTCGGCCCGGCGCTGCATGAGCACCTCGCCGCGCTCGTTGGCGACCACCGCCGAGGCAGCGACGACCACCGAATTCGGAGCAGGCGCAGCAGGATCGTCGTAGTACTCGACACGAGCCACCAGTGGCCGCCCGCCGCACTAACGACCGGTCAGGCCGCGCAGCGCCGCCCGCAAGACCGGACGTGGAACGAGCAGAACCGCCCCGTCCGGATCCTTCGAGTCCCGCACGGCAACCGCGTCCTCCACACCGGCCAACTCGACACAACTGCCGCCGGAACTGCCGCTGCGGCTCGACTTACGCCAAGTCATGCACGTCATGAGGTCACATGCGCACGATGAATAGCGCCACGCAAGGCTTCACCAGAGACGACGAGAATCGGTCCGTGAGGATCCTTCGAGTCTCGAATGGCAACCCCGTTCTCCACCTTGGCAAGCTCAACGCACTGATCGCCGTCACTGCTACTGCGACTCGACTTGCGCCAAGCGAGTTCTTGCCTCATGAAGACCACTTCTCTTCGATTGTGCGATTGATCAGCTCAACGGACAGGTTGGCCCGTAGCGCCTGTGTCCAGATCGCGTCAAATCGCTCCTTTAGCCTACAGATGTCCTCTCGCGCCTCCATCATGATGCCACGTGCAGCAGTCGCCACGTAAGCGATCTCCTCTCCGCTTGGCAGCGTCGCGAGTGTGAACGTTCCGTTGCTTGGATGCGTTGCCCCATTGGGAACCACTTGGACGCTGAGGCGGGGTCCGACCGCGCCCGCCAGACGCTGGAGCTGGGCACGCATCACCTGTGGCCCGCCCACGTCGTTCCAAAGCACGGTCTCGGGCAGCAGGTAGATCAGGCGCGGCGGTGGCGGCGCGGTGCGGGTGAGGATCGCCTGCCGGGCCATCCGAGCGTCGATCGCCTCTCTGTCGCCGAAGAGCAGCGTGCTCGCGTACTCCTCGGTCTGGAGGAGACCGTAGACGACCTGCGGCTCGTAGACCTTGAGGCTCCGCGTTTCCTCCTCGACGCCGGGCCACTTGCGGAACCACTCGGGGAAGCCGTCCTTCTTGTCGCCGAACAGGCCGTCGTGGAGGTGGGCGAGGGCCTGTTTGGTGTCGAGGGACGCGTCGCAGTGTTCGGCGAAGTTTCGTTCGCAGTGGCATTCGGCGCGTTCGACGGCGCCGATGAAGGACGGGCTGTAGGGGATCTTGTCGGCGAGCTGCTTGATGCTGTAGTTCGCAAGGACGCGGTATCTGCGGACTTCTGATCCGAACAGATCTAGGGCGCTGTTCGACGGGGTGAGGCGCTTCGGGGGTTGCGGCACGGCTTCTCCCTATGACCAGCCATGACCAGCGACGACCAGTGGTCGGGGGCCATGGTCCGAGGTTGCCCTGTGGGTTTCCTTTCGCATTTCCCAGCATGCCACTCTGCGCGATGCTCGGCCAGGGGATGACGGAGAAAGGGTCGGCATGTTCGATGCCGATCTTTTGACAGTTCCCCCCGAAACGGTCATAGCGGAATTCGTTTTCGCAACCTGTCGGGCAAATCGGACGGAATGGAGTGCTGGGCAATGAATCAATTCACAAAGGGAGTGGCCGCGATGTGCGGCGAGGGCGTATCGACGCTCGTCCTCGAAGCGGACGAGCATGCGCCGGCCAGGGCGCGGCGGTTCGTCGCCGAGCGGTTCGCCGGGTGGGGCATCGCCGACGACTACACCGGGCGGCTCATCGTCTCCGAACTGGTCACGAACGCGCTGGTGCACGGAGAGGGCCCGATCGTCCTGCGCGTGTTCCGGGACGAGCGCGACCGCCTCCCCACGATCGAGGTCCGGGACGGCGGGCACGGGCAGCCGGTGGTCCAGCCGGAGAACTGCGCGGCGGTCAGCGGGCGCGGGCTCCAGATGGTGGCCGGCCTCGCCCACGACTGGGGGACGCGGCCGCTGATGGAGGGAGGGAAGCTGGCATGGGCAAAGTGCGGGCTCTAACCGGGACCAAGGGCGTCGGCATCGTGGTCAGAGTTCTCGCCGTCCCCGGCCGTGCGTTGGCCTACCACGACGCTCACCGAGGACGGCACGGCTACCTGTGCCCTTGCGGGGACTCCGGGGCGGCGGCCGGTCAGACCGACCGACTCCTCAAACACCGCCTCTTCCTGGCGACGTGGTGATGACCATGGCGTGGGCTGAGTGCGGGCCGCGCATGCGGCCGGGTCTCCTTGCGGGGGGTGTGCTGTGACCTTGCTCGTCCTCGCCTGCGTCACCGTGAGCGCGGCCGTCCTGGCGGGATCCGCGGCACTGCTCGTGGCGGACCGGCGGCGTCCGAGGTACGTCGGCCGGCACCGCGCGATGTTCTGACCCGCCCGCGTCCGGCGGAGGGCGAGGGAAAATCAGTCGCGCGGGACGTGCGGCGGTGTCTACGCTGGCCAGTCAGTCCAGATCGCGTGTACCCGGCCTTGTGCCTTAGGAAGAGGGTTTATGTCCCGGCCCGTGCCGAGCGTTACTCGGCGCATTCCCTAACCGTTCGCCGAGACCGCTCGGCCGCCTCTTGCTGTTCTCGACAACCCTCAGCAAGGAGCATCCGGGTGTCCGACACCTTCCTCTGCATCAAATGCGGTCTGACCGTCACCGTCCGCGCGGCTGACGGCACGCGCCGCAACCACTGTCCCGCGTGCCTGCATTCCGAGCACGTCATCGACCACATCGACGGCGGGCCGAGCGACTGCCGCTCGCGCATGATGCCCATCGCCATCGCCGTTCTGCGCAACGGCGACTGGATGGTCATTCACCGCTGCGTGGGCTGCGACCTGCTCACGTCCAATCCGGTATGCGCGGATGACAACCAGCTCATCCTCATGCGCATGGCGGTGCGTCCGCTGGCGGAGCCGCCGTTCCCCCTCGAAACGTTCGGATCGCTTTGACATGCCGAGGCGTAAGAACTCTCAGGGGCGGCGACCCCAGCGCCGCAAGGACGTCCTCCACGTCCACGGCGGACGCGCGGACGCCTTCCGCTGCGTCGGATGCCGGCTCGACGTGTCCCTGGACGCGCCGGGCAGCGCCCACCGCAACCACTGCCCGAACTGCCTGGTCAGCCTGCACGTCGACCATCGCGTTCCGGGCGACCGCGCGTCCGCGTGCCGCAGGCGCATGGAGCCGCTCACGCTCTCCGCGCGTCCCGACGGCGAGTGGATGATCATCCATCAGTGCCAGACCTGCGGGAAGGTCAGCGCCAACCGCATCGCCGGTGACGACAACGTGCTGGTCCTGATGCGCATGGCCCTGAAACCCCTCCAGGACGGGGCCATCGCCACCCGCACGATGCTCACCCTGTGAAGGCCGCCGTGGGCGGTGCCGCCGGCACCGCCCACGGTCGCCTCATCTGCGGGGTCAGCCGCAGTGCTGAGCCGATTTGTACAGGTGGGCGTGCTCGTCGTAGTAGTACGTCTCGGCGACGAAGGAGATGCACATACCGCGGCCCTTCACCTTCACCGGCCCCGCGTACTGCCAGTACTTGCCGTTGTCCTGGTCGACGTTGACGCCCCAGCGGACGTTGTCCTCGGTCAGCGTCGAGTTGTACATGTACATGCTGATCTCGTGCTTGAACTGCGAGTAGTACGCCGTCTTGACGTTGACCGCGCAGTTGTAGCCGGTACTGGAGTTGTAATACAGGTACACGTGGCTCAGCGTGTTCACCGGCGATTTCACCGCGTAGGTGTCGATGAGGGAGCCGGAGCAGCCGTAGCCGCCCGCGTGGGCGGCCGGCGACACCGCCATGGTGAAGCCCGCGGCTACGGCCAGCGTGGTGGCGGCCGCGGCGGCGCGATGGCGCAGGCGCATGAATTCCCCGATCTCAGCAGCGCTCGCTGGACTTGGCGGACGCCCCATTGGGAATCCAGCCGATCGCCTGCGTGCAGTGCGCGAGGGTGCTGGCGCCGAGTGACCAGACCTCCTTGGTCTTGGTCCGGCACTGGGTGCCTTCCAGCGTCTTGGTGCTGTTGTCGCCGATGGCGGCGCACGCGCTCCAGGAGCTGTGGGAACTGCGGTAGCCCTCCCACACGTACACGTAGGCCCAGTTCTTCCCGCAGCCCTTGAACTGCTTCACCGAGGCGAAGGTCTGGCCGCCCGAGTAGATGTGCGCGGTGCTGCCGATCTGCACGGTGCCGGAGCACCCGGGAGCCGACTCGGCGTTGGCGATGCCCGGAATCCCCACGACCGCGGGCACGGCGAGGAGCCCCGCCAGGGCCGTCTTGGCAAGCTTCATGACGTCGATCGCCCTCCTGTCCAGGGTCCGCCCAGCGCGGACGGCGCCAGCCTCGCAGCGCGACTCTGTTGTCCGATACGCCTCCTGACAAGCGATGACGCCATCTGACAAAGTCCTTACGGCCGCGCCACCGCTCAGGCCCCCGCAAAGGCATCGAGCGCCCGGACGATATGGCCGCGCGCCGCCGCACTGCCCAGATGCCCCGCGTCCTCCACGACGACCAGTTCCGAGCCGTGCCAGGCCCGGTGCAGTTCCCAGGCCGTGTCGGGCGGCCCGCCCATGTCGAGCCGCCCGTGGACGAGGACGCCCGGAATCCCGTCCAGTCGGCTCGCCTCGCGCAGCAGCACGCCTTCGTCCAGCCACGCGCCATGGGAGAAGTAGTGGGCGCACAGGCGTACCAGCGCCAGCCGCGCCTCCGGGGCACGGTCGCCGTAGGGGTTCGCGGTGCCCTTGGTCTCTCCGGACAGGACGGCGTCCTCCCACGCGCACCAGTCGGCCGTCGCCCGCTCGCGCACGGCGGCGTCCGGATGCTCCGTCAGGCGTGCGTAGGCCGCGGCGATGTCGACGCCGGTCCGGGCTCCGGGAGCGCTCGCGGCGAACCGCTCCCACTGCTCGGGGAAGAAGCGTCCGACGCCCCGGTACAGCCAGTCGATCTCCGACCGCCGCGTCGTGGTGACGCTGCGGATGACGATCTCCGACACGCGCTCGGGGTGCCGTTCGGCGTAGGCCAGCAGGAGCGTGGAGCCCCAGGAACCGCCGTGCAGCAGCCAGCGGTCGATGCCGAGATGCTCGCGGAGCCGTTCCATGTCGGCGACCAGGTGCCAGGTGGTGTTGTGCCGCAGATCCGCGGCCGGGTCGCTCGCGTGCGGGGTGCTGCGCCCGCAGCCGCGCTGGTCGAACAGGACGAGCCGGTACCGGTCCAGGTCGAAGTGGCGGCGCATCCCGGGGCGGCATCCCGACCCCGGCCCGCCGTGGACGACGAGCGCCGGTTTGCCCTGGGGGTTGCCGCAGGTCTCCCAGTACACCCGGTTGCCGTCGCCGACATCGAGCATTCCCGTTTCGTAGGGCTCAGGTGCGGGGTGCGTCTGTCTCTTCTTTCTGCATGGCCGCCCGGTCGGCTATTCGCATCGCCCAGCCGTAGAAATCCGCTGGGTCGCCGAGGGCGTTCTGGAGGGCGGGATTGATGATAGGGGCGTTGGCGGCGTTGAGGAGATCGTAAAGGCCCAGATAGGTCCACTCCCAGACCATGGCATCGAAATTGTAGGCGTGCATGACGGGTGTGAGGCGGCGGCGGATCTCGGCGACTTCCCAGGAGGGAAATCCGGCATCGCGCAGGCGGGTGAGTGTGGAGCGCTCGTGTTCGGGGTCGAACCAGGTGTCCAGGAACGGTTCGAGCAGATCTCCCCAGGCGTCGAAGCGGGGTCTGCCGATGACACTGTTACGGACGCAGAACCGTTCGAGGTCCGACCGCTGAGCGGCAGGTATGAACAGGGTCTCGCCCCGAGTCGTCCGGAGCTCGGGGCGGATGGCCGTCCAGTCGGCGTCGCGGATCTGGGCCGGTGTGATCGTCCCGGCGGGGTGGACGCTGGCGCCGCGAAAGTCGTAGCGCTGGAAGCGGATGTGCTCCTCGGTGAAGACGACCTCCATCGGACCAGGGTGGCGCCTCACCGACACATCATCAAAGGGGTCACGGGGCGGCGGCCCGATGGGCCCGCGCCAGGGTGGTGGCCAGCAGGAGGACGAGCAGGGCCGCGATGACGGTGAGGCTCGCCGCGACGCCGATGCCGGGCGCGGCGAAGACCGTGAGGAGGACCAGGACGGCCGTGGTCACGATCAGTTCCGGGCGGACGGCCGTCCGCCGCATCGGCGCGTGCAGCGCCCACAGCATGACCAGGAAGACGGCGATGGGGACGGCGACCGCCGCGACCACGGTGTGCGTGCCGGTGTGGATCTCACCCGTGGAGACGACCGCCACCTCCAGCCCGGCGCCGAGGGCGGCCAGCGCGGCGAAGACCACGTAGTGGCCGTAGCCCCAGCAGAAGGACCAGTCGCGGCGCGCCGCGAGGCCCTCGCCCGCCGGTTCGGAGAAGTAGATCCACCAGAGCGTGAACAGGATCGCGAGCCCGGCCAGCGCGATGACCACGAGATCGGCGTTCAGGCCGTGCTCGACGGAGTCCTGCACGGCGTTCGTCGCGGCCAGGACGCTCTCGCCCAGCAGGATGATCGTGAACAGTCCGTACCGTTCGGCGATGTGGTGCGGGTGCCAGGTCGTCATCCGGGGGCGTTCCGCGATCGGCGGCACGGAGAGTTCGAGCACCACGAGGAAGAGGAACACCCAGGGCCCGCCGTCGCCGCCCGGCAGCGCGAGCCGCGACAGCCACAGGACCTGGAGGAACGCGATCCCGGCCGCGTAGCGGAGGGCGGTGGCGCGCCCCTCCGGGTGGGCGGCCGCGGCGCGCAGCCACAGGCTCACCAGGCCGGCGCGCATGACGAGGTAGCCGATGGTGACCGTGGTGAAGTCGCCGCCGAACGCGTCGGGCACCCCGGCCGCCAGCAGCAGGACGCCCGCCATCTGCACGAACGTCATGATCCGGTACGGGACGTCGTCGGTGTCGTACGCGGACGCGAACCACGTGAAGTTCATCCACGCCCACCAGATGGCGAAGAACACCATGAGGAACGGCGCGACGGCGTCCTCGACGTGGCCGTCCGCCACCGCGTGGGCGAACCGGCCGGCGACCTGGGAGACGGCGGCGACGAAAGTCAGATCGAACAGGAGTTCGAGCGGACTGGACACGCGGTGCGGCTCGCCCAGGTCGCGGGCGACCATGCGGCGGCGGATCGACGGCATCCGCTCAGAGTAGATCGCCGCACACCGCCGCCGTCCACGACGCCGGCCGGGCGGGCCTCGCTCCTCCCCATAAAATGGTGTGGCCGGCGACCGCGGAAGGGGCACGATCACGGACGGAACGCTCGACGAGGCCGCGTCGGTGTTCGCCGACCTGCGGCCCCGCCTGTTCGGCATCGCGTACCAGATGCTCGGCGGCGTCGCCGAGGCCGAGGACGTCGTCCAGGAGACATGGGTCAAGTGGCAGACGACCGACCGCGGGCCCGTGCGGGATCCGGCCGCCTTCCTGGTGACGATGACGACCCGGCTCGCGATCAACGTGATCCAGTCGGCGCGGCGGCGGCGCGAGAAGTACGTCGGCCCGTGGCTCCCCGAGCCGATCGACACCGGCGGCGGGCCCGAGGCGGGCGCCGAGCAGGCCGCCGACGTGGAGATGGCCGTCCTGATGCTGCTGGAGCGACTGTCCCCGCCGGAGCGGGCCGCCTACGTCCTGCGCGAGTCGTTCGACTACCCCTACGCCGACATCGCGGCGATCCTGCAGGTGACCGAGCCGAACGCGCGGCAGCTCGTCAGCCGGGGGCGCAGGCGGGTGGCGGCGGGGCGCCGCAACCCGGTGAGCCGGGCCGCGCACCGGCGGCTGCTGGAGACGTTCCTCGCGGCGGCCCGCACCGGCGACCTCGACGCCCTGGAGTCGCTCCTCGCCGAGGACGCGGTCAGCTACTCCGATAGCAACGGCACGGTCCGCGGCGCGTCCCGGATCCCCATCGTCGGACGGGAACGGGTCGCGAAGGTCGTCGTCGCGTACGCGCCCCGGTTCTGGACCGGCACGACCGTCTCGTGGGTCGAGGCGAACGGGCGGCCGGCGATCCTCGTCTCGCGGGACGGCGCCGCCTCCGCGCTCATCACGATCACCGCGTCCGACGACGGCATCGACCAGCTGCTGTGGGTCCTGAACCCCGACAAACTCGGCGGCTACCGGGGGGAACGCGGCCTAGAGGAACGCGGCTAAAGGAACGCCGGGCCGCGGCGCAGCAGCGCCTCGTACAGCATGTGCTGGATGTTCTCCCGGACGTGGTCGGTGATCTCGAACACCGTCATCGGGTCGTCGGCGTCCTCGGCGTCGTAGTCGTCCAGCGTCATCGGCGCACCGAACTGGATCACCCACCGGGACGGCAGCGGGACGAGGCCGGCGGGCCCGAGCAGCGGGAACGTCGGCGTGATCGGGAAGTACGGGAGGCCGAGCAGCCGGGCCAGCGGCCGCAGGTCGGCGATCTTGGGGTAGATCTCCTCGGCGCCGACGATGGCGCACGGGACGATCGGGACGCCGGCGCGCAGCGCGGTGCCGACGAAGCCGCCGCGGCCGAAGCGCTGGAGCTTGTACCGGTCGGCGAACGGCTTGCCGACGCCCTTGAAGCCCTCCGGGAACACCCCGACCAGCTCGCCCTTGCCGAGCAGGCGGGCGGCGTCGGCCTGGCAGGCGAGGGTGTGCCCGGCCTTGCGGGCCAGATGGCCGAGCACCGGGATCTGGTAGACGAGGTCGGCGCCGAGCAGCCGGATGCACCGGTCGGCGTTGTCGTGCAGCGCCACCGACAGCATCAGCGCGTCCAGCGGGATGGTGCCCGAGTGGTTCGCGACGAGCAGCGCGCCGCCCTCGGGGACGTTCTCCAGACCGGCGAGCTCGACGCGGAACCAGTGCTCGTACAGCGCGCGGGCGGCCGGCAGCAGGACCGTGGAGTTGAACTCGGGGTCGAAGCCGAACTCGTCGACCTCGTACTCGCCGGCCAGCCGGCGGCGCAGGAACGCCAGCCCGGAGGCGATGCCGCGCTCCAGCGGGCTCTGCTCGCCGCCGGGTTCGCCGCCCCCGGCGGCGGAACCGGAGTCGCCCGCATCCCGGTGGTGGCCCGTGTCGAGCCGGATGACCTGCGCGCCCTCGTCGTCACCGTCGTCCATATGGCGGGCGTTCATCATCCGGCTCCCCTTTCCGGTGCGTCCGATGTCAGGTGCGTCCGAGCAGGTTCGTCAGCCGGCCGTGGCCGTGGCCGAGCCCCTGGGCCGCGGCGAAGTCGGCGAAGGCCGCCTCGGAGCCGTACTTCGGGCGCCACGCCAGCTCGTGCTCCAGCGCGGTGGTGTCGATGACCCGGCCGTACGTCAGCCAGCGCAGCAGTTCCGGGGAGAACCCGGACAGGCCCGCGAAGCGGCGCCCCATGTCGCCGAGCACCGAGATGGACGGCGCCGGGACGGGCACGTACGGCCGTCCGGCGCGCCGCAGCGCCTGGGAGAGCAGCAGCACGCCGTCCCCGGCGACGTTGTAGCAGCCGGGGTGGTCCTCCGTGGTCATGCGGCGCAGCACCTCGACGCCGTCGTCCTCGTGGACGAACTGGAGCCGCGGGTCGAAGCCCAGCACGGTCGGGACGACCGGCAGGTGCAGGTACCGGGTGAGCGGCGAGTCGACGCCGGGGCCGATGAAGTTCGCGAACCGCAGCACCGACACGGTCAGGTCGGAGCGGCGCCGCATCAGCCCGCGGACGTAGCCCTCGACCTCGACGGCGTCCTTGGCGTAGCCGGTCTTCGGCGGCTCGGCCGGCTCGTCCCGCTCGGTGAAGACCGCCGGGTCCATCGGCGAGGACCCGTACACGGCGGCCGAGGACCGCACGACGAGCTTGCGCATGTCGGGCGAGCGCTGGCACGCCGCGAGCAGCTGCATCGTGCCGATGACGTTGAGCTCTTTGGCCTTCGCCCGGGAGCCGGACGAGGAGGTCACGAGGTTGAGGTGCACCACCGTGTCCACCCCGGCCGACGCGATGATCTTCGCGATGCCGGGCGTGCGGATGTCGACGCGGACGAACTCGGTGCGGCCGAGGGACTCGGTGGGCGGCACCGTGTCCACGCCGATGACCCGCTCGATGCCCGGGTCTGCTTGCAGGGTGTTCGCGACCCGCGCCCCCAGGAAACGGGAGACGCCCGTGACGAGGACGACACGGGCCGCGGCGGCGGGCATGGAGGACACTGTGCGCCCCACCCCTTCACGGCTGAGTTGCCGGCGTGATCACTTCTTGTTGCGGCGCTGGATGCGCGTCTTCTTCAGCAGCTTGCGGTGCTTCTTCTTGGCCATCCTCTTGCGACGCTTCTTGATGACAGAGCCCACGGGACCTCGCTCGGCGTATCGGGTGGTGTGCAGGAGACGAACGTGCCGCGGGCGAGCATGGTGAGCATGGCTCGATGAGCGCGCACGGTCCGCCGCCCAAGACTACCGCCGAAAGGATGGAGATCATGCCGCGGCCCGCATCGCGGGCGGGCATGCCCTGGTCGCGCCGGGCTCCGCCGTCGCCCCGGCACGGCGGCGTCCGGCACCGCGCGTCGCGCGGCGCCGGGCACCGTTCCGCCGGGGCGGGCGCTGTCGCCGACCTGCCGGCCGGCCGCCCGTCCCGCTCGGTGTCCGGACCGAATCGCCGGATCGGGGCGGGCGGAGGCGGTGCCCCCGTTCCCCCGACGCCGGCTCCGGCGGCCGCGGGGCCGCCGGCCGGTCCTCGTCCTGCATCCCCAGCTTCGGGACGGTCCCGCGGGATCGCCCCGACGCCCCCTGCACGGCCGGGTGACGAGTGTCCGGCGGGGTCGTGGCTCATGCCCCGCCCTTACCCGCTATCCGGCTTCGATGTACGCGTCGCGCAGGTAGTCGTGAACGGCCTGCTCGGGAACCCGGAACGAGCGGCCCACGCGGATCGCGGGAAGCTCGCCCGAGTGGACGAGGCGGTAGACGGTCATCTTGGACACCCGCATCACCGCCGCCACTTCGGCCACGGTCAGGAACCTGACCTCGCTCAGAGGTCGCTCGCCTGAGGTCATCGGACGCCCTCTTCCACACGTGCCGCGCACCGGCCCTTCGGGTGACTTTGATCACGCACGTGTACTTCCTCCAGCGTAAATCGCGTATCGGCAGTCGCAAGAGGGGAGTTGCGCCCATTTCCGTCCCCCGACCTGACCCGCGGGTTACAGTGCTGATTCCGCACGCAGCGTGGACGTGACGGCACTGGACGTGTCGAGACGAACGGTTGTCAACCACAATCCCGCGTTGACCTGCGGTTCCACTGCTCCCCACGGCTCAGCGCAAGCCCATCCGTCCCACTACGGCAGTCTCGTCACACTCGGTGACAGCCCGGACGTGCCCCGGACGACTCCGGCGCGCGGGCGCGGGGAGGTCAGCCGGACGGCGCCAGCCCCGCGCGATCAAGGATGTAGGCGGTCAGCGGCGCGTAGTGGTGCGCGGAGATGCCGTCGTCGAGCGGCACGACCACGTCGATCTTGCCTTCGGCGGCGCCGGCGAACAGCGCCGGGTCGTTACAGTCCGCGAACCCGACGGTGTCGATGCCCGCCTGACCGGCGGCTCCGGCCCAGCCGTGATCGGCGATGGCCAGATCCGGCCAGATATCAGGTTTAGCTTCCGAAGACCGCTCGGAGACGCTATCGGCCAGCTCCCGGAGCATGGCCTCCATCGGGTGCGGGTCGTGCGTGTGGTGCGTCCGCCCGTCGTCGCCCTCCAGCATCGCGACGCCTGGCTCGGCGTAGACCAGGCGCCGCAGGTCCGAGCCGCCGTAGCCGGTCTCGATCTCGTACGTCCAGCCGCGGGCGGGGGTCAGCACCCGGCAGCCCGCACCCTCCAGCGCCCGCGCGACCCCCTGGTACAGCGGCGTCAGCGTCGCCGGATGCCCCGTCGCGACGACCACGTTCTCCCGGCGGCGCGCCGCCAGGCCGATGCGGTCGCCCATCGCCTCCAGCGTGTCGATCGTGATGTCGGGGTCGATGGTGTCGTCCCCGTAGATGTGCCCGGGGTCGGGGCTGACGCCGCAGCGCTCGACCATCATCTCCAGGACGGTCCGCTCCGTCCACGACGGCTTCAGCTCCAGGCCGAACTGGTAGTACGGGTGCCCGGCGGCCATCCGCCGGTAGTGCAGCAGGTTGTTCTGGCGCGGCGTCGCCACGTCCCCGGCGATCATCGTCCGGACGAGGTGGGCGCGCAGTTCACCGCGCGTCGGAGCCGGCTTCACGGGTGCGGGGTCCATGGGTGCGGGGTTCATTCCTGCGGGCCTCACTCGTCCGTCATCGGGTCGAGGCCGTGCTCGGGGAAGACCGCCCGCCGCGTCGCCAGGATCGCCTGGTCGACGGGGTTCGCCGGGTCGTAGCCGTCCCCCCACCTGCCGTACTCCACCACGTCGGTCCCATCGGTCATCCGGCGCGGGGCGATCTCCCCCGTCCGCCGCCGGACGAAGTCGCGCCACTCCTCCGGCGTCTGCGTGTCCGGCGGGATCGGCCCGCCGGCCGCCTCGGCGAGCAGGTGCGTCCACGCCCGCGGCACCACCTGGACGAGCTCGTAGCCGCCGCCCCCGGTCAGCACCCACCGGCCGCCCGCGGTCTCGTGCGCCAGCCGGTGCAGCAGCCCGTAGGCCGTGCGCTGCCCGTCCACGCTGAGGATGAGGTGCGCGAGCGGGTCGAGCGCGTGCCCGTCGGCGCCCTGCTGGGTGACGAGGACGTCGGGCCGGAACCGGCGCAGCAGCGGCGGGACGATCGCGTCGAACGCGCGCAGCCACGGCCGGTCGCCGGTGCCGGGCGGCAGCGAGATGTTGACCGACGTGCCGTCGGCGCCCGTCTCGTCCGGGAAGCCGGTGCCGGGGAACAGCGTGCGCGGCGTCTCGTGCAGGCTGATCGTGAGGACGCGCGGGTCGTCGTAGAAGGCGGCCTGGACGCCGTCGCCGTGGTGGACGTCGATGTCGACGTACGCGACGCGCTCGGCGCCGTTCTCCAGCAGCCAGGCGATCGCGATCGCCGGGTCGTTGTAGACGCAGAACCCGCTGGCGGCGCCGCTCAGCGCGTGGTGCAGGCCGCCGGAGACGTTGGCGGCGTGCCCCGCCCGTCCCGTCCACACGGCCTCGGCCGCGGCGACGGACGCGCCCGCGACCAGCGCGGACGCCTCGTGCATGCCGAGGAAGATCGGGTTGTCGGTGGTGCCGAGGCCGTGCCGCAGGTCCGGCAGCCCGGTCGTGCCGGCCTGCTTGACGGCCGCGATATAGGGCTCCTCGTGGACGAGCCGGAGCAGCTTGTCGTCGGCCGCCTCGAACTCCGACACCCGCACGCCCGGCCGGTCGAGGACGCCGAGCCCGCGGGCCAGCGCCATCGTCAGCTCGACCCGCACGGGGTTCATGGGGTGCCCGGGGCCGAAGTCGTAGGAGATGAGCCGCTCGTCCCAGAAGACCTCGAGCCCGCAGTCGCGGGGTTCGGCGGATGCGGACGAATCGGGACTGCTCATGGCCTCACGGTATCGCGAGCGTCACATGACCTGGATCACGCGGGTGGACCGCGCGCGCGGGGGGCGCCGCCGGAGTCCATTGCGAGACTGTGACGTGAATTACCCGCCAAAAGCGGGCATACCGATCACACGACACCTAAATACCAAAGGGGGGTACATGGACAGCCCGAGCGTTCGCAGCCGTGCGATCAGCAGCGCTCTGCGGCTGGGCGTCCGGCCTCTCCTGCACTACCTCCCCGGACACGCCACCGGGATCCGGACCGCCCGCTCCACGGTGGACGCCGCGTCGTTACTGATGCGGCCCTGCTCGGGCGTGCGGATCGAGGGGCTGAACGAGCCGCCGGCGGACGGCGGCGACGACCGCCCGGTCAAGGGCGAATGGCTCATCCCCAGGGACGCGCCCGAAGGCAAGGCCGACGGTGCCGTGCTCTACCTGCACGGCGGCGGCTACGTGGCCTGCTCGCCGCGCACCCACCGGCCGATCACCTCGCGCCTCGCGCATGACACCGGCCTGCCCGTCCTCGCGCCCCGGTACCGGCTCGCGCCCGAGCACCCGTTCCCGGCGCCGCTGGAGGACGCCGTCACCGCCTACCGGTGGCTGCTCGCGCGGGGCGTCCCGGCGTCCGGCATCGTGATCGCGGGCGACTCGGCCGGCGGCCACCTCGCCGCCATGCTCGCCGGGGAGATCTGCCGGCTGGACCTGCCGAACCCGGCCGGGCTCACCCTGTTCTCCCCGTGGGTCGACCTGACCTGCGAACTCTCCAGCCAGGCGCAGGACGGCGCCCGCGACCCCTACATCAGCGCCGCCTCGGCGCGCCGGGTCGCCCGCCTGGTGGTGGGGCCGGCCGGATTCGACGACCCGCGGCTGGCCCTGCTCACCTGCGCCTGGACGGACCCGCCGCCCGTCCTCATCCAGGTCGGCGGCGCCGAGGTCCTGCGCACCGAGGCGGAGGCGTTCGCGGACGCCCTGCGCAGCGCCGGCGGTGACTGCGAGTTCCAGGTCTGGGACGGCCAGATGCACGTCTTCCACATCCTGAACCGCGTCCTGCCGGAGGCCGGCGAGGCGATGCAGGACGCGGCCCGCTTCATCTGCACGGTCACGCACCACACCTCCCCCGGCCGCCGCCGCAGGGCCGCCTAGCGCCGGCGCGCCCGCCGCGGCAGGAGGGCGTCCAGCAGGGCGGCGGCGTGGTCGGCCATGAACCGCGGCACCCCCAGCCTGATCAGCGTCCTGTGCACGCCGGACGCCGGGTACGTCCTCTCGCCGGGTCGCTCGCGCCGCTCGTCCATCCAGATCCCCCGATCCCATGATCATTTGGATGGTAACGGGAGCGGACCGGCGTCCGGGGTGAAAACGATCTTACGAAACGGGGTCAGAGGCGCCCGGCGGGCTCGCGCTCGAACACCTCGTCCTCCTCGCGGCGCCCCCGGCCCGCGACGAAGAACCCGACGAGCGCGGCCAGCGCGGCGCCGCCCTCCCCGACCAGGCTGATCGTCTTGTCGAGGTACCAGACGGGCTCGTGCATGTCGGGCAGCGGCCCGAGCGCCCCGAGGTCGACGTAGTAGTAGAGGACGACGGCGCCGGCCGCGCTCGCCGCGACGAGGAACGCCAGCGCGTGCGCCCACCGCGACCCGTAGGTCAGGACGATGACGGCGACGACGGCCGCGACCGCCGCCTGGATCCGGAAGAGCAGGTCGCCCCCGATGGCCCCGCCCTCGACGAAGGCCATGTCGGGCGCGAACATCCAGTGCACGACGGCGTCGGCCGCCAGCCCGGCGGCGACGATCAGGCGGAGTATGAGTCCCATACCCCTAACACGAGCGCACCCCCATGGGCGGCTCAATGTTCAAAGGTGAACTTTCCATGAGAAAGCCGGCCCGCCGCCGGCCCGCTCAGCCGCTCGCGAGTTCGCGGCCGCGGTTGCGGGCGGCCTCGATGGCCTCCAGGACGGCGGCGCGGACGCCGTGCCGCTCCAGTTCCCGGATCGCCGAGATCGTCGTGCCGCCCGGCGAGGTGACCGCCTCGCGCAGCAGCACCGGGTGCTCGCCGGAGTCGCGGAGCATGATCGCCGCGCCGACGGCCGACTGGACGACCATCTCCAGCGCGGCGGCGCGCGGCATGCCGAGCAGGATGCCCGCGTCGACCATCGCCTCGACCAGGTAGTAGAAGTACGCGGGGCCGCTGCCGGACAGGGCCGTCGCGCCGTCCTGCAGCGACTCGGGGAGGCGCAGCACCTTGCCGACCGGGGACAGCAGCTCCTCGGCCAGCTTCAGGTGCTCCTCCGCCGCGTGCGAGCCGGGCGAGATCACGCTCATCGCCTGGTCGACGTGCACGGGCGTGTTCGACATGACGCGGACGACGGGGACGCCCTCGGGCAGCCGCGTCTCGATGAACCCGGTCGTGATGCCCGCCGCCATCGAGATGACCAGCCGGCCGGGCGGGACGTGCGCGCCGATCTCGTCCAGGAGGGCGCCCATGTCCTGCGGCTTGACCGCGAGGATCAGCGTCTCGGCCTTCGCCGCCGCCTCGGCGTTCGGCACGATCGCGACGCCGTACCGCTCGCGCAGCAGCGCGCCGCGCTCCTCCCGGCGCGCGGTCGCCATCAGCTCGGACGGGCGGCGGCCGGCCCGGAGCACCCCGGACAGCAGCGCCTCGCCCATCTTCCCGGCACCCAGAATCGCGATCATCGGCATACCTTGACGTGGGGTTTCAACGACTGATCCACCCTATAGCGGCGGCGTTCAGGACCGTCCGGCGAGGGAGCGCACGAAGAAGCGGAGGTTCGCCGGGCGTTCCGCCATGCGGCGCATGAAGTACTGGTACCACTCGCGCCCGTACGCGACGTACACGCGGACCTGCGCTCCCTGCGCGGCCAGATGGCGCTGCTCCTGCGGACGGATCCCGTAGAGCATCTGGTACTCGAACGTGTCGGCGTCACGCTCGTGCAGGACGGACAGCGCCCCCGCGATCTCGATGAGCCGGGGGTCGTGCGTGGCGAGCATCGGATAGCCCTTGCCCGCCATCAGTACCTTCATACAGCGGACGTAGGACTTGTCGACCTCGTCCCTATCGGTGAAGGCGATCGCCACCGGTGCCGCATAGGCGCCCTTGCACAGCCTTACGCGCGACCCCTCGTAGGCGAGATCCGCACAGTACTCCTCGGCTCGACGCAGGTACGACTGGATGACGGCGCCCACGTCCGGGAAGTCGCGCCGCAGTTCGTTGACGATCCGCAGGTTCGCGTCGACCGTGGTGTACTCCTCCGTGTCGAGGGTCACCGTCGTCCCGGCGGAACGGGCCGCCGCGCACACGCGCTTCGCGTTCTCCAGGGCGAGGTCTTCGTCGAAGGTCTGCCCGACGGCGGAGAGCTTCAGCGACACCTCGGCACGGGCACCGAGCTTCGCGGCGCCCAGCCGTTCCAGCAGCTCGACATAGTGCGTGACGTTGGCCTCGGCGCGATCCTTGTCGTCGGTGTCCTCGCCGAGGACGTCCAGGGTGACGAGCAGGCCCTCGCCGGTCAGCCGCTCGGTGACGCTCGCCGCGTCCTCGACCGTCTCACCGGCGATGAAGCGCCGGACGACGTCGCCGCTGAACGGCGCGGTCTCCACGATCCTGCGCGCGCCGTCACTGCGCGACGCGACCAGCAACGCCTGACGAAGCACTGTTGCGCACCCCCCGGGTCTCTCCGTCCCAGGTTAAGCCTCCGCCGCCCCGGCGATCACGAGACGGCGCCGAGGCTGTTGCCGCCTCCGTGCTGCCGGACGTACTGGGCCATCTGCGCGGTCTTGACGGCGTCGAAGAGCTGCTTGCCCTTCGCCCAGTCGACGAAGACCACGCTCTGCTTGCCGCGCATGCCCGTGGCCTTGTGCGGCAGCGTCATGAACATCACGTCCGACGGCCGGACGCTCCGCATGCTCAGCGCCAGCGAGCGCAGGTCGCCCGCCGACACCCCCTCGTCCACGCTGATCGACTTGGTCAGCGCCGACAGGAACCGGTCGAGCTTCAGCGGGTTGGTGATCGTGCCGCGGTCCGCGGCCTGCTTGGCGAGGGCGCCGAGGAACGCCTGCTGCCGCTTGATCCGGTCGAAGTCGCCGTTCGGCAGGTTGTAGCGCTGCCGGACGAACAGCAGCGCCTCCTCGCCGTTCAGCTTCTGCCTGCCCGCCGCCCACTCCTTCTTGCGGGCCGGGTCGTACACGCTCTGCTTGATGTTGACGGTGACGCCGCCGAGCGCGTCCGTCATCGCCTTGAACCCCTCGAAGTCGATCGCGCCGTAGTGGTCGATGCGGACCCCGGTGATGCTCTCCACCGTCTCGATCAGCAGCTTCGGGCCGCCGTAGGAGAACGCCGCGTTGATCTTCTGCTTGCCGTAGCCGGGGACCGGCACCCACGAGTCGCGCGGGAAGGAGACGATGTACGCCTTCTTCCGGTCCGCAGGCAGGTGCAGCAGCATGATCGTGTCGGTGCGCTGCTGCCCCGGCTTCCAGACGTCGCCGCCCTCGCCGGTCGTCGGCGACTCGGCGCGCGAGTCCGACCCGACGAGCAGCCAGTTCTCGGTGCCCTCCACGTTCGGGCCCGGCCGGTTCGCCTGGTCGGTCGGCAGCACGCCCTTGATGCGGTCGATGTTGCCGTTGTAGGACGACTGGCGCTGCCACAGCAGCCCGCCGATCCCCGCCACGAGCAGCGCGGCGAACACCCCGACGGCGATCAGGACCCGCGGCCAGCGCCGCTTGCGCTTGCGCTCGGCACCGTCGGCCAGCGCCCAGAACCCATCGCCGGACTCACCCCCGGGGGCGTCTGCGGGGGCCTCGCCGGCCGGCGCCGCCGCCGGTGCGTGCGGCCCCTGGTCGGCCCGCTGCGGCGGCCGCGGTCCGGGTTGCTCTGGCGCGGTCATGGCGCAGAAGCTACCAGCAGGATCACCCAGGGATAGCCCACTTCACCCCACCTGTCCGATTAAGACGGAACACACCGGCACAGGTAAACCAGACCATCTTTCAAGCGTCGTCCCCGGGCTCACGCAGTGCGGCGGCGGAGGGTCACGGCGCCCAGGACGAGCGCCACGATCGTGAACCCCGCGATGACGGCCACGTCCACGGCCAGGGTGCCGGTGAAGTCGGGGCTGGCGCTGATCTCCTGCATGCCCTCGACCGCGTACGACAGGGGCAGGACGTCCGAGATCGCGGTCAGCCAGGACGCCATGTCGTCGCGCGGGATGATCAGCCCGCACAGCAGCGTCTGCGGCAGGACGAACGCGGGCATGAACTGGACGGCCTGGAACTCGGTCCGCGCGAAGGCGCTGGCGAACAGGCCGAGCGACATGCCGAGCAGCGCGTCCAGCAGGGACACGAGGACCAGCGACGCCAGCGAGCCGTTCAGGTCGAGGCCGAGCCAGGTCAGCGAGATCACCAGGACCACGCCGACCTGCGCCAGCGCGATCAGCCCGAACGCGAGCGCGTATCCGAGCAGCAGGTCGAGCTTGCCGAGCGGCATGGTCATCAGCCGTTCGAGGGTGCCGCTCGTCCGCTCGCGCAGGGTCGCGACGCTCGCCACGACGAACATGACGATGAAGGGGAACAGGCCGAGCAGCATCGGCCCGATGCGGTCGAACAGCATCGGCTGGTCGAACACGTAGCGCAGCAGGACCATCAGCAGCGTCGGCACGCCGATCAGCAGCGCGAGCGTCCGGTGGTCGTGCTTGAGCTGCGCGAGGATGCGCCGCATCGTGGCGAAGGTGACGGCGGCGCTCATGCCGGGCTCCCGGACGTCTCGGTGATCAGGTGGAGGAACGCCCCTTCGAGGTCGGGCGCGCCGGTGCGGGAGCGCAGCCCGTCCGGGGTCCCGTCGGCGAGGACGACGCCGTCGCGCATCAGCAGCAGGCGGTCGGTGCGGCCGGCCTCGTCCATGACGTGGCTGGACACGACGAGGGTGGCGCCGCGGTCGGCCAGTTCCCGGAACAGCTCCCACAGCTCCTGCCGCAGCACCGGGTCGAGGCCGACGGTCGGCTCGTCCAGGACGATCAGCTCGGGCGCGCCGAGCAGCGCGACGGCCAGGTTGGTGCGGCTGAGCTGCCCGCCCGACAGCGTCGCCGCGGTCTGGTCGCGGCTCGCGCCGAGCCCGACCTCGTCGATGACGCGGTCGACGTCCGAGCGCGGCGCCCGCAGCACGGACGCGAAGTAGCGCAGGTTCTCGGCGACGGTCAGGTCGGCGTACACCGCCGGCGACTGCGTCGCGTACCCGACGCGGTGCCGCAGCCCGGCGGACCCGGCGGGCGCGCCGAGCACGGTCACCGTGCCGCTCTCGACGATCTGGACGCCGACGAGCGCCCTGATCAGCGTGGTCTTCCCGCAGCCGCTCGGGCCGAGCAGGCCCACGATGGAGCCGCGCGGGACGTCGAAGGTGAGCCCGTGCAGGACCTCCCGGCCGCCGCGCACGACCCGCAGGTCGCGGACGCTCACGGCCGGCTCGGCACCGCTCGCCGGGCTAGAACTCATCATGTGTTGAATTTAAGCGGACACGATGGCCCGGTCAAGGGGTTCGGACGCGAAAACCGGGGACGGGCCGCGGCCGGACGGGGGCGTCCGGCCGGGGCGGGTCAGGAGGTCAGGTAGCGCTGGATCGTCGGGGCCACCAGCTCGACCAGCTCCTCCTCGGACGCGGAGGCCATCGGCTCGATGCGCAGCACGTGGCGCAGGATCATCAGGCCGATCATCTGCCCGGCGGCCGCCTGGATGCCGAGCGGCGGCGCCTCGGTCGCCTGCTTCGCGCGGCCGAACAGGGCGACCGTGACGAACTCGCGCAGCAGCGCCGCCGCCCGCTCGTTCGTCATCGCCGAACGCAGCATCGCGAGCATCGGCGCGCGGCGCTCGTCGTCCCCCCACACGTCCAGGAAGGTGCGGACCATCGTCTCGCCGAGCCGGTCGCGCGGCGCCGCCGTGATGCGCGGCAGGACGACGGACGGGTCCACCGGGAAGCGCATGGCCTCGATGAACACGCCCTCCTTGTTGCCGAAGAAGTGGTGGACGAGGGCGGGGTCCACCCCGGCGGCGCGGGCGATGGCGCGCAGCGAGGCGCCGTCGTACCCCTTCTCGGCGAACAGGTCGCGCGCCTCGGCGAGGATCTTCTCGCGGGTCTCGGTCGGGCCGGGCCGGCGGCCCCTGGGCGCGGTGTCGGTCACCGGACGCCCCGGCGGGTGACCTCCCCGGCCGGCGTGACCTCCCAGGTGCGGTCGGCGGCGGCGAGGTGCAGGCGGGCGAACGCCAGGGCCTCGGCGAGGTCCTCCATCCGCTCGACCCGGCTGGACGCGCGCCGCGTGTTCACCTCCAGGACGATGTGCCCCCGGAAGCCGCCCTCGGCGAGGTTCTCCAGCATCGTCCCGCACGGCTGGTTGCCCCGGCCGGGGACGAGGTGCTCGTCCTTGTTCGTGATGCCCACGCCGTCGGCGAGGTGGATGTGCCGCAGGCGGTCGCCCAGGCTGCCCGCCATGTCGATGGGGTCCGACCCGGAGACGGCGGTGTGGGACAGGTCGAGGGTGACGTACGGGTAGTCCTGGTCGACCGGGTTCCAGTCGGGGAGGTACATGCCCGCCTCGGCACCGCGCGCCTTGAGCGGGAACATGTTCTCCACCGCGAACAGGACGTCGGTCTCGTCCTGCATGCGGGCGAGGCCCTCGACGAACTCCTTCGCGTAGTCGCGCTGCCAGCGGAACGGCGGGTGGACGACCACGACCTCCGCGCCCAGTTCCTCCGCGACGTCCTTGGAGCGGATGAGCTTGCCCCAGGGCTCGCGTCCCCACACCCGCTGGGTGAGCAGCAGGCAGGGCGCGTGGATCGACTTGATCGGCACCTGGTGGTAGTCGGACAGCCGGCGCAGGACGTTCAGGTCCTGCGAGGAGGCGTCCGTGGAGACCATGACCTCGATGCCGTCGTAGCCCAGCAGCGCGGCGATCTCGAACGCACTCGGTACCTTCTCCGGGTAGACCGACGCGGTGGAGAGCGTGATCGGCGCGTCCGGTACCCGGAGAGCCGGTGTACTGACGCCGTTGTGCTGCGGGGTCAAGGCTTCCTCGCCAGGAATGATCGCTCGACGATGGTCATCAAGGTTCGCACGGTAAAGCCTATGCGGCGGCGGCCGTGATGAAACAACCGCCCGGAGTGATCCTGATTGCTCTGCCCCCGGAGCCGACTACGCTCGGTCGCCGTGGCCGAAATCGCGCCGGGCGCCGTGCCGAGCCCCAACATCTGGAACTCCCCGCAGGTCTACGAGCTGGAGAACCGCGCCGTCGACCCCGACGGGGTGCTGGCCGCCGCGATGCGCGCCATCCGCCCGTGGACGGGCGCGGACGTCCTGGACGTCGGCTGCGGCACCGGCTTCCACCTGCCCTTCTTCGCCGCCGACGCCCGCCGGGTGATCGGCGTCGAGCCGCACGCGGGCCTCGCCTCGGCCGCCGCGCGCCGCACCCGGGAGCTGTCCAACGTCACCGTCCGTGTCGGCGCCGCCCAGGCGCTGCCGCTGCCGGACGCCTCCGTCGACGTCGTCCACGCCCGGTGGGCGTACTTCTTCGGGCCCGGCTGCGAACCGGGCCTGCGCGAGCTGGAGCGCGTCGTCCGGCGCGGCGGGGCGATCTTCATCATCGACAACGACGCGACCCGCTCCACGTTCGGCCGCTGGTTCCGGCGCAGCCTGCCGAAATACGACCCGGAGGCCGTCGAGCGGTTCTGGACGCGGCGCGGCTTCTCCCGCGACCCGCTGACGATCCGCTGGTCGTTCGAGAGCCGCGAGGACCTCGCCGCCGTCCTGCACATCGAGTTCCCGCCCGAACTCGCCGGCGCCTGCATGCGCGAGCACACCGGCCTCGAGGTGGACTATGCCGTCAATTTGTGGTGGCGTTGCCCCTGAGTTACTGACTGGTTGGGTCACACGGGAGGTACCGCAATGGGCCGTGTCACTGCTGGAAGAGCGTTCGGCGGCCTGCTCGCCGCCACCGCCGTCGGCGCGGCCGGCGCCGGAGCCGGGCTCGTCGCCCAGCGCCGCGCCGTGCGCCGCCTCCAGCTGCGGCCCGACCCGTTCGCCGGCGAGCCGTTCGGGTCGCTGCGCGGCCGTCCCGTCCCCGTCCGCGCCGACGACGGCACCCGCCTGTACGCCGAGATCGACGGCGAGGACCGCACCGACCTCGCCATCGTGTTCTCCCACGGCTGGACGCTCACCCAGGACTCCTGGCACTTCCAGCGCAAGGCCCTGCGCGGCCTCGGCCGGCTCGTCTTCTGGGACCAGCGCGGCCACGGTCGCTCCGACGGCGGCGCCCGCGACGGCTACGCCATCCCCCGCCTCGCCGCCGACCTCGGCGCCGTCATCGAGGCGACCGTCCCCGCCGACACGCCCGTCGTCCTCGTCGGCCACTCCATGGGCGGCATGACGATCATGCGGTACTGCGACGAGAACCCCGACCTGGTCGGCCGCAAGATCCTCGCGACCGGGCTGCTGTGCACCTCGTCCGGCGGCCTCGGCGAGGTCACCCTCGGCATGCCCGCCCTGGTCGCGCGCACCACCCACCGCGTCCTGCCCCGCGCGCTCGCCGCGCTCGGCGCCGGCTCCGGCGCCGTGGAGCGGGTCCGCCACCTCGGCCGCGACGCCGCCGCCCTCATCGAGGACCTCGTCGCCTTCGGCCCCGACGCCAGCCCCGCCGCCGTCGCCTTCGCCGAGCAGATGATGACCGACACCCGCATGGACGCGTTCGTCGACTTCTTCCGCTCCATGATCACGACCGACGTCATCAGCGACTGCGCCTCCCTCGCCGCCGCCGACACCCTCGTCCTCGGCGCCGAGAACGACCTCCTCACCCCGGTGGAGCACAGCCTCAAGATCGCCTCCTGCGTCCCGTCCGGCCGGCTGGAGGTCATCCCGACCGCCGGCCACATGGCCATGCTGGAGCGCCCCGGCACCGTCTCCGACCACCTGGGCGACCTGATCGAACGCGCCCGCAAGGACGCCTGACTGTCGGCGGGGGGCTCTAGGCTGCCGCGCATGGCGAAGGCTAAGACGGCGAAGGCCGCCTATCGGTGCTCGGAGTGCGGCTGGCAGACGTCCAAGTGGGTGGGGCGCTGCGGCGAGTGCCAGACCTGGGGGACGGTCACCGAGGCGGCGTCCGCCACGCCGGCGCGGGTCGTGTCGGCCGGTCCGGTCAGCGCGCCGGCGCGCCCGATCGGGCAGGTGGACGTCCGGTCCGCGCAGACGCGGCCCACGGGCCTGGACGAACTCGACCGGGTGCTCGGCGGCGGCATCGTGCCCGGTGCCGTCCTGCTGCTGGCGGGCGAGCCGGGCATCGGGAAGTCGACGCTGCTGCTGGAGGTCGCCGCGCTCGCCTCGACCGCGTCCGAAGGCGGCGCGAAGAACGTCCTGTACGTGACGGGCGAGGAGTCGGCCGAGCAGGTGCGGCTGCGCGCCGACCGGGTCGGGGCGATCACCGACCACCTGTACCTGGCCGCCGAGACCGAGCTCTCGGCGGTTCTGGGGCATATCGACTCCGTGGAGCCGTCGCTGCTCGTCGTCGACTCCATCCAGACGATCGGAACGTCCGAGGTGGACGGCGCGCCCGGCGGCGTCACGCAGATCCGCGAGGTCGCCGCCAACCTGATCAGGGTCGCGAAGGAGCGCGGCATCACCGTCGTGCTCGTCGGCCACGTCACCAAGGAGGGCGCGATCGCCGGGCCGCGGCTCCTGGAGCACCTGGTCGACGTCGTCCTGTACTTCGAGGGCGACCGGCACTCCCGGCTCCGCATGATCCGCGCGGTGAAGAACCGCTACGGGCCGACCGACGAACTGGGCTGCTTCGACCTGTCCGAGGTCGGCATCGTCGGGCTGCCCGACCCGAGCGGCCTGTTCCTCACCCGCCGCGAGGAGCCCGTCCCCGGGACGTGCGTGACGGTCACCCTCGAAGGGCGGCGGCCCCTCGTCGCGGAGGTGCAGTCGCTCGTCGCGAAATCGCACCTGCCGGCGCCGCGGCGGGCCACGTCGGGGCTCGACACGTCCCGGGTCGCGATGGTCCTCGCCGTCCTCGCGCAGCGCTGCAAGATCTCCATGCACGAGCAGGACGTGTACGTCTCGACGGTCGGCGGCGTGCGGCTCAGCGAGACGTCCGTCGACCTGGCGCTGGCCCTCGCCGTCGCCGGCTCCACGGTCGAGCAGGCGCTGTCCAACAGCCTGATCGCGCTCGGCGAGGTCGGACTCGCCGGAGAGGTCCGCATCGTGCCCGGCGTCCAGCGGCGGCTCGCCGAGGCGACCCGGCTCGGCTTCAAGTACGCCGTCGTCCCACGCGGCTCCCTCGAACTCGCCGACGGATCACCGCTCAAGCGCGCCGACCCGCAGCTCACCAGCTACGAAGGCATGAAGGTGATGGAGGTCGACAGCCTCCAGCAGGCCCTCCAGGTCGCGTTTACGGCGCACTGACACGGGTCACGCCAGAGTATTACTCCACACAACCGACGCTTGCGACCTGGGGAGGAACCAGGGCGCGGCCCTCCTCGGTAAACTGGCGCCGTCCAGCGACCTCCGGGGGTCAGGTGCCATCACACGACAAGGGTCATGACGAACGACGCCGCGCCACATTGGCCGCGGTGGCCCCGGGCACCCAGATCCGCGACGGACTCGAGCGGATCCTGCGGGGCCACACCGGCGGCCTGATCGTGCTCGGCTACGACAAACCGGTCGAGGAACTCTGCACGGGCGGCTTCGAGCTCGACGTCGAGTTCTCCGCGACCCGGCTGCGCGAGCTCGCCAAGATGGACGGCGCGATCGTCCTCGACGACAGCCACACCCGCATCGTCCGCGCGGCCGTCCACCTCGTGCCCGACTCGACCATCCCCACCGAGGAGTCGGGGACGCGCCACCGCACCGCGGAACGCGTCGCCCGCCAGACCGGCCTCCCGGTCATCTCGGTCAGCCAGTCGATGCACATCATCGCGCTCTACCTGGACGGCATCCGCTACGTCCTCGAAGACTCGGCGGCCATCCTGTCCAAGGCGAACCAGGCCCTGGCGACGCTCGAACGCTACAAACTCCGCCTGGACGAGGTCTCCGGCACGCTCTCGGCCCTCGAAATCGAGGACCTCGTCACCGTCCGCGACGTCAGCGCCGTCGTCCAGCGCCTCGAAATGGTGCGGCGCATCGCCGACGAGATCGAGGGCTACGTCGTCGAACTCGGCACCGACGGCCGCCTGCTCTCCCTCCAGCTCGACGAGCTGGTCTCCGGCGTCGACGCCGACCGCGAGCTGATCGTCCGCGACTACCCGTCCGACGACACCCGCGCCCGCGGCGTCGCCGCCATCCTGTCGTCCCTCGACACGCTCTCCGCCAACGAGCTCCTCGACCTCTCCACGGTCGCCGAGGTGATGGGCTTCGCCGGCCCCGACGCCCTCGACCTGCCCGTCAGCCCCAAGGGCTTCCGCCTGCTCGCGAAGGTCCCCCGGCTGCCCAGCATGGTGGTCGAGCGCCTCGTCGAACACTTCGGCGGGCTGCAGAAACTCCTCGCCGCCAGCATAGACGACCTGCAGGCGGTGGGCGGCGTCGGCGAATCCCGAGCCCGCAGCGTCCGCGAGGGCCTCTCCCGCCTGGCCGAATCCTCAATCCTCGAACGCTACGTCTAACCCCACCGGCCCAACGCCCGGCCGCACACAAGCAAATACCAGGCCCCACCAAGGCCGCCGAGAAGCCGCGATACGCAAACGCCGTCCTCCGCCCGGCGCGCCCTCACAAGCCCCACATGCGCGCACACCGTTCTCGGCTCGGCGCGCCCTCGCAAGCCCCACATACGCAAACGCCGTTCTCCGCCCGACGCGCGCTCGCAAGCCCCACATGCGCAAACGCCGTTCTCGGCTCGGCGCGCGCTCGCAAGCCCCCACATGCGCGAACGCCGTTCTGCGCCCGGCGCGCGCTCGCAAGCCTCACATACGCGCACATTAGGGTCGCTGGCCCGCAGTTGGGTGTGGTCGGCGGGAGGGGCGGCTACTGGGGCGAGAGGTCGGTTGGAGACGGGCTCGGGTTAGCGGAGGCGGAAGATGCGTTCCTTGGTCTTCATGCCCTTTAGGTCGGCCACGTAGGTGCCGGGGCGGGCTTTTGTCTTGCCCTTGCAGCCCCTGGCTCGGTCCCAGGTGATGGTGTCGACGTAGGGGATGCCGCGGCGGAGGGTCTCCTTCGGAGCGTTGCCGTGGCGGCACTCGGCGGACGACCAGATGCGGTCGGACCCTGAGGTTATGCGGACGTCCAGCGAGCCCGTGTCGAACGTGCACTTGCCGTTGCCCGTGTTGACGACCGTGACCCGGAACTCGGGCCGCTCAGATCCGGTGTAGGTGGTGTCGGCGGCCGACATGTTGACGACGAGGTCCTCGGCGTCGCAGGGGCCGCCGTCGTCCGCGGGTTCCGGCTCGGGCGTGGTCGTGGTGGTGATCGTGACGGTCGGCATCGCGGTGGGCGGGGGCGGCGGGCTCGCGCTCTCGGCCGCCTTCGCGTTCCGGACCGGCTCGCCCTCGCCCGTCCCGGCGCACGCCCAGGCCAGCAGGCCGACGGCGCCGAGCACGCCGACCAGGGCCATCGCGCGGCGCCGCCAGTACTGGTCCACCCCAGAACCGCCGGAGTCACGTCCAGTATTCGGCCACATACAGTCAGTATGCATTCAGCGGACTGGAAACCGGGGACGACCCGCCGCGTGCCACAATGGCGGCGCGCCATGAATCTGAACTCCGTCTACACCGCCCCGATCCTCGACTGGTACGAGGCGAACGCCCGGGACCTCCCGTGGCGGGCGCCGGACGCGACGCCGTGGGGCGTCCTCGTCAGCGAGATCATGCTCCAGCAGACGCCCGTCTCCCGTGTCCTGCCCGTCTGGGACGCCTGGATGACGCGCTGGCCGACTCCCGCCGCGCTGGCCGCCGAACCGTCCGGCGAGGCCGTCCGGGCGTGGGGGCGGCTCGGCTACCCGCGGCGGGCGCTGCGGCTGCACGAGAGCGCCCGCGCGATCACCGAACGGCACGGCGGCGAGGTCCCGTCGTCGCATGGGGAACTGCTGGCGCTGCCCGGCATCGGCTCCTACACGGCCGCGGCCGTGGCCAGTTTCGCGTTCCGGCAGCGGCACGCGGTGCTCGACACGAACGTCCGTCGGGTCCTGGCCCGGCTGATGTCCGGTGTCGAGTACCCGCCGAAAACGCAGACCAAGGCGGAGGTGGCGCTCGCGGAGAGCCTCCTGCCGGCCGATCCGCCGACGGCCGCGCGCTGGGCCGTCGCCGTGATGGAGCTGGGCGCGCTGGTCTGCACTGCCCGCACGCCCCGCTGCGTCGACTGCCCGGTCCTCGGCACATGTGCTTGGCAGCTCGCCGGACGCCCCGCCTACGACGGGCCGCCGCGCCGGGGTCAGACGTACGCGGGCACCGACCGCCAGTGCCGCGGCCGCATCCTCGCCGTTCTGCGGGACGCCGAAGGACCGGTGGAAAAGCCGACCCTCGACGTCGTCTGGTCGGACGCCGTCCAGCGCGAGCGCGCCCTCGACGCCCTCATCGCCGACGGTCTTGTCGACCCCCTGGACGACGGCCGCTACGCCCTTCCCGCCTGACCGGTACGGCACAAGCCGCAACATGCCGGCAGCAATGTCATTGCGGAGGCTGAGGTTGCGACCTCAATCCTTTGTCATGCCGTGTCGCAACATTTCACGGGAAGGGGAGGCCGGATTTCCGGGCGTGGAGTTCGGAGCGGATCAGTTCGAGGAGCCGACCGATCCAATTGCGCCCCTTTCCGCCGCGAATGATCCAGTGGTCGGAATCCATCCCGCTGTAGGCGATCGGCGCGCCACCCGTGCCGAGTAGGATTTCTGCCAGTTCGGGATGCTGCGTGAATTTCGCACGGAGCAGACCGGCCATGACGGCCGTCCGCACGTGCGGCCAGTCCTGGACGCGGGGCGCCTCCTTGGCGATCTCCTGAGCCTCGTGGGGCCGCACGGCCGCGCGGATTCGCTCCCTGACCTCGGGATCGGTGCAGGTCAGGGCCCAGTAGGCATGCACGACGGACGGGTAGACGACGCCCCCAACGTCGATCGGGGACGGGTAGTCGTTCTGCAGGACGTAGATCCCCGCATCTTTCGGAAATCCCTTCGGAAATATGCGCCCGCCGAGATGAATCGTTCCCTTCGGAGGCTCTTGCGGGTCGTCCGCCGGACGCTTGGCGCCGTACTCGACTCGGGCGCGGGCACGTTCGGCGAAGTATTCCAGCGCCCATTCGCGCTTGGCCTCTGTGATCTCGTCATCGTCGAACCATCCGCCGACCGGACGCTCTCCGATATCGGTGCACAGGAAGACGAGCGGCCGGTCCTTGTTGTCCATGTCGCCGAGCGAGTAATGCCGCTTGTGCTGCGGAATCTCAAGGTACGATTCGCGCAGCGCCAGCCTGTCGGCCTCGTCCCGCGACTCCAGGTACCGGTCCAGGGCCGCGAGGCAGCGGTCCGTGGAGTCGGGGCGGCCGTTCAGCTTCTCGATGTCGTCGGCCACCTCCCCCAGGAGCATCTCCGGAGTGAGGCCGAACATCGGCTCGGCGGCCTTCCAGCGCCCCAGCTCGAACGCGCTGATCTCAGCGCCCTCGGGCACTTCCGTCACCACCCAGCCGGACTCGAGTTTCTCGCGCAGACCGTCCAGATCGACCCAGTCCCAGCAGTTGATCGCGCCGTCCGCGAACACCAGGAGGTTCGTCAGGTGGTACGAGAAGTTGTGGATGAAGACGGGACGCGCGATGCCTTCGATGCGCTGCCCGTCCTCGATGCGCTGGATGCGGTTCGACACGACGCTCGTCGACTCCTCATGGACGGCCGGCCGACCGGCCGGGCACGATGACCGCCGGGTCGGGCAGCCGGTATTGATCATTTCGGCGATCCGAACGCGCCTACGGTTCCACGCGTTCCCCCTGCCCTGCCGCTCAGCGCGAATAATGGTTGGGCGGCGCAGCCGGTACGGCCGTAGCGTACGGGCGTGCGCGACCTGCTGAGCCTGCCCAAAGCCCATCTGCACGTCCACCTGGAGAGCACCGTCCGGTGGGCCACGCTGCGGGAGATCGGCGCGGCCAACGGTGTGGAGGTACCCGGCCGTGCGGGCACGTTCGGCGACTTCGCCTCCTTCTTCGCGCAGAACGACCTGGTTCGAGCCTGCCTGCGACGCCCTTCCGACTTCCGCCGCATCGCCTACGAGTTCTGTGCGGACGAATCCGCCCAAGGCGTCCGGTATGCCGAGGTCTCCTTCACGGCCGCCGGACACGGCGAGCGGCTCGGCGACCTCAGCATGCCGCTCCAGGCAGTCCTGGAGGGCCTGGAGGCCGGACAGGACGCATTCGGGATCGAGTGCCGCCTCATCCTGGACCACTCCCGGCGCCGCTCCGTCGAACGCGCCTGGCGGACGCTCGACCTCGCCCGCCGCCACGATCGCGTGATCGCCGTCGGGCTGGCGGGCGACGAGGCCCATCCCGGCGACCCGTTCACCGAGGTGTTCGCCGCCGCCCGCGACGCCGGTCTGCACGTCGTCCACCACGCGGGCGAAGGCGAGGGGCCCGCCAGCATCCGGCAGGCCCTCGGCCCCGGGCGCGCCGAGCGCCTCGGCCACGGCATCCGCATCCTGGACGATCCCGATCTTGTAGCCGAGGTCCGGGAGCGCCGGATTCCTCTCGAAGTGTGCCCGTCGTCCAATGTCGCGCTGGGCTTCGCCCCGTCCCTGGACGCCCATCCACTCCCCGTCCTCCGCGAGGCGGGCCTGCTCGTCACCCTCAACACCGACATCCCGGCGCTGATCAACACGTCGCTGACCACCGAGTACGCCAACGTGCGCGACACCTTCGGCTACGACGACCGCACCCTCGCCGAGCTGGCCGGCGACACCGTGACCGCCTCCTTCGCCCCGCCCGAGACGAAGACCCGCCTTCATTCCGAGATCGCCGCCTGGCTGAGCTCCGCCTGATCCCCCAAACGCCCCAGCCGGGCTATGCGCTGAGGCCGTCCAGCATCACGCGAGTGACGGCGTCGCCGGCGCGTGCTCCCGGGCGGCAGACGGCGGTGCTGAGGATCTCGACGGCCTCGGCCGGGCTGATGTCGCCGCGCATCGTCCCCTCGCCCTGAACCTCCTCGACGAGCCGCCGCAGGAGGCCGTCGACCTCGCTCTGCAGGGCGCCCCGCTCCGGGGGGACCTCGTCGCCGGCGTCCGCGATCGACTTGACGAGGGCGAGCGGCTGCCCGGTGCAGTAGGCGACGACCTGGGTCAGCACGTCCCAGCGTGGGAGATCCTTCGCCGACAGCGTCCGGATCTCCGCCGCCATGCTCCGCAGCGCGCTGGTCGCGATCTCCTCGACGAGCGCTCGCCGATCGGGGAAGTGCCGGTAAAGGGTCCCCACGCCGAGGCCCGCCGCCCGCGCGAGCTCCTCCATGCTCACGCCGGGCCCTCGCTCGGCGAACAGCTCCAGAGCGCACGTGACGATCCGCTCGCGGTTGCGTCGCGCGTCGGCTCGCATCGTCCTCCTCCAGAGGTAACCGGAACAACGGATTCAGGTTACCCTGGACAACCAGAAGCGGAAGATCCGATTCATATTGGAGCGCCCCATGCGCATCGGCCTGTTCAGCATCGCCGGAATGGCCCGGTTGGACGACCTGGTCGCCCAGGCCCGCCTGGCCCGGGACACCGGACTCGACAGCGTCTTCTTCGGCCACACCGCGTCCTGGGACGCCCTCATGACCGCGGCACTCGCCGGACGCGAGGTGCCCGGCATCGAAGTGGGCACGGCGATCGTGCCGACCTTTCCGCGTCACCCCCTCGCCCTGGCGAGCCAGGCGCTCACCGCGCAGGCCATGACGGGCGGCCGCTTCACCCTCGGCGTCGGCCCGAGCCATCCGCAGGTCATCGAGGACGCCCACGGGATCTCCTACGAGCGGCCCGCACGGCATGTCCGCGAGTACCTGTCCGCGCTGCGTCCCCTGCTGCGCGGCGAGGACGTCGACTACCACGGCGAGACCCTGACCGCGGTGGGAACCATGGACGCCCCTGGCGCCACCGCGCCGCCGGTGCTGGTGTCCGCGCTGGGCCCGGCGATGCTGCGGGTCTCCGGCGAACTCGCCGACGGCACCGTGACGACCTGGACGGGCGCCGAGGCGATCGCCGACCACATCGTGCCCACGATCACCAAGGCCGCCGAGGCCGCGGGACGGCCCGCACCCCGCGTGCTGGCGGGCGCCGTGGTGGCCCTCACCACCGACCCCGACGGCGTCCGGCGCACCCTGGCCGACCAGTTCGGCCCGGCCTCGGCCTTCCCCGCCTACCGGGCGATCCTCGACCGCCAGGGACTCTCCGGCGTCCACGAAACGGTCATCGCCGGAGACGAGAACACGATCACCCGCGAACTGCGCCGCTTCGCCGACGCCGGCGCCACCGACCTGCTGATCAGCCCCCACAACAACACCCCCCGCGTCCTAGAACTCGCAACATCCCTACGCTGACCCACCCCAGCCAAGACCACGACGCCAACAAGCACCCCACAGCGGCGCCCCATACCCCAGCCCGCGCCAGCCACCAGCAACCAACCCCCGACAGCCCCACCCCCAAGCCAACACACCACGGCGCCCAGGCAGCCGCTACCGCTCGCGGCGTTCCTGGTCAGCAACCGCCACACTGTTGGATCGTGGCGGGGCTGGGGGGCGGTGGTGTGCGGGTGGCGGAGTGTTGGCGTGGTCGCCGTGCTGGGTGGGTGCTGGTGCTTGCCTAGAGCTTTGTCAGGGGGGCCGCTCGGATCTCGCGGAGGAAGGGGTCGGTGTCTTCGGCCCATTGGGCGGACGTGCGGACGACCGGGTGGACGGGGAGGCCGAGGCGTGCGGCCGCCTCCTGGGCCGCGTCGAACGCGGCGTCCGGGCCGACGTCGCCGATCACCAGCACCTCGACATCGCCGGGACCGTCGCCCTGCGGATGCTCGTATCGCACGGCCCAGGCCCCGAAGAGGTAGAGCTCCCGGACGGACGGCAGCCGGCCGAACTCCTCCGCCACGACCGTCGCGGGGCCGAACGTCAGCATGAGGAGGTGCGCGAGCGGCTCGTACAGCGGACTCGCCGCGTTGCGCGTCACCAGCCGCCCGGCCAGGGTGCGGCGGGGCGTGAGGATGCCCGCCCGCGCCAGCCTCTCGACCTCGCGTATGACGGACGCGAGGTCGGTGCGCAGCATCACGGCCAGGTCGAGCATCGACACCTCGCGCACTGGACCCAGCAGCAGGCGCGCGAGCAGTTCGCCCTGCAGCCGGGAGCGGAAGATCGGGAGTTGTTCCGGCGCCCGGGCCCGGACGTCCCGCCGGAAGGCCTCCGCGATACGCGCCTCGCCGACCGGCACGCGCGCTTCCCGCCGCCGGAACTCCGCCGCCGAACCGACCACATTCGATCGCATGTTCGAACACTATTCCTCGCCTCCGACATCTCCGGGCGTCCACTGGAATCCTCCGGGACGAGGGAGAGGGCTGGAAGTAGAACGGCGTTCTGTGGAAAACCGGTGGTCCAGGCGGCGCGTGAGCTGGTGCCCACGGCGCGGGCGCGGAGGCGCCGTGCTGGGGGCGGTGGACGTCCCTGTCCCTGGTGATGGGATGGCGTTGACCGGAGACGACGTCTCCCGGGTCAACGCCACCGCAGTGTCCTGGGATCGGCTCAAAGGGACGCGCGTTCTGGCCAGCCCTCAAGGGGACGTCGGGCATCACCTTCGACGCCTGGTTCTTCGTTGTGCGGGCGTTGCGAGGTCGCGTCCGTCAGGCGGGGGACTCGGGTTCGGGGAGGAACAGGCAGAAGGGGTGGCCTGCGGGGTCGAGGTAGACGCGGACGTCGTCTTCGGGCTGGAAGTCCGCCAGGACGGCTCCCACGGCCTCCGCGTGGTCGCAGGCGGCCTCCAGGTCGTCCACCTCGAAGTCGAGATGGGCCTCGATCTGCTGGGTGCCCTCGGCGGCGGGCCAGGTCGGGGGTTCGTAGATCGGCTCCGTCTGGAAGGACAGGCCGGTGCCTCCCCCCGGCGGCCGCAGCTTCACCCAGTCGGCATGCTGCTGGACGACCGTCCACCCCAGGAGGCGCTGGTAGAAGTCGGCCAGCGCCTGCGGGTCGGGAGCGTCCAGAACGGGGGCGGAGAGTGCCATGCGCGGCGGTCGGCTCACGTTGGCTCCTGCGGCGTCGAGTCGGGTCGCGTACGCGAGTCCTCCGCGCACGCGGGCTGCGTAGGCGGATGCATCCCCGACTCGCGTCCGGATATACCCGCCGGCGCCATCCCGAACGACCTGGCCCACTGTTCGGCCGCGGGCATGCGGAAGGGCCCGCGGCCGGAACGGATCCGGCCGCGGGCCCCTCGCGTGGACGTCAGTCCTTGTTGAAGTTGACCGCGCCCTCGATGGGCGGCGGGCTGTCCGGGACGCCCGTCGGCTTCGGCACGCCCTTGAACGTGAACTTGGCGTTCTCCACCGAGTCCTTGTTCTCGGGGTCGAAGCCCTCGGTGCCCACGATCACGATCTGGCCCGGCTTCAGCTCGTTGTACAGGATCTTCTCGGACAGGTTGTCCTCGATCTCCCGCTGGATCGTCCGGCGCAGCGGACGGGCGCCGAGGACCGGGTCGTAGCCGCGGATGGCCAGCAGGTCCTTGGCCTCCTGCCGCAGCTCGATGCCCATGTCGCGGTCGTGGAGCCGCTCGTCCACCTTGGCGATCATCAGGTCGACGATCTGGATGATCTCCTTCGGCGTGAGCTGGTGGAAGACCACCGTGTCGTCGACGCGGTTCAGGAACTCGGGACGGAAGTGCTGCTTCAGCTCCTCCGACACCTTCGCCTTCATCCGCTCGTACGAGCCCTGCTCGTCGTTCTGACGGGCGAAGCCCATCGAGACGCCCTTGGAGATGTCCTTGGACCCCAGGTTCGTCGTCATGATGATGACGGTGTTCTTGAAGTCCACGACGCGGCCCTGCGCGTCGGTGAGGCGGCCGTCCTCCAGGATCTGCAGCAGCGAGTTGAAGATGTCCTGGTGGGCCTTCTCGATCTCGTCGAACAGGACGACCGAGAACGGCTTGCGGCGCACCTTCTCCGTCAGCTGGCCGCCCTCCTCGTACCCGACGTAGCCGGGCGGGGAGCCGAACAGCCGCGAGACGGTGTGCTTCTCCATGAACTCGGACATGTCGAGCTGGATCAGCGCGTCCTCGTCGCCGAACAGGAACTCCGCGAGCGTCTTGGACAGCTCGGTCTTACCGACGCCGGACGGGCCGGCGAAGATGAACGAGCCGCCGGGACGCTTCGGGTCCTTCAGGCCGGCGCGGGTGCGCCGGATGGACTGCGACAGCGCCTTTATGGCGTCGTGCTGGCCGATGACGCGCTTGTGGAGCTCGTCCTCCATGCGCAGGAGCCGGGTCGACTCCTCCTCGGTCAGCTTGAAGACCGGGATGCCGGTGGCGGTGGCGAGGACCTCGGCGATCAGCTCGTCGGTGACCTCGGCGACGACGTCCATGTCGCCGGCCTTCCACTCCTTCTCCCGCTGCGCCTTCTGGCCGAGCAGCTGCTTCTCGGAGTCGCGCAGCGCCGCGGCCTTCTCGAAGTCCTGCGCGTCGATCGCGGACTCCTTGTCGCGCCGCACGTCGGCGATCTTCTCGTCGTACTCGCGCAGGTCCGGCGGCGCGGTCATCCGGCGGATGCGCATCCGCGAGCCCGCCTCGTCGATCAGGTCGATCGCCTTGTCGGGCAGGAACCGGTCGCTGATGTAGCGGTCGGCGAGCTGCGCGGCCGCGACCAGCGCGCTGTCGGTGATCGACACGCGGTGGTGCGCCTCGTAGCGGTCCCGGAGGCCCTTGAGGATCTCGATCGTGTGGGACAGCGACGGCTCGGCGACCTGGATCGGCTGGAAGCGGCGCTCCAGCGCGGCGTCCTTCTCCAGGTGCTTGCGGTACTCGTCCAGCGTGGTGGCGCCGATGGTCTGCAGCTCGCCCCGCGCCAGCATCGGCTTCAGGATGGACGCGGCGTCGATCGCGCCCTCGGCGGCGCCCGCACCGACCAGCGTGTGGAGCTCGTCGATGAACAGGATGATGTCGCCGCGGGTGCGGATCTCCTTCAGCACCTTCTTCAGGCGCTCCTCGAAGTCACCGCGGTACCGGGACCCGGCGACGAGGGCGCCGAGGTCGAGGGTGTAGAGCTGCTTGTCCTTGAGCGTCTCGGGCACCTCGCCCTTGACGATCTTCTGCGCGAGCCCCTCGACGACGGCCGTTTTACCGACGCCGGGCTCGCCCACGAGGACGGGGTTGTTCTTGGTGCGGCGGGACAGCACCTGCATGACCCGCTCGATCTCCTTGTCCCGGCCGATGACCGGGTCGAGCTTGCCCTCGCGCGCCGCCTGGGTCAGGTTGCGGCCGAACTGGTCGAGGACGAGGGAGGTGGACGGAGCCGACTCCGAGGGACCGCCGGAGGCGGCCGGCTCCTTGCCCTGGTAGCCGTGCAGCAACTGGATGACCTGCTGGCGGACCCGGTTGAGGTCGGCGCCGAGCTTCACCAGCACCTGGGCGGCGACGCCCTCGCCCTCACGGATCAGCCCGAGCAGGATGTGCTCGGTACCGATGTAGTTGTGGCCGAGCTGCAGCGCCTCGCGCAGTGACAGCTCAAGGACCTTCTTGGCACGCGGAGTGAACGGGATGTGGCCCGACGGCGCCTGCTGACCCTGGCCGATGATCTCCTCGACCTGCTGGCGGACCGCCTCAAGGCTGATCCCGAGGCTCTCCAGAGCCTTGGCAGCGACACCTTCGCCCTCGTGGATCAGGCCCAGGAGGATGTGCTCGGTGCCGATGTAGTTGTGGTTGAGCATCCTGGCCTCCTCCTGAGCCAGGACGACAACGCGCCGCGCGCGGTCGGTGAACCTCTCGAACATCTCGTCGCTCCTCACAGAGCGGTTGGGCAGAGTCCGGAACGTCCGGAACTGTCCTTCCGCATGCTAGCCCGCCCCGAGGAGGCCGCCCGGTGCACTCCCACCAGGAGACGTTCCCCAGCTAAGCGCTGTTCAGTCTCATCCAACTACCGCATCGGTGCGTCATGTTCCCGCTACGCCGCAAGCGAACGGGGGCTTTCCGCAGGTCGATCGGGGCGCGGGCCGAGCCTGCCGAATGGGGGTAGGAGTTCCGCCCGCGCCGCCTGTGTACCTCGCCGCGTCCGCGCCGAACCCCGCTGCCGCTACGCCACAAGCGAACGGCCGAATCCGTTCCGCGCGTCGTTCCGCGGGATCGGTCGCGCGCATCGCGATGCGCATCGCTGCGCGGGCCGAATCGGCACGGCCGGACGGCCGGACGCCCCGGGAAACACGGCGTGACCGGACGGCCCGGGAAACGCACCCCGGCAGACCGCTCCGAAACGCCACGGGCCGGACGGCCGGAAACGCGGCGGAGACTGGACGACTCGTATAACACGGGCGGGGATGGATCGTGAAACGACGAACGGCCCGCCTCGTTAACGGAGACGGGCCGCCAGTGGAGAGCGGCTCAGCTGGCCGCCTCGTACTGCTCGATCACGTGTGCCGGGATGCGTCCGCGCTCATTGACCTTGATGCCATTGTTCTTGGCCCAGGCGCGGATCTCGGCGCTGCGTTCCCGGCTGGACGCGCCGCGCTGCCGGCGGCGACGCGAGACCGTGCCCGCCTTGCGGGACTTCTCCACGAACGGCTGCAGCGATTCCCGCAGCTTCGTTGCGTTGGCGCCACTGAGGTCGATCTCGTAGGAGGCGCCGTCGATCGAGAACGCTACGGTCTCGTCCGCCTCGCCACCGTCGAGGTCGTCGACGAGAAGCACCTGAACCTTCTGTGCCATGGGGACAGACCTTTCGGCTGGAGCAAACTTTCAATCGGTTGACAAAGATATACCGAGAACTCCGCGGATGACAATTCAAGGCTCGGCGATGAACCGGGAACCAACCGGGATCCGGTCGAAGTCGCCTTCCGCGCGGTGACCGGCCGTAATCGCGATCGCCGTTTCCGAAGCCTCCGGGGCCCGGGCGAGGGCCCGGCGCGGCTCGGTGCGCGTGAATTTCCTGCGCGGGGACGTCATGGAGGTTTTCGCACGTGACCGGTGTCACGGGCCACTGCGGCGGTCCACCGCGCCGACCTCGCATGACAGGTGCGACCGGGGCGGAGGAGCGGCCGTCCATTGGAGCGGGTTCACCGGGCTCCCGCTTTCGCGGAGATCATCCCCTGACCGGCGGATGTCGAGGGATAACGGCCGACTCGGCGGTCCCGAAAATCTGTTCCGCCGCCGGACGGCTCACGGTTCCGCCGCCCATACGCCGACCACCGGACGGGAAGTCGCCATCCCCGTGGCCATCGGCGATCCCGCCGAAGCCCGCCCTCGCCCTTGAAGGCTGGAAATCGGGAGATTGAGGCACAATCCGACCGCCCGATCTCCAGTTCTTCGCCCTCGGGGCACTGGAGCGGCGGGGCGAACGTGGTCCGCCAACCGCCGCCGCGCGCATGCGCGCGGGAAAGTCCGTTCCGGTGAGACGGTGTCGCATCAGAGTAAGTCCCGTACCGCTATGAAGCGACACCGCGGACGGGACAGTAGACGCCGCAGTAGTCGGCGCAGTGGGCGACACAGTAGACGGCGCAGTAGTCCGCGCGGTTGGCGGCGCGGCAACAGCGCGGGAAGCAACTTTCAATCCGGAGGCGGCATCCGGGACACGACACATCCCGGTGGATTCAGGGCCGTAACCGAACAAGCTGGGATTCGCCCGCGAACGCGAGCGTCCGAAACGGACCCGGGGCATCTCGGAAGGATGTAGAAGGCAAGTGAATACCGTCGTCCTGCGATAGATCGCCGAACGGACGGCGGCGTGGGGGATCAAGCCTCCCCGAGGGCGCCCGAACGGGCCTGAGCGGGCCTCAGAAGCCCTGGGAATCGCGGCGTGCGCGCTTTACAACGAGTGTCCCCGCGAGCCTGTCATGGACGGCCTGGCGGCGCGTCCCCTCGAACAGGACACCGGCGTTCACGACCCAGAAGACGCTCGCCAAGACGCCGAGGACGGGAATCGGGCGCACCGCGATCGGCAGCGAATAGACCGCGGCCCGGAGAACGCACTGCAGAACGCCGGGATGGCCGCCGGCCTCCACCTCGCCGGCCTCCACCTCGCCGGCCTCCACCTCGCCGGGCACGGCCCCCTCGGACGCTCCCCCATGCGGCGCAGCGCCTCCAGAAGCGGTCTCCGCCTCTGGAGGCGCGGTCACGGGCACGAAGCCCGGTACGGAGACGGGGATGCCCCCAAGGCCGCCCATGGGCGCGCCGCTCGCCTCCTCTGCGTCCGCCTTGCCCGCCTCTGCGGCGGGCAAGGCGGTGACGACCTCGATGCCAGCGAAGCGCTTGCCCAGCGTCCGGCCCCAGAGGGCCAGCTGGACCGCCTCGTACAGGAGCATGCAGCCGGCCACGGCGGGCGGCGCGACGACGTCCACCATGTGCCCGGACACCAGCTCGCGGACGACGACGATGACGGGCACGCCGACGACGAGCGTGTCGACGACGCGCGCCAGCAGCCGCTGGCCCGGTTCGGCAAGGGGAACCGCCATCGCGGCCCTACTCCGCGTACTCGGTGTATTCGGAGTACTCGTCGTATCCGGTCCGCTCGTCGATGACGAGCGTGCCGGCGAAACGGTCGTGCAGGGCCTGGTGCAGGGGCTGGTCCCAGATCGCCCACAGGTAGGCCATCACGCCGCCCACCCAGACAAGGGCCATCCCATACGCGGCGTACTCCCACACCATCACGGCGAGGATGAGGAAGAAGAAGACACCGACCTGGTAGCCGACGTGGACGATCCCCGCCCGCCACACCGCCTGCGTCGTGCTCATAGGACGTCCCGCAGGGCGCGCCTGGACGATGCCCAGGCCCAGGACGCGCTTGCCCAGCGTCCGTCCCCACATCGACAGCTGGACGGCCTCGTAGAGGAACGGCAGCACCGACATGACGCAGAACAGGGTGAAGATGATGGGCCAGTTCCAGATGCCGCCCTCGTCCTGGTCGCTGCCGCTCTTGTCGCCGAGCCCGAACGCGGCGACCGTCACGGGCAGGACGAGCGCGAACCCGAAGACGGCGACGAGAGCGTTGTCGATGACCCTGGCTCCGGCCCGCCGGAGGATCGGGGCCAGTTGCATCTCACCGCCGTGGGAGTCGCCGTACTGGTCGTAGGACGATTCGTAGGTCTGCCCCCAGTCCTGCTGGGGCTGCTGCTGCCACTGCTGCGTCGACGGCTGCCGCTGCTGGGGTTGCTGAGGCTGCTGCGGTTGCTGCCACTGGGGACCTTGGTACGGGGGCGGCGGGCCGTAGGAACCCTGCCCCTGCGGCTGCTGGTAACGCCGCCCGCGGTTGGGGGAATCGCTCATTTGGGTCAGTCCTCCAGGCGAAGCAACATCCGGGTGTTGCCCAACGTATTGGGCTTGACCCGATCGAGGTCCAAGAACTCTGCCACGCCTTCGTCGTAAGAGCGGAGAAGCTCCTCGTACACCTCTGGCGCCACCGGAGTCCCGAGGATCTGCTGGAAGCCGTGGCGGCCGAAGAACTCCACCTCGAAGGTAAGGCAGAACACCCGCCGCACGCCCAGTTCCCGCGCGGTGTCCAGAAGCCGCGTGACGATGCGGTGCCCGATGCCGCGTCCGCCGTGCCCCTTGTCCACGGCGACGGAGCGGACCTCCGCGAGGTCCTCCCACATCACGTGCAGCGCGCCGCAGCCGACGACGCGCCCCGGCGACCCCTGCCGGACGTCCTCGGCGACCCAGAACTCCTGGACGTCCTCGTACAGCTTCACCGTGCTCTTCTTCAGCAGGCGCCGCCCCGATCCGGCGTACAGATCGACCAGCCTGCGGATCTCCTGAACGTCGGCGGTACGGGCACGCCGGATCTCGACCTCCACAAACAGGCGAGATTATCGAACACCGGCTCCGGCCGAACGCACGCGTCCCCAACCGAACACAGGCGCGCCCAGACGTGCGGCGGGCGTTCTCCATGTGTGACTAGATAAAAACGACTAGGCCGAAGTCGCACACAAGTCGTCCACCCTCGAAAAAGTGACTCAAAACACAGTTCCCAACACGGGGCGTACTCGGCGGTCCAGCACGCCCCGCCCCGGCGACCTGCGATTTCATGGGTTCTGGTTGGCATCCATTGCGCGTTCCGTTAGTGTCCCGCTGACGTCGGCCACCCGCAGAACGGAGGCCGAACCGCCGAATCCGCGGGCCGCAACCAGCGCCCCGGGAGCCGGGGACCCACTTTCGGAGCGTCCGGGGCCGCCCCGGGCCGCCGCCGTGAGGGGTGAATCCGCAACGCCGCGGGATGACCCGCGCACGCTCGCGGACGGGCTGCTCCGGCCCCAACCCGTCAGCTAACCCGGTAGGCGGACGAGGAGAGGAGAATTCGTGCAGCAATCGCGGCCTGCTTCCCTTTCACGATTTCGCGGCCGCGCGGTCACCGTGGCCGGTGCGCTCATCGCGCTGACGGCCGCACCGCACGTCATCGCCCCGCACACCGTCGCCGTCGCGCACGCCGACCCGGAGCCCTCCACCAAGGAGCTCACCTCCAAGGCGTTCCAGCTCGCCGACCAGCTCGAGCAGCTCACCGAGCAGTACAACGGCATGAAGGTGAAGCTCGCCCAGTCCAAGCGCGCCGCCAAGGTCGCCACGGAGAACGCCGCGCGGCAGGAGAAGTCGCTCGAGGCCATCCGCCAGAAGGTCGGCGCCCTCGCCGCGACCAGCTACATGCAGGGCGGATCGGACCCGACGGTCTCGTTCGTCGCCTCCCAGGACCCGCAGGCCGTCCTCGACCAGGCCGCGACCCTGCACTACTTCGCCAAGCAGGACAGCACCAAGGTGCTCGGCCTCATGCAGGCCATGCAGGCCGCGCAGCGCGCCCGCAAGTCCTCCGAGGCGCGCGCCCAGCAGGTCAAGGACCTGCGGACCCAGCTCGACGCGCAGCGCAAGAAGATCACCGACGCGTACGAGAAGATCCGCGGCACGATCATCAAGCGGGACCCCGCGGCGCTCGCCAAGCTCCCCGTCATCGGCACCGGCAAGGCCGCGCAGGCGCTGCGGTACGCGATGGGCAAGCTCGGACGCCCCTACGTGTGGGGCGCCGCCGGTCCGAGCACCTTCGACTGCTCCGGCCTCACGATGTGGGCCTACAAGCAGGTGGGCATCAACCTCCCGCACTACACCGGCAGCCAGTGGAACGCGGGAACCCACGTGTCGCGCAGCCAGCTCCAGCCGGGCGACCTCGTGTTCTTCTACTCCGATCTCCACCACATGGGGATGTACATCGGCAACGGCAAGATGATCCACGCGCCGCACACCGGTGACGTCGTGAAGATCGCCTCCATGGCCGGACGTCCCTTCGCCGGCGGCGTCCGGGTCGCCTGACCCGCGCCCCCGCCGAAGATCTGCGCGCATCACGAGGAGACCCAGCGGACGCGGGGGTTCGCGAACGCCGTCCGCGGCGACGCCTTGTGCAGGGACCTACCTGCCTGGGCGCCGGCGCCGCCGCTGCGGGGTCGGACGGAATTCGACTGTGTTCGCCGCCTGGATCTCTGGATGACGCCCGCCCGTCCCCTGGCGGGCGTCGAGGGGTGAAGCCGCTAGATGAGCTGCCTCCGGGCCGCCCACACCACGGCCTCGATAGGGGTGTTGACCTCCAGCCGGTCGCAGATCGTCCGCAACCGGCGCCGCAAGGTCCGTGCGCTCAGCTCCAGCTTGCGTGCCGCCACATCGGCGGTGACACCGCTCGCGATCTGGGCGAGCAGCCGGATCTCCTCCTCGCTCAGCCCGAAATCGTCGGTGCCACGACGTGCGAGTGTGGCTGTTTCCACTCCGTCCTCCCTCGTCCGTGGTGATGACCGCGGGGATGCAGCCGTCCGCTGCACAGGCACGGGTTGGGCCTCTGTACGCGCGTTGGGTTGCCGGGTCCGGAGCCTTCCGGACTTAGATCATCGGGTTCCTTTTCTGTTTCGCGAGCTTGGCCGGAGGTGGCCGCCTGGCCGATTGCGGGGTCGTTCGGGGGAACTCCGGGTGACGATTCACTCGTTGGCCGTCCGAGGGAGCCGGGATGAGATCGCCAGCCATCCGCACCCGTCCCTCCTCGTTGGACTCGCCAGATCCCGCCGCGGAGCAAGATCGTGAATCGTTTCAAGCTACGCTTCGGCTCGGAACGCTAGGCGGCCGGATCCGGCCCGTCAAGCGCTGCCCAAATGCGCTATGTGACCGTGTGACCACACAGCGTGGCCGCATTATCGGTGGCATGCCGCGTATAACTCCACTACCTGGGAAAACACCCCCGGAGCGGGACGAGGAGCGAGTTGCCACAGACCAGTATTCGTGAGGTCGCGAGGCGGGCTGGAGTCTCAGTTGGGACCGTTTCGAATGTCCTAAACCGGCCAGATCTCGTGGCCGAAGCTACCCGTGACCGCGTCCGCGCGGCGATCGAGGAGCTCGGATTCGTGCGGAACGAGTCCGCCCGGCGGCTCCGCCGGGGCCCCGACCGCACCGCGGGCGAGTTCGGCGACCAGCCGCGCCGGGCCTTCGGCATCGTCGTCGAGGACCTCACCAACCCCTACGCGTCCGACGTCGCGCGCGGCGCCGAGGCCGCGCTGAACGAGGCGGGCCACGACGCCCTGTGGCTCTCCAGCGACCACCAGTCCGCCAAGGAGCGCCGCTCGCTGGAACTCCTGACGGAGCAGCGCGCGGCCGGGGTCCTGATCATCCCGGTCGGGCTGGGCCCCGGCGACATCTCGCGGCTGCGCGCCGCCGGCATGAGCGTGGTGCTGATCGACCGCGACTCCCCCCAGGCGTGCTCGGCGCGGGTCGACCATGTCGCGGGCGGGGAGATCGCCGCCGCCCACCTGCTCGGCATCGGCCGCGAGCGGATCGTGTTCGTGACCGGCGTCCCGGAGCCGCAGCCCTGCGTGGAGCGCCGCGACGGCGCCGCCCGGACGATCGTCGAGGCGGGCTTCACCAAGCCCCGCACGCTGGTCCAGGACGCGCTGAGCCCCACCGAGGGCCAGGCCGCCGCCCACGAGGTCATGGCGATGAGGCCGCGGCCGGACGGGGTGTTCTGCGCCAACGACCTGCTGGCCATCGGCCTGATCAACGAGCTGACCAGGCTCGGCGTCCGCGTCCCGGACGACATCGCCGTCATCGGCTACGACGACATCGAGCTCGCCGCGAGCGCCGCCGTCCCGCTGACCACGATCCGGCAGCCGCGCCGGGAACTGGGCTGGGAGGCCGCAGAGCTGGCGCTGGCCGAGATGAGCGAGGGCAAGTCGCACCAGCACCGCCAGGTCGTCCAGCGCCCCGAGCTCATCATCCGCGAAAGCGCTTAACGCCCCGGGCCGCCGTCAAGGACGACGGCGGGCCCGGCGGGCTCCCGGCCGTCCAGGCTATTGACAGATCGTCTTAAATCCGGGTGACTTAGGGCATGGAGGACAGGACGGGGCAGGCCGTGGAGGCCGAGGCCGCGGCGGTCCTCGGGTTCGATCCGGGTGATCCGGCCTTCCGGGCCGACCCTTACGCCCACTACCGCCGTCTCTCGCCCGCCGGAAACCGCCTGCACCGGACGGACGTCGGCCTCCGCGTGACGACCTCCTACAGCCTCTGCGAGCAGGTGCTGCGCGACCCCCGGTTCGGGCATCGCCCCGAGGGCGGCGGCCTGTGGCGCGAGTCGCGGGCGCCGAACCCGTCGTTCCTGACGATGGACCCGCCCGACCACACCCGGCTCAGGCGGCTGGTCAGCAAGGCGTTCACCCCGCGGCTCGTCGAGCGGCTGCGGCCGCGCGTGGAGGCGCTGGTCGACGGGCTGCTGGACGGGCTGTCCGGCGAGGTCGACCTGATCGCGGCGCTGGCGTATCCGCTCCCCGTCATCGTGATCAGCGAGATGCTCGGCGTCCCCGCGCGGGACCGCGACCTGTTCAAGGGCTGGTCCGACAGCCTCGCGCGCGGACTCGACCCCGACTTCCTCCTGCCGGAGGCCGAGATCGCCGAGCGCGAGACGGCCCGAGAGGAGTTCGCGGCCTACTTCCGGGAACTGGCGGCCGAACGGCGGCGGCGACCGCAGGACGACCTCCTGAGCGCCCTCGTGGGCGTCTCCGACGGCGGGGACGTCCTGTCGGAGGAGGAACTGCTCGCCACGTGCGTCCTGCTCCTCGTGGCGGGCCATGAGACGACCGTGAACCTCATCGGGAACGGCGCACTGGCGCTGCTCCGCGATCCCGTGCAGTTGGAGCTCTTCCGTGCGCGTCCTGGGAACGTCCAAGCGGCCGTTGAGGAATTGCTGCGCTACGACCCGCCCGTCCAGCTCACCCTCAGGGCCGCCCTAGAGGATGTCGACCTGGACGGGACGCTCATCGAGCGCGGCAAGCTCGTCCTACTGCTGACCGGTGCAGCCAACCGCGACCCGGCCGTCTTCGACGACCCCGACCGCCTCGACCTCGCGCGCTACACCGAGGGACGCGACACGCCGCGGCACCTGTCGTTCGGGCACGGCATCCACTTCTGCCTGGGCGCGCCGCTGGCCCGGCTGGAGGGCCAGGTCGCGCTGAAGAGGCTCTTCGAACGCGACGTGGCCCTCGCCGGAGCCGATCCCGCGGGCGGCGACCTGGTCTACCGGGACAACCTCGTCCTGCGGGGCCTGCGCGACCTGCCGGTCACTATTCGGGCTTGACCAGCGGGAACAGGATGGTGTCCCGGATGCCCTTGCCGGTGAACGCCATGATCATCCGGTCGATGCCGGCGCCCATCCCGCCGGTGGGCGGCATCGCGTACTCCAGGGCGCGCAGGAAGTCCTCGTCGAGCTGCATGGCCTCCGGGTCGCCGCCCGCGGCGAGCAGCGACTGCTCGGTGAGCCGGCGGCGCTGCTCGACGGGGTCGACGAGCTCGGAGTAGGCGGTGCCGAGTTCCGTCCCGAAGCCGATGAGGTCCCACTTCTCGGTGAGGAGGGGCTCCTCGCGGTGCTGGCGGGTCAGCGGCGACGTCTCGACCGGGTAGTCCATGACGAACGTGGGCTGGACGAGCGTGTGCTCGATCAGCTCCTCGAAGATCTCCTGGACGAGCTTGCCCTGACCCCACTTCGGGTCCCACGAGATGCCGTGCGCGTCCGCGAGCTTGCGGACGTCCTCGATCGGCGTGTGCGGGGTGATCTCCTCGCCCAGCTTCTCCGACACCGACCCGTACAGCGTGATGCGCGGCCACTGGGGCAGCCCGAGGTCGATCTCCACCCCGTCATGGACGACGACAGTGGTGTCCAGGGCGGCGACGACGGCCTTCTGGTACATCCGCTGGGTGAGGTCGGCCATGTCGTTGTAGTCGAGGTACGTGCCGTACGCCTCCAGCATCGTGAACTCCGGGTTGTGCGTGGAGTCCGCGCCCTCGTTCCGGAAGTTCCGGTTGATCTCGAAGACCTTCTCGATGCCGCCGACGACGAGCCGCTTCAGGTACAGCTCGATCGCGATACGGAGGTAGAGGTCCATGTCGTACGCGTTGATGTGCGTCGTGAACGGACGCGCCGCCGCCCCGCCGTGGATGGGCTGGAGCATGGGCGTCTCGACCTCGAGGTAGCCCTCGTCGTGCCAGAAGTCCCGGACGGCGCGCACGGTCGCGCTGCGGAGCCGCGCCATCTTCCGCGATTCGTCATTGACGATGAGGTCGACGTACCGCTGCCGGACCCGCGCCTCCGGGTCGGTGAGCCCGGCGTGCTTCTCCGGTAGCGGACGCAGGCACTTGGACGTGATGGCGAACCGGTCGGCCATGACCGACAGCTCGCCTCGGCGGGACGTGATGACCTCGCCCTCCACGCCGATGTGGTCGCCGAGGTCGACCTCCCGCTTCCAGAAGTCGAGCTGCTCCTGGCCGACCTTGGCCAGCGACAGCATGACCTGGAGGTCGCCGCCGCCGTCCCGGATCGTGGCGAAGCACAGCTTGCCGGTGTTGCGGATCAGCATGACGCGACCGGTGACGCCGACCTTCTCGCCCGTCTCGGTGCCCGGCTCCAGGTCCGGGTGTTTCTCCCGGATCTCGGCGATCGTCGCCGTCCGGGGGAAGGTCACCGGGTAGGGGTCGATCCCGCTCTCGCGGAGCCGGTCGAGCTTCTCCCGGCGCACGCGCATCTGCTCCGGGAGCTCGTCGAAGGTCTCGTCACTCACGTCCCAAGGCTATCCACCCGGCCGGACGCGCCGCGAACGACTTGCGCCGCTACGGGGTGTTGCGCTCGTAGATGAGGCGGAGGCCGATGAGGGTCAGCCACGGCTCGAACACGTCGATGCAGCGGGACTCCTCCAGGACGAGCGGGGCGAGGCCGCCGGTCGCGATGACCGTGACCTCCTCGGGGTCGGCGGCGAGCTCGTCCGACATGCGCTCGACGATGCCGTCCACCTGGCCGGCGAAGCCGAAGATTATGCCGGACTGCAGCGCCTCGACGGTGTTCTTGGCGATCACGCTGCGCGGCCGGACCAGCTCGATCTTGTGGAGCTGGGCGCCGCGCGACGACAGCGCGTCTATCGAGATCTCAATGCCGGGGGCGATCGCACCGCCCACGTACTCGCCCTTCTCGGACACGGCGTCGAACGTCGTCGCGGTGCCGAAGTCGACCACGATCGCGGGCCCGCCGTGGGTGTGGACGGCGGCGAGCGCGTTCACGATGCGGTCGGCGCCGACCTCCTTGGGGTTGTCCATGCGGACCGGGACGCCCGTCTTGACGCCCGGCTCCACGATCACCGCGGGCACGTCGCCGTAGTAGCGGCGGCACATCTCCCGCATCTCGTGCAGGACGGACGGGACCGTGGAGCACAGCGCGATGCCGCTGATGTCGGTCTCGGCCAGCAGCGGGCTCTGCTGGACGAGTCCCTGCAGGACCACCGCGATCTCGTCGGCGGTCCGCCGCGGATCGGTGTTGATCCTCCAGTGCTCGATCACCTCGTCGCCCTCGAACAGGCCGAGGACGGTCTGGGTGTTACCGACGTCGATGGTGAGCAGCATCAGGTCCCCGCTGGTCAGGAGAAGTCAAGGCCGATGTCGAACACGCGCGCCGAGTGCGTCAGCGCGCCGACGGCAAGGTAGTCCACCCCGGTCACGGCGACGTCTCGGGCCCGGTCCAGGGTAAGGCCACCGCTGGCCTCGAGCTCGGCCCGCCCCTCGACAAGGCGTACCGCCTCGGCCATCTCGGCGTCCGACATGTTATCGAGCAGGATGCTCGTCGCGCCCACCGCAAGCGCCTCTTCCACCTGCGCGAGGGTGTCGCACTCCACCTGGATGTGCAGGGACGGGTACACGGCGCGGATCGCCTCGTAAGCCTTGGTGACGCTTCCGGCCGCCGCGATGTGGTTGTCCTTGATGAGCGCGGCGTCGTGCAGGCCCATCCTGTGGTTGACCCCGCCGCCGCAGTGCACGGCGTACTTCTGGAGGGCGCGCAGGCCGGGAAGGGTCTTGCGGGTGTCGCGGACCTTGGCCTTGGTGCCGTCCATGGCGTCCGCCCATTGCCGGGTGGCCGTCGCGATGCCGGACAGGTGCGTGAGCAGGTTCAGGGCCGTCCGCTCGGCCCTGAGGACCGCCCTGGTCTGGCCGCGGACCGAGATGAGGACCTGCCCCGGCGCGACCCGGTCGCCGTCTTCGGCCTTCGCCTCGTAGGCGACGTCCAACAACTCGAACACGACACAGGCCACGGGGATGCCGGCGACGACGCCGTCCTCCCGCGCGCGGAGGTCTCCCGCGGCGGTGTCCTCGGGCGCGAAGATCGGCATGCTGGTGACATCGACGTCGCCGTCCTCGGCCAGCGCCGTCCGGACGAGGTTTTCCACAGTCTGTGGATCGAGCCCGGCGGCCTCGAGACGCTGCGAGAGTTCCGGTGTCATGAGCGCTGTCCTTCCAGAGGTTCGTACGTGGTCGTCAGAGTGTTCCCGACCAGCCGCGTCACGAGGTGGCCGTGCCAGGCACCGTCCGCCCGCTCGGGGAAGTCCTCCCGCCAGTGGCTGCCGCGCGTCTCCTCCCGCCGCCGCGCCGCCGCCACGATCGCGGACGCGACGGTGTACAGGTTGGTGGCCTCCCAGGCCTCCACCCCGGGCTCCGCACCCCGCCCTTCGAGCCCCGCCAACTCCCGCACGGCCCACTCCAACCCCGCGGCCCCCCGCAACACCCCCGCACCCGAGGTCATGATCCGCTGAATCTCCCCCCGCCACTCCCCCGCAACCAACCGAGCCACCCCAGCCCCGGCCGTGGCGGGCGCGGTGGGGGTGGGGGTGGTCGGGGTTGTGGGGGCGGGTGGGGAGTTCAGGTCGGTGGGGAGGGCTTTGGCTATGCGGGTGGCGAAGACCAGGCCCTCCAGGAGGGAGTTGGAGGCCAGGCGGTTGGCGCCGTGGACGCCCGTGCAGGCGACCTCTCCGCAGGCGTAGAGGCCGGGGACGGACGTGCGGCCGTGGAGGTCCGTGCGGACGCCTCCGCTGGCGTAGTGCGCGGCGGGGACGACCGGGATGGGCTCGGTCACCGGGTCGATGCCGTGGTGCCGGCAGGCGGCCAGGATGGTCGGGAAGCGGCTCTCCCACATCGCGGCGCCGAAGTGGCGGGCGTCCAGGAGCATGCAGGGCGCGCCGGTCTCGTGCATCCGGGTCGTGATCCCTTTGGCGACCACGTCGCGCGGGGCGAGTTCGGCGAGTTCGTGCCGTCCGACCATGAAGCGGACGCCGTCGTGGTCGACGAGGTGGGCGCCCTCCCCGCGGACGGCCTCGGAGATCAGCGGCTGCTGCCCGGTCGCGTCCTCGCCGAGCCACAGCACCGTCGGGTGGAACTGGACGAACTCCAGGTCGGCGACCTCGGCCCCGGCGCGCAGCGCGAGCGCGACGCCGTCGCCGGTCGACACCTCGGGGTTGGTCGTGGCGGAGAACACCTGGCCGAGCCCGCCGGTGGCGAGGACGACGGCGCGGGCGCGGACGGCGCCGACGCCGCCCGGCTGCCCTTCGCCCATGACGTGCAGGGTGATGCCGGCGGCGCGCCCGGCGGCGTCCTTGAGCAGGTCGAGGACGAGCGCGTGCTCGATGACCTCGACGCCGGAGTCCTTGAGCGCGGCGAGGAGGGCGCGGCTGATCTCGGCGCCGGTGGCGTCCCCGCCCGCATGCGCGATGCGGCGCCGGTGGTGGCCGCCCTCGCGGGTCAGCGCGATGCCGCCGTCGCCGGCGCGGTCGAACGCGGCGCCGAGTTCGATGAGCCCGCGGACGGCGTCCGGCCCCTCGGTGACGAGCGCCCGGACGGCGTCCTCGTCGCACAGTCCGACGCCCGCGACGAGGGTGTCGGCGAGGTGCTCCTCGGGGGTGTCGTCCGGGGCGAGCGCAGCGGCGATACCGCCCTGCGCCCAGCGGGTCGACCCGGCGTCCAGGAGGGCCTTGGTCACGAGCAGCACGCGCCCGTGCGGGCGGCACCTCAGCGCGGCGACCAGGCCGGCGATGCCGGAGCCGATGACGACGATGTCGGCGTCGGCGGTCCAGCCGGGCTCGGGGGCGTGGAGAACGGAAGGGATCATTGGCCCTCCTCCGAGAATCGGTTCTCGTCATTATGACCCTAACTCCGGAGAACCCGAACGCCCGCCCCCCGCATTCCCGCCGAACCACCCGTTCCGCCGCCCCGCGCGACCGCCCCACACGACCGACCCGCGCGCCCCTCCCGCGCGACCGACTCCGCACGGCCAACGCCGCACGACCGATCCGCGCGATTGACGCGACCGACCCGCGCGACCGACCCGCGCGACCGACACCGCGCGACCAACCCGCGCGACGAACCGCGATTGACGTCGCGCGGTGGGTGGGGGCTTGGGTTAGCCGTGGACCAGGTCGCCGCGGGTGGTCTTGGTGCCGGGGACGGGCTCGGCGGGGTCGGTGCCGAGGGAGATGATCTTGTTGGAGCGGTCGACGTGGACGACGGTGGGGACGAACTCGCGGGCCTCGGCGTCGGCCAGCTGCGCGTAGCTGATGATGATCACCAGGTCGCCGGGCTGGACGAGCCGGGCCGCGGCACCGTTGATGCCGATGACGCCGGAGCCGCGCTCGCCGGCGATCAGGTAGGTCTCCAGGCGGGCGCCGTTGTCGATGTCCACGATCGAGACCTGCTCGCCGGGCAGCAGGTCGGCGGCGTCCATCAGGTCCTGGTCGATGGTGAGCGAGCCGACGTAGTGGAGGTCCGCCTGGGTCACCGTGGCGCGGTGGATCTTGGACTTGAACATCGTCCGGAACATCAGTGCTCCTTGCCGAGCTGGAGGTGAACGTTGTCGATGAGGTGGGTGGCGCCGACGCGGCCGGCGACGGCGAGGACGGCGGGACCGCCGGCGGCGGCCGGGGTGAAGGTCGCCGCGTCGACGAGGACGAGGTAGTCGAGCGCGAGGGGAGGCTCGGCGGCCGCGGCCTTGTCGAGGACGGTCCGGGCCGCGTCCAGGACCGCGTCCGGTCCCTCGGCGGCGGCGTCCGCGCCGGCCCGGAGCGCGCGCGACAGGGCGAGGGCCGTCCCGCGCTCGGCGGCGGACAGGTAGCGGTTGCGGCTGGAGAGGGCCAGCCCGTCCGGTTCGCGGACGGTCCGGCCGCCCACGATCCGCACGGGCACGTTCAGGTCGGCGACCATCCGGCGGATCATCGCCAGCTGCTGCGCGTCCTTCTCCCCGAAGACCGCCACGTCGGGGCGGACGAGGTTGAGCAGCTTCAGCACGACGGTGAGCATCCCGTCGAAGTGGCCGGGGCGGGCCGCGCCCTCGACGACCTCGCCCATCGGCCCCGACTTGAGCGTGACCTGCGGTTCGTCCGGATACATGGCCTCGCGGGTCGGCGCGAAGACCAGGTCGACGCCCTCGCCGGCGCACGCCTCGACGTCGGCGTCGAACGTCCGCGGGTAGCGGTCGAAGTCCTCGCCGGGGCCGAACTGGAGCGGGTTGACGAAGATGCTGACGGCGACGGCGTCGGCACTGCCGCGGGCCTGCCGCATCAGGGACAGGTGCCCCTCGTGCAGCGCGCCCATGGTGGGGACGAACGCCAGCGTCCCCTCGATACGGGCACGCGCCGCGGCGAGTTCCTCGCGCGTCCGCGCAATGACGGGTTTCAATCGACCTCCCACATCACCCTGGGCACCCGGTCTCCGGACGTCCGATTCCTGAACGCCCGCCCCGGAGCGGACGCTTCCCGATCATTGGTGTCCCGGCCGGCCGAGCCGCGGCGTCCGGGAAGTCGCTTGGGCGGGATCAATCGGCCAGGGCTTCCAGGAGGCGCTCGGCGTCCTCGGGCTTGAGCAGCCCGGCGCCCAGCGCGCGGTCGGCGGTCAGCCGGGCCATGGCGACGTAGGCGCGGCGGCTCTCCGGCGAGACCTTGGCGAGTTCGGCGACATGGTCGGACACGGTGCCGGCGTCGCCGCGGGCGACCGGGCCGGTGAGTCCGTCGATGCCGAGGCGCAGGCCGTTGTCGAGGGCGGCGCCGAGCAGCGGGCCGAGCATGCGGCCGGGTTCGGCCACGCCGGCGCGGCTCAGCAGGTCCATCGACTCGACGACGAGGGTGACCAGGTGGTTCGCGCCTCCGGCGAGCGCCGCGTGGTAGAGGGGACGGGCCTCCTCGGTGATCCAGACGGGCTCGCCGCCCATTTCGAGGACGAGCGCCTCCGCGACCGGGCGCAGCGGCTCGGGCGAGGTGACGCCGAACGAGATGCCGGTGAGCCGGTTCACGTCGTCCGGGCGTCCGGTGAAGGTCATCACCGGGTGCAGGGCCAGGGGAAGCGCACCGGCCCGGGTGAGGGAGTCCAGGACGGCGGTCCCGTAGCGCCCGCTGGTGTGCATGACCAGCTTGCCGGTGACGGGGACGCCCGCGGAGACCAGGCCGGACGCGAGTTCGGGCAGCTCGTCGTCGGGGACGGTCAGCAGCACCAGGTCGGCGGCGGCCACCACGTCCTGCGGCGTCGCGACGTCCGCCCCGGGGAGGCGCTCCTCGACGCGGGTCCGCGACCGGTCGGACACGGCGGTCGCGGCGACGACGCGGTGCCCCGCGCGGGACAGCGCGGCGCCGAGCGCCGTGCCGACGCGGCCGGCGCCGACGACGCCGACCGCGAGCCGCGCGGGCCTGTCCTCCGGGGCCTCCGGGCTGTTTCCGGGCACGCCGGGGGCATGTGGGTCCATCGGTTCGTTCCAGTCCTCACAGGTAGGTACCGGACGGGCGCGAACCAGAGTACCCATGGCCCCCGGTCACGCGGTCCGGTGGGTGGCGGACGCCACCCCGGCCTCCCATTCAGTCATGCGCGAGGGACTCGACGATGGACGTCCCGGCGGCGCGCCGTGCGGGCATGACGGCGGCGAGCGTCCCGGCCAGCCCGGCGAGCACGACGAATCCGACGATCTGGAGATACGGCAGGGCGAACACCGCGCCTTCGGTCATCGCGCGGGTCGCGGCCCAGCCGAACGCGATGCCGAGGGCCACCCCGGTCAGCGCGCCGATCACGGCCATGACCACGGCCTCGATCGACAGCATCCGGCGGAGCTGGCGCTTGGTGAGGCCGAGGGCCCGCAGCAGCGCCGACTCGCGGGTGCGCTCCACGACCGAGAGGGTCAGCGTGTTGGCGATGCCGAACAGGGCGATGACGATCGCGAGGCCGAGCAGCCCCCCGAAGATCATCAGCACCATGTCGATCGCGTTCTCCAGCTGCTCCTCGAAGTCGGCGGTGGACTCGACCTTCGCGGCCGGGTACGGCTGCGCGGCCTGGTCGACGGCGGCGCGCGCCCGGTCGGCGGAGATCGCGTCGCCGGTCTTGACGAAGATCTCGGCCGGGTCCACGGCGCCGAAGTACCGGACGAAGTCGGCCTCGGGGACGACGATCCCGGTGAACTGGCCGCCCAGCTCGTACATCCCGCTGATCTTGACGGGGACGACCCCGTGCCGCGTCCTGACCTGGAGGGTCTCGGCGACCTGCCGGCCCGGGACGTTCGCGGCGCTCTCGTCCACCAGGGCCGTGCCCGGCTTCAGGTCGGAGACCGACCCGGTCTTCATCTTCGGCTTCGCGATCGTGCCCCACGCGGACGCGGTCACCGTCGTGATCGACGCGTCCTCGCCTCCGACCTCGGTCTCCTTGTCGCGCATCTCGACGACCTGCTCCACTCCGGGCCGCTTCCGCAGGTCGTCGCCGAGCGCGGCCGGGAGGTTCTCGGCGTTCTGCGCGGCGATCCTGAACTGGACGGGGAACTGCTCGTCCAGCTCCTTGACCGCCGTCGCCTTGCCGCTCGCCGCGACGACCGCGAACAGGCTCATCAGCCCGACGCCGACGGTCAGCGCGATCGTGGTGGTGGCGGTGCGGCGCGGGGCGCGGCGCGCGTTCGCGACCGCCAGCCGTCCGGGGACGCCGCCGAGCCGCGCCGGGATCGCGCCCGCGAACCGCCCGAGCGGGCGGACCAGCGCCGGCATCCCGGCGACCACCGCGAGGAAGAAGACGCATCCGGAGAACGCGACCGCGAACATCGCGGTCTGGCCCTTCTGCATCACCAGCGCCCCGTACAGGCCGATCGCGAGGCCGGCGGCGCCCAGCAGGACGGCGGCGGCGGTGCGCCGGACGCCGAGCCGGAACCGTCCGCCGCCCGGCTCGGTCTCGGCGCGCAGGGCCTGGACGGGCGCGACGCCGGTCGCCGCGCGGGCGGGCAGCATCGCCGACAGCACGGTCACGACGACGCCGACCGCGAGGCCGATCAGGACCGTCCGCGGCGCGAGGGACGGGGCGGTGAGCGCCACGTTGCCGTTCAGCCGGCTGACCAGGACGAGCGCGCCCTGCCCGAGCCCGACGCCGGCGGCGATGCCGAGCAGCGAACCGGTCAGGCCCACCACCGCGGACTCGGTGAGGACGCCGCCGAAGATCTGCCGGCGGGTCGCACCGACGCAGCGCAGCAGCGCCATCTCCCGCATCCGCTGCGCGACCAGGATCGCGAACGTGTTGTAGATGACCAGGGCGGACACCAGCATCGCGACCAGCGCGAAGATCAGCAGGCCGGCGCGGATGATCTCGGTGTCGGCGCCCGCCGCCTTCGCCAGCTTCGCGCCGAGCTCCTTGCCGGTGTAGACGCGCTGGCCGGGGCCGACGGCGGCCTTCACGGCGGCCGTCGGCACCGTGCCCGCGATGTCGATCTCCTGGTAGTTCTTCTGCCCGGTCATCCGGACGGCGGTCGCCGGGTCGAACCCGACCGCGCCGAAGATGCTCGCCTCCTGGTCGATGCCGAAGTCGACCAGCCCGACGACGCTGAACCGGTGCGGCCGGTTCTCGGCGTCCAGGACCGTCACCGTGTCGCCGACGGTGAAGCCCTCACGCTTGGCGACCTTGCTGTCGATGACGGTCTCGCCGCCGTTGGACGGAGGTCGCCCCTTGTCGATGTCGTAGCGCAGCAGGCGCCCGGACGGCACGGACATGCCCATCGTGGGGAAGTCGCCGACCGTCTTACCGTTCTTGCCCACCAGGGCGGCCTCGCCCTTCACCGCGCCTTGGGCGTCGGTCACTCCGGGTAGGGAGCGCACCTTCTGGAGCAGCGGCATCGGGAGGCCATCGGTCGCGTGCTCATCGGGGACGACGGCGACGTCCACCTTGTCGGCCGACCGTGCGAACGTCTTGGCGACGCCCTTGTTCATGGTGTCCGTCAGGACGAACGTGCCGGAAATGAAGCCGACGCCAAGGGTGATGGCCACTGCGGTAAGGAGCAGGCGCAGTTTGTGGGCGCGCAGGCCCGCCAGGGTCGTTTTCAGCATCACGCCCCCAGAGCCTTGAGCCGGTCCAGGACGGCTTCCGGGGTCGGCTGGAGGATCTCGGAGACGATCTCACCGTCCCGTAGGAAGACCACACGGTCGGCGTAGGAGGCGGCCACCGGGTCATGGGTGACCATCACGATCGTCTGGCCCATCTCCCGGACGGACGAGCGCAGGAACCCGAGGACCTCCGCGCCTGCCCGCGAGTCCAGGTTTCCTGTTGGCTCGTCCGCGAAGATGACCTCGGGACGGGCGACGATGGCGCGCGCGCACGCCACCCTCTGCTGCTGGCCGCCCGACAGCTCGGACGGACGGTGCCCTAGGCGGTCGCCCAGGCCGAGGACGTCCACGACCTGCCGGAACCAGGCGCGGTCTGGCTTGCGTCCGGCCAACTCCAAGGGCAAGAGGATGTTCTGCTCGGCGGTGAGGGTCGGGAGCAGGTTGAACGCCTGGAACACGAAGCCGACCCGGTCGCGGCGCATCAGCGTCAGGTGCCGGTCGCCCATCCGGGTGATCTCGGCATCGCCGAGCATGATGCGGCCGCCGCTGACGGTGTCCAGCCCGGCGAGGCAGTGCATCAGCGTCGACTTCCCGGACCCGGACGGGCCCATGATCGCGGTGAACGCGCCCCGCGCGAACCCGACGTCGACACCGCGCAGTGCGTGCACGGCCGCGTCGCCGGACCCGTACACCTTCGACACGCCCTCGGCCGTGACGGCCGGCGGCGCTGCGTCGGCGGAGGCTCCCCAGGGCGGGTCGGCGAACGTGCTGGTCACGGTGACTCCTTCAGGGTCTCTTCGCGGCGTTGAGCGCCCGGTCCGGCGCTCGTTCCGTGCTCGCGATCGATCGAGGACCACGCTAGGAATCCGCGGCGCCGCCGCCATCGGCCCGGCGTCCACGCTCTCCGTCACTCTTCCGGCCATCCGAGCCGCCCGCGTACGACCTGAGTCGTACGCGCCCGTCCCCCCAACCACCGACCCCCGCGCCCGTTGCGCCCCAGCCCAGCCCCCCGGCCCGCGCGGCGGCCCGGTCAGCGGCCCGGCCGACGGACCGGCCGACGGACCGGCCGGCGCAGCCGGGCAACGCAGCCGGGCAACGGGCCGGGCAACGGGCCGGTTGGCGCAGCCGGGCAGCGCGGCCGGGCAGCGCGGCCGGGCAGCGCGGCCGGGCAGCGCGGCCGGGCAGCGCGGCCGGGCAGCGCGGCGGGTCGGCGCGGCGGGTGCCTGGCAAGGCGAAGCGCCGGAGACCCGGTGCGGGGTCTCCGGCGCTTCGGTGACGGGTGTGGGGACCCGTCGTCGGAATCAGCCGTTGCTGGCGTGCGCGCCGCCCTTGCAGCCGCCCGAGTTCGCGATGCCGAACACGGCGACGGCGTTGCCGCAGACGTCGACGGCGGCGGAGATCGGGGCGACCACCTGGGTGCCGTTCAGCACACCGAAGTTGCCGGCGGTGGTGTTGCCGTTGCCGGCCCCGCCGCCGTGGTGGTGGCCGTGGTGGCCGTGGTCCCAGCCGCCGCCGTAAGCGGAGGCGTAGGCGGGCGTCGCGGCCAGTGCGGAGCCGGCCACGGCGAGGCCGAGGATGCCGGAGACGGCAAGCTTCTTGAACAACGTAAGTCCTCCCGTACGTGGGCTTAGCAGGCCCGTTCTGACATTGCCGACGTCGCCCGCGAAGACGGCGTCGCGTACCGTAGTTACCCAGCTACTCTCAGGTAGGGCAATGCCAACCGTCACGGTGAGGGCAAATAGTCACCATGGAGTAATCAGTTTGTTACAGACCGTGACCACTTTGGCCGCTTTTGACCAGGCCCGTCTCGTAGGCGAAAACCACCGCCTGAACCCTGTCCCGAAGGCCCAGCTTCATCAGGATCCGTCCCATGTGCGTCTTCACCGTCGCCTCGGAGACGTACAGCCGTCCCGCGATCTCCGCGTTCGACATGCCGCGCGCGACCAGACGCAGCACCTCGCCCTCACGCTCGGTGAGCGTCTCCAGCGCGCCGCCCGCCTTCTCCTCCGCGTCCGGCAGGTGCACCGCGAACCGGTCCAGCAGCCGCTTGGTCGTGCTCGGCGCGACGACCGCGTCCCCCGAGTGCACCGCCTTGATCGCCTCGATGAGCTGCGCCGGGCCGGCGTCCTTCAGCATGAACCCGCCGGCCCCCGCCTTGATCGCCGCGAACGCGTACTCGTCGAGGTCGAAGGTGGTCAGGATGACGACCTTCGGCCCGGACTGCGCCACGATCCGGCGGGTCGCCTCGATCCCGTCCATCCGCGGCATCCGGACGTCCATGAGGACGACGTCGGCCCGCGTGCCGCGCAGCAGGTCGAGCGCCTGCACGCCGTCGCCCGCCTCGCCCGCGACCTCGATGTCGGGCTGCGCGTCCAGCACCATCTTGAACCCGGCGCGCACCAGCTCCTGGTCGTCCACGAGCACCACCCGGATGGGCCTCGCCGCGTCGTCGGTCTCCGTCAATGCCCACTCCTCGTCCGCGTGCCTCATGCGGCGATCTCCTCGCGCACCGGGAGCCGCGCGACCACCTCGAACCCCCCGCCGGGGCGCGGCGCCGCCCGGACGTCGCCCCCGTACACGGCGACGCGCTCGCGCATCCCCGCGAGGCCGTGGCCGCGGTGGTCGTCGAACGCCGCCGCGCCGCGGCCGTCGTCCGCCACCCGGATCTCCAGCGCGTCGTCCGCGTAACTCAGCCGGACCGACACGCTCACCCGCGGACCGCCGTGCTTGAGCGTATTGGTCAGCGCCTCCTGGACGATCCGGAAGACGGTGAGCTGGCGTCCCTCCGACATGGCCGCGGGCGTCCCGTCCACCTCGTACGTCACCGCCACCCCGGACGCGCGGACCTGTTCCAGCAGGTCGTCCAGCTCGGCGACGCCCGGCTGCGGCGCGAACGCCCCGGCGTCGTCGTCCTCGCGCAGGACGCCGAGGAGCCGCCGCATCTCCGCGAGCGCGAGCCGCCCCGTCGAGGAGATCGTTTCGAGCGCCTGCCTGGCCCGTCCCACATCGGTGTCGATCGCGTAGGACGCCCCGTCGGCCTGCACGACGATCACGCTGACGTTGTGCGCCACGACATCGTGCAACTCCCGGGCGATACGAGCGCGTTCGGCGGCCATGGCCACCTTGACCTCGTTGTCCCGTTCGCGCTCCAGCCGCTCCGCCCGCTCCTCGACGGAGCGCAGGTACGCGCGGCGCGTCCGCATGTGCAGGCCCAGCACGTAGACCCCGGCCACCAGCAGCCCCAGCATCACGAACGTGTACTTGCGGTCGTCGGCGCCGGACGGGTACCTCCACGCGGCCATGCCCGCGCCGGTCACGCCGACCAGCGCGGCCGCGATCCCCCAGCGGATCGAGTAGCCCGCCGTGACCGTGTAGATCGCCATCAGGACGGCGATGTTCCCCTGCACCAGCTGCAGGCCCGCCACGCACTGGACGAACGAGACCAGCGCGATGACGGCGAGGACCGTGCGCGGGTACGTCCGGCGCAAGACGAGCGGACCCGTGAGGAGAACTGTCAGGAACCCGTACTGCAGGACGCCCATCCCGTACGTCCCGCCCAACAGCGAGGGGACGGCGAGCAACAGGATCGGTGCCGCGAAGAACGCGTCGACCAGCGGCGTCTTACGCCGCAGCCACTCCCACACGTTCGCCACCATGCCGACAGCGTATGTAAGCACCGGTAAGCACGGATCAGCCGCAGGTCGGACACACGTCCACCCCAAGGATGGGGCGGTGCGCGGCGCCGCGCGCGGTAACGTCACAGGTGTGGCGGCGTTGGTTTCCGAATGGCTGACATGGCGCACGGCGATGCAACGGGCGCTGTACGGGGAGGACGGCTTCTACCGGCGCGGGGAACGTCCGGCCGAGCACTTCCGCACGTCGGTGCACGCCTCACCGCGCTTCGCCGCCGCCATCGTCCGCCTGCTGGCCGAGGTCGACGCCCTGCTCGGCCGTCCGGAGCGGCTGGACGTCGTCGACATCGGCGCGGGGTCGGGGCGCCTGCTGAGCAACATCCTGGCCTGCGCGCCCGCCGACCTGGCGTCCCGGCTCGTCCCGACGGCGGTGGAGATCGCGCCGCGGCCCGCCGACGTCCCGTCCCAGATCGTCTGGCGGCCGGACCTTCCCCGCCGCATCACGGGGCTGGCCGTGGCGAACGAGTGGCTCGACAACGTGCCGCTGGACGTCGTCGAAAGCACCCCGGAGGGCATCCGGACCGTGCTCGTCGACCCGTCCACCGGCACCGAGCGTCCGGGCCCGTCGCCGTCCGCCGAGGACCACGCCTGGCTGGAGCGCTGGTGGCCGCTCAGCGAACCCGGTGACCGCGCCGAGATCGGCCACCCTCGTTGCAACGCCTGGGCGTCCGTGATCGGACGGCTGTCCCGCGGGCTGGCGCTCGCCGTCGACTACTCCCACTCGCGCGAGGCCCGCCCCGTCTACGGAACGCTGACCGGTTACCGCGACGGCGCCACCGTCCCCGCCGTCCCGGACGGATCATGCGACGTCACCGCGCACGTCGCACTGGACGCCTGCACCACCGCGGGCGAACGCGCCGGCGCCACGTCCACCCTGCTGACCACCCAGCGCGACGCCCTGCGCGCCCTGGGCCTGTCCGGCGCCCGTCCACCCCTGGCCCTGGCGCACAGCGACCCCCGCGCCTACGTGGCGGCCCTCTGCCGCGCCGGCGAAGACGCCGAACTGACCGACCCGACCGGCCTGGGCGGCTTCGGCTGGCTCACCCAGACGGTGAGCATCCCACTCCCCACCGCCCTAACCCCTGAACACCCCAAGAGCTCCGGACCAAGAGCGTCGGCAGGAGCCCCCACCGGCATCCCAAGTAGCCAACGTAAGGAAGAGTTTTAGTAGGCAGCGTCGGGCCGTGGGCGCCGCCGCCTAGCGTGGCGGCGGCACCCGCGGTCCGGCAGTCCTGCGACGGAAATGCCGGGGCGAAACGGCAGGCCGAGGTTCGGATGGCGTTGGTACGGCGAACCGGCCGCCCGAATCGGTCAGCGCTCTACGTGGAGGGCTTGCAGGCCGCGCAGGACGTAGCCGGGCTTCCACTGCGGTTCTTCGGACAGGCGGAGATCCGGTGCCACCCGCAATAGCGCCCCGAAGGATTCGGCGAGTTCGATGCGCGCGAGCGGGGCGCCCAGGCAGTAGTGGATGCCGAGCCCGAACGTGATGTGCGGGTTCGGGTCACGGGACAGATCGAGACGTCCCGGGTCGGCGAACACCTCGGGATCCCGGTTGGCGGACGCGAACTGCAACGCCACCTCGGAGCCGCGAGGGATGTCGACGCCGGCGACCGTGATGTCCTCCAGCACCCAGCGTTCGAACATGGGCGCAGGCGTGTCGTAGCGGAGCAGTTCCTCGACGGCCGTGGGGACGAGCGAGTGGTCGGCGCGGAGCCGCTCCAGCTCCCCGGGGTTGCGGAACAGCGACCACCAGCCGTTGCCGGTCGCGTTGACCGTGGCCTCGTGGCCCGCGTTGAGGAGCAGGACGCAGGTACCGATCAGCTCGTCCTCGGTGAGGCGGTCGCCCTCGTCCACGACCTGGGCGAGCGCGCTGATGAGATCATCGCGCGGCTCCTCCCGTCGCGTGCGCGCGAGGCCGCGCAGGTAGTCGGAGAACTCGACGGCGGCGCGGACGGCCGTGTGCTGCACGTCCTCCGGCGGGTTCAGTTCGTACATGCCGCAGATGTCGGCCGACCACGGGCGCAGGAGGGGGCGGTCCTCGACGGGGACGCCGAGCATCTCGGCGATCACGTTCACCGGCAGCGGCTCGGCGACCTCGGCGAGCAGGTCACCGCCGCCCTTCGCGGCCAGCGCCTCGGCCAGCTCGCCGGCGAGCCGCCGGATCGTCGGCCGCAGCCCCTCCACCATCCGGGCGGTGAACGCCTTGGACACGAGGCGCCGCAGCCGCGTGTGGACGGGCGGCTCCACGTCCAGCATCCCGGCGCGGATCAGGTCCCAGAACGGCTTCAGGAAGTCGGCCTCCGGCTGCTGGCCGAACTCCTCGTGGCCCGCGATGTGGAGATACGACCGTCCGAGCCGCCTGTTCCGCAGCAGCGCGTCAATGTCCTCATACCGGCTGATCACCCACTGCCCGGTCGGCTCGTGGAAGAACACCGGCCGTTCCGCGCGGAGCCGCTCGAATGCCGGGTAGGGGTCCGCCACGAACTCGGCGGACCACGGGTCATAGGCCACATCACTCATAGTCCGAAGATTATGCGCATCCCGCAGCGCCCTCCCCGCACGGCGGTGCGGGGAGGGCGCCGACGAGGCGCCAGCCACCGAACGACTCGGGTCACCGTCTGCTCCCACTACTCGGCCGACCCGACCCCGGCAGCTGGCGTGCTCCACCCCGACCCACCCACCAAAAAAGCCCAATCACCCCGAACCAACACGCACAGCCCGCCCCAAGAGCCGTTGAGCAGCCGCCTCGTTCAACACACAGGTCGAGACGGGCACGTGACGATGGAGCTGGCCTGGGGGGTCGTGGCATCGGTCGTCGGCCTAGTTGAAGGCGAAGGTCGGAGGAAGCGGTCGGTGCCTCAGGAGACCGGCGGGGACGGCGTCGGCTAGTGCCTTGTAGCCGGTCGGGTTCAGGTGCAGGTGGTCGCCGACGTCGAAGGCGGGGAGCAGCTGGTCGGGGGCGGACGGGTCGCGGGCGGTGCGATCGAAGTCGATCACGGCGTCGAATCGGCCGCTGGTGCGGATCCACGTGTTGACGGTTTGGCGGGCTTCCTCCCGGTAGCCGTCCGGGTCGTCGTACATGGTGTTGCCGCCGAACGGAGTGAGCGTCGCGCCGTACACGCGGATGCCCTGGGCGTGAGCGCGGACGATGATCTGGTCGTAGGCCGCGATCAGGCTGTCGGCGACCTGCTTCTGCGCCGCCGGCGCGGCTTCGGCGGTGCCGATGTCGTTGACGCCCTCGAAGACGACGAGCCACTCGACGCCGCTCTGCGCCAGCACGTCCCGGTCGAACCGGGCGAGCACGTTGGGGCCGAGGCCGTCGTTGAGGACGCGGTTCCCGCCGGCGGCCTGATTCACGATCGCGATGTCGGACGTGGACGGGTGGGACTGCAGCCGGTCCAGGAGCTGGTCGGGCCAGCGGTCGTTCCCGTTCGTCGTGGACCCGCGGCCGTCGGTGAGGGAGTCGCCGAGCATGACCGCCGCCGCCGTGGCGGGCTTGGCCCACACCTCGAGACCGCTCAGGAAATACCAGTGGTCGGCACGGGTCGCCCCTGCCAGGTCGGTGTCGGCGACGTGGTCGCCGGCCAGCATGTACGACGTGGTCCGGGAGCCGGGGTGGGACGTGATGTCGGTCGACGCCTGGCCGTCCGCCAGGTAGATCGTGACCGTGAGGTTCGATCGGGGCGCTACCGGGAACTTCAGCGGGTCGGACACCATCTGCGCACCGACCGGTATCACCACGGACGTCTTCCCATGGAAGGTCACCGGCCGGGACGTCTTCGGCTCGATGGAGCTGACGCCCGCCTGCCCACCGCCGGGGAGCGCTACAGAGACCCTGGTGATCGGGAGTGCGGCTCCGCCGAACGCGTTGGAGAACCGCAGCCGCAGGTTCCGGCCGCCCACGGACACGCGGACCGTCTGCCGCAGGGTCGCGTCGTCGAAGACCTTGCCGTCCTGTGTGAACGGTGCGGGAGGCATGTTCCCCGGCTCGGTCAGCTGCGGCATCGAAACCCAGCTGTCGACCCAGTGGCCCCCGAACTTCGGCGCCGCGTGGCCGCCGTCGTTTCGGGGCGCACCCTCCGCTCCCGTCAACGAGGCTGCGACGAGACCGGCCGCGAGCATGAGTACGGCCACGAGCCGGGCGGCGGGGGTCGCACGCGGCACGCGCGCGCCCGCCCCCCGTGCCGGCCGCCGGACGTGGTCGGGCGTGAATCGTCTCACCACAGGTCTCCGATCGACTCCGCAGAACGTTCGAAATGTTTCGATCAGTTTCGGATCGGAGCCCGAACGTACGCCGGGCACATCGACGCGTCAAGCACTCCTCGACCAATCCGCACTCCAGAGCCATCGCGCCCTCGCATCCCAAAATTCGCCTCATCAAAGCTCGGTCGCTCCATTGACCCCATCCGCAGGGCGTCGTACGTTGACCGAACAATACCCCCGATAAGTTTCGAAACTTCCGCTCTCCCATCCTCCGTTCTCCCTGTCCTCCGCTCGCTCGTCCTCCACTCACTCGTCCTCTACTCACTCGTCCTCCGCTCACTCGTCCTCCGCTCCCCCGTCCCCCTACTCCTGTCCGTCGCCCATGTGAGTCCGCCGCACCGCACCGGCGGTCAAGCCCAGTTCGCCGCCTTTTCCCTCGCGTTGCTTCGTCCGCCTCCTGACCACCCCCTCACTCGTGTCCGCCTCCAGACCACCGCCTTACTCGTCCACCTCCTGAGCACCCCCTTGCTCGTACGCCTCCTGCTCGCCCGCTTGCTCGTCCGCCGCGCCCCCGCGCCCGTTGCGCCCCCAGCCCAGACTCGGGCCGCGCGGCGTGCGTCGTGGCCGAGTCCAGTTCGTCGCCGTCTTGGCGGCCTGCCAGAACCCTCGGTGTCCGGTGTGCGTGCTGAGGAGGGGTCGTCTCCGCGCTCCCCCTAGTCGCCTGTCCGAACTCGCTTCCCTCGTCCAGTGGAGAAATGATGATCAAGATGTCGCGGTCGTCCGGTCGGTCTCGTCGGGTGGTGGCCTCCTCGGGGGCGGTGGCCGCTGCCGCGGCCGTCGTCGCGATGAGCCCGGTGGCCGGGCATGCCGCCGTCGCGGATTCGCACTCGCGTTGCCCGAACGGGTATGTGGCGCTCACCTTCGATGACGGGCCGACCGCCGCCACGTTGCCGACGCTGTTGGACAGACTTCGCGCCGCTGGCGCCCGGGCCACCTTCTTCAACCAGGGGAACAACGCCGAGGCCCGCCCTGACCTCGTGCGCGCGGAGCAGCGCGCCGGCATGTGGATCGGCAACCACACCAACACTCATCCGCACCTGCCCCAGTTGGGGGAACCCGACGCGTTCAAGGAGATCCTGGGGACTCAGTTGACCCTGCACCGGATCACCGGTCGGTGGCCCACGCTCTTCCGTCCGCCCTATGGGGAGGTCAGCGACCAGGTCAGGGCGGATGAGGCTCGCCTGCGCGTCCTGGAGGTGCTGTGGACGGTCGACTCGCGCGACTGGGCCGGAGCGAGCACCGATGAGATCGTGGCGGCCGCACGCACCCTCCAGCCGGGCGGCATCATCCTGATGCACGACTGGGCACAAGCCTCCGTTGACGCCGTGCCGCGGATCGTCAGCGACCTGCGCGACCGCGGTCTGTGCCCCGGAAAGATCGCCTTCACTACGAAGAAGGTGCCTTTCGGGGACACGTACTTCCACGCGACGGCGGTCGCTCCCTGACACTCCTGGTGTATTCGCCTGGCCTTGCTCCACGTTGATCGCCTCCGTCGATGGGCGGTCGGCCTGCCCTCCCCCCTTGGGCGGGCCGACCGGTTCCATCGTCGAGGGCGACGTGGAGGCATGGAAGTAGAACGCGGTTCTGTGGAAAAGTCGTCAGCGGGCCCAGTGGGTCGGGTCTCCGCCGCCCGCGCGGCGGGCGGCCAGCGCCCGGCCGGCGGTGCTCTCGACGATCGCCCGAGCCTCACCCAGGTCGCGGTCCGTGGCGGCGACCTGCACCGGCCCCGGAGGTGCGTCGACGTGGACGGTGGCCAGGCCGAGCAGCCGCTGGAACACGTTCGCGGTGAGCCGCACGCTCTGCGCGCGCGCGTGGGCGATCACGTCGGTGCGTCGGCAGGGCCAGCCGTGCCGGGTCACGAAGACCACGTCGTCGGTTCCGGCGCCGTCCGCGCGGTCGATCGCCACGGCCTTGGAGGACGCGGGGACAAGGGGAACCGCATCGACGTGCGTCCCGGGGAAGACCTGCGAGACGAGGTGCATCGCCACGTGGCGCGGCGCGACCGGCAGCAGGGTCGAGGACAGTGCCTGGCGCTCACCCGCGTAACCGGCGACGGTGACCTCGACACGTGCCCAGCCGAGGCTCCGCCAGATCACCGGTTCGACAATACTGACGGCCTGGACACGGCCTGGAGGGAGCGTCTGCATGCGGGTCTCCAGCAGCCCGTAGCGCAGGCGGATGCCGTCCGGTGACATCGCGACCGTGAAGTTGGCGTACATCACCAAAGGTGCGATCACGGCCCTGATGAGCCCGAGCAGGACGGGGACGGTGACCGCCAGCATCCCGCCCTCCGCGTACATGACGAGGAAGACGAGGGACGCCAGGAACAGCAGCGCCGTCCCCAGGACGGGCAGCCGTACGAGGAGGGACGCGAACAGCGCACCGAACGGCACACGCCAGACGTGGCGTTCGGGTGCCTCCGGCGTGTGACCCGGCAGTCCGGCGGCGCGGGCGAGGAGTTCGGCGCGCAACTGCTGGGCGGAGTTCCGCCCCAGGTAGCGGAGGGCGATCTCGCTCTGCTCACCGCCGGCCAGTTCCACCCGTACTTCCGCCAGGGCGAACACCCTCGTCACCAGCGGACGGACGAGATCGATGGCCTGAATACGCGATAGCGGAATGCGGCGCTTGTTCTTACGCAGGATCCCAGTCTCCACGACGAGGTCGTCGCTGTCGATACGGAAACGCAGGGCGAGCCACGTCCAGAGACCCGTGCCCACCGCGATCAGTCCCATGGGGACGGTCACGACGATGAACCTGAGGATCACCTCAGGGGTGAGCGCCAGGGTGATGCCGTCTTCGGTCTGGGTCAGCAGAAGAGGGAAGCCCAGCAAGACGAAGTAGATGATGAGAAAGATGAAGGCGCGCAGTGGGGCGGTCGCCCAGTGAAGCCTGTGCGTGCCCTCGGAGAACCGGACCGGCGGGCGGTAGCCGGGAGGTGGGCCGTAGCCGTATGGAGGGCGCGGCGGGCCATACGGAGGACCGGGGGGCCGGCCTGGGGGTCCGTAAGGCGGGCCTGGACGTGCCTGGGGTCCGTACGGCCCTGGGCCCGGCCGTCCCGGCGGGCCGTAAGGGCCGGGTGGACCCGGCGGGCCGTACGGGCCATAGGGGCCGCTCATAGCCCCATGCTCCGCTCCTCGCCCTTCTGGGCGAGACGGTCGCGCAGCAGGGCGGCCTCAGCGGTGGGAAGGCCCGGAATGGTCGCGTCCGTGGCCGCGGCGGCGGTGTGCATCCGCACGGTGGCGATCCCCATCCACCGCTCAAGGAGCCCTGCCGTGACGTCCACGAACTGCATACGCCCATAGGGGACGACGATGAGGCGCTTGACGAACACCCCGTGCGTGACGATGAGGTCGTCCGCACGCTCGGCGTACCCGTACGCCCTGCGGTCCAGTTCGGCGACCAGCCAGGTGAGGGCGGCGCCCAGTATCACGGCGGCGACCCACATCACGGCGGCGAGCACGCTGCCGTTCCGCCACACGATGAACGCGCCCACACCACCGATGGGAATCGCCCAGAGAACGGCGGTGAGAAGCCTGTGCCAGGCGTGGCGCTTGGAGATGAGCGCCCACTGGAGGCCGCCGCCCGGCTCGAACGCCTGGTCGGCGCGGTAGACCGGAGGTGCGTGCTGAGGGGCCTGCTGTGGCGGCGTCTGCGGCGGTGGGTAATGTGCCGGTACTTGGCCTGGCGGTTGACCGCCAAGACCCGGCCCAGGGGGCACGGGCGGGTGCGCCGCGCCCTGGGGTCCAGGCTGCGCGGCGGGCTCGTAGGGCGGCTCGCCATGGCTCGGGTTCATCGCCCCCTAGTCAACCGGAAAACGAGTACCGCTCGCCATGGGACCATGAAGCGGTGATCGGAGCGGCGGAGGCGCGACCATGACCACCGAGCGGATCGTCGGGATCGGTGCGGGCGCCAAGGAGCTCGCCACCGAGGACATGACCCTGAACATCGGCCCCCAGCACCCGTCCACGCACGGTGTGCTCCGGTTGAAGCTGACCTTGGACGGGGAGCGCATCTCGGCCGCGGAACCCATCGTCGGCTACATGCACCGCGGCGCGGAGAAGCTCTTCGAGGTCCGGGACTTCCGGCAGATCATCGTGCTGGCGAACCGCCATGACTGGCTGTCGGCGTTCTCCAGTGAGCTGGGCGTCGTTCTCGCCGTCGAACGGATGCTCGGCATGGAGGTCCCCGTACGCGCCGTATGGATGAGGACCCTCCTGGCCGAGCTGAACCGGATCCTGAACCATTTGATGTTCCTCGGTTCGTATCCGCTGGAAGTGGGCGCCATCACCCCGATCTTCTACGCGTTCCGCGAGCGTGAGGCGTTGCAGCGGGTGATGGAGGAGATCTCCGGTGGACGCATGCACTACATGTTCAACCGGGTCGGCGGGCTGAAGGACGAGCTTCCGGCCGGCTGGACGGCGCGCGCGCGGACGGCCGTGTCCGAGGTCCGCTCCCGCATGGGCGACATCGACGACATCATCATGGGCAACGAGATCTTTCGCGCTCGCACGAGAGGCGTCGGTGTCCTCACCCAGGAGCAGATCCTCCAGTACGGGGTGTCGGGGCCCATCGCACGAGCGTCCGGGCTCGACTTCGACCTCCGCAGGGACGAGCCTTACCTCGCCTACGGCGACCTCGACGTCCGTGTGGTCACCCGCACGGAAGGCGACTGCCTGGCCCGTTTCGAATGCCTCCTCGACCAGGTCCACGCGTCCCTCGATCTCGCCGACGCCTGCCTGGAGCGCCTCGCCGAACTCCCGCCCGGCCCGATCAACCAGCGTCTGCCGAAGGTCCTCAAGGTCCCCGAGGGCCACACTTATGCCTGGACGGAGAACCCCCTCGGCATCAACGGCTACTACCTCGTGTCGCGCGGCGAGAAGACCCCGTGGCGGATGAAACTGCGGTCCGCGTCCTTCAACAACATCCAGGTCCTGACGGAACTCCTGCCTGGCAACCTGGTCGCCGACATGATCGCCATCCTGGGCTCGATGTTCTTCGTCGTGGGCGACATCGACAAATGACCGGGCGCCCCTAAGCGCCCTGGGCGGCGCCTCTAGGCGCGGGAGGCGCGGCGGTCGCGTTCCTCTTCGTCCGGGTCCTTGGGGACGCGGCACGCGTACTCCAGGAAGAACGCCGCGGCCACCAGCACGACGGCCGCGAGGAACGTGGCGCCGCTGACGAAGAAGTCGTGGCGGGGGGTCGGCTTGTCCAACTGGGTCGCCAGGTTGATGGCGAAGCCGCCGAACACGCCCGCGATCAGGGCGGCGGTGTGCGCGCTCGCCTTCCCCAGGGCGGCCAGCCGTGCGACGGCCATCGGCTCGATCGGCTTGGGCGACTTGCGGCCGGGCTCGGGCATGCGTTGCCTGCCGGGCTTGCGGCGGATGCGGCGCAGCACGTTCCAGCCGCTGAAACCCTCGCCCAGGGCGAGCAGAAGCAGCGTCGGCACCGCCGTCCACGGAAGCGGGGGCAGCGAGACGTAGGCGGAACGCAGCACCGCCCAGGTGACCACCGCGACGACGACCACCAGAGCGGCGAGGAACAGGGGGCGGGACGGTTTCATGCAGGCTGCTGCAGTGCCATGTCCTCCCGTCGGCGAACGACCGACGGGCCACCTTCGGACTGTTTCGCCTGGGCGAGGTCGCCGACGCGGCCGTGCCCGGGCAGCAGGACGTCCGGCTCGATGTCCGCCCACGGGACGAGAACGAACGCGCGCTCGTGCGCGCGCGGGTGCGGAAGCGTCAGGTCGGGGTCATCGGAGGAGATGTCGCCGAACACGACGATGTCGATGTCGAGCGTGCGCGGACCCCAGCGGACCTCGCGCTCGCGCCGCATGGAGTTCTCGATGTTCAATACGCGTTCGAGCAGGTTCTCCGGTGCCAGCCGCGTGTCGGCCACCAACACGACGTTGAGGAAGTCCCCCTGCTCGGGGATGGTCTCGCCGGGAGGCGCGAACGGCGCGGTCTCGTAGACCGGGGAGAACGCCACGAAGTTGAGGCCGGGCGCGTCGAACAGCGCGTCGACCGCCCCCTGGATGTTGTCGAGCCGGTCCCCGAGGTTGCTGCCGATCGAGAACACGACGCGATGCTGGACGAGCATGTGGCCGCCGGTGGCGGTGCGGTCGTGCATGCGGTCGGACGCTGTCATGGGCGACTCCTCCTGATCTTCACGGCGACGTCCGTGAAGGGGTGCGGCACGGGGGCGCTCGGCTTGTGGACGGTGATCTCCACCTCGGACACCGCCCTATCTTCCAGACATATAGTCGCCAGCCGGTCGGCCAGCGTTTCGATCAGATTGACGGGCTCGCCCTCGACGGCCTCGACCAGACGGCCGGCGAGGCTCCCATAGTCGACGGTACGCGAGAGGTCGTCGCCGGCGGCGGCGGGGCGGGTATCGAGGCCTAGGACGGCGTCCACCACGAACACCTGGCCGAGTTCGCGCTCCGCGGGCAGGCAGCCGTGCCGCCCCCGCGCCCGGAGGCCGCGCAACTCGATGCGGTCCAGAGCCTCACTGCGGTCGAGAGTCATTCTTCCTCTGCATCCACGACGTTGAGGACGGGCGAACCATGGTGGAGCAGGAGCCTCCACTCCCCGTCCGACCGTACGAACACGTTCGTGGCCACGATGCTTCCTCCCGCGAGGAACCCGGCCTCGGTGTCCTCATCGGCGGTGAGGACGTTCTCCTTGCACGTCACCACGGCGTGATCGCCGTACACGTCCGTCTCGACATCGGTCAGCACGAACTGGATGTAGGTCGTGTTGGCCATGATGAGCGCCCAGGAACGCAGCACCTCGTCACGTCCGCGGAGCATCGTCCAGCCGGGATGCACGCAGGAGACACCGGGCGCGTACGGGCCGTCGGCCCACACCGCCGACATCCGGTCGAAGTCGCCGGCCTCGAACGCCGCGTAGAACTCGGCGTGGACCTCGTCCACATCGGCGCGGTTGACGGCACGGCTCATACGCGGTGTCCCCCTTGCCGGGCGCGGCCGTCCGCCCCACCCGGTTCTGAGATCTCGTCATCGGACGGGCGGGCCGCGCTGATGGCGGCCGCCACGCGCACCGCGTCCGCGTTCGGGCGGACGCGGTGGACCCGCACGCACCACGCCCCGGCCGCCGCGGCCAGGGACGTGGTGGCGACGGTGGCGTCGTCGCATTCGGCGAACGCACGGGGGGTTCCGTCGGGTTCGGCCAGCAGTTTCGTGAGGAAGCTCTTGCGCGACGCACCGACCAGCACCGGGTACCCGGTCGAGGTCAGCTCGTCGAGCCGGGCCAGGAGCGCCCAGTTGTGGCCCGCCTTGGGACTCTTCGCGAAGCCCAGGCCGGGGTCGAGCACGATCATCGACGGGTCGACCCCCTCCCGCAGGACCGCGTCGACCCTCTGCAGAAGCTCCTCGCGCACTTCACGGACGACGTCCGCGTAAACGGCGCGGGTCTGCATGTCATGGCTGTGGCCGCGCCAGTGCATGACCACATAGGGAATGCCCGCCGCGGCGACCACCCGCGGCATGTCCGGGTCGGCCAGGCCGCCGCTGACATCGTTCACCAGCCGGGCACCCACGGCGACGGCGGCCTCCGCCACCTCCGCGCGCATGGTGTCGACACTGACCGGGATGTTCTCGGCGTTGAGCGCCTCTATGACGGGGATGACCCTGCGGAGTTCCTCGTCCTCCGACACACGCTGCGCACCCGGCCGCGTGGACTCGCCGCCAACATCGACGATGTCGGCACCCTCCGCGGCAAGGTCCAGCCCATGGCGGACGGCCTTCTCGGGGTCGAACCAGGCCCCGCCGTCCGAGAACGAGTCCGGAGTCACGTTGACCACGCCCATGACGAGGCAGCGCCCTGGCGCTGGCAGCCCCGGAACTACGGCATTGGTCATGTCACCCAACCCTATGCCTTGGAGCCGCGCCCTCGACGCGGCGCCTCGACCGCCCCGGACACGGCCGCCGCCGCCCTCCCAACCAGCAGAACGGGCCTCAGCGCGACGCTGAGGCCCGTTCAGGCGGCCTTGGCTCCTCGGGAGCGGAAGGACGGTCAGTAGCGGCCCAGGATGAGGCTCATCGCCTCGGAGCGGGTCTCGGCGTGATCGCGGAAGTCGCCGCGGACGGCCGACGTCACCGTCTTCGCGCCCGGCTTCCGCACGCCCCGCATCGTCATGCACAGATGCTCGGCCTCGATCACCACGATCGCCCCGCGCGGCTCCAGCACGCTCATCAGCGCGTCCGCGACCTGGCTCGTCAGCCGCTCCTGCACCTGCGGCCGGCGGGCGTACACGTCCACCAGCCGTGCCAGCTTCGACAGACCGGTGATCTGGCCCTTCTTGTTGGGCGTGTACCCCACGTGGGCCACCCCGTGGAAGGGCACCAGGTGGTGCTCGCAGACGGAGTAGACCTCGATGTCCTTCACCAGGACCATCTCTTCATGGTCGGCGTCGAACACCGTGGTGAGCGCGTCCTCGGGCGTCTGCCTGAGGCCGGCGAACTGTTCGGCGTACGCCCGCGCCACCCTGGCCGGGGTGTCGCGGAGTCCGTCACGGTCGGGGTCCTCCCCGATGCCGATCAGGATCTCGCGCACGGCCTTCTCGATGCGCTCGTGGTCGAAGTGACCGCCGTGCAGGGTCTCGCCCGGCGGGTCGTTCTCGATCGGCGCCTCGTCGTACGGAATCGCCAAGACGGTCAGCTCTCACCCTGGGCGGGGTCGACCGCCTCGGAGGTGACGCCGCCCTGACCGTTGTTCTTGGTCAGGTCGGTGACGTCCTGCGGGCCGAGCAGGGCCAGCTCCTTGGGCGTCAGCACCGGCGGACGGTCGGACGGGAGACGCTTGCCGTAGCCGGTGTAGGAGTTCTGGTGCGGCCGCTTCTGGATCGGCGCGAAGATCTCCAGCACCATGTCCTTCGACAGGGTCTCCTTCTCCATCAGGTTGACCACGAGCTCGTCCAGGACGTCCCGGTACTCGACGAGGATCTCCCACGCGGTGTCGTGGGCGGCCTCGATGTAGCGGCGGACCTCGTCGTCGATCGCGGACGCTATGTCCTCGGAGTAGTCCCGCTCGTGCCCCATGTCGCGGCCCAGGAAGACCTCACCCTGACCGGAGCCGAACTTGCGCGCGCCCAGGCGCTCGCTCATGCCGTACTCGGTCACCATGTTGCGGGCGATGGAGCTGGCCTTCTCGATGTCGTTCGCGGCGCCCGTGGTGGGCTCGTGGAACACGAGTTCCTCGGCGGTGCGTCCGCCCAGGAGCATGGCGAGCTGGTCGGTCATCTCCGAGCGCGTGGTGAGGAACTTGTCCTCCATCGGGAGGGTCATGGTGTACCCCAGGGCCCGGCCGCGCGGAAGGATCGTCACCTTGTGCACGGGGTCGGAGTTCGGCAGCGCGTGCGCCACCAGAGCGTGCCCGCCCTCGTGGTAGGCGATGATCTTCTTTTCCTTCTCCGACATCACGCGGGTCTTGCGCTCCGGCCCCGCCATGACGCGGTCGATGGACTCCTCGAGGGTGTCCATGTCGATCAGCTTGCGGTCGAAGCGGGCGGTGAGCAGCGCCGCCTCGTTGATGACGTTGGCCAGGTCGGCGCCGGTGAAGCCCGGCGTCCGGCGCGCGATGACGTCGAGGTCGACGTCCTGCGCGAACGGCTTGCCGCGGCCGTGCACCCGCAGGATGCCCTTGCGGCCCTCCAGGTCGGGGCGGTCCACGGTGACCTGCCGGTCGAACCGGCCGGGACGCAGGAGCGCCGGGTCCAGGATGTCGGGGCGGTTCGTCGCCGCGATCAGGATCACGCCGCCCTTGACGTCGAAGCCGTCCATCTCGACCAGCAGCTGGTTGAGGGTCTGCTCCCGCTCGTCGTGGCCGCCGCCGAGCCCCGCGCCGCGGTGCCGGCCGACGGCGTCGATCTCGTCGATGAAGATGATGGAGGGGGCGTTGGTCTTCGCCTGCTCGAACAGGTCGCGGACGCGCGAGGCGCCCACACCGACGAACATCTCGACGAAGTCGGAGCCGGAGATCGAGTAGAACGGCACGCCGGCCTCGCCGGCCACGGCGCGCGCCAGCAGCGTCTTACCGGTGCCGGGCGGGCCGTACAGCAGCACGCCCTTCGGGATCTTGGCGCCGATGGACTGGAACTTCGCCGGGTTCTGCAGGAAGTCCTTGATCTCTTCCAGCTCCTCCAGGGCCTCGTCGGCCCCGGCCACGTCGGCGAAGGTGGTCTTCGGGGTGTCCTTGGTGATGAGCTTGGCCTTGGACTTGCCGAAGTTCATCACCCGCGAGCCGCCGCCCTGCATCTGGTTCATGATGAACAGGAAGATCAGCACGATGACCACGATGGGCAGCAGGCTGAACAGCAGGTTCAGGAAGAAGCTCTGCTTGGGGACATCAACGTTGTAGCCGCCTGACAACTGGCCGGCGTCGGCCTGCTTCTGCAGCTGCTGCTGCAACTGGAGCCCCTGGCCGTCGACCCAGGACGCCTGCTGCCGCTTGTCGTTCTTGAGGGTGACCTCGATCCGCTGGTCCTTGTCAACGATCTTGGCCGATTTCACCTGGCCGGCGTTGATCTCCTTGACCACCGCGGAGGTGTCGACCTTCTCGAACGAACGGCCGGGGTTGACGCCCCACATGACGAGGGCGACCAAGATGCCGAACAGCAGGATCCACAGCAGCGGCCCGCGAAAGTAGCGCTTCACGTCCATTTATCCGGTTACCCCTAGGGGGCCCGTCCCTCCTGACCAACGTCTGTGTACGATCCCCGCCCGTCCCGGGGGGACGAACGCCACTGCGATCAACAATGCGTCCAACGAAGGGACCGTCGCCCTGGGCTCCGGACCCACCGTGGCGGCTTCCCTCATATGGCCCCCCGAACCAAGGGTCCGGGACACCGACGGTACACCGCAGGGGCAGGAGACGCAGCCGACGCCGTTCTCCCGCATCCCTTCCATATACCCGTCAACGATCCTTGCAACGATTCGTCACGGTTACTTGTTCCCCGGGCTCGTGTGCGCGCCCGTGACCAGTACGACTGCATCTGGAGATCGGCGCACGTCGGGGGCCGTTCCCGCCGGGCGGGGCGGTCAGGACCCGTCGCCGCCGTACACGTGCGGGGCGAGCGTCCCCACGAACGGCAGGTTCCGGTACTTCTCCGCATAGTCGAGCCCGTACCCGATGACGAACTCGTTAGGGATGTCGAACCCTATGTACTTCACGTCGAGGTCGGTCTTCACCGCCTCCGGCTTGCGCAGCAGCGCGCAGATCTCCAGTGACGCGGGGCCGCGCGAACGCAGGTTGCTCACCAGCCACGAGAGGGTCAGCCCGGAGTCGACGATGTCCTCCACGATCAGGACGTGCCGGTCGATGATGTCGGTGTCGAGGTCCTTCAGGATGCGCACGACACCGGACGACTTAGTGCCCGATCCGTAGGACGACACCGCCATCCAGTCCATCGACGCGGGCGTGTGCAGCGCCCGTGCGAGGTCCGCCATGACCATGACGGCGCCCTTGAGGACCCCGACGAGCAGCAGGTCCTTGCCCGCGTAGTCGGCGTCGATCTGCCCGGCGAGCTCCCGCACTTTGGCCTGCAGGTCGCTCTCGGGGATCAGCACCTTCGCCAGGTCGGTGCCCAGGTCCTTCTCGTCCACAACCCCACCCTCTTGCTCAGCCTCGCCCGTCCGGTGGGACGGACGCAGGACGGACACCGCCGCACGCGCCTGTACGCGATGCGCGCGGCGGACGCGTCGTGTGGCGGTTCGCACACGCCGCGAGGTCAGACCGGGCCGAACAGCAGCCTCCCGGACCGCCGGACGGCGCGAAGCCCTCCGGGCAGATCCACGTGCCGCTGGCCGCGCCAGGCCGTGACCAGCCGGTCCACCGCATCGACATGAACCGCCGCGAGCGTACCCGGTGGGCTGCCGGCCTTTATCGCGGCCATCCGCAAAACCCTCGTGCGCACGGCCCTGGGCAGCTCCGCGAGCCCGTCCAGCCGGACGGCCGTGTTCCAGCCGTCCTCCCGGACTTCCAGGTCGGCGTAGGCGCGAGCGGCCAGGTCGTCCAGGGCGTCCGCGTCGTCGCGAAGCATTCCGGCCGTCCGTGCCAGGGCCTCGGCCACTCCTGGCCCCAACGTCTTTTCCAAGGCGGGGAGGGCCTCATGCCTGACGCGCACGCGCGTGTAGGCCGGGTCGATGTTGTGGGGGTCGTCCCAGGGCTCCAGCCCCATCGCCTTGCAGGCTCTGCGCGTGGTGGTGCGAGCGATCCCCAGCAGGGGCCGCAGATAGAGGACGCCTTGCCGACGGAAAACCGGGGGCATGCCGGACAACGATCGGGCACCGGAACCACGAGCGAGCCCCAGAAGGACCGTCTCGGCCTGGTCGTCCTGAGTGTGGCCCAGGAGGACGGCTGCGGCTCCCAACCGCTCAGCGGCCTCGTCAAGTGCCTTGTAGCGGGCATCACGCGCGGCGTTCTCGGGGCCGCCCGGCCCACCGACGGTCACGGCGATGGATCCCGCCGGATCGAGCCCTAGGCCGGCCATGGTCCGGACTACGGTCTCGGCACGCTCGTCCGAGCCGTCCTGCAGGCCGTGGTCGATCGTGACGCCGCCTGCGGGCCGTCCGCCCCTGGGCGCCTCGAAGGCGAGCGCACCGGCGAGCGCGAGGGAGTCGGCGCCACCACTGCACGCGGCCAGCACCGTCCCGCCCTCCGGCAGATCGGCGAGCACCCGCCGCACCGCGAGACGTACCGCCGCCACTGCCGGATCAGGCCCCATGGGAAACGTCTACCACCAGATGGGGCAGTGCAGGGGCGGCCTGGCTCAGGCCTCGTTGGCCTTGGGCGGGGTGTCGATGGCCCTGGGGCCGACCACGCGGGCCATCCAGAGCGTGGGCTCCTTGATCTCGTCGTGGGTGGGAAGCGTCTCCGGGGACTGCCAGACCTGGTTGAAGCCGCTCATGCCCACCTCGGCGACGACCCGGCGGACGAACCGCGAACCTTCCGCGTACTGCTTCATCTTGAGGTCGATGCCGAGCAGGCGCCGGATCGTCTTGTCGAGCTTGGTGCCGCCTTCACGGCGCCCCTGGAAGCGCGACCGGATCTGCTGGACGGACGGCACGACCTCAGGCCCGACCGCGTCCATGACGTAGTCGCCGTGCCCCTCCACCAGGGTCATCACCGCGGTCAGCCGATCCAGGATCTCGCGCTGCTCCGGGCTCTGGATCGCGTCGATGAGGTTGGCGTCGCCGCCGCGCACCGCGTCCGCCACGGCTTCGGCCGCGTCCCGGATGCGGTCCAGCATCGCGCCTGGGTCGAGGTCCGACGCGAGCAGGAACTTGGTCATCTGGTCTTGGACGTACTCCCGCAGCCAGGGGACACCGGTGAACTGCGCACGGTGGGTCTCCTCGTGGAGGCACACCCAGAGGCGGAAGTCACGCGGCTCCACACCCAGCTCTTGCTCGACGTGGACGATGTTGGGCGCGACCAACGTCAGGCGTCCCGTCGCGGCACGCCCGGTCGGGTCCGGCGGGAGGAACAACTCGTACTGGCCCAGAACACGGCTGGCCATGTAGGCGAGGATGGCGCCCACCTGCATGCCGGTCACACGGGAGCCGACCGCCTGCACGACGACATTGCCCGCACTGCCGAGGGGGCCCGGGGCCCGCCGCTCGGACAACTGCTCGATGAGCGGCTCCAGCACCACCCGGAAACCGTCCACGTTCGCGCGGATCCAGCCGGGCCTGTCAACGATCGTCGCGGGGTCGGGGTCGAGCTCGGACGCCATGCCGGTGAAGTCGCGCACGTGCCCGTGGGCGATCTTCGACAGCTCGCGCAGCTCCTTCACGACCTCACGGGCCTCGTCATAGCTGACCTGCGGTCCCGGCCTCACGAGCCGGGTTCCGGCCTGAACGGCCACGTTCCAGTCGATCATTGAGGCGCTCATGTGCTCCACCGTACGTTTCGGAGACGGCGCCGAGGCGCCCCTGCTGGATCGTTCAACGAACAACCGTTCTGGTTATCTCCCGTACGGCCGCGCCCACACGCGGTCGGCCCACACGCGATCAGCCCACGCGGTCAGCCCACGGCCGACGGGCCGCAGCCCCGCGGCAGCCGCAACCCGTGGTCCGTGCGGCCGGTGGTCGGTGCGGCCGGTGGTCGGTGCGGCCGGTGGTCGGTGCGGCCGGTGGTCGGTGCGGCCCGTGGTCAGCCGCAGCCGCAGGCGGCGACCGTCGCGGCGAGTTGGTCGAGCTTGCCCGGGTCGACCGGCCCCTTCCCGTCCCCCGCCATGAAGGCGAACGCGAGGAGCCGTCCGTCGGCGTCGTAGGCGAGCCCCGCCAGAGTGCTGACACCCGCCAGCGTGCCGGTCTTGGCGCGGACCATCCCGGCCCCCGCCCGGCTGGACGCGACCGTGTAGCGCGGAGGGCTCAGCGTCCCCGAGAACCCCGCGATGGGCAGACCGGTGATGACCGACCGCAACCCCGGGTGGTCGTCCCCTGCGGCGAGCGAGACGATGCGGGCCAGCGCGATGGGCGAGATCCGGTTGCGCGGCGACAGGCCGCTGCCGTCGTTGACCGACACCCCTTCCGCGACACCGAGCTTGGCGAGCACCTGGCGGACGGCCTGCGCCGAATCCGCGAACGTCGCCGGACGTCCGAGTTTGATGGCGACCTGGCGTGCCACCGCCTCGGCGACATCGTTGTCGCTGTCGGTCAGCAAATGCTCCACCAGAGCGGACAGCGGCGGTGACTGGACGGCGCCGAGCTGTTCCGCGCCCTGAGCGGCGACCGTCCTTCGTCCAGCCTTGGCCTTGACGCCCTCCTTGGACAGCAACCGCGCGAACTGCTGCGCCGCAGATGCAGGCGGGTCGGCCACCCGCGTTCCCTTGGTCGGATCCGAGAGGGAGACGCGTCCCTCGTCGACGGTCAGGGCCGACACAGGGGCGACCTCACCGTCCGGCAGGTAATTGGGCTTCCAGCCCGCCGCCGTACGCGGCCCCTGGTACGCGGACACGTCGTAGTCCACCCGCACCTGGCGCACCCCTGACGCCTTGAGGGCGGTAGCCGTCTGGCGAGCGAGATCCAAGAGGGACGCATAGGGCGGATGCCCCGCCCCCGGACGTGGGGGAAGGGCCGTCAAGGTAGGATCCCCGCCTCCGACCAGTACGATTCCGCCGCCGGCCCCGCGCACGACCTGCGTGGTGATCCGGTGCGCGGGTCCGACCGAGGCCAGCGCCGCCACCGACGTCGCCAGTTTCGTCGTCGAGGCGGGGGTGGCGGGCCGGTCGGCGCGCAACTGGTACAGGGGACGCAGCGTCTCCGCGTCGACCACCACCGCGTTGATCTTCGCCTGCGGGCCGCCGATCAGCGCGGACAGCCGTCCCGCCAGGACGGACGGGTTCGGCGGCCGGCCCGTCCCGGGATCGGCGGCGGGCATGACCACCGACGACGCCGGGACGCTCACGAGGTCGCGCACGGCCACGCTCGGCGGCTGCGGTGACAGGTGCCGGGCGGGTGTGAGTTTCGCCACTGCCAGCCCGGCGGTGACGGTGAAAACGTTAAGGAGGCACAGCGACAGGATCACGAGGGTCCGGCCACGTCCAGGCACGTGACCGCCCCTCTCCCACTCAGCACTCACCAACGTGCGACATCCTTATACGAGGGAACACTCGCCCTGTGGGGCCGGCCTCACCCACCGGGGCTCCCGAAAGACTATTCACTGCGCGTACGCAGGGAGCGGAGGACATCTTGGATTTCGACGTCACCATTGAGATCCCGAAGGGCCAGCGGAACAAGTACGAGGTGGACCACGAGACCGGACGCATCCGGCTCGACCGCATGCTGTTCACCTCGACGCAGTACCCGGCCGACTACGGGTTCATCGAGGACACCCTAGGGGAGGACGGCGACCCGCTGGACGCACTCGTCCTGCTGCAGGAGCCGACGTTCCCCGGTTGCCTGATCCGCTGCCGCGCGGTCGGCATGTTCCGGATGACCGACGAGGCCGGTGGTGACGACAAGGTCCTGTGCGTCCCCGCCACCGACCCCCGGATGGAGCACCTCCGCGACATCCACCACGTCGCCGAGTTCGACCGGCTGGAGATACAGCACTTCTTCGAGGTCTACAAGGACCTGGAGCCCGGCAAGTCCGTCGAGGGCGCCAGCTGGGTGGGGCGTGTCGAAGCCGAGCTGGAGATCGAGCGCTCGCGCAAGCGCGCCGCGGACCAGGGCGGTCACTGAGCGCCGTCCGGTCCTGCTGACCGGCCGGGCCGTGCCGGGGCCACGCCGGGTGAGGGCTGGGCCGGGGCAGGGAGTCGCGGACGGCGCTGATCCGCTCCCCGCCGCCCCGCGACGCGACTCGCGATGAACCCTTCCGTGCGGAACGCCGCGCGGAAGGGTTCTCGCCGTCCAGGCAGTACGTCATCCGGAGGGACGGGTGGCACCGATCAGGTCACTTCGGTGGATGCTCGATATGCGCACACTGGCGCCCGTGTAAGGGGCCTCCACCATCCGGCCGTTGCCGATGTAGACGCCGACGTGGTGGATCGTGCCGGGGTCGGACGGGTCCTTGGCGAAGAAGACGAGGTCGCCCGGACGTAGTGCACTGATGGGAATGTGCGGGCCGGACGTCCACTGCGTACCGGTCCAGTGGTCGAGCCTTACACCGGCCTTGCTCCACGCGTACATGGCCAGGCCCGAACAGTCGAAGCCGACCGTGCTCGCGCCCTGGGCGACCCCGTGGCTGGGGCCGAACGTGTTGCCTCCACCCCATGAGTACGGGGTTCCGAGCCACTTCAGTGCCGCTCGGGCCACCAGCGCTCCGCGAGCGGCAGACGAGGTCAGCCCCGGGACGAAAGAGCCGGCGCCTGCGAAGGAGGCGCGGACCTTTCGCGCCTCGGCCTTCTCTCTGGCCTTCTCCTTGACCTCTTCCCGCGCGCGCTTGACTCGGACCGCATGGGCCTGAGCCCTGCCCAGCCGAAGCTCTAGGCGCCGCTTCTCGGCTTCGATGCGTTCGACGGACTCCTGCTGCTTGGCCACCGCGTCCTGTGCGAGTCTCTTGGACTCGTCGGCGCGCCGGGTGGCCGCCTCCTGCTCGCTCAGCGCGGTCTCCGCCTGGCGGCGGAACACGTCCGCGACGTTCTGGGACGCCTCGACGCGGCGGACCATGGCGGTGCGCCGCTTGGCGAGCATCTCCACCAGGCCGGCACGGTCCATGAAGCCCTGCGGACCGCCATCTCCGACGAGCGCCGAGGAGATCTGGTCGTAGCCGGTGTTGTCGCGATAGATCTGGGCGGCGAACGACGCCAGTTCGGTTCTGGTCTGCTCGACGCGCCGGTCAGCCTCGGCAAGGCGCACTTGGGTGTCCCTGTACTCCTGTTGGGAGCGTTGCAGTTTCACCTGTTCGCCGTTGTAGCGCTCTATGGCGGCCTCCGCGGCGACCGCGAGTTTGTCGAGTTCACCGTCCGCCTGCGCGAGCTTGGCCTTCGTCCGGCCGACTTCGGCCGCCCGCACCCTGACTTGGCGTGCGCTCCGTTCGACGTCCTTGGCACTAGGGCCGGGATCAGCGGAGGGACGCGCGGACGCGGCCGGCACCAGCAGGGTCATTCCGATCGCAAGGCCGGAGGTGAAGGCCACCACCCGCAGCGCCGTACTCCTGGCAGGGGACGGTGTCGCGCGGCGGCGGGTGTCTGCTGCGCCAGATGCCATGAGCACGTCCTCCCCCGGGGATGTACTGCTTAGCGCAAACGATCACCTACGAAGAGTAGTTGACTCTGGCAACGGCCGGTACTTCCGCCGCTCTCCAGCGTGTGCTCGTGTCATCCGGCACGTTGTCGCGTCACCCGGTGGACGTTGGGCTCACGCTCGGCGAGGTGCTCCCGGACGATCGTTCCGGCGGCGGCGGTGTCGGCTCCGGGGCACCACTGGACGGCGGTGCGGGTGAGGGGGTCGACGGCGGTTGCGGAGACGGTTGCGGGCTCTCTGGTCGTTGGGTCTCGGACGGTGTGGGCCGCGGGCTCTCCGGTCGCTGTGTTTCGGGTGGCGTTGACGGCGTTCCCGGGGCGGAACCCGTCGGCGTAGGCGAGGGACTACCCGCGGGTGGTGGTGCGTCTTGCCGCCAAGTGACGCGCACCTGCGCGGCGCCAGGCCGGAAGGTGATGGTGCCGTCTCCCTGTTCGTCCGGCCGCCGGGAAGCGTGCACGCGCACGGTCATGGTCTGCCCGGCCTGAAGCTTCCCGGAAGACGGCTCGACCCTTATGGGGCCTTGAGCCGTTGCCCGCCACGCAACCGGTCCGCCTTCTGCGCGCACTTCGATGGAGCCGTCCGTTCCCCCCGCCAAGTCGAGGTAGAGCGGTGAGACCGCGAGGACGCCTACGCTGCCGCTGGGCTCGGCTCCAGGGACCGCGACCGAAGGTGGCGCGGGCAGGGCTGTCGTCGGTGCCGAGGACGCGCGCGCGCCGAGCGGGAACGTGGCTGACACTGGAGCGGCTTCAAAAGTGCCCGGCCCTTGCGGAGCCGTCGTCGGCGACGGTTTGTCCTCCGGCGCCTGCGAGACTCCGGGGATGGCCGTCGGGTGAGGCTCGGCCGCCGTTCCCGCGGGCTTTCGTGCCGTGCCCAGGACGCCGTACATGGAGGCGACCCCGCCGCCCGACAGGAGCGCCACCACCACCAGCACCATGGCGGCCCGGACGACCTGTGCGCGCATACCGGCCTCGTGCGCTGATGGGGCGGCCTTGTGGGGGCGTACGAACCATGGGCGTCGGCCGCTAGACCGCACAAGTCGTCCCGACCGTGCGGCTTGGACGGGGAAGCCATCGTGGGTGAACTCCGTGACCCGGGTGGCCACGAAGAGCCTGTAGCCGACCAGTTCGGGGTCGAGGAAGCAGCTCATCACCCGGAGGCGCAGTTCCGCCGCAGGGCGTGGGTCCGGTAGGAGCCCGTAGACCTTCTTCGCCGACACGGTCCGGGGGCGGAACGCTCCACAGACAGAACACTCCCCTGCGTGTTCCATCAGCCGTCTGTTCAGATCGTGATGGAGGTCGTCACGTCGTTCACGCAGCAGCACCGCGCGCTCGGTGCAGCCGTAGGGGCCCTGCTGGGCGAGGATCTCCGCTGTTAAGGCCTCTTCCAGTTCCCTGTGGGCGACGTCCAGCGCCCCTTGGACGTCCTTCAGCGACAACCCGAGCACGGCGGCCAGGTCTGGGACCGACAGCCGCCGCCTGATCCTCAGGTCCAGGATCTCCCTGGAGAGCGGGCGCAACGCCAGTACCGCGTGCCACGCCGTGATGCGCTGGTCGACGTCCTCCTGGTCATGGGTGGCGATCGGCACGTCCGGCGCCTTGAACCTGGGCGGCAGGCGCCGTTCGCACTCCTGCCGGGCGAGGGCGTAGAGCCACGCCCCGAACCTGCCGGGGTCGCGCAGCCTGCCGATGTGCGCCTCGGCAACGATGAACGTGTCGCGCAGGGCGACCCGTGCCGTCTCACGGCACCGCAACCGGAACCAGCAGTACGCGTAGAGCCGGCGGGCATGGGCGTCGTACACCGCGGTCGGGGCGCCCGGATCGCGCTCGCGTAGCGCCTCGACCAGGAGATGGTCGTTCATGCCAGAAAAGGTAAAGGTTTCTGTCGGTCTTTACTGGCCAATTCAGAAGATCCAACTCTGATACCGAACACCATTCTTGCGCTATCCAGGCAACTCTGATGAAGAGTCGCAATTATGCGCTTTGGGCGTTTTGACCGACATACTGCAAGTATCGCACGCTCGCCGTGACCAGCGACTCATGACCGTGAGCGATCGGAGCGCGACCCATGGCGAAGGGAGGAATTCGGCGGGTCAATCAACGAGCCGAGTCTCCATCATCGGTGGGAGCGCAGTTTCGGCCACCGCCGCCATGGCGGCGACCTGAGCGCTGGTATAGATGACCGGTTCGGTCTTGATGGCGCGTGGGATAGCCCCGGCCGCATGGAACACAACCCCCCTGTGCTCGATGCCCTCCCGTGGGACCCGCGCCCCATGCACGACCACCATCGGTGTCACGTCCACGTCGTAGCCCGCATCAGCGGACAGCAGCTCCGCGACCGCATCGGCCGCTCGCGTCGCCACACCGACTACGCGTCCCGCCGGCTTGGGGCCCGCCCATAGGCGCCGACGCTCGACCCGCAACTGAGCACCCCACCGAACCCGTCTGCTCACGACGACGTAGACGCCGGTAAGGCCGACCACTAGATGATCGAGGTTGGTCGTCGGATTGGAACCGTCCGGCAAGGCTCGGTCATGCAGCACATGGAAGCCCGCTGGATCCAGGCGTGCCAGCCTTCGCCCCGTGCGGCGTTCGGCCCAGGCACCCCTGCGCCATGCGGTCACACGGCCAGGCCGGAACCGCGTGTAGGCGAGATGCGCCACGAAGACGACGAGCGCTACGACCAACCCCGTCCACCACGTGGCCGCACCCGCCGCGACGACACCGGCGCCGGCGGCGAGCACCGTCCGCACCGCGCGCCGTTCCCACCGATGCCGCGCGGCGAGGACGCGATACCGGTGCGCTGCCGAGGCACCGGCGCGCGATACGCCGACACCGCTGCTGCGCACCGCAAGGCCCCTTTTCCTCCGCCCCGAGCCGCACCTGAGGCAACAGCGTGCGGCAGGCCGGCGGTGTCGGCAAGGGCTTTCCGAAGTCGATCTTCGACCGAGGTTGACAGTGTCACGATGACAGTGTCATTATCGAGCCATGGACGGTACCTGGACGATCGGCGAGCTGGCGGAACGCGCCGCCGCCGCCCTCGCGGCGGACGGAGCCGTGCAGGTCAGCGGCCGGGTGCGCGACGTCCCCAACACCCGGCTGATCCGCTGGTACACCACGATCGGCCTGCTCGACCCGCCGCTCGCCCGCCGCGGCCGCACCGCCCTCTACGGCCCCCGCCACCTCTTGCAGCTCGTCGCGGTGAAACGCCGCCAAGCCGAAGGCCGCTCCATTGCGGAGATCCAACTCGAACTGGCCGCCGCCACGAACGACACCCTGACCCGCATAGCCGCCCTCCCGCCCACAACGCACGCCCCGGCGCCGAGCACCGACGCACCACCACGAATCGGCACCTTCCAAGACGCGAACACTCCCCAAACCCCGCCAAGCGTCCCCCTCGACGCCCCAGCGCCCCTCTCCCCCGAAGAAGCACCCATCGCCAGGGCCCGCGCCCCCCAAGACACCGAACCCTCAGCACCTGCCCGCCCCGCGCCCCCGCCCGCTGGAAGACTCGCGTCACCACCCTCCAGCCCTACCGACGCCAATCCGACCAAGTCGGCGGCACCCTCACCAGCTCAGGAGGGGCCTGCCCCTCGGGCGCACATGCCTCAAGATGCGCACCCCGCCGAAGGCTCAGCAGAGGCGGCGGTTCCGAGCCGATCCGCGACTCCAGCCAGTAGACGGCTCGCCTCCCAGCCCCCCAGCCCCGCCGACACGAGTCCCGCCAAGGCTGCGGCACCGTCACCGGCTCAAGAAGGGCCTGCTAGTCGGGTGCGCGAGCCTCGCGATGCGGACGCCGCCGAGGGCTCGGCAGGGGCTCCAACTCCGGCCCGGGATACGGCCGGCACGCCGAGCCGCAGTGGTGAGGGTGCGAACGCCGCCGGGACGGTCGGCTTCGCCGCTCAGGAGAGGGCCGACGCTGAGGCCGGCGGGGCCGAGGCCGGCATGGAAAGCGCGGACTCCCTGAGCACACCGGCCGGGGCAGAGGGCGAAGGGGCCGGTGAGCGGCGCGACTTCTGGAAGGCCGGGCCCGATGTGTCGTACGGCACGGCGACGGTCGCCGCCGACTACGGCAGGCCGCTTCCCCCGGTCGTCCAAGGGGTTCGCTTGGCACCCGGCATCACCTTGGTCCTGGACGGTCCCGCCCTGAGCGGCGACGACGTCGCCGCGATCGACGCCGCCGCGCGGCCGCTGCTCGACGAGCTGCACCGACGCGGCCTTCTCACCCCCATCGAGAGCCCCGCCGAAAGCCCCGCACGTCCGCCCGCAGATCACTTCCGGAGGTCCCCGTGACCGTGCGCATCCTGCCGCTACCCGAGACCGAACCCCCGGCATCCGACGGCGGGCTCGGCGCGCTCAGCACCGGCAAGGGCAACCTGCCGCTCGAATCCGTCGACGTGCACGCTTCGATCACCGGCCTCACCGCCGGCATCAAGGTCGTCCAGGGCTTCCACAACCCGTTCGACACCCCGCTCGAGGCGACCTACATCTTCCCGCTGCCCGACCGCGCCGCCGTGACGGCGATGCGCATGGAGGCCGCGGACCGGGTCATCGAAGGGACGCTGAAAGAGCGCGCCCAGGCCCGGCAGGACTACGACACCGCCGTCGCCTCAGGCCGGCGCGCCGCGATCGCCGAGGAAGACCGGCCGGACGTGTTCAGCATGCGGGTCGGCAACATCCTGCCGGGAGAGCGCGTGACCATCACGCTGACCCTCGCCCAGCCCCTGCCGCACGAGTCGGCGACCGGCGCGACGTTCCGCTTCCCGCTCGTGGTGGCCCCCCGCTACATCCCGGGCGCTCCCTTGGACGGCGAGCGCGCGGGGCCGGGGATCGCGGACGACACCGACGCCGTGCCGGACGCGTCCCGCATCAGCCCGCCCGTCCTCCTGCCCGGCTTCCCCAACCCGGTACGCCTGGCGGTCACCGCCGACATCGATCCGGCCGGCCTTCCCCTGACCGAGATCCGGTCCGCACTGCACGTGGTGGGCCAAGAGGGCGAGGGCGGGCGCACGACGGTGCGACTGCAGCCGGGCGAGCGGCTCGACCGCGACTTCATCCTGCGTCTGGGCTTCGCTCCGCACGAGGCCGCGGCCCTCACCCTGGTCCCGGACGAGACGACAACGAGGTACCCGCCCAAGGGCGAGGGCGCGACGATCGCCATCGCCCCAGGGTGGCGCCAGGACGGAACGTTCAGCCTGACCGTGCTGCCCTCCGGCGACGCCAAGCCGAACCCGCGCGACGTCGTCCTCGTTCTCGACCGCTCCGGCAGCATGCACGGCTGGAAGATGGTCGCCGCCCGCCGCGCCGCCGCCCGCATCGTCGACACGTTCCGCAGCGAGGACCGGTTCGCCGTCCTGTCCTTCGACAACGTCGTCGAACGCCCCCGCGACCTCGGTACCGGCCTCGCCGCCGGCACCGACCGCAACCGGTTCCGCGCCGTCGAACATCTGGCGGCGCTGGAAGCGCGAGGCGGCACGGGGATGCTCGCGCCGCTCGAAGAAGGCTGCCGCCTGCTCACCGACCCCGCGCGGGACCGGGTGCTGGTCCTCATCACCGACGGGCAGGTCGGCAACGAGGACCAACTGCTCGCCCACCTCGGGCCCCGGCTCCAGGGCATCCGCGTCCATACCGTGGGCATCGACCAGGCCGTCAATGCCGGCTTCCTGAACCGGCTCGCCTCCCTCGGCGGAGGGCGCTGCGAACTCGTCGAATCCGAAGACCGCCTCGACGAGGCCATGGAGGGCATCCATCACCGGATCGCCGCCCCGCTCGTGACCGGCCTCACTCTGCACTCCGACGGCCTGACCATCGAGCCCGACTCGGTGGCCCCGTCCCGCCTGGGCGCGCTGTTCCCCGGAGTGCCCCTGGTGATCACCGGCCGGTTCCGCGGACGCCTGCACGGCTCGCCCATGGTCGAGGACACGCCATCCGGCTCACTCACCGTCCGGGGCACCGCATCCGACGGGACGCCATGGGAGCAGCACGCCACCGGCATCATCTCCACCGACCGCGCCGTCACGTCCATCTGGGCCCGCGCCCACCTGCGCGACCTCGAAGACCGACACACGGTCGGCAGCTCAGGCGACCTGGAACACCGCATCGTTCAAACGTCACTTCGCTTCGGCGTCCTGTGCCGCTTCACCGCGTTCGTGGCCGTGGACAGCAGGGTGGTGACCGAAGGCGGAACCCCGCATCAGGTCGTCCAACCGGTGGAATCCCCGCGAGGCTGGGCGCCACCCGCACCGCGCCTGGGAACCGCTCACGCCACGTTCGCCGCGGCGCCGGCGCCGTTCGCACCCCCGCCCGCCCCCGGAGGCGCCCCGCCCTACGGCCATGCGCCGGCCGCCGCCGGTCCCCCTGCCGGGGCCTTCGTCCGGCGGGCCAAGAAGGGATCGGTCCCACGCCCGGCACGCCCCATGCCCGCCCTCACCGGCTTCCAGCAGGAACTGTCCAACGTCCTCGATCGCCTTCGCCAGGTCACGGACGACCAGCGCCTCCACTTCCTGCTGAGCGAACTCCTCCCCATCCTGGAGTCGATGGTCCAGCGGATGGAGGCCGACTACCTGGACGCCACCCCCCTGGCCGCCCTCCGCGACGCCCTACGCCGCCTCCAGCCCACCGCGGACCAGGCCACCGTCAACGCCCAATGGACCCGCACCCTCCAGGCCCTGACCGACTTCACAGGCGAGACCCCACCCCGCGACCCCGCCGGCGAGGCTCCACCTCGCCGCCCCTTCTGGAAACGCCCCGAGTAACCGAAACCACTGCGGGGGCGACCCTTGCTAGGGCCGCCCCCGCCATTCCAACGCACGTGCCCAGCAAGCATTCGCGGGTTGGAGGGTGGTCGGTCAGGTGTGCTTGCCGCGGTAGTGGTGCAGCAGCGGGACCAGGTTCAGCGCCAGGCCGACCACGGCTACGGCGCTGACCAGGTTGACGCCTGGGTGGAACTCGGCGAAGCCGTCGCCGCCGGCGGCCGTCCCGCCGGCCACGAGTGCGGTGACCACGGCGAGGACCAGGGCGGCGCCCACTTGTCCCGAGGTCTGGACGAGGCCGGAGGCGAGGCCCTGCTCGGAGTCGTCGATCCCGTCCGTGGCCTGCGCCATGATGGAGCTGAAGCCGAACGCGAAACCGCCGCCCAGCAGCAGCATCGTCGGCAGGATCGTGAAGGCGTAGTGCGGGGCGTTCCCGGCCGTGGCCAGGAACCAGCCGTAGCCGAGGCTGAGGGACGTCATGGAGCTGATGATCAGCCGCGGCGTCCCGTACCGGTCGATCAGGCGCCCGACGAACGGGGAGCCGAAGGCGACGAGAAGCCCGGCGGGCAGCAGCGCCATGGCCATCTTCAGCGGCGACCAGCGCAGGACGTCCTGCAGGTAGAGCGTCATCATGAACTGGAAGCTGAGGTACGAGCCGAACAGCGCGACGATGCTCAGGTTGGCCCGGACGATGGACCCGATCCGCAGGATGCCGAGCCGGATCAGCGGGTGCCGCACCTTGTTCTCGGTCACGATGAAGCCGGCCAGCAGGGCGGCCGCGAGCACGACGGACCCGAGGGTCACGGGGTCGAGCCAGCCGCGGTCCGGCGCCGAGACCACGGTGTAGACGGCGAGCAGCATGCCTCCGGTGAGCGTCACGGCGCCGACGAGGTCGTGGCCGCCGCCGTCCGCCGGCTTGTCCTTGGGGATCAGCAGGGCGCCCGCGAGGAGGGCGAGGACAGCAAGCGGCACGGGCGTCAGGAATGTCCAGCGCCATCCGAAGCTGGTCAGCAATCCGCCGAGGATCAGCCCGGACGAGTAGCCGCTGGCGCCGAAGACGGAGAACACCGACAGCGCCCGGTTCCGTGCGGGTCCCTCATGGAACGTGGTGGTCAGGATGGACAGGGCCGTGGGCGCCGTGAACGCGGCGGCGAGCCCCTTGACGAAACGGGTGACGATCAACAGGGTGCCGTCGTTCACCAGCCCGCCCACGAGGGACGCGACGGCGAAGACGGCGAGTGCGCTGAGGAAGACGCGCCGGCGTCCGAGCAGGTCGGCGGTGCGTCCACCGAGAAGGAGCAGACCGCCGTAGCCGAGGACGTACCCGTTCACGATCCACTGCAGCGAGGTGGTGGAAAGGCCGAGCTCGGTCCCGATCGACGGCAGCGCGACGCCCACCATCGAGACATCGAGCCCGTCGAGGAACATCACGGCGCAGAGGACCGCGAGGATCCCCCACAGCCGGGGAGTCCAGCTCTGTTCGGCCGGTGCGGGCTCGGCACGCGGCGGACGGACGGTGAAGGCAGGTGAGGTGTCGGTGATAGCCACGCCGCAGGACAGTACATGCACATGCATCAAATGTCTACGCACTAATTTCGACGGAACTTAATGCGAATGCACATGATGCGCGCGCATGCTAAGATCCGCGCCATGGAGGCGAAGTCGGCTCTGGTCGACCGGTGGCGGGAGCTCGCGACCTGCTACAACACGGTCGCGTGCGCCCTGGAGCGCGCCCTGCAGGACGCCCACGGGCTGAGCATGAGCGAGTACGAGACCCTCGACCGCCTCGTCGATCTCCGTTGTGAGAAGCGCCGCATGCAGGAGATCGCCGCGGCGATGTACCTGAGCCAGAGCGCCCTGTCGCGTACGGTCGCCCGCCTGGAGAAGCACGGCTACGTCGAGCGCGCCCTCTGCAAGGACGACCGCCGCGGCGTCTTCGTCCAGATCACCGATTCCGGCCGCCGCCGCCACGCCGAGGCCCGCGAGACCCACCTGAAAATCCTCGCCGACCACCTAACTCCCTGACCGTCTCCCACCCCTGCGGCCACAGGCTCAAACGGCCCGAACCAGGCACCACGCTCTCACCGCTGAACGGCCCAGAATTCAGCCGATAGAGCACACGCTTCGCACACGGGACGTGGCGTCCGACCTGCCATCCCCCAGCAGGCGCCGCCCACCCCACCCACGGGGAATTGCGCAACTACCTCGATTGACGCGCCCTAGGGGAGGATGTTGGGGTCGCACGGGGGGAGGCTGGTCGTCATGCCGGCCGTGATCGCCCAGCGCTCGTGGTCGCGCCACACGCCGCCGATGTTGATGAACTCCGGGGAGTACCCCTCCCGCCGGAACCCGAGGCGACGCACGAGGCGGCGGGACGGCTCATTCCCCGGCTGGACGTCCGCCTCGACCCGGTGCAGGCCGAGGGAACCGAACGCGTAAAGGACGGTCAGGCCGACGCCCTCGGTCATGAAGCCCCGGCCGGCGCTCGGCGCGAAGGCGGCGAACCCCAGGATGGCTCGGTCGTAAGGCCCCCGGATGATTCCGGTGAGGGTGACATGACCGGCGATGGCCCCCGTGTCCACGCGCTTTATCAGGAGAGCTTCACCGGCGGCCGGATCCGCGAACCGGCCCAGGTATTCACGGAACGTCAGCACGTCGGTCGGCGTCCGGACCCAGTTCCCGTGCAACTCCGCGCTCTGCTCGGCGAGCCGGAGAAATTCGTCCTCGTCCGCCGCCCGCATCCGGCGCAGCATCACGCGACATCCCACAATGCCTCCGTCCCCGGCACCGTTGCCCATGGACCGCATTTCGCCTAGAGCCCAGATTGCCCCACCCACCCCAGGCACCGCAGTCCCTCCGCAGTCACGTCTGCGAGACACCCCCGCCCCACCCGCCTGCCCCCGACCGCCACCACACGGGCGAAGGAGCAGCTGGATCTTCCGCAACGAGCCCCCCTCGCCGCCCTGAACCCGATCGCAAGCGATGGACGAACACGCCCCCGAATTGAGTACGCGCCCACGGAATGTTCTGTCCGGGGTGGAGCACGAGGCTGCGTGGCTATGCCGATGAGAACAGGCACCAGATGTCGGCGAGGTCGAGCACCGCTTTGCTGATCTTTCGGCCTGAGAGTGTCGGTATGTCTGGCCACCATGTAGGTCGGGTGCCGGGGCTCCAGCAGCAACCGAACCGCCAGCGGCGGGGGCCGGGGTTATCGCCCTTGGTCATTCGGATGTGGGTGGCGCAATACGCGCGGGCACGAGGGGCCGCCATCGTGGATGGATCCGGAGTGGATGCTCTTCCTCGATGGCGAGGACCGGGCACAGGTCGAGCGGCTCGCGAATCGGCGGCCGACGTATCCCGTTGAGCGAACCGCTGACGGACCCATCTTCCAGCCTTCGCCGGCGGGCGGGGGTTAAGTTTCGACCCAGGGGTCCTCATCGGCTGATCGCCAGTCCACCTCGGGGTTGAGCATCAGATATATGCAGCGTCGTACGCCTGCTCCGCCCCAGTCGATGTCTCTCATCCATGGAACGTCCGCTAGCAGTCCGGCCAGTTCGTCGTCGACCGTAGTAGTGAGAAGGAGCCGCAGGTCGTCGGGTACCGGAACGTCGACCAGGCAGAGCCAAGAGAGCGCGGCGCTCACACGAATATCCGCGGGTTGGTTCGGGTCAGCCCACCATGTCCGAAGGCGCGTGACGGTGGACTCGTCCCGGTGCTCGCGAGCCAGTTGGGCCGTGGCGAGGATGAGGCTCATATGCACGGCGGCAACTTCCTCGGAGCTCAGCCGACGCCGCAATGCGGCATCGATCGGCTCGACCTCATGCAGGGCTGTTGCCAGTGCATAACAGGCCGATGAGCGGACCTCTGCGTCGATGTCGTCAAGGAGCGCAAGCAACAGGGGCGCATCGCTGGTGATGGCGATGCGAGCGGCATGCACCGACCAGTTCTCCAAGTACCCGCTCACGTCGTACTGCGGCTGGTCGTCCGCGCGAGCGACCTGGAGCAGGCCCGCGCGTGATCCGTCACGGTAGTGCTCTCGCCGTGCCACTTCGCCGACCAGGCGAAGGATCTCCCCACGGTGGTGGGTCGCAGGCGAGCCGGCCAGGCGCAGCAGGAACGGCACAGCCAGCGCGGCCGGCGCATAGGTTCCGCCTTGGTGGCAAATGCGGTTCCCCAATGAGCCGACGGCCTGCCCGGCGGCCTGAACGTCCGAAGATCCGAGGAGCTTCAAATACTCGGGTACATCCGCGGCAGGGCCGTAGGCGTGCAGGAACCGGCCCCAGGGGATCTGGTCGTACCTCAGTTCGTCCTTGACGCCGTAGACCAGGTCTGACGCATCTCCCATTCGCACGATCCTTCCAGTAGACAATGTCCTAACGGACACCACCGACGGAAGTGGATCCATGTAGCCGAGCTCGTCTATGCAGAGCAGGTCGACGTAGCCGTAGCGGGCGGTGGTCTTGCTGTGCCGGCGGTCGTCGGCGGCTTCGACTAGTTCGTTCACCAGCTCGGTGGCCGGGGTGTATCGGACGCGGAAGCCGAACTGAGAGCCGCCTATCCAAATCGAATCGATGAGCTATTCATTACAAATCTCACGAGCGAGATCCACACCCATCTAGCCTCCTCCGCCGACCTGCTGGGCAGCGCTCTCCCGGCTCAGATCCACGACGCAGAAGACGTTGCCGTCCGGATCGGCGAGGACTACGAAGTCGGGGTCCGGTGGGTACAGGTCCCAGTCGACTCTGACGGCTCCCAGCTCGACCAGACGCTCGACCTCGGCAATCTGCTCGTCTGTGGTGTCCGCCAACAGGTCGAGGTGGATACGCGGATGTGCTTCGGCAGGCGAACTGCTGCGCATGAGAGCGAGCGCCCGGCCCGACCCATCCGCATGTTCCAGTGTTCGCCAACCCGGGCTTTCCGACTCGGAAACGGGTACCAAACCCAGAGCGGACGTCCAGAAGGACACGGCCCGGGGAATGTCGGTCACACCGATCACGGGAAAGCCGAGTCTGAGCACGAGCCCGAGTCTAGGCAGCGCCTCGGCAACTCAGGGACATGCCTGCCGATCTGGAGGGCCGCGGCCGGAAGGAGTGGCCTCGAACTCGGGCCCGGGCAGCAGCGTGGGCAGCGAGCGGGGGGTGCTTCCGCCGATCCGGCTACCCGTCGAAGCCTCGGAAGGTACCCGACTGATCCGCGCTGTCTGCGAAGTCGTCGAAGTCCAAGTTCGCGATGCTGAGGTTGAGCGATACCTCGCCGTACCAGCGCGGCGGTACCCGTCGGGTACGCGTCCTCATGCTGGCCCTCTATCGCAGTCTTCAGTTCGGCCCAGGTCGAGTCACTGCTGAAGTCGGTCCGCAGGATCAGCGACGTCATGTCGTTGGGGCAAGGCAGGGGCGTCACCCTGTCGACCTTCCCAGCCCACCGGGCAGTGGGGCAGGCGGTCATGCGGAAGGCCCATCGCGAGTGGTCGCGATGGGCCTCTGAGCTGGGAGCCGCCTATCGGAATCGAACCGATGACCTATTCATTACGAGTGAATCGCTCTGCCGACTGAGCTAAGGCGGCGTGCCGTGCGGGGCACGGCGGGATGAAGTCTACCGGGTCCGCGGGGGTGGGTGCGCACCGGTTTCAGCCGCAGGTGGTTCCGTCCTTGGGCGGGTCGGTGGTGATCAGGTAGTTGTCGGTGGCCTTGGTGATGCAGGAGTTGCCCTGCAGGTAGGCGGTATGGCCGTCGCCGTTGAAGGTGAGGAGGACGCCGCTGGAGAGTTCGTCCGCGAGGTTCTGGGCCCACTTGTACGGGGTGGCGGGGTCGCGGGTGGTTCCGATGACGACGATAGGCGGTGCGCCCTTGGCCGCCAGGGGCTTCGGCTGCTGGCTGGTCTGGAAGGGCCAGTAGACGCAGGGGAGGCCGCCCCAGACGACGAAGGGGCCGAAGCGGGGCGCGGCCTTCTCGGCCTGGTCGACGTACTTCTCGTAGGCGGCGAGGTCGGACGGGTTGGGCTTGTCGATGCAGTTGACGGCCATGTTGGCGTCGGTCTGGTTGCTGTAGGTGCCGTTGGGCTTGCGCTCGACCATCTCGTCCGCAAGGGCGAGGAGGATGGTGCCGTCCGAGCTCTGCATCGCCTGGGTGAGGGCCTGGCGCAGGACGGGCCAGTACTGCTTCACGTAGAGCGACCTGGCGATGCCCATCACGGCCAGGGACTCGGTGACCTTGCGGGAGTCGCGCGTGTTGCTGAGCGGCTTCTTGTCCACGGCGGAGAGGAAGGACGAGATCTCGGCGATGACCGCGTCGGCGGTGCTGCCGAAGGGGCAGCTGCCCGACTTGACGCAGTCGTCGGCGAACGCGCGGAGGGCCGTCTCGAAGCCCTTCGCCTGCTCGACGAGCAGTTCCGTTGAGGAGAGCTTGGGGTCGACGGCGCCGTCCAAGACGAGGGCGCGGATGTTCTTGGGGAACTGCTCGGCGTAGAAGGCGCCCAGGTAGGTGCCGTAGGAGGCACCGTAGTAGGTGAGCTTCTTGTCGCCGAGCGCCGCGCGGAGGACGTCCATGTCGCGGGCCGCGTTGACGGTGCCGACGTAGGGGAGTTTCGAGGCGTCCTTGGTCTTGCAGCGTTGGGCGAAGTCCTTGCCCTGGGCGGCGAGTGCGTTCGTCTCCTTCTTGTCGTCCGGGGAGGCGTCGGTGGCGAAGAACTCGTCGAGCTGGGGGCCGGTGTTGCAGCGGACGGGGTCGCTGGCGGCGACGCCGCGGGGGTCGAAGCCGACGATGTCGAAGCGGCGGCGCAGGTCGCCGCCGAACGTCCGGGCGGCCTGCCGGACGAAGTCGACCCCGGACCCGCCCGGTCCGCCCGGGTTGGTGAGCAGCGAGCCGATGCGCTGGGACTGCTCCTCGGCCGGAAGCCGGATCACGGAGATGCCGACCTTCTCGTCGGACGGGTGCGAGTAGTCCAGCGGGACTTGGACGGTCGCGCACTCGAAGCCGTCGTCGCACTTCTTCCAGGACGGTTTCTGGCCGTAGAACGATTCGAGGCCCGAAGGGACCTGCGATGACGACGTCGTCTTCTTCTCGTCGCCGTCGCCGTTCCCGTCGCCCCCGTCGCTGCATCCGGTGGCCATCGCCAGTGCCAGCACGATGGCCGCACTGATGAACCTCGCTGCCCGCACCTGGACCCCGTCTCGTGATAGCGGCACGTACGCCGCCGCCTACGCTACGGCGGCGCGGCGCGGGAGGCCACCACCCTGGCGGGGCGTGGGGTGGAGATGGGGCCCGCGTGGCGCGGCGCGGGCCCCATCCGCGCGCCGTGCCCGGCGGGGGCGGGCGGGCGCGTCCGGACGGCCGCATGGGCCGTGCGGCCGCCCGGAGACTCGAAGGTGCGGGGATGTGGGGATGCGGACGTACGGGGGGCGTCTGTTAGGAGCCGGGGCCCTGCGGTGGTCCTCCGGGTGGTCGGCCGTCGCCGTCGTCGCCGCGTCGGGGGGCCAGGGACGCGCACGCCTGCACGGCCTTTTGTTCCGCCGCCGACCTGGTCGGACGGTCGGACGGCGCGGCGCTCGGACGGCCCGAGGGCATACCGCTCGGACGGGCCGATGGCGCGCCGCCGGGGGGTTCGGACGGTGCGCCTGATGCGTTGCCCGGCGCCCGGCCGCTCGGACGGCCGCTCGGACGGCCGGACGGGCCGCCTCCGCCCGGGCGGCCTTCCGGCATCTTGATGCCCTGCTTCTCCAGGCACGCCTGGAATGCGGCCATCGGGTCGGCGCTCGCGGACGCGCCCGCCTTGGCGTCCGACGCATCGTCGCCACCGCAGGCGGCACTGAGCATGAGCACCCCGCCGGCGGCCAGGACCCCGAGCGTCCGGGTCGTCGTCCTCGTTCTCATCGGTCTCCTCCGTTCACGGGTCAACCGCCCGAGCCCTTGCTCACGGTGGTGGCGGTGAGGGTGCCGTCCTCGCCCTTCGTCCCGCGGACGGTGACGGTCGCGCCCGAGCCGAGGTCCTTCAGCGCGCCGTCCTCGGTGATGCGGACCTTGGTCGTCCCGCTGGTCTTGACCTTCACGGTCTGCCCGGACGTCGTGCGCAGGTAGAGCGTGCTGCCGCTGATCTTGACCACGGTGCCGCTGGTGACGTCTCCCGAGGCCGCCGTACCGCCGCGTCCGCCGGCGGCCCCGCCAGGACCCATCCCGCCCGGAATGCCGCCCTCCGGCATGCCGGGCATGCCTGGCATGCCGGGATAGCCGCCCGGCGCCCGTCCGGCCGCGTAACCGCCGGCCGCGGCCGAGCCCGGGCCCCGGCCCGCACCCGGCGACCCGGAGTCGTCCGACGACCACTTCTGCGCCTGCGCGCCGCCCAAGAACCCCCCGACCAGCAAGATCCCAGCGGCGAGGTAGAGCGTCGGCCCCGGCGGGGGCCGCCGCCGCGGGCGGGCGGCCGCCAGCGCGTCGTCCATGTCGTCCTCGAACGGCGAGCTGGACAGCAGTTCGGCGTCCCCCACCGGCGCCCCGCCGCGCGGCGGCTCGGTGCGCGGCGGCTCGGTGCGCGGCGGCTCGGTGCGCGGGGGCTCGGTGCGTGGGGGCTCGGTGCGTGGGGGCTCGGCGCGCGGCTCGGGGCCTGGGGGTTCGGCTCCGCGGGTGCGGCTCACGGTTCTCCTTCGGTGGTCAGTCATGGCGGAGCGCCTCGATCGGGCGGAGGCTCGCGGCGCGGGAGGCGGGGTAGCCGCCGAAGAACAGGCCGATCGCGACCGAGACGCCGAGGGCGAGGACGATCGACGACGGCACCAGGACGGGCTGGACCCCGGCGATCGTGAACCGGCTGCCGACGACGCCGGCGAGCACGCCGAGCAGGCCGCCGAGCAGGCTGAGGACGGTCGCCTCCGCGACGAACTGGCCGAGGATGGCGCCGCGCGGCGCGCCGATGGCCTTGCGGATGCCGATCTCGCGGGTCCGCTCGGTGACGGTGACCAGCATGATGTTGGTGATCCCGATGCCGCCGACGAGCAGGCTGATGGCGGCGACGGCGCCGAGCAGGACGGTGAACGTGCGGCTCGACTCGCCGACCGCCGCCTGGACGCCGGCCTGGCTCGACACGGTGAAGTCGGCGGTACCGGACGTCGTGCCGTGCCGCTGGGCGAGCGTCTCGGTGATCTCGGCCTGGGCGGCGTCGACGGTGTCGCTGCCGGTCGCCTGGACGATGATCTGGTCGAGTCCGCCGTACCCGGTGAGGGTCTCCCGGACGGCGTTCAGCGGCGCGACGGCGATGCTGTCGGGGTCGGAGAACGACGACGAGGACGACCCCGTCGCCGTCAGGACGCCGCCGACCGTGAACCTGATCCCGCCGACGTCAATCTTCTTGCCGAGCGGGTCGACCCGTCCGAACAGGTCGGACGCGACCGTGCTGCCGATCACGACGGTCTTGCGCGCGGCGGCCGCATCCGCGTCGGTGAACAGGGTGCCGGACGCGATCGTCTTGTTCGCGGCGCCGAAGTAGGACGGGGTGGTCCCGACGAACTGGCCGATCGTGACGCTCGTCCCCTCGTATCCGGCGGTCACCGACTGGCTGGTCACGACGGGGGACGCGCTCTTGACCGAGGGCGCCTCGCCGAGCGCCTCCGCGTCGTCCGTGGTGAGGTCGCGCGCCTGCGTGCGGGGGCCGCTGCCGGACCCCTCGTCGCCGCCCGGCCCGCCGAAACCGCCCGGCCCCCCGAACCCGCCGGAACCGCCGAAACCGCCGCGTCCCGTGGTGGACGGGCTGACGGTCAGCGAGTCGGCGCCGAGCCGCTGGATGCTCTTCTTGATCTGCTCGGACGACCCGTTCCCGACCGCGACGAGCAGGATCACCGCGGCGACGCCGATCAGGATGCCGAGCGTGGTCAGGGAGCTGCGCAGCTTGTTCGCCGACAGCCCGCGCACCGCGAACCGGAGGATGTCGAAGGCGTTCAACGCGCGCCCTCCGTCGTCCAGGAGGCGTTGGGCGGCGGGGCGGTGACGGCGGCGCGGCGGACGTCCTGGACGATCCGGCCGTCCACCAGCCGGACGATGCGTTTGGCGTGCGCGGCGACGTCGTCCTCGTGGGTGATCACGATGATGGTGCGGCCGGCGAGGGCGAGCCGGTCGAAGACGCCGAGGACGTCGGCGGTGGAGCCGCTGTCGAGCGCGCCGGTCGGCTCGTCGGCGAGCAGCAGCGACGGCGCGGTGACGAGGGCGCGGGCCACGGCGACGCGCTGCTGCTGGCCGCCGGACAGTTCGTTCGGCTCGTGCCGGGTCCGGTCGGCGAGCCCGACCTCGCGCAGCGCGGCGAGGGCGCGGCGCCGGCGCTCGGGGCCCTTGATCCCGCCGTAGGCGAGCGGCAGTTCCACGTTGGCCTGCGCGGTCATCCGCGGGATGAGGTTGAACGACTGGAACACGAACCCGATCCGCCGGTTGCGCAGGAGCGCGAGGCTCCGCTCGTCCAGGCCGGCGACGTCGAGGCCGTCGAGGAGGCAGCGGCCGCCGCTCGGCACGTCCAGGCAGCCGATGATGTTCATGAGCGTCGACTTGCCGGATCCGGACGCGCCCATGACGGCCACGTAGTCGCCGCGCTCGACGGTCATCGAGACGCCGCGCAGCGCGTGGACGGCCGTGTCGCCCGTCCCGTAGACCTTGGTCACGTCGCGGAGGCCGAGCACGGGGGCCGGGGCGCCGGGGCGGCCCTGCCGCTCGCCCGGGGTCATCGGCGGCCTCCCCCGCCCGGGGCCCCGCCGCCCATCCCCGGCCCGCCGCCGCCCGGGAAGCCCTGGCGGCCGGTGGTGCCGGACGTCCCGGAGCCGCTCGTGGACGTGACGACGACCTGGTCGCCCTCCTCCAGGACCGATTTGATCTCGGTGCCCTGGTCGCCCTTGACGCCGATCTCCACCGTGACGGTGCTCTGCTCGCCGTTCCTCACGACGGTGACCGTGCTCTGCCCGCCGGCGGTCCTGACCGCCGCGCTCGGCACGTAGAGGACGTCCTCCGCCTTGGCGACGGTGATCTCGGCGGTCGCGGTCTGGCCGAGCCGCACCCCGGACGGGACGTCGGTGAGCGAGATCGTGGCGGGGAACTTCACGACGTTGTCGGTGGTCGTCGGCGACAACCCGATCGCGGTGACCTTGCCGGTGGCGGTCGTGCCGGTGAGCGCGTCGAACGTGATGGTCGCGGCCTGGCCGACCTTCAGCTTGGTCGTGTCCGCCTCGGTGAAGTCGCCGTCGATCTGGAGCTTGCCGACGTCGGCGATCTCCATGAAGCCGGAACTGGACGAGGACGACGATGTGGACGAGGACGAAGAAGAGCCCGGTGACGACCCGCCGGAGCCTGCGGCCGACCCCGAACTCGAACTGGAACCGCCGGAGCTGCCGCCGACCGCCCCGTTGACGGCGGTGATCGTCCCGGCGAAGGGCGCCTTCAGGACGGTCCCCTGATAGGTGCGGAGCGCGGAGTTGTAGGAGTTCTTCGCCTGCAGGTAGCTCGCATAGCCCTGCTCGGACGAGGTGTCACCGCCGGCGGCGACGGCCAGGTTCGCCTTCGCCGCGTTGACGTTCTCCAGCGCCTCGGTCTGGTCGAGCCGCGCGAGGACATCGCCCGCCGAGACCTTCGTCCCCGCCTTGACGTAGATCTTGGCGACCGTGCCGGAGGCGCCGAACGACAGGGAGCGGCTCTTGGCGCTCTCCACCGAGCCGGACGCCGACACCGACGACTCCACCGTCCCGCGCGATACGCGGGCGGTCCGAGTGGACGCGGCGGCGCCGTCACCTCCGTCGCCGAGGGTGAGGTACGCGGTGCCGGCACCCGCGACGAGCAGCACGCCGAGCGCGCCGTTGACGAGGAGTGCCCGGCGTTGAAACGGCCGATTCATGCGGATGAGGTTCCTGCGCGCGCATGTGGCTCGGGTGAGGCGAGAGTGAGAATCACATGAGAGCGGCGCACGAGCCGTGCGGTGAACCGCGCCGCACCGCCGAGATCCTGCGGCGGGGGACGAGATTTCGCAGTCGGGCGATAACCTGCGGCGCCGTTCTTATCAGCGAGCTTTACACCGTCGGATGGAACATCGTGCGATGGTGTGATGCCTGTCGCTTTAGTGCCGTATGCCTTGAACATCCCTCGCTTCTTACGCGACCGTAGGTTACGCAAGCGTAAGTTAAGCGCCATCGGGGAGGCATTCGTGATCACCGCACCGCGGCGCCCCGGCCCGCATCCCGGCCCGCGTCCGGGTTCGCGTCCGGGTTCGGGTCCGCGTCCGGGTCGCCGGATCGTGGCGGCCGCCCGGCTCCTCACCACGCCGCTCCTGCCGGAGGACTACCTCGGCCTGGTCAACCCGCTGTGGTCGGCCACCGATCCGCGCGGGCGCGTCGAGGCCGTCCGGCACGAGGCGCCCGCCGCCGCGACCCTCGTGATCAGGCCGGGGCGGGCCTGGCGGGGGCACCGGCCGGGCCAGTGGGTGCGGGTCGGCGTGGACATCGGCGGCGTCCGCCACTGGCGGACGTTCTCGCTGTCGTCCCCGCCCCGGCCGGACGGCCGGATCACCATCACCGTCAAGGCCGCCTGCGACGGGGTCGTCTCCGCGCACCTGGTCAACGCGATCCGTCCTGGAACGTTCGTCCGGCTGGCTCCGGCGGACGGCGAGTTCGTGCTGCCCGCGCCCGTCCCCGCGAAGCTGCTGTTCATCACCGCGGGCAGCGGCATCACCCCGGTGATGGCCATGCTGCGCCACCTCGCCGCCGCGGCAGCCGCACCACCGGACATCGCCGTGGTGCATTCCGACCGGACGCCCGGAGACGTGATCTTCGGCGCCGAGCTGCGCCGGATGACCGGGGTGCGCCTGCACGAGCGGCACACCGCCATCGAGGGCCGGTTCAAGCCGTCCGACCTGCCGGGCATCTGCCCCGACTGGGCGGAACGGGACGCGTGGGCCTGCGGCCCCGGCGAGATGCTCGACGACCTCACCGCGTTCTGGCGCGCCGAAGGGGCCGGGGAGAGGCTGCGCGTCGAGCGCTTCCGGACCGTCCTCCACGGCGGTGACGGCGAGGGCGGGCACGTCACCTTCACCAGGAGCGGCGTCGAGGTGGACGCCGACGGGGGCACGCCGCTCCTGGTCGCCGGGGAGAGCGCGGGCGCCCTGCTGCCGAGCGGATGCCGGATGGGCATCTGCTACGGCTGCGTCGGCCCGCTGCGCTCCGGCAAGGTCCGCGACCTGCGCACCGGCCGCGTGCACGGCGAGGAGGGCGAGATCGTCCAGACCTGCGTGTCGGCCGCCGCCGGCCCCGTGGAAATCGACCTCTGAGGCATCTGGGGGACACACCCATGACCGACCATCTGACGACCGCCGACTACGACACGATCGCCGCCGAGCTGGACGCGCTGCAGGAGGAGATCATGTCCGATCTCGGCGCGCGCGACGCGGACTACATCCACCGGGTGATCCGCTGGCAGCGCGGCCTGGAGATCACCGGCCGGGCGCTGCTGACGGCGTCCTCGCTGCCGCCCGCCTGGGTCGCCGGGACCGCGACGCTCGCCGTCGCGAAGATCCTGGAGAACATGGAGATCGGGCACAACGTCATGCACGGCCAGTGGGACTGGATGCGCGACCCGAAGATCCACTCGACGACGTGGGAGTGGGACAACGTCTCCCCCGCCGAGCAGTGGAAGCACTCGCACAACTTCGTCCACCACACGTTCACGAACGTCCTCGGCAAGGACAACGACGTCGGCTACGGCATCCTGCGCGTCGCGCCCGAGCAGAAGTGGAGCCCCGCCCACCTCCCCCAGCCGCTCTACAACCTGCTGCTGGCGATGTTCTTCGAGTACGGGGTGGCGCTGCACGACCTGGAACTCGACAAGATCCGGGCGGGCACGGCCGACCCGGAGGCCACCAAGGAGAAGCTGCGCCAGATCGGCCGCAAGATCCGCCGCCAGTGGGGCAAGGACTACCTGGCGTTCCCGCTGCTCAGCGGCCCGCAGTTCCTCTCCACCCTGGCCGCGAACTTCACCGCCAACGTCGCCCGCAACGTCTGGGCGCACATGATCATCTTTTGCGGGCACTTCCCCGGTGACGTCGAGGTCTTCGAGGAGGAGCGCCTCGACGGCGAGACGAAGGGCGAGTGGTACGTCCGGCAGCTGTGCGGCTCGGCCAACATCGCCGGCGGGAGCCTGTTCCATCTGATGACCGGCAACCTCAGCCACCAGATCGAGCACCACCTGTTCCCCGACATGCCGAGCAACCGGTACGCGCAGATCGCGCCGCGCGTCCGCGAACTGTGCGGCAAGTACGACCTGCCGTACCACACGGGATCGCTGTCGAAGCAGGTCACCAGCACCTGGAAGAAGATCGTCCGCTACGCCCTCCCCGGCGGGAAGCCCGTGCTGAAGGCGCCGGGTCGTCAGCCGAGCGCCTGAGCCACCGGGAGGAAGAGGCGGGACGGGTCGTTCGCGATCGGGGCGCCGTACTCCATGATCGCGGTGGTGAACGCCGGGCGGAGGCCGCGGTCCTCCGCCCACGCGATCAGCTCGGGGTGCCGGTGGTCGACGTCGAGGCGGACCGGGCCTTCGGGGACGATCTCGTCCACCAGGGCGAGCGCGGTTCCGGCGTCCCGCGCGATGACGGGGCCGACCAGGACCCGGTCGCCGTTCCTCCACGCACCGCCGTAGCCGGCGATGCCGGTCCCGTCCCTGACGACCCGTAGCGTCTCGCAGAAGAACGGCAGGCCCTCGACCACATGTGACCGGTCGGCGCCGAAGACCTCGGTGTCGAGCGCATGGACGGCGGGCATGTCGTTCGCCTCCACCGGCACCGAGACATTCCGCTTGGACGGCCCGTCCGACACGCCCTGATAGGCGGTGCACAGCCCCACGGTTCTGAACCCCAGACGCTCGTACAGCGGACGTCCGTAATCCGTGGCGGTCAGGCAGAGGCTCGCCGTGCCGGCGTTGTCCATCACGTGGCGCATCAGCCGTCCGCCCAGACCGCGCCGCTCGAACCGCTTGGCGACGAGCACCATGCTGATGGCGGCGACGTCCTTGCCGTACGGGGTCGACACCACCGTCCCGGCGAGCCCTCCGTCGCCGTCATCGACCCCGTAGACGTTCCCGACCGAGAACAGGAACCGCCACTTGCGGTCCTCCCGTCCCCACTCGCGGTCCTTGGCGAGGCGCTGGCAGGCGCCCAGGTCGCCGAGCCCGAGCAACCGCACGGGCCCGTCCGGCACGGGGAAGTCCATGCGGAGGACGCTAGGAGGCGCCTGCCAAGCGGCACAACCGAATTATGGGGCCCGGGTCAGGAGCGAGCAGGAAGGCGGTCCTCCACCGTGACCCGCAGGACCGTGACCTTCTCCTCGCCTGTCGCGCTGTCGGGCTCGCCGGTCGGGTCCATGCCCTGCGGCCGGGGCGCCAGGTCGACGTAGTGGCTGCCCAGATACCGGTAGGTGGAGCGGTCGAAGAGCAGCGCCAGCCGGGCGCCCTCGGACTTCAAGGACAGAGCGACGGCGGGATGGCCGAGAGCGTCGGTCGCCTGCTCGTCCACCTTGACCGCCGGGACGTCGCTGAGGAACTCGAAGACCTGGGCGCGCAGCCCCGGCGGAAGGTAGCCCTCCAAGATCTCGCCCATCCCGTACCAGCTCCACTCACCGAACGGCGTGCCAGTGGTCGGCGGGGTGGCGACGGCGCCGGGTGTGTGCGCGGTGCCGGGCGTGAAGGGGCCGGTCTGCGTCCTCCAGTCCCGCATCAGCCCCGGTAGTTCACGCACCATCCACTGGTAGCTGCCCGGCCGGGGCACGGCCGCGCTCTCGTCCTCGATGGGGATCGGGGTGGAGCAGATCTTCGCCGGACGCGTGCGGCAGGGGGCGCGCAGGAGTCCCGGCTTGGAGCCGTCCACCGACACCCAGGAATCGCGGGTCTCCTTGCCCGCCGGCCGGCCCTTCCCAACCTTGCCCGGCCCCCACGCAACGGCGGACCGGACGTGAAGGTACTGGCCGGGACGCGGGCTCAACTCGGGCCTGCTGCGGGCGTCGGCGGCGGCCTTCGTGAGCACCTCGTGGGCGCTGACCGTCTGCATCCGCCCTGAACCGCCGTCCGGGCTCTGGACCGCGACCGCCACGGCGACCCCCGCGGCCACCGCGCCGGCCAGACCGGCCGCCAGCAGGCCGGGGAGCGCCGGGCGCCGCGAGCGGCGGCGGCCGCCGTCCCGGGCGAGGGTCGTCAGCCGCGACCTGCCCTCGGCCAGGACGACCGGGCTGGGCGGCGGCACCTCGTCGTACATCTGCTGGAGCTCACCCATCGTGGTGTTCCTCTCTCATGTCCAGGGGGTCGATCCCGCCCAGCGCCGCGCGCATCGCGGCGCGGGCCCGGCTGAGGCGGGAATGGACGGTGCCGGTGGCGATGCCGAGGGCCGCGCCGATCTCGGCCGGGGACAGGTCGCCGGACGCGGTCAGCAGCAGGACGTCCCGCTGCCCCCGGTTCAGCCGGCTCAACGCGTCCGCCAGCCTCGGCCGGACGCCCTCGGCGGCGAGCCGGTCCGCCACACCCTCGTCGGCGGAGCCCGTGGCGGGGTCGGCCCCGGTGCGGGCCACGGCCCGCCAGAACCGCACCTCGCGGCGCCGGTGCCGGCCGATCAGGTTGGTGGCGATCCCGTACAGCCAGGGCAGCGCGTTCAGCCGCTCGGGGTCGTACCGGTCGCGCTGCCCGAACGCGTGCAGGAACGTCTCGGCCATCAGGTCGTCGGCCAGGTCGCGGCCGAGCCGCCGGGCGAGGTACCGGTGGATCGCCGGAGCGTGCCGGTCGTACAGGGCGGCGAACTCCTCCGGGTCGCGGCGCGACCTCTCGATGATCGCCCGGTCACTGAGCCGGTACACCTCGGCGGTCACCGCGGTCTCATCCACGTCATCTCGTCCCTCTCGCAGCGTCGGTGTCGGTCACCCGGCTTTTGTCCGCACCCCCGCATCCGCTTCCTCGCAGGTCAGCGGGTCGGTGCCCGGATCACCACGTGGCCCGGTGCCTCCCCCGGTACGCCGGTCGCCGCGCCGCCGCGTGCACTGCGGCGGACCCTGCCGCCATCACTACGGCGCCGAGGAGCATCACCGCGACGAGCACGGTCACAGCGCCACCCCCGGCTCGCGCTCGGCAGTGTTTCGACGGCCGTCACGACGTCCGTCCATCGCGCGCCGCCGATCGGCCTCCGCCATCCGCACGGCGAGCCGTTCGGCCGCGCACACAATGCCCGCCTTGATGTTCTCAGCGACGCACTGCACCTCCAGCTCACCGAAGACGAAGGCGCTCACGCGCAACCGGCACCCGTACTCCAACTGCGCCGCCGACAACCCGCCGAGCCGAGTCGCCGTCCACAACCGCCCGTCCTTACTGAGAAGGACGCTCCATCCATCGATTCGCGGGGCATCTCGCCCGTTTCCGAGGGGTGTCATGCCGTCACAGTACGTTACTTGTACATGCCTGTCCATGCATAGGCATGTCTATGTAGCGACATACCTGGCCGCCTATGGTCGTGATCATGGGCCAGATCACTGACGGGCCGGTTCCGAAGTACGCGCAACTGGCAAGCATCCTGCGCCGGCGCATCGAGTCCGGCGCGTTGGCGCCGGGTGACCCGATTCCGTCCGAGACCGCCCTCGAAGGGGAGTTCGGCCTCGCTCGCGGCACCATCCGCAAGGCCGTCGCCATGCTCCGCGAAGAAGGCGTGATCGTCACCACGCGCGGCAAAGGGTCGTATGTCGCCGACCAGAATGAGAGCCGCGCCGGGGAGTAGGGGCGGCGGTATTACCTCGGGCGTTATCGCCTTCGGTGGCGGGGGCGCGGGATCGTCGTTGGGCTGACGACGATCTGGGGGAACCATGTCGCACACCGCGATTCCGGCCGCCGGCGCGCGCGCGAGGAGGCCGCGCATCCGCGCGGCGCGTCCACGGGGACGCTGCTGGTGCTGCTCACCGGCATCTTCATCACCACGCTCGACTTCTTCATCGTCAATGTGGCGATTCCCGACATCCAGCGCGGCCTGGGCGCCGGCGCCACCGCGATCCAGTGGGTGGTGGCCGGGTTCGGGCTGGCGCTCGGCGGCGGGCTCATCACCGGCGGACGGCTCGGCGACCTGCTCGGACGCCGCCGGATGTACGCGCTCGGGCTCGCGCTGTTCACCGCCGCGTCGCTGGCGTGCGGGGTCGCCCCGTCGCCCGGTTCGCTGATCACGGCGCGGGTCGCGCAGGGCCTCGCGGCGGCGCTGCTCATGCCGCAGGTGCTCGGGATCATCAACGGCGCCTTCGCCGGGGAGCGGCGGGCGCGGGCGTTCACCGCCTACGGGCTGGCGCTCGGGCTCGGCGGCGTGTTCGGGCAGCTCATCGGCGGTGCGCTGATCGAGGCCGACCTCTTCGGCACGGGGTGGCGGAGCATCTTCCTGATCAACGTGCCGGTCGGGCTGGTGACGCTGGCGCTGGTCCGCCGGGCGGTCCCGGCGCAGGCGCGCGCCCGGGGCACCCGTCTGGACGTCACCGGAACCGTCCTGGTCACGCTGGGGCTCGTCGCACTCGTCCTGCCGCTGATCGAGGGACGCCGGCTGGGCTGGCCCGCCTGGACGTGGGAGTCGCTCGGCGCCTCGGCCGTCCTGCTGGCCGTGTTCGCGGCGTACCAGTACCGGCTCGACCGGCGCGGCGGTGCGCCGCTGGTGGCGCCCGGCCTGTTCCGCGAGCGCTCCTTCCGGGTCGGCAGCGGCCTCGCCCTCGTGTACACGCTGGCCATGGCGTCCTTCTTCCTCTACCTCGCCCTCTACCTCCAGCAGGGACGCGGGCTCAGTGCGCTGGAGTCGGGCCTGCTGCTCACCACGCTCGGCGCCGGGTACTTCGCCGCCTCCACCCGTGCCACGGCCATCGCGGCCCGCATCGGACGGCAGGTCCTCGTCCTCGGCGCCGCCGTGCAGGCGACCGGGTGCCTGCTGCTGACCATCGCGCTGGGGCACGGCATCGCATGGCTCATCCCGGGTCTGGTGCTCGTCGGCGCGGGCATGGGGTTCGTGCTGGCGCCGCTGTCCGCGCTGGTCCTGTCGGGGGTCGCCGACCGGCATGCCGGATCGGCCGCCGGGGTCCTGTCCACCGCGCAGCAGGTCGGCAACGCGCTCGGCGTCGCGCTGGTCGGGATCGTCTTCTACGGGGCCACGGGCGGCGTCTCGGACGCCTTCGAGGCGTCCCTGCTCCCCGTGATGGCCTTCTGCGCGGCCACCGCGGCCCTGGCTCAACTCCTCCCGCGGCGCCCGCTCAGCCGAGGTCGATGATCTCGACGTCCGGGGCGAAGCGGGACACGGCGGCGGCCAGGCGGTCGCGGTCGAGGCGCCAGCCGTTCACCTGGCGGCTCGCCTTGGCGACCTCGGCGGGGACGTCGCCGGCCACCGCCCCGTAGAGGAGGCGGCCCGCCTTGCCGACCGGCTTGTCGGCGGGGCGGTCCTCGTGCCGGAGGACGCCCACGTACGGAATGTTCTGCGCGGCCTGCTGCCTCCACAGGACGACGGCCTTCACGTCCGTCCACGGGACGGACAGCAGCGACGCCCGGTACCGGAACGGGCCGCCGGCCACCGTGATGCCCTCGGCGTCGACGCGGAAGGCGACCTGGCGCGAGAACGTCATGGCGAGAAAGATCACGACTCCGGTACCGAAGAGCAGGACGCCGGGTACGCGGATGTGCAGGGGCACCTCCGGCAGGAGGCAGCCGAGCGCCAGGACCGCGGAGCCGATCATCAGGACCGTGTTCTTCAGCGTCGGTCCGTAGCGGACCTCGTAGACCTCGCCGGGTTCCATCCCGATCACCTCCATTGCGCCGAATGTACGGTGATCACGGCACCGGGCCAAGGGGTGGCGGGCGCTTCGGTGACCGTCCGGTCAATAGACCGCGACACCGAAGGCGGCGAGGACGCCGGTGACCGGCTGGAAGAAGGACGTGCCGCCGCTGGTGCAGGTGCCTGAGCCCCCGATGCCGAGACCGATCGCGGTGGTGCCCGAGAAGTACGGCGCTCCCGGGGTGTCGCCGGGCTCCACGCAGATGTTCGTCCTGGCCAGGCCGGTGATGGTGCCCTCCGGGAAGCGGACGGTCTGGTTGACCGCCGTCACCGTCCCGCACCGGACGCCGGTGGTGGGGCCGCTGCGGCACACCGACTGGCCGACGACCGGGCTGCGCGCCGACGTGATGTCCTGCGAGCCGGGATAGAGGCGCACACTGCCGGGCCTCTCCACCTGCGGGTCGACGTACCGGACGAGCCCGACGGCGACGTTCGTCACGGCGGCGACGGTGCCGAGTTCCACGGTCAGAGCCGGGTCGGCGTACAGGGTCAGGCCCGCCTGCGCGCAGCCGCCCGCCGTGAGGAAGGAGTAGGCGCCGTTCGCGCGCACGTTGAAGCCGAGCGTGCAGCGGGCGCCGTTGGCCCCGTAGACCGGCTGCCCGCCCTCGCCGCTCGGCGCGGCCTGCGCGGCGCGCGGGACGGGTGCGGCGTGGGCGGCGGGCACGGGGACGGCCAGAACGGCGGCGGCCATGGCAATCGTCAAGGAGCGGCGCATCACGTACCTCCTGTGGGAGCCCAGGACGGTGACTCCCCGGAATGGTGCGTAGGACGGCGCGCTCCGGCAAGGGGACGAAGGTGCCAAGGTTTCGCGGGAAACGTCCGTCACATTCACGAACAGCACAGGTCGGAGGGGGTCTCGGAATCACCATGACCCCGCCGGGGTTCTCCGGACCAGTCCATGGGACGGACGGGAACCGGGGCGGGTGAGGATTCCAGGATGACCGAAAGCCGGGACGAGGCCGGCCCGTTCGCCGGACGCACGGCGTGGGCGCGGAGCCTGCGGACGCCGCTGCGGGAGTTCCTGCGCACCGAGACCGGCGGCGCCGTGTTCCTGCTGGCCGCGACGCTCGCGGCGCTCGCCTGGGCGAACATCGACGCGTCCTCCTACGAGGGGATGTGGGGGACGAAGGCGTCGGTCCGGGTCGGCGACGCGGGCATCACGCGGGACCTGCGCGACTGGGTCAACGGCGGCCTGATGACGATCTTCTTCTTCGTCGTCGGGCTGGAGGCGCGCCGCGAGTACGACATGGGCGAGCTGCGCGACCGGCGGCGGGTCGCGCTGCCGCTTGCCGCCGGCCTCGGCGGGATGCTGGTCCCGGTCGCCGTCTACCTGGCGTTCAACGCGGGGCGGTCCACCGCGCACGGCTGGGGCATCGCGATGTCGACGGACACCGCGTTCGCGCTCGGCGTGCTCGCGCTGGTCGGCCGCAGCTTCCCGTCCCGGCTCCGCGTCTACCTGCTCACCGCCACCGTCGTGGACGACGTCATCGCGCTCGCCGTCATCGGCGTCTTCTACAGCGAGGACGTCTCGCCGCCCGCGCTGCTGGCGGCCCTCGGGATCTTCGCGGTGATCGTCCTGATCCGCGCCGCCGGAATCCGGCAGTTCGGCGTCTACCTGATCTTGGGCGTGGCCACGTGGGCGGCGCTGGAGTCGTCCGGCGTGGAACCGATCGTCATCGGGCTGGCGATGGGGCTGCTGACGTACGCGCATCCCGCCGCCCGCACCGACCTGGAGCGCGCCACGGAGGTCTTCCGCCTCTTCCGTGAGCAGCCCACCCCCGAGTACGCGCGCTCGGCGCGGACGGGAGTCGCCGCGGCGATCTCGCCGAACGAGCGGCTCCAACTGGTGATCCACCCGTGGACGAGCTACGTGATCGTCCCGCTGTTCGCGCTCGCCAACGCCGGGATCACCATCAGCGGCGGCGTCCTCGGCCGCGCGTTCACCTCGCCGGTCACGCTCGGCATCCTGGTCGGCTACGTCGTCGGCAAGCCGATCGGGCTGCTCGGCTTCTCCTGGCTGGTGACGAAGTTCAGCCGGGGACGGCTGCGCCCGCCGGTCGGATGGGCCGCGGTCGGCGGCGGCGGCACGATCGCCGGGATCGGCTTCACGGTGGCACTGCTGATCGCGACCCTCACCTTCACCGGCCCGCGGCTCGACGAGGCGAAGATCGGCATCCTGTCCGCCGCGCTGTGCGCCACGGCGGTCACCTGGGTCGTCGTCCGGCTGACCGGGCTGCTGCCCCCGAAGGCGAGACTGCGCGCCCTGCTCGGGACGTCGGAGACCATCATCGACCTGGCCGCACCGGTCGATCCCGAGCGCGACCACATCCGCGGCCCGGCCCGCGCGCCGGTCACCGTGGTCGAGTACGGCGACTTCGAATGCCCCTACTGCGGCCAGGCCGAGGACGTCATCCGGGAACTGCTCGCCGGGCACGGGGACGTCCGGTACGTGTGGCGGCACCTTCCGCTGACCGACGTCCACCCGCAGGCGCAGATGGCGGCGCAGGCCGCCGAGGCCGCCGCCGAGCAGGGCGCCTTCTGGGAGATGCACGACCTGCTCCTCCAGCGCCAGGACGCGCTGCAGCCCAAGGACCTCGTCCGCTACGCCGCCGAACTGGGCCTCGACGTCGACCGCTTCCGCGCGGACCTGCGCACCGGCCTCGGCACCGACCGCATCGCCGAGGACGTCGACTCCGCCGACCTGAGCGGCGTCTCCGGCACCCCGACGTTCTTCGTCAACGGCCGCCGCCACATGGGCGCCTACGACATAGCCGACCTGACCGCCGCCGTGAAAACCGCCCGCAAATCCGCCGCCCTCCGCCCCTGAGCTCAGTCGTCCTCGGGGTTGTACATGGCGTCGTGTTGTTGGCGGGGGGAGCAGACTGAGGCGGAGGGGCAGGAGCAGCGGCGGGAGCCCACCTTCACCGTGACGCGGTCGCCGGGGACGTTGTAGCCGATCACCTGGCCCTCGCCCTCGGGGGTGCTCACCCGGGAGCCCAGGCGCGGGGCCTTCTCCTTGAACTCCATGTAGAGCGGGTGCTCGTACTTGAGGCAGCACATCAGGCGGCCGCAGGCGCCGGCGATGCGGAGGGGGTTGACGGGGAGGTCCTGCTCCTTCGCCATGCGGACGGAGACGGGCTCGAAGTCCTTGAGGAAGGTGGCGCAGCACAGGTCGCGGCCGCAGGGGCCGATGCCGCCCTGGAGGCGGGCCTCGTCGCGGGGGCCGACCTGGCGGAGTTCGACGCGGGCCTTGATGCCGCGGGCCAGGTCGCGGACGAGGGCGCGGAAGTCGACCCGGTGCGGGGCGGTGAAGTAGATCTTGAAGACGTTGTCGGCGTCGAGGAAGTCGACGCCGATGACCTTCATGGGGAGCTCGTGCTTGCGGATGAGGCGCTTGGCGATGGAGCGGCCCTCGGCGCGGCGGCGCCGGTTGGCCTCGTCGCGGGCGAGGTGCTCGTCGGTGGCGGGGCCGGCGCATTCGGGGAGGCCGTCGATGTCCTCCGACACCCACTGCGGCGCCCACACGCACTCGGCGACCTCGGGCCCCGAGTCGGTCGGGACGAGGACCTTGTCGCCGACCTTCGGGGTGTGCGGTCCCGGGTCGAGGTAGTAGAGCCGGCCGTAACGAGTGAAGCTGACGGCCATCACCATGCCCACGGTTTCGCTCCGTTCGCCCGGTTTCGTGTGCTCCACGTTAGTCGCGGTGGCACGTCCGCTACCAGGTGGCGTCGGCGAGGTCCTTTCCGGGGACGGCCGGGACGTCCTTGGTGTAGAGGTCGCCCGCGGCCGCCAGGACGCCGCCGCCGGTGTGGGCGATGTCGAGGCCGGTGAGCGGGCCCGTCACCTTCTGGCGCCACAGGATCTTCGCGGGCTCGCCCGTGAGCGCGAAGGTCTGGACGGTCAGCTGGGCCTTGGCGACCGTGCCGACCACCGCCTGCTTGCCATTGCGCGTCAGGACGGCGTGCGAGCTGCCCTTGGGCAGCGTCATGACGGCCTTGCTGAGCTTGAGGTCGCCTGCGGCGCCGCTGGTGTCGATGGTGCGCAGCTGGTGTTTGGCCGAGCCGACCGGCGTCCAGACGAAGGAGAGGGTCGTGCCCGACCAGGAGAGGCTGTCGACGCGGCCGGGGGATTTCGTCGTCCAGGTCTTGCGGGCGCCCGAGCTGAGGGTCAGGACGTCCACGCGGCTGCGTTTGCCCGCGTAGGTGACGTAGGCGATGTGGTCTTCGGTGACGGCGATGTCCGACCAGGCCGTGGAGGCTCCGGGGACGACGGCCTCCGGGACGTCCTTGAGGTCTTGCGGGGCCCCGTCGTCGTCCAACTGGAGGCGCTGGAAGGTGACCTTGCGGTCGCCGTAGGACGCGACGATGAACGAGCCGTCGTCCTTCACGGCGGCGACGCGCTGGAAGCGGCGCCCCTCGGGCGGGGCCACCGGCAGCCCGACGTCGGCACCGGTGTGGACGTCGCGGACGACCAGGGCCGCTCCCCCGGCGGTGACCCCGACGACGAACCGGGGGTCGGTCTGCTCCGCCTTCGCGGCCGGCTTCGCCTCGCGCTCGTCGTCCCCGCCCCCCTGCTGGTGGCGGTGCACCATGTCCACGCCGCCGCCGATGCACAGCGCCGCGGCCGCGGCCACGGTGAGCGGGATCAGGCCCTTCCATGAGCCGAGCCGGGTCCCCCGGTCCTCGCGCCTGCCGTCTGCCATGGGTTCGCCGCGCACCTGCCTCTCCAACGCTCCGTCGTTTCTACCTCATGTACGGCGCCGCATACGCCCAGAAATGCGGAGTTATCGCATCGAAGCGAAGTCGCGAGCCGCGGGCTCATCGTAGGGGCCGCGCGCGCCTTCGGGGAGGCCGTCAGCCGAGGGCGGCGCGGGCGGCGTCGACCAGGGACGCTCGGTAGGAGGCGCCGAACAGGGCCACGTGCACGAGGAGCGGGTGCAGCTGGTGCAGCGGGACGCGGGACCGCCGGCCGTCCGCCAGCGGCGCCGCCTCGTCGTAGGAGGCCAGAACGGTTTCGAGGTGCGGTGTCCCGAAGAGGGCCATCATGGCCAGGTCCGTCTCGCGGTGCCCGCCGTGGGCGGCCGGGTCGATGAGGAGCGCCCGGCCGTCCGTCCACTGGACGTTGCCGGACCACAGGTCGCCGTGGATCCGGGACGGCGGCTCGGGCGGCCCGGCGAGGTCCTCGATGCCGGCCATGACGCGCTCGATCAGCCGGACGTCGCCGGACGACAGGTGCCGGGCGCCGAGGCGGAGGAACGGTTCGAGGCGGCGTTCGGCGTACCACTGCGGCCAGCCGCGGTCGTCCGGCGTGTTGTCGAGCGGGAGGTCGGCGATGAAGCCGTCCCAGGGCGCGCCGTAGGCGTCCGGGCGGTCGCCGGTGTGCAGTGCGGCCAGCTCGCGGCCGAGCCGTTCGGCGGCCTCCGCGGTCGGGGCGGACGACGGCAGCCACGGCAGGACGAGCATGCGGTCGTCGGCGGCGAGCACGTCCGGGACGGGCGCCGCAGGCCCCGCCTCGCCCAGCCAGCGCAGGCCCGCGGCCTCGGCGGCGAACACTCCGGCCTGGTCGGCGGCCGCCTTGACGAACACCTCGCGGCCGTCGGCCAGGGACGCCCTGTGCAGCGTCCAGGCATGGCTGGAACCGAGGTCGCGCACGCTCGCGACCCCGGTTCCGAGGAGCTCGGCCAGCCGGTCGCGCACTCAGCGCTCCTTGAGCGCGGCGCGGATCTCCTCCAGGAGGCCGGGCATCGCCGCCTCCACCTGCTCCAGGACGAGGTCGAAGTCGGCGCGCCCGCCGTAGTACGGGTCGGGGACGTCGAGGTCGCCGCCGGCGTCCGGGTCGAACTCGCGCAGCAGCCTGATCCGGCCGCGCGCCCCCTCGTCCGGCGCCATCGAGCGCAGCGCCCGCAGATGCCCCTCGTCCAGCGCCAGGATCAGGTCGTACCGGCCGAACCAGGACGGGTCGAACTGCCGCGCGATGTGCGCCGACCGGTACCCGGCCCGCCGCAGCGTCGCGATCGTCCGCTCGTCGGCGTCGTCGCCCGCGTGCCAGCCGCCGGTGCCGGAGCTGTCGACCTCGACGTCCAGCCCCTCCTCCTCGACGTGGTGGCGCAGGACCCATTCGGCCATCGGTGAGCGGCAGATGTTGCCGGTGCAGACGAACGTGACGCGGTACGACATGGCCCCATCATGCCCGAGGTCAGCGCCCTTCAACGATGACGGTGTCCACGCCGGGCCTGCCCAGCATCTCCTTCGCCACCGCGGTGGTGTCCCCGCCGGGGACGAGGGTGACTCTGAACGCATCCGGGATATCGCCGTTCTTCAGCATCCGGCTCACCTCGGGAGAGTTCTTGAAGCGCGTCTCGAAGCGCTCGCGCGCCTCCCGCGTGTTCTCGAACCCGACGGCACGGACCTGCGGGAGCTCCTCCAGGCGGGTCCGGATCGCGCGCTTCTGGACGTCGGTCGCGTCCTTGCGGTCGCAGGACGGGTTCGCCGACGTCTTCAGGCAGAGGAACACCGCGACCTTCGGCCCCGTGGAGCCGGACGGTGAAGGCGCCGTCGACGGAGAGGGCGCCAGGGGCGAGGCGAGCGGGGCGATCCTGCCGTCCGGTGAGAAGGCGCCGCCCAGCGCCGCTCCCCCCGCGACCACGGCTGCGGTCGCGGCCACGGCTGCGGTCGCCAGTACCGGGCGCGGCAGCCTCCGGCGCCGCGTGGTGAACCTCGGCGCCGGGACGTCCGCGGGGCCGACGGTGTCGCCGACGGTCTTCAGCGCGTCCCTGAGACGCTCTTCGGTGGCGTTCATTCCCCGCTCCCCAGAATCCGGCCCAGCGCGGCGATCGCCCGGGACGTGGTCGACTTGACGGTGCCGGGGCTGACCCCCATGGCGTCGGCGATCTCCTCGGCGGACAGGTCGCAGAAGTAGCGCAGCACCAGCGCCTCCCGCTGCCGGGCCGGGAGGCGGTGCAGCGCCTCCATGACCTCGCGCCGCTCCTCCCCGACCATCGCCGCCGCCTCGGCGGACCAGACGGGCGCCTCGTGGACGGTCCGGAACGGCCTCCGGCGCCACCGCAGCGCCGTCCGCGACCCGTTCAGCACCGCCGAGCGGACGTACGTCAGCGCGCGCTCGCGGTCGCGCAGCCGGGGCCAGCGCCGGTACAGGCCCGCGAACGCCTCCTGGACGACGTCCTCGGCCGTCCCGCGGTCGCCGACCATCACCAGGGCGAGGCGCGTCAGCCCGAGCGCATGCCCCCGGTAGAGGTCGGTGACCGCGGCCGTCGCGTCGCCGGGAGTCGCGTCGCCGGGCGTTCCGTCCGCAGGGCCGTCCCGTTCGGCGAGCACCGTTTCACTATCCATGTCCCAGAGACGCCGCCGCGCCCCTCCGGTTGCTTCCGGCGCGGAAACTCCCCAAGAAAGAACACGACCCCCGGCCGGAGCCGGGGGTCGTGCCCTGGGGTGGGTCGAGCGGCGGGATCAGCGGTGGCTGACCGCGTTCAGCGCGTCCACGATGCCGTTGCCGAAGAAGCCGTTCTGCTCCTTGGAGCCCTCGCACGTCTGCGTCGACGTCTGCTTGCCCGCCGACGTGTACCAGACGTACTCGAAGGTCCGCGGGTTCGGGCATTCCTTGGCGGTCGCCGTGCCGCGCAGCACGCGCTCCACGTAGTCCGGGCTGAGGGTGAGGCCGCCCTGGCGGTCCCGGTGCCCGTACTTGCTGACGATCAGCGCGGCGACGCCGACCGCGTGCGGCGACGCCATCGACGTGCCCTGGATCGACTGGTAGTAGGCGCAGTCGTCGCCCTTGCAGCTGCGGATGATGTACGGCACCTTCGGCGTGCCGTCGGCGTTCAGCTCCCCGCGGGCCTTCGCGAGCCGCTCGGGGTAGGCCGCCCAGATGCCGCCCTTGTCGTCCGCACGCTGGTCGGCGTTGTCGACCTTGTCGCCGCCGGGCGCCGCCACGGCGACGTACCCGTTGCCGAAGCTGCTGTAGTACGACTTGCGGGTGGACGGGCCGGTCGCCGAGATCGGGATGACGTGCTCGCCCTCGGACGGCATCGACACGCAGCTCGCCGGGACCGTCCGGTCGTGCGGCGCCTCACCCGGCGTCGACGGGAAGTCGGGGCTGCTGGTGTCCTCGTTGGTCTTGGTGTAGTCGACGAAGTCGTTGCCGGCCGCGGAGATCAGCGTGACGCCGCGGTCGTGCGCGAAGTCCAGCGCGCGCTGCGTCGCCTTGATGATGGTGCGCTGCTCGAGCTGGTCCTCGGGGCTGTCGGCCGGGTTGTTGCCGCAGTTCCACAGCCACGGGTCGACGTAGTAGCTCATGTTGACGACGTCGATGCCGTTCTTGGCCGCGTAGGTCAGGCCGTCCACGGTGGGCTGCAGGAAGAAGTAGCCGGAGTCCTGGCCGACGCGCAGGTTGACGATCGAGACGTTCGGCGCGACGCCCGCCATGCCGAGCCCGTTGCGGGGCGAGGCGATGGTGGACGCGACGTGCGTGCCGTGGTCGTTGTCGTCCCAGTCGACGGGGTCGACGCACGACGCGAACTCGCAGGGGCCGTCGACCTCGTTGCCGTTGGCGTCCGTCGGGATGTCGTGGGTGAAGTTCCGGCTCAGCTTGCGGTTGAAGTTCGGCTTGATGTCCGGGTGGTCGCCGTCCACCCCGGTGTCGAGGACGCCGACCAGCACGCGCTTGTCGCCCGGCTCCTTCTTGTACGAGCCGTTCGCCGTCGCGTGGATCTGCTTCATGTCCCACTGCAGGTCGGCGAGCGGCTCCTCGTTCTTGGACGGGACGCCCGCGAGCGAGACCGTGCTCTTGGAGCCGGTCATCCGCTCGACCTTCGCGGCCTTCTGCTTCTTGGTCTTCGGCGCCTCGCCGATGACCCGGTTGTGCGCGACGCCCTCCAGCGCCCGCTCCTTCATCACCGCGTGGATGAACTCGGGGTTGTCCGAGCGGACGGTCGCGACTCCCACGTCGCGGTTCTCGTGGACGATCTTGCCGCCGGCCTCGCGGACCGCGCGGTGGGCCCAGCCGAGGGGCACGCGCTCCTTGTAGAGGACCACGTACTCCGACACTTCACCCTTCGCCTGCGCTGGTTTCGGTTCCGCTGACGCTGGGACCGCGAGCGCCGCCATGGTGGCGACGGCGCACGCGGCGGAAATCAAGGCTCGCCGCAAAGCTGACCTCCTGGCCGTGGGGGAGCTAGCCCGGGATATGGGGGTAAACCAGGCGAAGGTACGTGTGCGGCAGTTGAGAGTTGCGTACGGTTAAGTAACGAAAGGGTAGATCTCTTGTAAGGGCCCATCGATCAGCCGGTGCGGAGCGCGAGCGTGAGCGACTCGAACGCAATCTGCGGATGGACGTTCGCCGCCACCCGCTCCCGGCACTGCATGATCGCATTCAGACGGCGAACGGTGTCCTCTGGTCGTCCGTTCCGTGCAGCCGTCCGGAGCTCCGGCTCCAGGTCGACGTTGAAGAGGTCATTGCCTGCACCGAGCTGCAGCCTCAACACGTCCCGGTAGTAGGACGCCAGGTCGAGCAACCTCCGGTCGAATGCATCGCGCTCCGAGCGCGTGGCGCGTGACTTCTGCCGCTTCTCCAAGTCTTTCAGCGCGCCGACCGTCCCTCTCGGCATCCGGCCCTTGGCATTCTCGCCCAGCGCATGCCGCAATTCGGAGGTCTCCGCCTCGTCCAGCTCCGTCGTCCGCGCCTTCGCCTCGGCCTTCACCGCCTGGTAGAGCTTCTCTGCCGCAACCACCGCCGACGCAACACCCGTGAGCCTGCGAGGTATCTCGACCACAGCGCCCCGGCGCCGCCATTCCTCGGCGTCGGTCGCAAGACTCCGCGCCCGGCTGATGTGCCCCTGCGACGCTCGCGCCACCACCTCGGCGGTCTCCCTGTCGACACCGTCACGCTGAACGAGGAATTCGGAGATGGCCGCTGTCGGTGGCGTCCGCAGCATCACCTGACGGCAGCGCGAACGAATGGTCACGAGCAGGTCCTCCGGCGATGGCGTGCACAGCAGCCAGATCGTCTGCGGTGCCGGTTCCTCAATGGCCTTCAGCAGCGCGTTGGCCGCCCGCTCCGTCGCCCGTTCGGCCTCCTCGAAGAGCACGATCTGCCACCGCCCACCAGTCGGACGCGACGCCGAACTGAGGACCAACTCTCGTGCTTCGCCTACTCCGAACGACAAGCCCTGGGGGCGCACGACCGCCACATCCGCGTGCGTTCCTTGAAGAACTTGATGGCACGAAGCGCAGTGTCCACACCCGCGCGGCGTTTCCTCGCACTGCAGCGCAGCGGCGAACGAACGCGCGGCAGTCACGCGCCCGGAGCCCGGGGGCCCGGTGAACAGCCACGCGTGCGCCAGGCCGCTCGTCCCCTCGGCGGCCGACGACAACTGCTCGACAACGGGCCCCTGCCCGACCAGGTCGTCCCACACGCTCATGGAATAAAGGCTACGCGGTTGACTTCCTCCCACGGCTAATGCCGGGGGATTCCGACCAGCTCGAAAGCCAGTTGGTGCGGTACCCCTCGCGGGGCCGCTGGTTCCTGCTTCACAGACCGCCCAGCGGCGAGGTCTCCACAGGCTGGCGCCGCATGCCCTGCGGCGCTGAGGATGTTCTTCGCCGCGTTCACATCGGCGTGGTCCCGGTGGCCGCAGGCCGTGCACACGAAGACCGTTTGGCTCTCACGGTTCTTCGCGTCCACGTGCCCGCACCGGTTGCACGTCTGGGACGTGTATGCGGGGTTGACCAGGACCACGCGGGTTCCGGTCGAGCGTGCCGCGTTACGGATGGCCAACTCCAGGCGGTGCCAGCCCTTGTCGAGGATGGCCCGGTTCAGTCCGGCCTTCTGACGGACGTTGCGGCCGGACTCGGCCCTGGTGCCCTTGGCGGAGGCCGTCATGTTCTTCGTGCGGAGGTCTTCCAGCACCACCACGCTGTGGCGGGCGGTGAGCCGGTTCCCGGTCTGCGCCGTGAAGTCGGCGCGCCGGTCGGTGACACGGCCCATGATCCGGTTCATCGCCGCCAGGGTCTTGCGACGGTTCGCCGAGCCCTTCCTCGAGCGGGCGAGGCGCTGCTGAAGGCGCCGGTATCGGGTCTTCTCCCCGCTGGTGGTGAACTCTCGGTCATGGAAGTCGCCGGTGCTCGTGGTCGCCGCGACGACAACGCCCCGGTCGATGCCGACAGGCGTGCCCGCGTGGTGCTCGGGGGTGAGGACTCCGTCCTCGACGAGGAAGGAGATGTACCAGTGCCCGGCCTTGCGTGAAACAGTGGCGGACCGGATCTGGCCACTCGGGTGGCGGGACCAGCGGAAGGCGACCCAGCCCAGCTTGGGCAGCTTCGCGCGGCCCCACTTGCGGTTCAGCCGCTCGACTGTGATGAGGTTCCCAGCTGGGAACCTGAACGAGAGGTTCCAGCGGGCCTTGGAGCGCCAGCGGACCTTGAACGTGCCGTGGGTCCGGCATGCCTTGTCGAGGTCCTTCAGGGTCTGCTGGAGAACGTGCGAGGGGGCGGCGCGCAGCCACTCGTGCTCGCGCTTGGCGTCGGCGAGTTCGGCGGCCTGCGGGACGTAGTTCATCCACGCCCCGCGACGCCGGTACTCCCGACGCTGCTCCAAGGCGGTGTTCCACACCGACCGGCAGATGTTACCGAACTCCTCCGCCATCTCGGCCTGTTCAGCCGTGAGGCAGAGGCGGTACCTGCGACCGGTCAGCACGGGCCCCCTCTCTCAGACGTTCTTCTGGTTCTCGACGTACTTCTTCACGACCTCCAGCGGTGCGCCGCCGACGGTGGCCACGAAGTAGCTATTGGTCCACAGCGTGGGCAGGCGCGACTTCAGCGCAGGAACTCCTCCCGCAGCACGCGGGAGGAACGCCCCTTGATCGCCTTCACGAGCCGGTGCACACCCAATTGCGGGTCGACCTCCACCAGGAGATGAACGTGGTCCGGCTTGACCTCCACCTCGACCAGCCACGCACCCTTCTCGTCCACGACCTCCCGGACGATCTCCTTCAGCCGTGCCTCGATCGGTCCGCCCAGCACGCGGCGCCGGTACTTCGGACACCACACCACGTGAAAGGCGCACTGGAACGTGATGTTGCTGTTCGAGCGCAGGGTGACTGCCACGGAATATCTATACAGCGTTGAGCTATCTAATGACGGGCTGGTACGGGCATCGTCGTGAGGCGGCCATCCCCAGGGCTAAAGCCCGGAGTCTGCGCCGCTACCGAGAACCGATTCAGAAGTCGCGGATGGCCGGGAAGGTGCTCGTCGCGTCCTCGGTTCCGGCCGGGACGGGGTCGGGCAGGATCGCGTGGATGCGGTACTGGATCTCCCGGCTCAGCTCGCTCTGCGGGCGGCTCGCGTCCAGGACGAGGTAGCGGTCCGGGTCGGCCTCGGCGAGGGCGCGGAACCCGGCGCGGACGCGCTCGTGGAAGTCCTGCGGCTCGGACTCGATCCGGTCGGCGGGGGCGGGCAGCCGGCGCAGCCCGGCCTCCGGCGGGATCTCCAGCAGGACGGTGAGGTCCGGGACGAGGCCGCCGGTCGCCCAGGCGTTGACGCGGGCGATGTCCTCGACCGGCTGCTGCCGTCCGAACCCCTGGTAGGCGAGGGACGAGTCGACGTACCGGTCGCTGACGACGATCGCGCCGCGCTCCATCGCCGGACGGATCACGTTGGCGATGTGGTCGGCGCGGTCGGCCGCGTACAGCAGGGTCTCGGCGCGGTCGGACAGCCCGGTCGTGTCGCGGTCGAGCAGCATCGCCCGCAGCCGCATGCCGATCTTGGTGGCGCCGGGCTCGTGCGTGGTGACGACGTCGTAGCCGTGGTCGCGGAGCCAGATCGCGGCGAGCCGCGCCTGCGTGGTCTTGCCCGCGCCCTCGCCGCCCTCGAACGCGATGAACACGCCGCGCTCCCGGCGGACGGGCTGCTGCGCCTCCTCCGCGGCGGCCTGCGGCGGGGTGTAGATCTCGCCGTGCAGGGCGGCGCGCAGGTCGGGGACGAGCGGGATGCCGCGCCGGTCGTCCAGCCGCCGGTATGCGGGCAGCCCGCACACCAGCGCCACGACCGCCGCGATCAGCAGCGCCGCGCCCGACCCGGCGACGTCGTAGACGCCGCCGCCCAGCTCGATCCGGTGCGCGCCGAGCGCCCCGGCGACCAGCGGGAGGGCGATGAGCGCGACGAACGCGGTGACGAGCGCGACGGAGCGCAGGTAGGCGACCGGGCGGGCGTCCTCGGGCGCGTCCGGGTCGGTCACCGCGGCGGTGGCCGTCGACCAGGCGGCCCCCGCGAACACGCCGAGGAACGCCGTCGTGAACACGACGACGACCAGGTTCTGGACGAGGGCCAGCACGACCAGCGCGAGCGCGGCGGCGACCACGGCGAGGCCGAGGAGCCGGCGGCGGCTGAACGGGACGAGGGCGCGCGGCCCGAGGAACATCCCGAAACCGAGCCCGAACGCCAGCCCGGCGAGGACGGTGCCGTAGCCCGCGTCGCCGCCGCCGAGCACGCCGGTGTGGACGCGGGCGACGGCGACGACCGCGCCCGCCGTGAGCGACGCCGCGGCGATCGCGAGGCCGGTGCCGCGCGCGGCGGCCGTCCCCGGGCCCTGGAACAGCAGCTTCAGCGGGGCCGGGGCCGGCGCCGTCGCCGCGACCGGGATCTCCCGGATCATCGCGACAGCGGCGGTCGACAGGGCGAAGATCCCGGCCGTCACGTAGAGGGCGAGGTCGGCGCGGGAGCCGCGGCCGAGCGTCCCGTCGGCGATCAGGGCGAGGACCGCGAACAGCACGGCGGCGACCGGGGCCGGGCCGAACACCGCGCGGGACGCGGTGCGGGCGGCGCGCGGCTCCTCGTTCGGGAGCAGGGCGCGCAGCGACGAGCGCGCCGCCGCCGCCCAGAGCAGGCTCAGGCAGGAGACCAGGAACGCGGCGGCGAGCGTCCAGGCGAGCAGGTCCACGAGCGGCACCGTGACGACGATCACCAGCCGCAGCACGTCCGCGATCATCAGCATGAGGCGGCGGTCGACGCGCGCGGCGAGCGGCCCGGCCAGCGGGGCGAGCAGCACCGCCGGCAGCAGCATCAGCGCCAGCGTGCCGCCGACCGCCTGCAGCCGCACGGACACGTCGTCGTCGCGGGTCAGCATCGCGACCATCGCGGTCAGGGCGGGGACACTGAGCCACTGCGCGAGGCCGGCCAGCGACAGTGCGCTCCGCAACCGCCGGAACGGCCCGCTCCGCGGAGGCGACGAGGGTGACGAAACGCCCGGCGGCTGTGACGCTGCGGGGTGCGGCCGGGGTGCGCCCGTTCTGGTCATGTCGGTCAGGGTATCGGCCTAGATGTCCCTAGGAACCGGACTTCGCGGAGGTTCGACGGCGGGTCGTCGTCTTCTTCTTGCCGCCGCCCGCGGCCACCTTCTCGCGGCGCTCCGCGAGCAGCTCCGCAGCCCGCTGGATCGTGATCGACTCGACCTCGTCGCCCTTGCGCAGGCTCGCGTTCGTCTCACCGTCGGTGACGTACGGGCCGAACCGGCCCTCCTTCACCACGACCGGCTTCTCGCTCGCCGGGTCCTTGCCCAGCTCGCGCAGCGGCGCGGCGGACGCGGCCCGGCGGCCGCGCTGCTTCGGCTGCGCGAACAGCTCCTTCGCCTGCTCCAGCGTGACCGTGAACAGCTCCTCCTCGGAGCCGAGCGAGCGGCTGTCGGTGCCCCGCTTGATGTAGGGGCCGAACCGGCCGTTCTGCGCGGTCACGGGCTCGCCGTCCAGCTCGCCGAGCGTGCGCGGCAGCGACAGCAGCTTCAGCGCGTCGTCCAGCGTGACCGTGTCGAGCGACATCGACTTGAACAGCGAACCGGTGCGCGGCTTGGGGGTGTCGGCCTTCTTCGTCCGCTTCTTCCCCTCGGCGGGCGGCGGCGCCTCCGGCAGGATCTCGGTGACGTAGGGCCCGAACCGGCCCGACTTCGCGACGATCACGTGCCCCGTCGCCGGGTCGGTGCCGAGCTCCCGGTCGCCGGACGGCTGCGCGAGCAGCTCCTCCGCCTTCTCGGCGGTCAGCTCGTCCGGCGCGATGTCGTCGGGGATGTTGACACGCTCGCCGTCCCGGTCGAGGTAGGAGCCGTACCGCCCGACCCGCACCACGATGTCGGAGCCCTTGATCGGGAACGAGCTGATGCCCTTGGCATCGATGTCGCTGATGTCGCCGACGAGCTCCTTCAGCCCCTCCTCGCCGTTGTCGCCGAAGTAGAACCGGTTCAGCCAGGGGACGCGCTCGGCGTCGCCGCGGGCGATCTCGTCGAGACCGTCCTCCATGTGGGCGGTGAAGTCGTAGTCGACCAGGTTGCCGAAGTGCTGCTCCAGCAGGTTCACCACGGCGAACGCCAGGAACGACGGGACGAGCGCCGTGCCCTTCTTGAACACGTACTCGCGGGCCAGGATCGTCCCGATGATCGAGGCGTACGTCGACGGCCGCCCGATCTCCCGCTCCTCCAGCTCCTTGACCAGGCTGGCCTCGGTGTAGCGGGCCGGCGGGCGGGTCGAGTGGCCCTCGGCGTCCACCGCGGTCGCGGTCAGCGGGTCGCCCTCGGCCAGGTTCGGCAGCCGCCGCTCCTGGTCGTCCCGGTCGGTGGACGGGTCGTCGGCGCTCTCCACGTACGCCTTCAGGAACCCGTAGAACGTGATCGTCTTACCGGTCGCGCCGAACTCGGCCCGCTCGTTCCGCGTCGACGTCCCGGTCACCCGGATCGACACCGACTGGCCCAGCGCGTCCTTCATCTGGGACGCGATCGTCCGCTTCCAGATCAGCTCGTACAGCCGGAACTGGTCGCCGCTGAGGCCCGTCTCCGCCGGGGTGCGGAAGGTGTCGCCCGCCGGGCGGATCGCCTCGTGCGCCTCCTGCGCGTTCTTGACCTTGGACGCGTAGACGCGCGGCTTGTCCGGGACGTACTGGCCGCCGAACAGCGCCGCCGCCTGCCGGCGCGCCGCCGTGATCGCCGTCTCCGACAGCGTGATCGAGTCGGTGCGCATGTAGGTGATGAAGCCGTTCTCGTACAGCTTCTGCGCGACCGACATCGTGTACTTCGCGGAGAAGTTCAGCTTGCGGCTGGCCTCCTGCTGGAGGGTCGTCGTCCGAAAGGGAGGGTACGGGCGCCGCGTGTACGGCTTCTGCTCGACGGACTTGACCTCGTACGGACGGTCGCGGAGCCGCTCGGCCAGGGCCCGCGCCGCGTCCTCGTCCAGGTGCAGCGCGTCCCTGGTCTTCAGCGTGCCGTCGGAGGCGAAGTCGCGGCCCTGCGCGACGCGCTTGCCGTCCACGCTGACCAGCCCGGCCTTGAAGACCTTGGGCTCCTCGTCCTTGCCGGTGTCGAACTGGCCCGCGATGTCCCAGTAGTGGGCGGGGACGAACGCGATCCGCTCCCGCTCCCGCTCGACGACCAGCCGCGTCGCCACCGACTGGACGCGGCCCGCCGACAACTTCGGCATGACCTTCTTCCACAGGACGGGGCTGACCTCGTACCCGTAGAGGCGGTCGAGGACGCGGCGCGTCTCCTGCGCGTTCACCAGCGGCATGTTCAGCTCGCGCGGATTCGCGGCGGCGCGCTGGATCGCGTCCTTGGTGATCTCGTTGAAGACCATCCGGTGCACGGGGACCTTCGGCTTCAGGACCTCCTGGAGGTGCCAGGCGATCGCCTCGCCCTCCCGGTCCTCGTCCGTCGCGAGGTAGAGCTCGTCGGCCTCGGCGAGCAGCTTCTTGAGCTTCTGCACCTGCTGGCGCTTGTCGGTGTTGACCACGTAGAGCGGCTCGAACTCGCGCTCCACGTTCACGCCGAGCTTCGCCCACGGCTCGCCCTTGTACTTGGCCGGCACCTCGGAGGCGCTCCCCGGGAGGTCCCGGATGTGGCCGATACTGGACTCCACGACGTAGCCGCGGCCCAGGTACCCCGCGATCGTCTTCGCCTTCGCGGGCGACTCGACGATCACCAGGCGCGTACCCGCGCCGTTGCCCTTCGCGGTGCCGTTCTTGGCTGGCACAGTCGCTCCAACCTCGCTGTCTCGATCCTCTTACACAGGCTCTTTCTTACCGGCTTCGTACAACGTCGCAGGACGGCGCGTTCATGCCCGCGCACACCTCGACCATCGCGCCGCCCCACGGAAGACGGGATTCTCACCGCCCCGCGCCCCAGACAGGATGACATGCCGCCGGGCGCCGCGCGGACCGGGACGCCACCGAAGGGTGCCGTACGCACGGTAGACCAAGTAATAATGGTCGCAATGGCGGAGTACACCTACCTCGTCCTGTCACTGCCCCGCGGCACCACGCGTGATACCGCCCGGCAGATCCTGACCGAGCACGCGGAACGCGGCGGCTGGGAAATCGATCGGTTGCGCCTCTACCCGGACGGCCGCCGCCGTATTCAGCTCCGCCGCAAGGTCATCCGCGCCGTCCGCACGTTCTGACCGGTTCCCGGGCGGAGCGTAGCACCCCGCTGACGTACCGTGGCACGGCTTCCGGCCCACCGTGGCACGGCTTCGCCCGCCCCGGACCGCGCCTCCGGGACGGGCGAAGATCTACCGGGCCCCGCCGCTCAGCGGCGCCCGTCCAGCCGGACCCGCCGCGCCAGCGTCAGCGCCCCGGCCAGCACACCCAGGAACCCGCTCGCGGCGAACGCCCACAGCGACCCGGCCCCGTCCGAGACGGTCTCCTTGGCCGCCACGTTGCGCACCGGCCCGATCTCACCCGTCGCCGGGACGACCTCGTGCCCCGTCGCCGGCGTGGCGGGCACCACCACGTGCCGCGGCGACCGCAGCGCGTCGACGGCCCGCAGCCCGATCGGCCTCCGCACGACGCCACCACCCGGCAGCGCCCGCGTGTCGAGCACCGAAACCGCAACGGGCGCCCCACCCTGCCGAGCCGCACCCCGCGACCCCGCCGGCACCAGCCCGCCGGTGCCGGGCAGCCCGCCGCTCAGCGCGGACACACCGCCCAGCTTGGACAGCGTGTTCCCCGAGACCAGGCCATCGGCACCGGGCAGACCACCCTTCGCACGCTGCCCGCTCACCGCCGACACACCGTCCAGCCCCGGCACCGTGCCCGCCGGGAGCAAGCCGTTGGTCCCGGGCAGGCCATCGTGAACGTCCAGCGCGGACACCCCGTCCAGCCCCGGCACCGTGTTCGCCGCGACCAGACCGTCCGTACTGGGCAGGCTGCTCTTCGCACGCTGGCCGCTCACCGCCGACACACCGTCCAGCTTCGGCAGCGTGCCCGCCGGGATGAGGCCGTCGGTGTCGGGCAGGCCGTCGCGTGTGCGTTGGGCGTTCAGCCCCGGCGGCGTGGTTGTCGGGAGGGCGGCGGTTGGGAGGAGGCCGTCCGTTCCGTGTGCGGTGGAGAGGTTGTTCAGGGCCAGGCCCTTGGACAGGCCGTTCGCCGGGAGGATGCCGTGCGCGGCGGACAGGTCCGCGGGGACGCGGCGGCCGTTCAGGGCGGAGGTGGCGTCCAGCTTCGGGAGCGTGTTCGGCGCCACGACGTCGTCGGTGCCGGGGAGGCCGGCCTGCGCGCGGTGGCCGGCCATGGGCAGACCCGCCAGCGTGGACAGGCCGCCCGTGCGGACCAGGTCATCCGTCGCGGCGAGGCCCTGCACCGTGGAGAGGGCTCCGCTTCCGGGCAGCGCGTTGTTCGCCACCACGTCGTCCGTCGCGGACGTGATGCCGTCCGTGGTGGTGAGGTCGCCGTGGGCGGTGCGGCCGTTCACCGGCTGCGCGGCCAGGAGGTTGGTCAGGCCGCCGACCTGGGCGAGATCGCCTGCTGTGGAGACGCCGTCCAACTGGGGCAGCGTGTTCTGCGGGAGGGCGGTGTCCGTGGCGGGCAGGTCGGTCGCCGCTCCGGGGACGGCCTGCGGCAGCTGGGTACCGGCCGTGCGGTAGTAGCCGTCGTAGCCGCCGTAACCGGGGACGTCCTCGCACAGGCCGGAGGCGGTGCCGACGATCGCGGCGCCGTTGCCGCAGACCTCGACGGGGATGGAGATCGGCGCGTTCCCCTGGGTCCCGGTGATGACGCCGCCCGTCCCGGACGCGTGCTGGTCGCCGCCGGTGCCGTCGCCGTGCGCGTGGGCGCCGCCCTCGCAGAACGCCCACGCCTCGCCGACCACGCCCGCCGCGTTGCCGCAGACCGTCACCGGGAGGCTGATCGGGGCGTTCACCTGGTCGCCGGTGATGATCCCGAAGGCGCCTTCGGTGGTCTGGTCCGTCCCGTGGCCGCCGTCGTGGACGGACGCGCCGCCCGCGCAGGACGCCGTCCCGCTGCCGACCGCGTTGCCGCACAGGTCCACGGGCGCGCTGATCGGGAGGTTGCCCTGGTTGCCGGAGCCGATCCCGAAGATTCCGGACGCCTGCCGGCCCGCCCCGGTGTTTCCGGCGTGCTTGACGACGGACCCGCCCTCGCAGCCGGCAACCGCGTCCCCGGCGATCGCGACGGCGTTGCCGCACACGTCCACCGGGATGGAGATCGGGGCGTTGACCTGGTTGCCGGACGCGATGCCGTGCGTGCCCGAGGTCTTCTGGCCGCTCTGACCGCGCTTGTGGATCGTGACGCCGCCGTGGGACGTGGCGTCGCCGGTGCCGAGCACGGCGACGGCGTTGCCGCTGACGTCGACGGGCGCCGCGATCGGCGCGTCGATCTGGTTGCCGCTCAGGACGCCGCCGTTGCCGCTCGTGACGTCGGCGAAGGCGTTGGACGGGATGGCGGTGACGCCGAGGGCGACAAAGCCCGCGGCGAGCACCGCGGCACGAGACGTGCCTTTTGCCCGCGTTCGCATGATGCTCCGTTTCGGGGAGAGTGAGGGAGACGCACGTGTCCCGTGGGTCTCAGGGGGATGAGGTGCCGCGCGCCAGGGCACGGCGAGTGACCGGAGCGGCGCGCCCGAGCCGCACGGGCACGCGTCCGGAGCCTGTGAAGGGGATCTAGTCGGGCGCGAAGGACGGCTCGTCCGCGGCGGTGCGGACGGCCGGGGGAATCGCGCCGACGACGCGCGCGACCGACGCGCGCGGCGGGGCCGGAGCCCAGCTGCCGGTGTTCGGGAACCCGGCGGTGAGACCGCCGATGGCTGCCCCGCCGGCCGAATGATCGCCGTGCTGCTGAGGCGCGGGCACGGCGGGATGCCGGACGTCGTGGCTCGTCGCATGACCGATGGACGGCCGCGTCCGGGAAACGTGGAGAGCAGTGGGCGTGCCGCGGCCGCCCTGGGGCGCCGGGTGCACGTGCGATGCCGGGGCGGGCTGCGCGACCTTGGATGCCGCATCGAGTCGCCCGGACACCGGTATGGCCGGCATGTCGCGAGCCGGCAGCGCCGAGGGCTCCTGCGTCACCGCTCGGGGCGCTTTCGCCACGACGGCCCGCACCACCCGGCGCACCGGCTCACGTTCATGGACGGCCGTGACCGCCTGCCCCAGCACGGGGGTCTCCGCGACGACGCTCGCCGCCGACGGGGGCGGCGGGAGCTCGTCGGCATGCGCCGCCTGCGCCGCGCACCCGAGGAGCCAGCCCGCGATCAGCAGCCCGCCGAGGACGAGCAGCCGCTGGACGGCCCGCTCGGCGACGACGCGGCGCAGCCGGACGGGGACCATCCGGATCTGCGCCGCGCCGCCTGCCACCGAACACCCTCCGTTGCGACCGAACCGTCCTCAACGAAAGGTAACGGTAGCACCACGGAGCGCATTGGAGAGGGCAAATTCAGCAGCGGTCGAGGAATTTATCGAGAACCCTGGCGCCGAAGCGGAGCCCGTCCACCGGAACGCGCTCGTCGACCCCATGGAACATTCCGGAAAAGTCCACCTCTGGGGGCAATTTGAGGGGCGCGAAGCCGAAGCAGCGCATTCCGAGCCGCGCGAACGACTTGGCGTCCGTCCCGCCGCTCAGGCAGTACGGCACCGGCAGGGCGCCGGGATCCTCCGAGGTCAGCGCCGCTTCCATCGCCGCGACGAGCGCGCCCTCGTAGTCGGTCTCGAGCGCCTGGTCGTGGTGGACGAAATCGCGCTGGACGTCCGGACCGAGAAGTTCGTCCACGACCGCGAAGAACTCCTCCTCATATCCGGGCAGAAACCGTCCATCCACCTGAGCCGTGGCGCTCTGCGGGATGACATTCGTCTTGTATCCGGCGTCCAGCCGCGTCGGATTGAGCGTGTTGCGGAGCGTCGCACCGATCATCCGCGCCAGCGGCCCGATCTCGCCAAGGCACTTTTCGGGATGTTCCGGGTCGAATTCCACCCCGTACGCCAGGCAGGCCCGCTCCAGGAACGCCCGCACCGTCTTCGTCAGCCGCACCGGGAACTCGTGCGACCCCAACCTCTCGACGGCCCCGGCCAACGCGGTCACCGCGTTGTCGGGATGCACCATCGACCCGTGCCCGGCCGTCCCCTTGGCGGTCAGGTTCATCCACGCGATGCCCTTCTCCGCCGTCTCGATCAGGTACATGCGCCGGTCACCGGGCACCGTCAGGCTGAACCCGCCGACCTCCCCCACGGCCTCGGTGCACCCCTCGAACAGCCCCGGATGCTCCTCCACCAGCCACTGCGCACCCCACTTGCCCCCGGCCTCCTCATCGGCCAGGAACGCGAGCACGATGTCCCGCGGCGGCCTGCGGCCCTCCCTGAGCCGCTGCCGCACCACCGCGAGGATCATCGCGTCCATGTCCTTCATGTCGACGGCGCCGCGGCCCCAGACGCACCCGTCCGCGATTTCGCCGCCGAACGGATCCCGCGTCCAGTCCTCCTTGCGCGCCGGCACGACGTCGAGGTGCCCGTGCAGCAGCAGCGCATCCCGTCCCGGATCCTCGCCCTCGATCCGCGCGACGAGGCTGGCCCGCCCCGGATGCGACTCGAAGATCCGCGACTCCAGCCCGACCTCGTCGAGCTTCTCCGCGACGTACTCCGCCGCCGCCCGCTCCCCCGGCCCCGAATGATCGCCGGGGTTGCTGGTGTCGATCCGGATGAGCTCCTGGCAGAGCCGGACGACCTCGTCCTCAGCGGTCGGCTGCCGAACCACAGTGATCACCTCGCCTCTCGCGTACCGTCCCATGGTGCCCCGCCGATCGACTTCGCCGCGACTCGTCTCCTTTGGTACAGTGAAGCCCGCCGCAGCCGCGCTGCGGCCTGCGACTCAGGTCCGGGTGGCGGAATAGGCAGACGCGCTAGCTTGAGGTGCTAGTGCCCTTTACGGGGCATGGGGGTTCAAGTCCCCCCTCGGACACAAACCATTAGCACATGTGGAAGTCGGGACCACCCTGGCTTCCACTAGCTGTTTCTACGGGTAGTACGTCATCTTCAGCCCGAGCTTCACGTAGAGGTCCGCCTTGTCGTCAGGGCAGGCGCGGACGACCGCGCGGGCGAGTTCGCCGGTCTGTCTGGTGCAGCAACTCGGCCAACCCGTCGCCGGTGACCGCCCGGTCTGCCGGGATGGCGAACCCTGCGTTCTCAGGGGAAACGCAGCATGGGCCATGAGTTCGGTTCGATGTGCCCGCGGCAGAGGGCGGTTGCCGGGGTCTGTCGGGTCCTTCAGCCGGCCCGCAGGGTGACCCCGTGGAGGGTCCGCAGCCGGTGGATCTCCCACCACGAGATGGCGATCACCAAGCCCGGGCCGCAGAGGAGTAGCAGGCATGTGATCGGCCATGGTCCGCCGGGCAGTCCGAGAAGAGCAGCGCACTCCAAGGTCAGAACACTGGCCAACACGGGCGGGAGGACGGGGTGTACCGCACCCAGGCCGAAGCCGGTCCGCATCACCCTGGGCGTGGCGAACAGAAGCACCAACAGGGCCCACACGAACGCCGCGACTCTTACCCGGAGCGCCCAGCCGGCGTCATCCAGGTTCACTTCGCTGGGCAAGGCGGCGAAGAGGGTGAAGGCGAGAGCCACTGTGCCGAGGTAGAAGAGCAGTTTGCACAGCGGGGTGCGCACAGCCGTCCACATGGCCGAGCGTGCATCGCGCTGCGCGCAGCCGATGACGATCATGACAACAAGCGGCGCGCTGAGCACGAACAGCGCGGGGGACACGGAATAGATCGATAGGTGTTTGGCGAGTTGCGCGGCCACCCCACCTCCAGCGACCGCAGCGATCACCAGCGGCACTAGGAGCGCCGTCCACGCCCGCAACTTCTTGACTATCGCCAAAGGCCGGTCGTCGATCTGCGGGGAGGCTCCTTTGAGAAAGAGAAACCAGGTCACGAGGCGGGCGCTGCGGAAGATGTAGTACGCCCCGATCGGGTAAAGGGCCCACCGGGCGAACACCGCAAAGTAGACCAGGCCCAGCAGGGGATAAATCCTGTTGGGGAAGAGGGAGGGCCTATTAGGGAAGAACCTCCTCTGAAAAAAGGGCATGTTCCAGAAGGGAGGGGGCCGGTTGGAATGCTCCGGAGGCCAGAGAGCCCGTCGCAGCACACGAAAAGCAGGCGAGTCGGGTGCGCAATTCGGCCCTGTCAACGCGTTCCCCCTCCGGCAACTCCCAAGGAACCAAGGAGGACTTCAAGATGTGACACCGCGCATAACGGTGTTACGGTGCCGCCGAAAACGGCCGGGAGCCGGGCCCAAGTCGCAAGCCGTACAGTCCCCCGTCCCGCGAGATGCCCTACGACCTCTCCCTCACTCGGCCTGCTCACCAACATCACCTCCCGCCATCAACGACCTTGAAGTCGCCGTGGCCCTCCAAGATTGTGACGGATTTGTCTTGGCCTTTTCGGTTCACGCTGTGTGGTCCGGCGAGGCGGAGAAGGATGCTTCGGAGGATGAGGCCGAGGAGGACAGAGGTGGTAGGCCAGGCGAGGGTGCGGGCAAGGGAGTCGATGAACTGGAAAACGCTCATGTCGGCCAGACTGACATGATTGCCGAGATGCTGCACGGCCGTCTGGCGAAGGTCATCCAGAAGAACGACTGTCAACCCGCCGAAAGCATGAGGAGGTGGTTGTGTCACCTCAGCTTCGAGTTGGGCCGTCGACGCTATCCTTACTTCTACTGTTCGCCCTCGAAGGTGATCGGAGCGTCCCCGTCGTTGGCATTGTGCCGGCGGCTTGATACGCGCCTCGGCCACGGTGGTGAAGCAAGATCCGCGCCCGCAACGCCAACGCCTTCCACCGGTACAAGCTTCGGGATCGGCATTCCCTCGCCCCATCGCCTACCGAAGAACTATTGACTCAGGACACCGAACTCCGACGTGCAGACGCGGCGTTCCGGGGTACAGCACGGTCATGGCGCCGCCCGGAACGGTAGGGCGGTACGTAGAGCGTAGGTGGTATGGGAGGACAGGGTGATCCGTCCTCGGAGACTTCACGACACAGTGGGGCAGGTTCACATTTGTCCCACTGTGTGGTTTCTGCGCTTGGCGGGGTACTGGTGCCGAGTCCGAGAAAGTCAGGACGTTCAGGAGACCCGTTGCGAGCCTTCGGGCGGAACGTCCAATGCGCGGGCCAGGGCGGCGGTGAGCGGGGCGGCGCGGTCGGGAACGTACCGCTCGGCCCACGAAGCGGCCAGGCGGTGGAAGGCGGTCAGGTCGCGTTCCACGCCGGCCAGCAGACGCCGCAGGTCGGCGGCGGGCAACTCGATCACCGGACTGTCATCGCGCTCGGCGTCGACGATCATGCGAACCATGTCGCCGTGACGTTCAGCGCATGGAGTGGGATTGTGTCCGAGGAAGCCGCTCGGGGCATGGCCGTCGACGACGCTCCACCATTCGCGCCAGTCCTCGATCCCGCTGCAGCAACCGGGCAGCAGAGTGGTGCCCGTCGCGGTGTCGACGACTCGCAGCCCGCCGGGCGCGAAGAGCGGCTCCATGGTGAGAAGGCCGTGCAGGAAGGCCCCGAGCGGATCGGCCGGACGCTGTGGACGGCCGTCCTCGGGATCCATGTCGTTGGCTTCGGTGATCCCCATCACCGCCGTGCCGACCTCGATCGGAAGGAGCGTGCCGCTGAGCGGCAGGTAGCTGAACGGCTCCAACCGGGCGACCGGCCAGAGCGTGAAGCCCTCTGGGCGGTACACCTCCAAGACCGGCTGCATCTCAATCACCCTTGAAGTCTGTCTCACACCCCTTCGGCGGCACATCCTGTTTTCCGCGGACGTGATCCCGGAGACAGGTTCACATCTGTCTCACTGCGTGGACCCTGCACTTGCCGCGGTACTGGTGCCGAGTCCAAGAGCGCCAGGACGTTCAGGAGACTCGTGGCGAGCCTTCAGGCGGGACGTCCAATGCTCGGACGAGAAACGTGGCGAGCGAGGCGGCGCGGTCGGGGACGTGCTGCTCCGCCCATGAAGCGGCCAGGCGGTGGAAGGCGATTAGATCGCGTTCCACGCTGGCTGGCGGACGGCGCAGGGTTACGCCTGGGGGCTCTGCAGTGTGGGGACGACCTCCGTGTTGTGCTGGCCTAGCCCCGGTGCCGTAGCGGGTGCTGTGTGGGGATGGCGTGAGAAGCGCGGCGCCGGCATGGACTGCAGGACGCCGTCGACCTCGACCAGGGAGCGGCGGTCCGCGAGGTGCGGATGCCCGGCGGCCTCGCGCAGCGACAGCACCGGTGCCACGCAGGCGTCGCTGCCCGCGAAGACCTCCGTCCACTCGTGCCGCGTGCGGGTGGCGAAGGCCGCGGCGAACGTCGCGCGCATGCCGTCCCAGCGGGCGCGGTCCGACTGGTCGGCGGGGTCGACCTCGACGCCGAGCAGGCGGACGAAGGTCGCGAAGAACTGCGGCTCCAGCGCGCCGACGGCCATGTACCGCCCGTCCAGCGTCCGGTAGGCGGCGTAGAAGGGCGCGCCGCCGTCGAGCAGGTTGGTGCCGCGCTCGTCACTCCACCGGCCGTCGGCCAGCAGGCTGTGCACGATCCCGAGCAGGTGGACCGTGCCGTCGACGATGGCCGCGTCCACCACCTGGCCGCGGCCGGTGGAGCGCGCTTCGTGCAGGGCCGCCAGCACGCCCATCACCAGGTAGGCGGCGCCGCCGCCGAGGTCGCCGACGAGGTTGAGAGGGATGGCGGGCGCGCCGCCGGCCGCCCCGATGGCGTGCAGCGCGCCCGTCGGTGCGATGTAGGTGATGTCGTGGCCCGCGGTGGACGCGTCGGGTCCGTGCTGCCCCCAGCCGGTCATCCGGCCGTAGACGAGGCGGGGGTTGCGGGCCTGGACGGGCTCCGGCCCGAGGCCGAGGCGCTCGGCCACCCCGGGGCGGAAGCCCTCCAGCAGCACGTCGGCCGTGTCGCAGAGGTCCAGCAGCGCCGCGACGGCCTCCGGGTGCTTCAGATCGAGCACGATCGACCGCTTGCCCCGGCCGAGCAGGTCGGCGGCCGGATCGAGCACGTCCATGACGCCCCGGACGGGACGGTCGACGCGGACCACGTCGGCGCCCATCTCGGTCAGGATCATCCCGGCGAACGGGCACGGCCCGATGCCGGCCAGTTCGACCACCCGGACCCCGGCCAGCGGGCCGCCCGGCCCGTCCCCCGTCACAGGCTCAGCCCGCCGCCGCAGACGAGGGTCTGGGCGCTGACGTAGTCGGACTCGGGCATGCAGAGCAGGTGCACCGCGCCGGCGGCCTCCTCGGGTGTGCCGGTGCGGCCGAGGGGGATCATCTGCTCCGCCGCCGCCAGCAGCCCGGGGTTGACACCGACCCTGATGCTGCGGCCCTCGACCTCGATGGTGCCGCCCTGGCCGGCCGCCGCCTCGGTCAGCCGGGTGCGGATGAAACCGAACGCCACCGTGTTGACCGTGACGTTGTACCGGCCCCACTCCTTGGCGAGCGTCTTGGTCATCCCGGTGATGCCGGCCTTCGCCGCCGCGTAGTTGACCTGCCCGGCGTTGCCGCCGAGGCCGGCGACCGACGAGACGTTGACGACCTTGCGGCAGGCGACCGGTCCGCCGGCCTCCCGCTCCCGGCGCACCGCCTCCGCGATGACCGGCTGCGCCGCGCGCAGGATGCGGAAGGGCGCGGTCAGGTGCACGCCGAGGATGGCGTCCCACTGCTCGTCGGACATCTTCTGGATGACCGAGTCCCACGTGTAGCCGGCGTTGTTGACGATGATGTCGATCCCGCCGAAGGCGTCGACGGCCGCGGCCGCGAACCGCTGGGCGAAGGCGGCGTCGGTGACGCTGCCGGGGCAGGCGACCGCGGCGCCGCCGCGCGACTCCACCGCCTCGACCGTGCCCGCGGCCGGTTCGTCGTCCAGGTCGTTGACGACGACGTTGGCCCCGTCGGCGGCGAGCTTGAGCGCGATCTCCCGGCCGATCCCGCGTCCGGCGCCGGTCACCAGCGCGGTGCGTCCGTCCAGCTTTCCCATGGTTCTCCTTGGAAGGTGAGGGGTGTTCCCGGTGTCAGCCGCGCGACCGTGAGCGGCGGACGGCGAATCCGAGGGCGGCGAGGGTCGCCGCGGCGCACAGCCAGGCGAAGATGTCGCCGGTCAGGCGGTACAGGGTCGTCGTGCCGCGCGTGGGGACGTCCACGATCCACGGCTCGTTGTCGCCGGGCGTGGTGTCCTGCTGTGCCAGGACGTTGCCTTGATGGTCGAATGCCTGGGACGAGCCGTTGAAGTCCTGCCGCACCAGGGCGTAGCCGTTCTCGATGGCCCGCAGGCTCGCCATCTGGGTGTGGATGCGGCCCATCTCCGGCCAGTCGCCGCCGGGGACGAGCATGATGTCGGCGTCGACGTGCATCATGGCGGGGAAGTCCGCGTCGTAGCAGATGACGTTGGACAGGCGGCCGTACGGCGTCTCCACCACGGGCGCCGGGCCCTGGCCCGGCTTGTAGCTCTCCAGCCCGGGGATGGGGTGGCGCTTCTGGTACGTCCACAGCACCTTGCCGTCCGGGCCGAGGAGCACCGTCTGGTCCCGGCCGTAGGGGGCGTCGGGCAGGTAGACGTTCGCGGCGACGTTGAGGTAGACGCCCTCCTGCCGGGCGAGCTCGCCGGCCTTGGCGAGGAACGCCGGCTCGTCGGCGGACCGCAGCCGCTGCGCGTTCTCCGACCAGAGGACGATCTTCGCGCCCGACCGGGCCGCCTTCCGCGTGTCGGCGAACAGCTGCGCGGAGATCGCGTCGGCGGCGGCGCGCACCTTCGCCGGATCCACGCGGGCGACGGCCTCGTGGTCGCCGAGGTCCGTGCCGAGCAGCCGCTCGGCCTCCGCCAGCGTCGCCTTGGTCGGGTTGACGCCCGCCACGCGGACGGTCGGCGCGGTCGAGGCGGGAGCGAACGCGAGCCGCGCCTGTCCGCCGACGATCACCAGGCCGAGCAGGGCGGCCACCGCGAGGGCGGGCCGCGCGCCGCGCCACGAGACGCCGCGCTCCCACAGGTGGTTGGCGGCGGTCGCGACGATGCCGATGAGGAAGGTGACCGCGTACGGCCCGGCGGCCGACAGCACCTGGAGCAGCGCCAGGTTCGCGTGCTGGGTGACCGCGAGCAGCCCGTACGCGGCGCCGAACGGGTTGTAGGTGCCGAGCAGGAAGGCGGTGGCGGTCAGCGCGGCCGGGAACGTGAGCAGCCGTCCGAGTGAGCCCAGCCGCGGCGAGACGAAGCGGTCCACCGCGAAGGGCACGAGGCAGCCGGACGCGAGGCTCAGCACGCCGATGACCGTCAGGAAGGTCAGCGGCACCGCGAGCTGCACCACCCAGAACAGCCCGCCGGCGACGCCCACCAGCCAGACCAGCGGCAGGGCCGTCAACGGCCGGCCGGTGCGCAGGAACCTCAGGAGGAAGATCTGGAAGCCCCACGCGGTCAGCGCCAGATCCCAGCGGCCGCCGACGGCGAAGAGCTGCAGGAGCAGGCCGAGGGCCAGCCAGAGGTACCGGCGGCGTTCCGGCGAGAGGCGGTGCCCGGCGTCCCCGTCACCGTGCCGGGACGAGGGCCCCGGACGCTCGGCGGCATCGGGTTCGGGCTTGATCGTGCTGTCGCTCATGAGTCCTCCTGGTCACCGCTCGGCGGGTCGGTAGGCCGTGACGACGGCGGCGCCGCCGAGGCCGATGTTGTGCGCGAGCGCGACACCCGTGCGGGACGCGGCCGCGGGGACCTGGCGGGCGCCGGCGGTACCGCGCAGCTGCCAGGTCAGCTCCGCGCACTGCGCGAGTCCCGTCGCGCCCAGGGGGTGGCCCTTGGAGATCAGGCCGCCGGACGGGTTGACCACCCAGGTGCCGCCGTAGGTCGTCTCCCCGGCGTCGACGAGCTCGCCGCCCTCGCCGGGCGCGCACAGCCCGAGGGCCTCGTAGGTGAGCAGCTCATTGGTGGAGAAGCAGTCGTGCAGCTCGATGACGTCCAGGTCGTCCGGGCCGATCCCCGCCTGCTCGTACACCTGCCTGGCCGCCGCCCGGCTCATGTGCGCCCCGACGATCGCGGCGGCGGTCCCGTCGAACGTGCTGTCCAGGTCCGTGACCACGGACTGCCCCACGATCTCGACCGCCTGGCCGGCGAGGCCGTGGCGGTCGACGAACTCCTCGCCGGCGAGGACCGCCGCCGCCGAGCCGTCCGAGGTCGGGGAGCACTGCAGCTTGGTGAGCGGCTCCACGATGGTCGGCGCGCCGAGGATCTCGTCGAGGGCGAACTCGCGCCGGAACTGGGCGTAGGGGTTGTTCACCGAGTGCTTGTGGTTCTTGTGCGCGATCCGCGCGAACTGCTCGGCGGTCGTGCCGTACCGCTCCATGTGCTCGCGGCCGGCCGCGGCGAACATCCACGGCGCCATCGGCGCTCCCGGACCGCGCAGTTCGGCGAGGGCGCCGATGTGCCGCTCCAGCGGGCCTGCCCGGTCGGACCACACCTCCGACAGCGACCCCGGCGACATCCTCTCGAACCCGACCGCGAGCACGCAGCCGGCGAACCCGCCGGCGACGGCGCGGGCCGCCAGCCACAGCGCCGACGACCCGGTGGCGCAGTTGTTGTTCACGTTGACGACCGGCACGCCGGTCATGCCCAGCTCGTAGACGGCCCGCTGGCCGCTGGTGGAGTCGCCGTAGACGTAACCGGCGTACACCTCCCGCACGTCGGCGAACGCGACGCCGGCGTCCGCCAGCGCCGCGGACGCGGACTCGGCGACCATCGCCGGGTAGTCCCAGCCCTCGCGGCGGCCGGGCTTCTCGAACTTCGTCATGCCGACTCCGATGACGAAGACCTTGCGTGACATGGTGATCTCCTTCTGGGTGCGGCCGTCAGGCGGTGAATTCGGCGAGGCCGTCGGTGATCACGGGGACGCCTCCGTCGCCGGCCGTCCCGAAGGCGTACCGGCCGGGCCCGGACGTCCACACCGTCGTGGTGATCGTCTGCCCGGGGCGCGCGGGAGCGCTGAACCGCACGGCCAGGCGCCGCAGCCGGGCCGGGTCGCCGGGCGCGGCGTGCCCGATCACCGCGTGGGACGTGAAGGCCATCGTGCAGAGTCCGTGGACGATGATCCCCGGCAGGCCGGCCCGGCGGGCGAAGTCCTCGTCGAGGTGGACGGGCATGGTGTCCCCGGACGCCTCCGCGTAGCGGAAGGTCTGGTCGTCGTCGAACTTCTGCACCACGACCGCGTCGGGCGCCCGGCCGCGCACGTCGCCGGCCGATCCGTGGTCGGGAGCCGTGCGCCCGGCGTCGCCGCCGGTGTGCCGCGCGCCGCGGAAGAAGCCGGTGAAGTACTGCTCGTTGACCGGTCCGGCCGCCGCGTCGCGCGTCTCCACCAGCGTGGTCACCACGACACCGGAGCTGCGGGCGTGGACGCCGACGACCTGCGCGCGCGTGCTCAGCACGTCGCCCGGCACGATCGGACGCCGGATCAGCAGGTCGTGCCGGCCGTGCAGGATCCGGCCGGCGGCCGATTCGGGCGCGGCGGCCAGCGTCCGCCGCGCCATGACGGAGAAGGCGGGGACGACCGCGAACACCGGCGGGGCCAGCGTGCCGTCGCGATGGGCGGCGATGGGGTCGTTGGTGGCCTCGGCGTAGGCGGCCGTGCGCTCCGCCGTCACCGCGAACTCGACGGGGTCGCTCCAGACCCCGACCTGCTGCGTGCTGAACATACCGGCGAAGCTACGGATCTCCGCCCGCCCGGCCGAGCACCGTGCCTCGCACATTCCATGACCGCGGCGCGCAGCCGCCCGCGGCCCGCCCGGTGCAGGTCGGGGCGCTAGGGTGCGTCCGTGAGCAGGTCGGCGCTGCCGGGGAACGTCGCCCGGCGGCTGGTGCGCATCGGTGAGCGGCAGGGCCTGGACGCGGCTTCGCTGCTGCGGCGCGCGGGTCTGCCCGCGAGCGCCGCGGATCCGTCCGGCGGTGCCGCCGTGACGGTGTCCCAGGTGGCGGAGCTGACCCAGGAGCTGTGGCTCCTGACCGGGGACGAGCTCTTCGGGCTGGGGCCGCCCGTGCGCCTCGGCGCGTTCCAGCTGATGATGCGCTCGGTGATCCACGTCCCGGACCTGCGGGCGGCGCTGCAGCGGCTGGCCGAGGCCGGCGAGGTGCTGGGGACGCCCCGGCTGCGCGTGACGGCCGGGGACGCCCTCGTCGAGGTGGAGATCGACGTGAGCCTGCTGGACGATCCCGACCATCTGGGCGGCGAGCTCCTCGCCACGCTGATCCACCGGGTCCTCGGCTGGCTCGTCGGGCGGCGGATCGTCCTGCGCGAGCTGCGCTTGCCCTGGTCGTCCCCCGCGTACGCCGCCGAGTACGAGGCGGTGTTCGGCCGGCACCCGGTGTTCGACGCCGCCGGACTGGTGCTGGCCTTCGACCGCGCGCTGCTGACCGCGCCGCTGGTGCGGGACGAGCGGCAGCTCGCCGACTACCTCGCCGACCAGCCGAACGTGTGGTTCGCGACCCGCGACTACGGCTCGTCCACCGCGGACCAGGTGCGCAGGATCCTCGCGCGCGGGCTGAGCGGCCATTGGCCGGTGCCCGACGACATCGCCGCGCGGCTCAACATGAGCACGCAGCACCTGCGCAGGCTCCTGCGGGCCGAGCACACCTCGATCGGCCAGCTCAAGGAGGACCTGCTGCGGGAGGCCGCCGTCGCCAGCCTGGCCCGCGGTGAGGAGTCCGTCGAGGAGCTGGCGAGGCGGCTGGGGTTCTCCGAGGCGAGCGCGTTCCGGCGCGCGTTCCGCCGGTGGACCGGGCAGCCGCCCGGTGCCTATCGCCGGTAGAGGGCCTCGATCTCCGCCGCGTACCGCTCGGCGATCTCCCGCCGCCGCAGCTTGTTCGTCGGGGTCAGCTCCGGACCGCCCGGGACCCACGGGCCCGGCAGGAGCTGGAACTTCTTGATCTGCTCGACCCGCGACAGCGTCCTGTTCGCGCGGGCCACGCCGGCCTCGACGGCCGCGCGCACTTCGGGCAGCCCGGCGAGGACGGCGGCGTCCGCATCGCCGGGCACGAGGGCGCCCGCGGCGACGGGGTCCAGGACGATCAGCGCGACGACATAGGGACGGCGGTCGCCGACCGCGACCACGGACCCGGCCTGCGGGCAGGAGACGAGGACGGCGTTCTCGATGTTCGCCGGCGACATGTTCTTGCCGGAGGAGTTGACGATCAGGTCCTTCTTGCGGTCGACGATCGTGACGTACCCGTCGGCGTCGACCGTGCCCACGTCGCCGGTGTGCAGCCAGCCGTCCGCGTCGATCGCCTCGGCCGTCCGCTCCTTGTCCCCCCGGTAGCCCCGCATCAGCGTCGGCCCGCGCATCAGCAGCTCCCCGTCGGCCGCCACCCGCACCTCGACGTCCCGCATCGGCCGGCCGACCGTCCCGGGCCGGATCTCGCCCGGCCGGTTGATCGCCCCGGCGGCGGACGACTCCGACATCGCCCACCCCTCGCACAGTTCGACGCCGAGCGACTGGAAGAACCGGACGGCGCCCGCGGCGATCGGCGCGGACCCGGTGATGACGGCGTCCGCCTCGTCCAGGCCGATGCGGGCCCGGAGCCGCCGCAGCACCAGCCGGTCCGCGGCGGCCGACCGGATCGCCAGGTGGGCCGGGATGGCGCGGCCGGAGGCCCGCCGGTCCGCGGCTGCGCGGCTGACGCCCATGGCCCGGGCGGCGAGACGCCGGCGCACGCCGCTCTGCGCGGTGATCGCCTGGGTGAGCGCGGCCTGCACCTTGTACCAGAAGGCCGGAACACCGAGGAAGACGGTCGGCCGGACGGAGGGCAGCACCTGCGCCACGGTCTTCAGGTCGGCCACCGTGGTGATCGAGGCGCCCGCGGCCATCGCGAGGTAATGGCTGAAGTACCGGTTGGCCACGTGCGCGTCCGGGAGGTAGGAGACCAGCCGCCCGCCCCGCGCGCCCGCGCCCAGATGGGGGAGGTCGAGGCCGCTGCGCAGGCACGCGAGGATCGCGCGGTGCTCCACCTCGACGCCCTTCGGCGGGCCCGTCGTCCCGGACGTGTAGATCAGGGTGGCGAGGTCCTCGGGGCCGACCGACCGCCAGGCGGCCTCGAAGTCGAACCCCTCCGGCCACCGGGCCTCAAGGTCGGCGAGCGTCAGCGCGCCCTCGGCCGCGCCGTCGACGCAGACGATGTGCTCCACCGCCCCGCCGGCGGCGCCGACCGCCGGCACCCACTGCCGTTCGGTCACCACGACCCGGTTGCCGGCGTTGGAGAACAGGTGCGTGATCTGCGCCGGCGGGCTCGTGTTGTAGACCGAGAAGGGCGTGGCGCCGAGGTGCAGCACCGCCGTGTCCACGAGATGGAACTCGGGCCTGTTGGTCAGCATCAGCGCCACGGCGTCCCCCCGGCGGACGCCGAGCGAGGCGAGGCCGCCGGCGATCCGCCGCACGCGCTCGGCGTACTCGCGCCAGGTGAGCTCCACGGCGCCGTCCGAATCGCGCAGCGCGATCTGACCGGCCCGCGCCGCGGCCGTGCGCTGGAAGAGTTCGGCGAGGCTCCGCGCCGACTGCGGTACGTCTCTGGCGTCGTCCATGGGTGACCTGGCTCCTCGTCCCCGGGCTGTCCTGGCTCCCTGCCGGGGCCCGCCTTCGACCCACCCGGACGCCTGCCATCGTCGGCCGACCACCCCCGCGCCGCACAGGACCGCCGCGCGCCCATTGCAGGACCCGCGCGCTCAATCCACGCCCGAACCTTGACCCGCCGGAGCCCCCGGCTGCTCTCTGCGCGCCGGATCAGTCTCCGCCGCGCAGTTGCGCGAGCACGCCCGGAAGGTCGTCCCGGTTGGTCAGCACGTCCCGCGGCTTGGAGCCCTTGCTCGGCCCGACGATGCCGCGGCTCTCCATCAGGTCCATCAGCTGCCCGGTCCTGGAGAACCCGATACGCAGCTTGCGCTGCAGCATCGACCTCGACCCGAACTGGCTGGACACGACCAACGCGACCGCCTGGACGAACAGATCCGTCTGGTCCCTCCAGTGGGCGAGGCTCTGGCGGGTGTTCAGGGTGTCGGCGTGTTCCGGGCCCAAGACGCGTTCGCGGACGGGGAGGAGGTCGGCGAACTGGTCGCGTGCGGCGGCCGGGTCCCCGGCATGGCCCGTCCAGTGGGCGAGGTTGTGGCGGGTGGTCAGGGTGTCGGGGTGCTCCGGGCCCAGGACGCGCTGGCGGTCGGGTAGCAGGCTTTGCAAGATGCCGACGGCGACGCTGTAGCGGCCGGCCATGCCGTGCTCTCCGGCTTGGGCGGCGCGGACTCGCAGGGCGTTGATGGGGTGGTCCGGATCGGTGCGCTGCCTCCACAGGTCGTCCAGGTATGCGGCGACGGCGGCCGCGTCCGGTGGTCGCTGGTCGGGTTCTTTGGCCAGCAGTGCCTGCAGAAAGGCGTCCAGCTCCGGTGGGGTGTCGGCTCTGAGGGGGCCGGCCGGTGGCGGCGGTGCCGCAAGGTGCTGGGCGACCACCGCGCGGGCGTCTTCGCCGGTGAAGACGGGGCGGCCGGTCAGCAACTGGAAGATGGTCGCCCCCAGGGCGTACAGGTCGGCGCGATGGTCGACGGACTGCCCCATCAGCTGCTCGGGCGCCATGTAGGCGATGGTGCCGATCGTGGCGCCGCCGGTCAGGCCACTGGTGGCGCCCTGCAGCCGGGCGATCCCGAAGTCGCAGACCTTCACCGTGCCGTCGGCGGCGAGCATCAGGTTGTGGGGCTTGACGTCGCGGTGAACGATCCCGGCGGCGTGCGCGGCGGCCAAGCCCACGGCCGCCTGCGCCCCGAACGTGAGGACGTGCTCGATCGGGAGCCCGCCGGGGTGCCGGTCCAGTAGGCCCTTCAGATCCGGGCCGTGCAGGTATTCCAGCACCAGATAGGGCAGCCCGTCGTGCTCGCCGACGTCGTGGACCGCGGCGATGTTGCGGTGTACCAGCCGCGCGGCCGCACGTCCCTCCCGCTCGAACCGCGATAGTGCCCGCTCCCGGACGGAACCGTGCATCAGGTGAGGCTGCAGCACCTTGACCGCCACGGGACGCTCCAGCCGGAGGTCCTCGCCCCGCCACACCTGGCCCATGCCGCCCTCACCCAGCAGCTCGGAAACCCGGTAGCGACCCGCGACCAGCGCACCCTCGACCAGCAACCCTGCACCACCCGCCGTATCCACCGGCACCGGGCCGGAACTCGCCAAGGCCCAATTTCAACCTACGGGCGGCGACTTCCGCCACAACGGCAGACCGGCACGCCCCGGTTCAGGGCGACGTGGTGTTGGCCAGGAGGATGCGCTGGACGGCTTCGGCGAGTTCTTCGGCGTCCATCGTGGCGAACAGCGCGGCCATGTTGAGGGGTTGCGTGGCGCCGGCCCGGTCGAAGCGCGGCTCGGGGACGATGCTGGCCCAGCACAGCGCTCACCGTGGGCTGGGTCAGCGGCATCTTGCCGTAGCGGCGGTCGCCATAGTGCTTGGCGAGCTGCGCGGAGATCCGCTCGATATCCCCCAGGCTCGGCCCGCCACAGAATTCCCGAAAATTGTTCAGGTTCTCGATCAGGGGCCCGTGGGGCAGGTCATGCTGAGAAGGCGCCTTGTCGGCCATGGTCGGTTGCTTTCAGAGCGTCACAACACGTCGGGATGCGCCGGGGGAAGAATAACGACTCGGCGCCAAGTGTCAGCATTCTTCCACCACGGCCGATCACCCATGGTCAACATGCGCCACGCGGGCCTTCCGCTTCCTCTCGTTTCCGTGAACGCCCAGGTCGGAACGAGCAGGCCCGGTTTCGCAGAGCGAAAACGGAAGGATCCGAGAGGATCGGAGGCGACGCGAGAGCAACCCGCGGAGCCCGCCACCCCGGTCGCCAGGTCTACCCGCTGACCACGGGTGGTACGGGCGGTTCTTTCCGCGCCCTCTCGCTTCGCTCCGCAACGGCGCTTCCGGGCTCGGGCACCCCAGATGGTGTGGCGAACTGGGGTCTATCCACGTCACGCCCCCCGCGCGGACGTCCCTGGGCCCAAAGGAGCGCCTATTCATGCACGATCCACTGACTGCCGGAGTTGTGGTGATTCTGACCCTTTTTGTCCTTGTCGGATTCGTGGTGTGGGTGCTGCGCTCCACGCCGCGCCTCCCCGCGGTCATCACGGCGATCGCGGTGCTCCTGGGCGCGCTCCCCGCCGTGATCTCCGCGCTGTTCTGGTTCTCGTGATCGGCCGCTCCGACTGCCCCGCAGGGCGCCCGACCGTCCGATTACGCGGCGACCCAGTGCGCGTGGCCGTCGGGACGGATGAGGGCCGCGCGGACGTCGCGCCATTCCGGCGGTGCATCGTCGCCCAGCGCCCCTTCATGCGTGACCGCTTCCAGTGCTCGGGCGGATTCCGCGACCGCAGCGGGAATGCCGTCGGCGCCCCCGCCCAGGTCGAGCAGCACGGGGTGAGCGTCATGGAGGAGCTCGTAGACCGTGCGGCCGTCGCGCAGCGGAAGGTCGGGGAGGCGGGCACCGGTGAGCGGGTGGGCATCGGGGTCGGCCGGAGGGTAGGCGACGTTCAGCGCGGCCAGGCGGGAGGCAAGGTCCAGTGAGACGTCGGGATGTGCCGCGATGAGTTCGCCGAGCACGGCCCGCAGCGCTCGCCCTTCGGGTGTGAAGGCCGTGACCAGCGCGGTCTGGGCCTTGCTCTTCTCCAGCAGGTCCGCGCCCACCGGGTGGCGTTCGGCCTGGTACTCGTCGAGCAGGCCGTCGGGGGCGCGGCCCCGGGCCACTGCGGCGAGCCGCCAGCCGAGGTTCATCGCGTCCTGGACGCCCACGTTGAGCCCCACCCCGCCGGTGGGGAAGTGCATGTGCGCGGCGTCGCCGGCGACCATGATCCGGCCCGTCCGGTACTCGGCGGCCTGCCGGGAGGCGCTGCCGAACGTGGAGAGCCAGATCGGATCGCGCATGCCGAGGTCGCGGCCGAGGATCCGTGCCACGTTGCCGCGCAGCCCGTCGAGGGTGAGCTCGCCACCGGAACCGCCGGGCATGACGCCGACGATGCGGTGGAGGCCGCCCGCCATGGGGACGACCATCAAGGCGCCGTCGGGCGTGTGGGCCGATAGCGCGGGGCTCCGCGGCGGATCGTCCAGGCGGACGTCGCCGAGGAAGCCGTACACCGTGGCATCGGTGCCGGGGAAGGCGATGCCGGCGGCCCGCCGTACCGTGCTCCCCGGCCCGTCGCACCCGACGACGTAGCGTGCGCCGATCGCGTACCGCCGCCCGTCCGGGCCTTCGACGTCGAGTTCGACGCTCTCGTCGCCGTGCGCCAGTCCGGTGACGGTGTGTCCCGCAAGGAGGCGGGCGCCGAGTCCGACCGCGTGCTTCTCCAGCAGTTCTTCGGTGCGCGCCTGCGGAAGGAACAGCGTGTACGGATGGCGTGTCGGCAGAGGCCGGAAGTCGAGCCGGTCCTCCAGCATCCCGAAGTGCCCGTCCGGCAGCGAGGAAGGGCTTCGGTGGCGAACACGAGACGGCAGCAGGAGATCGTGGTCGCGGCGCTCGCACTGCTCGACGAGGGGGGTGTGGACGCGGTCAGCCTGCGCGCGGTGGCCGAGCGGATGGGCGTCCGGATGAACACCATCTCGTGGCACGTCAAGACCAAGGCGCGGCTGCTGGAGCTGATGGCCGAAGCGATCGTCGCACGCGTGTCGGCCGAGGAGTTGCCGCCCGGGCCGGCCGATCGATTCCGCGAGGTGATGCGCCGCTACCGGCGGGCGCTGCTGTCCGTCCGCGATGGCGCGAGGGTGGTGGCCGGGACGTACGCCGCCGAGGAGCACACGCTGCGCATCGCGGAGGCCCTGGTGAGCGCGCTGCTGGACTGTGGGACGAGTGAGCGTGAAGCGGCCTGGACGGCGTGGACGGCGGTGTACTTCGCGCTCGGCCTCACCCAGGAGGAGCAGGCCGCCCCGGCGTCCGTCGGCGACACACTGCGCACGGCGGTGGCGCAGGACGCGCATCCCGCGCTGACCCGGGTGATCGGCCATCTTGCCGACGGGGCGTTCGAGGACCGCTTCGACTTCGGCCTCGCCCTGCTCACCCGCGGGCTGCCAGAACGACTGCCGTGAGCCGTCGGCCGACTACGCCGGGTCGGCCGCCTACGCGGGCCCTGGTCCCGAACTGTGCGGAGCGCGCACGGCCGCGGGGGGCGCGGAGACGATGATGACGGTGGCGGGGCCGCCGTCCGACCAGAGCGAGTGGCGGGCGGCCGCGTCGAAGTGCAGCGCGTCCCCGGTCGCCAGCGTGACGTCTTCCCCGCCGACACGCGCGACGACCTTGCCGCGCACCACGTACACCCATTCCTCGCCCGCGTGGGTGACGGTGCGCTGGGGGCGATCACCCGCCAGCTCCAGCCGTACGGCCTCCAGGGCGGAGCGCGGGCCGAGGCCGGTCATCGTCGCGAAGGGTCCATCGGGACCCTGATGCACGGGTGCGGTGTCGCCCCGCACGACATGATGCTCCTGCGGTCGCTCGTCACCGACCAACTCCCCCAGCGATACGCCGTACGCCCGGGCGAGCTGGATCAGCGACCCGATGGACGGCTGGCGCCCGCCCTTCTCTATCCGGGAGAGATGCGCTGCGGAGATCCCGGTCCGCTCGGCGAGCGCGGTCAGGGTCAGCCCGCGCTCGCGCCGCAACTCGCGGAGCCTGGCCGTCGAAGAGCAGCGGCTGCACCGCAAGCGCCGGCTCGCCGCGGCGTTCCGGATCTTCGCCCGATACGGGTACGACGAGGGGGTCGCCGGGCACATCACGGCACGCGACCCGGAACTGACCGACCACTTCTGGGTGAACCCCTACTCGGTGCACTTCTCCAAGATCAAGGTGAGCGATCTGCTGCTCGTCGACGCCCAGGGCCGGATCGTCCACGGCAGGAGGCGCACGAACAAGGCCGCGTTCTGGATCCACTCGTCCATCCACGACGCACGTCCCGACGTCGTGGCCGTCGCCCACGCGCACACCCTCCACAGCCGCGCCTGGGCGGCCCTGGACCGCCCGCTCGACCCGATCGTCCAGGAGTCGTGCGCGTTCTGGGGCGACCACGTGCTCTTCGACGAGTACCGGGGGCTGGTCCTGGAGCAGGACGAAGGCCGGCGGATCGCCGCCCGGCTCGGCGGGACGCGTGCCGCGATCCTGCGGCACCACGGCCTGCTGACGGTCGGCCGCACCGTGGAGGAGGCCGCCTGGTGGTTCATCGCCATGAACCGCGCCTGCGAGATGCAACTCCTGGCCGAGGCGGCCGGCACGCCGCGGATCATGACGGACGAGGAGGCCGCGGTGGCGCACCGCCAGTTCGGCAGCGCGAACATGGCCCGCAACAACTTCCGGCTCCTGTCGTCGCTGATCTTCGAGGAGGAGCCCGATGTCCTCGGCTGATCCGGGCCGGACGTACGTCCTGGTGCACGGCTCATGGGCCGGCGGGTGGGTCTGGTCCCGGCTGACTCCCCTGCTGGAAGCGGCCGGCCACCACGTGCACACGCCCACCCTGCCCGGCCTCGCCGAGCGCGGCGACGACCCGCGCGGTGCCGGGATCGGCCTGCACGCGCACATCGACGACCTGCTCGGCCACCTGGAGCGCGAGGACCTGGAACGCGTGACACTGGTCGGCCACAGTTACGGCGGCATGGTGATCACCGGGGTCGCCGGACGCGCCTCCCACCGGGTGTCCGCGCTCGTCTACATCGACGCCTTCGTGCCCGAGCCCGGGCAGTCCTGCTTCGACATCGTGCCCTGGCTGGCCGACGTCTTCGCCGATCTGGCCGGGGGCGGGGAGAGCGCCCGGCCGCTCGATCCGGCCGCCATCGGCGTGGACGATCCCGGCGACGCCGCATGGCTGCGCGCCGGCTCGACCCCGATGCCGCTGCGGACGCACCGGGAGCCGCTGCCCGGCCCGCCGCCCGCCGCGGACCTGCCCCGCATGTTCGTCCGCTGCCTGCGCTTCGACGCCTTCGCCGAGACCGCCGCCCAATTCCAGGCCCGCGGCCTCCCGACCGCAGAGCTGGACTCCCACCACTACGTCCAGGCAAGCCGTCCCGCCGACCTCGCGGACCTGCTGCTCGCCGACGTGCCCGCCCGAACGGAGACCACCCCATGACCCCCTCCCTGGCACGGGTCGACCCGCCCGCCCTCTGCCCGCCGGTGCAGAACCTGTACGCCCACGTCGTGATCGCCCCGGCCGCCCGCACCGCCTACCTCGCCGGCCAGGTTCCGCTCGACGCGTCCGGCGAACTGGTGGGTCCCGGCGATCACGCCGCGCAGGCCAGGCAGGCGTTCCGCAACGTCAAACTGGCTCTGGAAGGCGTGGGCGCCGCTCCCGTGGACATGGTCCGACACAACATTTACGTCGTCGACCATCGTCCGGAGCTGGTGCCGATCATCTTCGAGGCGGCCAAGGAGGTCTACGGCGCCCCATGGCCGCTCGCCGCCAGCACCCTCCTCGGCGTGCAGGCCCTCGGCCTTCCCGGCTGGCTGATCGAAGTGGAGGCGACCGCCCTCCTGCCCTGAAACCCCATGGCCGGCGGCGACATAGTGCAGGGTCGTTCCGTTGACGTGGGCGCGGCGGGTCGGTGCCGCCGAGCCGCCAGGACGGGGCGGGCCTGTTCAGGGTGTTCTGCGTAGTTCTGTCGCGAGGGTGGCGATCGTCTCTTCTGAGTGGGTCGAGCCGGGGAAGTAGGCGCAGATGCGGTCGGCCACGTCGCCGAACCGGGTCTTGATCTCGGCGGCGCACTCGGCCGGTGTTCCGACGACCGCCAGGGTTCGCATCATCGTGTCGTCGATGAGGCCGATCATCCCCATGATGTCGCCGGTCTTGGACAGCGCGTTCAGCTCGGGCTGCAGATCTCCCCAGCCCTCGATGTCCAGGACGGGCCTGTACGCCGGAGTCGAACCGTAGAACGCCAGCAGTCCCTTCACGCCGAAGCTCGCGGCCTCGATCTCGGCGGGGGATCCGCCCATCGCGACGATCGCCTGCGGGTACACCTCGATCCGCTCGCGACCCGACCGCTCCAGGCCCTCGGCCACGGCCGGGAGGGTGCGCTCGCGGAAATGGCGGTGACTGTGGAACGGCATCACCAGCAGCCCGTCGGCGACCTCCGCCGCGGTCCGGGTCATCACCGGTCCCAGCGCGCCGAGCAGGACCGGGGGCACGCCGTAGGGGTTCGGCCCGGGGACGAACGCCGGCGGCATCAGGGTGTGCTTGGTGAACTCGCCGCGAAAGTCCAGCCGGGTGCCGTCCTGCCAGGAGTTCAGGATCGCCTTCACCGCGAGCACCGTCTCCCGCATCCGGGCGGCCGGCCTGCTCCAGGTCGAGCCGTACCGGTTCTCGATGTGCGGCCTGATCTGCGAGCCCAGCCCGAGCCGGAACCGGCCCCCGCTCAGCAGCTGCAGGTCGTAGGCCGCGGTGGCGAGGTGCATCGGGCTGCGCGGGATCGCGATCGCGACGTTGGTCATCAGGTCGGTCGGCGGTACCTCCGACGCACCGGCCGCGACGATCAGCGGCAGGAACACATCGTGCGGGCCCTCGAAGGTGAACAGGCCGTCCACGCCAGCGGCGATCAGCGCCCGCGCCCGCTGCGCCGCCTCGTCCGGCCGGCCGTCCAGTTGCACATCGAGTTTCATCGAGCGATCTCCGTTCCGCGCGCCGTCCGCGTCCGAAGGAACAAGGAATACAGCAGGAGAAGACCTCGAAGAGCTGCAGGCCCTGCTGGACGCCTCGCTGTCCCGCTCCTCCGCGCACATCCGCTCGATCATCAACAGCGAGAGCACACTGTCCGCGGAGCGGCTCACGGCACGGTGGAGGTCCTCAACAGAGCGTCTACGCGGCGGAGCGGCCCGATGCCGGCTGAACTGCCGGAGCCGCAGGTCACGGGCTTCGGATACGCTCCATATGCCTGGTCTCGGTGCCGGGAAAAACGTATATGTGAGAAATGGTGGGCGGCGAGCCCTGGGGGCTTCGCCGACACGACGGACGGCCGATGCCCTGATGCCCGACCTGACAACGACGATCCGCACCCACCACGTCCGGCGCCGGTGGCCGTTGACCGGGCGGGGCCCGGACGTCGAGGCGATCCTCCGGCCGCTCCTCGCCGACGGCCAGCACGGGGTGCTGCTCGCCGGCGACACCGGGGTGGGCAAGAGCCGCCTCGTCGAGGCCGTTCTGCACCGTTGCGCCGTCAGCTCGTGCCACACCGCGCGGATCACCTGCACACCGGCGGACCGCGACCTCCCCTTCGAAGCGGTCCGCCAGCTCCTTCCGGAGGCGGACGGCTCGCCGGACGATTCGGCAGAGGTCTTCGGTGCCGTTTCCGCCGCTCTGCTCAAGGCCGCGGCGGGACGCGCGACCGTCATCGCCATCGATGACGCGAGCTGGCTGGACGAGGGGTCGGCGGCGGTCGTCCAGAAGCTGGTCGTCCACACCGGCGCGCGGGTGCTGATGGCCACCCGCACGGAGGCGGCCGCGGCGCCACCGGTCGAGGCGCTGCGGCGCTGGGGCCGCTGGTCCCGGATCGACCTCGCCCCGCTCGACCGGCCGCGAACGAAGGACCTGGTCGAGGCCGTCCTCGGGGCTCCGGCGGACGGGCTCACCCTGGACGGGCTGTGGCGGATCACCGGCGGTAACCCGCTCTTCCTGCGCGAGGTGCTCTGCGGTGCCGTGGACAGCGACGCCCTGGTGACGCGGGAAGGCGTCGTGGCCTGGCGTGGCGGCGCGATCGGCGGCGCCCATCTCAGCGACACCGCGGCGGCGGTGCTCGAAGCGCTCTCGCCCGAGGAGCTGGACGCGCTGCGCTACCTGGCCGTCGCCGGCTCGGCCCCGCTGGACGTGATCGAGCGGCTCGTCGCGGTGCCGGTGCTCGAACGGCTGGAGGATCGGCGGCTCGTCCGGCTCGACCAGTCCGCTCGCGTCCCGCTGCTCCGGGTGGCCCACCCGCTGCACGCCCACACGGTCCTCGCCCGCACCGGAGCGTTGCGGATCCGGCGGATCCGCACCGACCTCGCCACCGCGATGACGGCGTGCGGGCCGGACGACCGGATCCGCGCGGTGCGGTGGCGGCTGGCCGCCCGGTTGGACGTACCCGACGACGAGGTGCTGGCGGCGGCCGACGAGGCCCTGCGCGACCGGGATGTGGCCGTGGCGGAACAGCTGTCCCGCCAGGTCTCCGCACCGGCCGGGGCCTGGCGGCTCGGCCGGGTGCTGGTCGCCCGCGGCGAGTACGTCGAGGCTGAGCGGTGGCTGGCCGAGGCGGCCCGGGAGCTGACCGATCCGGCTTCGCTGGCGAACGTGGCGGCCCTCCGGGCGGTCAATTTCTTCTGGGGTTTCCGTGAGCCGCGACGGGCCTTCGAGGTGATCGCCGAAGCCAAGGCCGCGCCGTCGGCGGACGGCTCCGGCGACCTGCTGGCCGCCGAAGCGCTCGTCGCGGTCTTCGACGGCCGAGCCGACGCGGCGAACGAGATGGTGGCCCTCCTGCCGGACCGTCTCCCGGACGATCCGGTCCTGGCCGGCGCGATCGCGCCCTTGCGGCCTCAGCTGCTGCTCTTCACCGGCCGACCGGCGCTGGCGATCGCGGAACTGTCCGCGGCCCCGACCGAATTCCCCGGCGCGTGGCCGCTGATGCGGGCGATGACCCAGGCCTGCCACGTCCACGCGCTGGTCATGACCGGTGCGGTGGCGCAGGCGGCCGAGACGGTGCAGCGCTACTACCACGACGCGGTCGAGCAGGGTTCGCCCGCCGGGGTGGGCCTCGTCGCACTGGCCGGTGGGATCTGCGCCTACTACCAGGGGCTGCCCGAGCAGGCCGCGACATGGTTGCGGGAGGCACGGGCGCTGACCGACGGCCACCCGCGGTTCCGGTTCCGGGAGACCGTCCTGGCGCTCAGTGCCGGAATCGCCGCGGAACTCGGCCTCATCGACGAGGCCCGCGAGTTCCTGGACCGGCTCGGTGCGGCCGGCGCCGCCCCGTCGGTGGCCGACTACGGCGCCTTCGGTGAGGTGTGGGCACTGGTGATATCCGGGGACCGCAGCGGCGCCGGCACGGTCCTGCGCCGCCGGGGGGCGGAGGCCCTGGCCGTGGGCAACGTGTTGATGGCCACCGAGTTCCTCCATGTCGACATGCGGCTCAACCCCACCCCGGCGACGGCCGCCCGGCTTCGGCGGATCGCCGAGAGCACCGACGGGGACATGTTCACCCTCCTCGCCGACCACGCCACCGCGCTGGCCCACCGGGATCTTCACGAGATGAACCGCGTCAGCGCCGCCTTCGAGCAGCGCGGATATCGCGGCTTCGCGTTGGAGGCCGCCGCCACCGGCGCGACGTTCGACGGCGGCCGGGAGGTGAACGCGCTGGTTCGCCGCACCCAGCGGCTGCTCGGCGAGCATCGGGGCACGTGGCCGGAGTGGCTGCCCGCGCCGAAGTCCGCGCCGCTGCTGACCCGCCGGGAACAGCAGGTCAGCGAGCTGGCGGCGAGCGGGATGGACAACGCGACGATCGCGCGGACGTTGTCGGTGTCCCCCCGTACGGTCGAGAACCATCTCCAGCGGGCGTACGACAAGCTCGGTATCCGCCGCCGCACGGAACTGGCGGCGGCACTCGCCGAGGACGGCCTCATGGTCCGCTGACCACCGCGTCCCGCTGATCCCGCTGGTCCCGCTCTTCCCGCTGTTCGCGGACGAGCCGGGCGTAGCGGCCGCCCTGGGAGACGAGCGCGTCGTGGGTGCCCCGTTCCACGATCGTCCCCCGGTCGATGACGACGATGAGGTCGGCGTCCCGGATCGTGGAGAGCCGATGCGCGATCACCACCTGCGTGCAGCCGAGCGCGGTGAGCCCCGCCTGGATCATCGCCTCGGTACGGGCGTCCAGGCTCGATGTCGGCTCGTCGAGCAGCAGAACGCTGGGCTGGTGGACGACGGCGCGGGCCAGCGCGATCCGCTGCCGCTGGCCACCGGAGACCTGCGAGCCGGCCTCGCCGACGGTGGTGTGCAGCCCCATCGGCATGGCCATGACGTCCTCGGTGAGCGCGGCGACCCGTACCGCCGCATGGATCTGCTCGGTGGTGCAGTGGTCCTTCCCGGCGGTGATGTTGTCGGCGATCGTGCCGTCGAAGAGGAACGGCTGCTGGGTGACGATGCCCATCTGCCGGCGCAGCCGCCGGCGGTCGAGCTGCTCCAGCGGCACCCCGTCGTAGCTGATCTGCCCATCGGTGGGTTCGAGCAGGCCGAGCAGGAGGCGGCCGAGGGTGGTCTTGCCGGAGCCGGACGGACCGACGATCGCGACGCGCTGCCCCGGTTCGATCCGCAGAGTGATGTCGTGCAGGACCGGGCGGGCGGGGTGGTAGCCGAAGTTCGCGCCGCGCACCTCGATGCGGCCCCGCAGGCCGCCGGGCAGCCGCACCCGGCCGGTCGGCGTCGGCGGTGTGTCCATGATGTCGCCGAGGCGTTCCAGGTGGGCGATCGCGGCATGAAGCTGCTGGACGGTGGTGAGCAGGGATCCCAGCGGGGCCAGCGCGGCACCGGCGAGCGCGGCGAGGGCGAGCAGCTCGCCGAGCTGCGCCGAGGTCGGCAGCTGGTAGGCGACGACGAGCAGCAGCCCGACGGCCAGGCCGGTCTGCGCGGCGGTGGTGAGCGCCTGGACTCCGGCGAGGAACAGGTCGCGGCGCCGGGCGGCCGCGAGCTCGCGGTCATGGCGGGCCCGCCAGCGGGTGACGGTGGCCTCCTCCGCCCCGCAGGCGATCACCGTCTCCACCCCGCCGAGGCTCTCCACCAGGGTGTTCTGCGTCAGCGCCTGGGCGTTCAGCGAGTCGCGCACGCGCTGGACGCTCGCCCGCCCGGCCAGCAGCGCGATGAGCGCCTGCAGGGCCGCGACGGCGGCGGCGGCGAGCGCGATCGGCGGGGAGGCGAACGCGAGCAGTGCCAGGTATCCGAGGCCGGTGACGCAGTCGATGCCGAACGCGAGGGACCGCTCCGTCACCAGGTCGCGCAGCGTCGAGGCGGTGGACAGGCGGGTGAGCAGGTCGCCGGAGCCGCGCTGGTCGAAGAAGCGGAAGGGCAGGGTGAAGGTGTGCCCGACGAGGCGGCGCATCAGGCGGGCCGCCACGCCGGTCTGCAACTGGATCAGCAGCACCGACCGCAGCCAGCTCACGACCGTGAAGACCAGCCAGCCGACGGCCGCCGCCGCGGTGAGCGGGAGCAGCATCTCCTGGAGGCTCCCGCCGGTCGTCCCGTCGACCACCACCCGGGTGACGCCCGCCACCAGCAGCGGGAACAGCTGCACCACGAGGGACGCGGCGACCAGGGCGGCGATCAGCGGCCAGTTGCCGAGCACCCCGCTGAGCAGACGGGCGGCGGTCCGCCAGGTCGAGTCGGAGCCGCGGGGCATCTTCCCGGCGGGTTTCCCAGAGAGCACGACGCCGCTGTAGCCGGCCGTGAACTCGGCGCGGCTCAGCCGGCGCCGGCCCAGGGCCGGGTCGGCGATGCTCACCTTCGTGCCGCGGATGTCCTCGACGACGACGAAATGGTTCTGCCCCCAGTGGGCGATGAGCGGGCCCGGCAGCCGGGTGAGGCCGGCCGCCGGCGCGGCGAACGCGCGCAGCTCCAGCCCGAAGTGCCGCCCGGCGCCGATCAGCTCGCGGGCGGACGCGCCGTCCCGGTCCGACGGGAGATGCCGCCGCGCCTCGATGACGGACGTCCGCCGGCCGTGGGCGCTCAGCACCATGGCCAGGCAGGCGGCGGCGCAGTCCCCCGCGGACAGTTGCGTCCGCAGCGGTACCCGGCGGCGCGGCCGCAGCCGGCGGATCACAACCAGTGCCACCGGATCGCCGCCTTCGCCCGCTGCTCGGCGAGCCACTCGGTCAGCGCGGCGTCACCGGCGCGGGCCAGCGCCGCCGGATCCGCCTCGGTGGCGGATTCCCGCCCCCGCACGCCGCCGAGGACGACCTGCCCCTCGTCCGGCACCGGCCCGGCCAGCTCCCCCGCCGCGAGGGAGCGCAGCGGTGCGGGCAGGTCCAGCGCCCAGCGCCGGCCCATGGTGAGCTCGATCTCTGCGGCGTCCCCGGTGCGCCGGCCGAGACGGGCGAGCAGGTCGGACGGGGTGCGCGCCGCCGCGACGTCGTCCAGTGCCGTCGAGCCGGCCGCCCGCACCCAGACCGCGTCGACCCGGTCGAAGTCGGCCGGACGGGCTCGCAGGCGGTCGGCGGCGTGCTCGGCCTTGAAGGCCCGCCGGAACCGCTCGATGCGGGCGACGAACTCGATGTGGGCGGTGAACGCCTGTTCGGAGAGACCGACGTCGGCCAGCCATGCGAGGGTGGCCGCCCGGCTGTGCAGGCCGCGGCCGCGGCGGAACGTCTCGGCGGCCGCCGCCAGCTCTTCGGCGGTCGCCGCCACGTCCTCGTCGAACACCTGGTCCCACAGGAGGCAGTAGTCGACGAGTTGCCGGTGCAGGGTGGGATCCCGCCGGTTGAGGGCGCGGATCGTGAACAGCGCGGACGGTACCGAAAGGGATCGCTCGTTCACGCTGAGCAGCCGGTTGGCCGCGAAGTGGGTGGAGTACTCGATCGACCACGGGACCCCGTCCTCGGTCTGCCCGGTGAGGGCGACGTTCCCGCCCTCCGGGTGGGCGAGCACGAGGTCGTAGCCGGTCCGCAGGTCTCCCGGCGGGGCGTCGACGACGAGTTCGGGCCGGCGCCGCGGGTGGGCGGCGGACCAGTCGGCGACCATCCGCCGGGCCTCCCCGACCCGGTCCCGGTGCCGGGGCAGCCGGCGCAGCAACGCCACCGCGCTGACCAGATCGGCGCCGAACTCGGCGTCCGCGCCGAATTCACCGGCGGCTTCGGCGGCTTCGGCGGCTTCGGCGGCTTCGGCGACTGCTGTCGTTACCGATGGGGTGGTCACGGCACTGTCTCCTTGGTCGTGTCCCGGGTCACGGGTTCGTCGGCGGTCAGCCAATCGGTGATCGCGTCGCTGATCGGCAGTCCGGTGAGCGTTTCGATCCAGCCCCACTGCCCGTTCACGTTCACTTCGAGGAAGACGTACTCTCCGTCCTCGCGGCGGATGAGGTCGATGGCCCCGAAGTTCAGCCCGAGCGCGGAGATGAAGTCCAGGCAGCGCCGGGCCACCTCGCCGGGAAGCTCGACGGCGCGGTAGGCGACCGTGTTGTCGTCGTAGCGCCGCCAGTCCTGCGCGGTCAGCCGGGAGGACTGCGAATCGATCTCGGCCGCGAAGACCTGGTCGCCCACCACCGTCACCCGCAGCTCGGCGGCCTTGGCGATGTTGGGCTGGAGGATCACCGGCGCGTGCTGGATCCGGTGCCGGCCGGCGAGGTGGCGCCGCTGCACCCGGGTGGTGTAGATGAGGTGCTGCTCGCCGTAGACCCAGAAGTTCTTGTACGTCAGCGACTTGCTGATGAGCTGCCCGCCGGCGCGGTTCCAGGCGGGGATCAGCTCGTCCGGATCGTTGGTGAAGAGGGTCTGCGGCACGGTGAAGCCGAGTTCGGCGGCCTTGGCGAGGTGGACCAGCTTGTTGTCGGACCGCAGCGACCGAGTGGGCTTGGCCGGCATCCAGCGCGCCGGCAGCAGCTCCCAGAAGCCGTCGCGGAAGCGGCCGGCGACCAGCTCGGCATGCGCCCGGTAGTCCTCGTCGGTCACCAGGTCGCCGACCTGGATCGGGCTGGGGCGACGGTCCCAGACGGCGGTGACCTCCGCCAGGTCGTACGTCCGGCCGCGGTGTTTCAGGATCTGCCGGCAGCCGCCGCCGTCGATCTCGACGGTCAGCCGGCTGTGCGCCGGGTACTGGTCCTCGTCCCACCAGAGCACCGGGATTCCGCGCGCCTCCACCTTGGGGCGCACGAAGTCGATGGTGCCGGCGTCGTCGGGACTACTGATGATCAAAAGCATGTGAGCGCTCCAGGGCCACATCGCAAAGGTCGTGGCGCGCCCGGTCGATCCCCGCCGGTGCGCGCCACGCCGGTTCGTGTCGGACGCTAGACCCGGAAGCACTCCTCCGCGGGCTTGCCGGGCCCGTCTCCGCTGGTCACGGAGCACATGAAGCCCGAGCCCGGGGCCATCGCCCCGACGATGAGGTCGAGGTCGTCGTCACCGACGAGCTCGACGACGCCGGTGTCCTCCGGGACAAGATCATCGATCCGGAGCTTGTTCATCTTTCCTTCCCTCCTAGCGTGCGGCACGGGACCCGCACCGCTCTGCTCTCGCTCCGAATGGTCTCCGCGCACCCCGGGCGGACGCCTGAGTAGTGACTACTCAGACTTGTGTGGCGTACGTCACACCGCTGGCGCCGGCCATCATTGTGATGACGGCCTCCACCTCTGGAGCAAGGCGGAGGCCGTGCAAATCTTGCGGGTGCGTAGATGATCGGCAATGGGTACCGGGTGGCGCGCCGGTCTTGATCACGGTTCTGTATCTCTAAAATTCTTAACAGCATCTGTCCGGATCCTGTCAGGAACAATCGCCGCTTATGGACTCCGGGGGGCGGGCTGACGAGCAATCGAGGTTGATGCGTACCGGGGTGCGAACTCGGGTGGCGCGTTTGGCCGGTTCGGTGGGCGAGGGCGCACGGCGGTGGTCCTCGCCGATTCTGCTGTCGGTACTGGCGTCGGGCGCAGTCGCTCCGCTGCTGACCTCGGGCGTGGGCGGGACGGCGGTCGTGTCGGCCGGAGTGGGGGCGGTGACGGCGGTCGGCGGGAATGTGCTGACCGACGTGGTGAAGGCGGGCGTCGCGAGGGTAGGGGGCGGCGGTGGCTCGACGCCGCCTTCGCAAGAGGAACTGGCCGCGGAGCTGGAGCGGGGGATCCGGCAGATCCTGGAGGCCGGCGGGGAGCGGGCCGATGGGCTGCGCGCGGAGATCGCCGAAATGCTGCGGGCCGTCGGAGCGGTCGGTGTCGCGATCGAGGCCGCCGTCGAATCGGGTGACCGTGAACTGCAGATACGGCTGGCCGAAGGATTGGCGAGGGTCGGAGAGGATTTCAGCGAGTTCGGGTTCGTGCTTTCCGATGTGCGCGAGCAGTTGGAGCTGGTCGGCCGGGGCATCGAAGACCAGAGCGGGCAGTTGCGGCAGCAGAGCGCCCAAGTGCAGGCCGCGGTGGATCTGGGTTACCGGCAGGCGGCCGACACCCGGCGGCTGCTGCAGCTGGTCACGGCGATCGAGCAGCGGACGCGCCCGGGACGGCAGGCTCCGCCCGATCGGGAGGGGCGGGCCGGCCCCGGTCCGGGCGGCTGCCCGTACCGGGGGCTGGTGGCCTTCGGCGAGACCGACGCCGGAATCTTCTACGGGCGAGAAGAGGACACCGCCCGCGTCGTGGCCCGGCTGGCGCAGCGGCTGACCGGCCCGGGAATGATGGTCGTCACGGGCGCCTCGGGGGCCGGAAAGTCCTCGCTGCTCCGCGCGGGAGTACTGCCGGCGATCGCACGCGGTGAACTGTCGCCCGAGGCCGCCGAGTGGCCTCGGCGCGTACTGGCGCAGCCGACGAGAACTCCGCTCGTGCAGCTCGCGATGGTGCTGGCCGGCCTCGCGGGGGTCGACGTCGCGACGGTGCTGGACCGGTTGACCGCGCAACCGGAGCGGGCGCACCTGCTGGTGCGCCAGGCCGTCGAGACCGACGCACGCCGCCGCGGACTGCCCGAGACGGCCGTGAGCCGTGCGCGGCTCGTGCTGCTGGTGGACCAGTTCGAGGAGATCTTCACGCTCGATGACGTCCTGGAACGATCCGGGCAGGAGCAGCGGCACGACCACGATGGGGCGGCGGCCGAGCGCGCGGCGTTCATCACCGCGCTGCACGCCGCCGCGACCACCCCGGTCGGGCCGGGGGGCGCGCCGGCGGCGCTGGTCGTGGCGGTGGTGCGGGGGGACTTCATCGATCGCTGCGCCGAGTACCCCGAGCTGGCCGAGGTACTGCGGGACGGGGCCTACGTGCTGGGGCCGATGTCGGGCGGGAACCTGCGGCGGGCGGTCACGGGACCGGCCGACGCCGTCGGCCTGGAGATCGAGCCCGGTCTCATCGACGCCATCTTCAGCGAAGTGCGCTCGGCCCGCGGCGGATACACGGCCGGGGTACTGCCGCTGCTGTCGCAGGCGATGCTGACGGTCTGGGAGCACCGCGAGGGCGACCGGCTGACCAGCCGCGGATATGCCCGGACCGGCGGCGTCAACCGCGCGGTGGCCACCAGCGCGGAGGAGGCTTTCGGGAGCCTGGAACCCGCCGACCAGGACCTTGCCCAGCGAATGTTCCGTCAGCTGACCGCGGTGTCGGGCGAGGGACCGCTCACCCGCCGCACAGCCGGCCGTCCTGCCCTGGACGAGGGCCGCACCCCCGACGAGCGCGCCGGCATCGGCCGCGCTCTGGACGCCTTCGCCCTGCGGCGGCTCATCGTCGTCGACGACACCGGCGTGCAAATCGCCCATGAGGTCCTGCTCCACGCCTGGCCCCGGCTCCGCGGTTGGCTGGAGGCCGACCTGGCCGGCCACGCCCTCTACCACCAGCTGTTGGAGGCCACGCGGGAATGGGATGCGCACCAGCGGGCCTCGTCCTACCTGTTCCGCGGGGAACGCCTGGCCGCCGTCCGGCACGCCGAGGCCCGATGGCGAAGCGACCCCGGCCGGCACCCGGCCCTGCCACCGGCCGGCCGCGAGTTCCTGGACGTCTCCATTCGCGCCCAGACCCGCACCCGGCGCCGCATCCGAGCCGTCGCCCTGATGCTCGTGGCGGCCACGGCACTGTCGCTGACGGCCACCGGATGGGCGGTCAGTTCCCAGCGGAAGGCCACCGAGCAGCGCGACATCGCGGCCGCGCGGCAGCTGGCCGCACAGAGCCGGCAATCCAGCGGCACCGACCCCGTCAAGGCGGCGCAGTTGGCCGTCGCCGCCCAGAGCGTCCGGAAGACGCCCGAGGGGTGGGCCGCACTACGCAACGTTCTCGGCCAAGCCGCCCGAGACGTCCTGAACGGATACCAGGGTGAGCCGGTCACACTCGCCTCCGACCTCAAGGGGCATCTACTCGCAATCGGCAACAATGACGGCACGGTCGCCTTGTGGGACGTCCGGAGGCACCGTCAACAGGGCGTGGTGCACGCTTTCAATGCCTCCGAGCGCATCGTGGTGGCGCTGAGCCCGGACGGCCGAACGCTTGCCGTTGCAGAATCTACCGACAGTAAATCCAAGATCCGTTTCTGGAACGTGCAGCTCCGCAAAGAACTGGGCGGCCTTCCCATTTCGTCCAAGCTCGAGTCGATGGCCTTCAGTTCCGATGGGCAAAGCCTGGCCGTCGACGATGGCAAAGGCGTCGGACTCTGGAAAATACGAACCGCCAAATCTGACGGCTACGGCTCACCTGCACCCGGCAACTACATTCCCTATACGAAGACCTATTTCACTCAGGTCGCGATCGCCGCCGACGCCACGGCTGCGGCCATCAGTAAGAAGTCCAGCAATGGATCTACCTTGAAACTGTTCGACCTTACCGCCGGCGGAAACGGAAAGGAAGTTGAAATAGAAGGGCATGTAGTGGCATTGAGTCCCCGTGGCGGCAGATATGCCGTAACAGTGCGGTCGGATTCAAACGGTGCATACGCCTATATTCGCGACCTCCATGCCGGCAGGCCGGCGCGCCCCAATCCCATTCCCCTGGGCGGCTATCCCGATGACGGCAAGGTGGGACCATTCAGTGCCGACGGCGAGTCCGTCGTCATCGACAACAAGTTGTGGGATGTCGCGAGCGGTGAACTTGTCGGGCCTATCGACATGGGCGTCTGGACATCGTCACGAGTTGCATCATTCGTCGGCGAGGACGCCGTGGCCTCCATCGATGTCGGCGTTGGGCAACCCAAGATTCGACTGTGGAATATTCGCACCCACCAGCCATGGAAACACCCTGAGCATCTGATGGTGGGAACACATACTTTGGGCCTGGATGGGCGAACCGTAATCAGCGGCACCAAGGAAAGTGAGCGAGTACTTCTTCAACTCTGGGACGCGATCGACAGGAGTAAAAATGAACTCATCCCGAAACCGGGTAATACTCAATGTGGATACCCGTACGCGGCAACTGCGGACAAAAAGATCTTCGCACTTGGTTGCGGAGACCGCAGAATCGAAATCTGGAAGCAGGGTACCGGTACCGGTGACCGGTTCGTTCTCGACAGTGGTCTGGACGACACGATAACAAAGGCAGCCTTCAGTCCGGACGGGCACACCTTGGCAACCGTCACAAATCAAGACGGCAAGGTGCAGTTGTGGGATGTGGATAACCGGGCTCTGAAAAATGAGTCGCCGCTTTCGAAACCAAATCAGGCAGTGAGAGCCCTTGCCTTCACTGCCGACAGTAAGGCGCTGGTCGTCGGTTTCGGTAAGACCCTCAAGACCTATGACGTCTCGGACGGCGATGAAATCCGCTCACCCGACAACATCCCCTCCGGAGGAGTCACCGCACTCGCCTTCAGTCCCGACGGCAGGACGCTGGCGATCGGCGGCAAGAAGACGATCATTTTGTGGGACACCCGCAAATGGAGGCAAAAGGGCCTACCCATCACCGGACACGCCGGAATGGTGATATCCATGGCCTTCAGTCCCGATGGAAGTACACTGGCCAGCGGTGATGATGGGGGAACACTGCCCGACGAGGTTGCCGAGGGCGCTCAGGTCAAACTGTGGGACACCGCCACTCAGAGTCAGATCGGCGCAACGCTCGCCAGCGTGGGCGACGTAAAGTTTCTGGCCTTCCCGGACTCCAACTCCTTGGTTACCGGAGAAGATAATGAATCCGATGACAGCCTTACCGTGGGACACTGGAACATCGCCGTACCACGGGATCCCGAGGCCGCGGCCTGCGCGATGGCAGGCAGCCCCCTCAGCCGGGACGAATGGCGCCAATACGTTCCAGCCGGTATCGACTATCGGGACATTTGCGCACGAAGGTAGCCGCGCGGTCCAGCGGACCAGGTCGCCCTTCCCATACATGCGGGCGCCCGGTTCCGCGAACGGGCACGCGACGAACCGCTCCGCCATCATCGCGGGACGGCCCGTTTGACGCGCTCCCCAGCCTGAAGGCCGGGGATTCGGCCTGTGCCGCACTGTTCAGGGTGCGGTCACTTCCGTGGCTTCCTGCTTCAACGGGCCTGCCCACGACCGGAGTCGGGGTCTTACCTGCCCTCCATCAGGCGTTTAGGGTCTCCGCCTCCCCCAGGGGTGCCCGGGGGTTTCCGTCCAGCGGCGACCAGCAGAGCATCACCGGGTGATGCGGCGCCCTTCGTCCAGGATGTTGCGGGCGGCGTTGACGTCCCGGTCGTGCCCGGCCCCGCACCGCACGCACGTCCAGTGCCGGACGTGCAGAGGTTTGGGGCCGTCACGGTGCCGGCAGTCCGAGCAGATCTGCGAGGACGCGAACGCCCGGTCCGCCCTCGCGAACGTCCGGCTGTACCGCCGTGTCTTGTACTCCAGCATGGTCACGAATGCCGACCAGCCCGCGTCGTGCACCGACTTGGCCAGGTGGGTGCGCGCCAGTCCCTTCACGCACAGTGTCTCCACGTAGACCGCTTGGTTGTCGCGGACCAGTGCCGTGGACAGCTGGTAGTGGACCTCGCGGCGCGCATCGGCGACCTTCGCATGCGCGCGGGCGACTTTCAGGCGTGCCTTGGCCCGGTTGACAGATCCCTTCTCCTTACGCGACAGCGCCTGCTGGGCCTTCTTCAGCTTCTCCTCGGCGCGGGCGCAGGAACCGGGGAGAGCCGATCTTGCGGCCGTCCGACAGCACGGCGAAATGCCCCAGCCCCAGGTCGATCCCGACCTCGGCCGTCGTGTCGGGCGGGTCTTGCACGTCGGTGGTCTCCACGACGAACGATGCGAAGTACCGTCCGGCGGCGTCCTTGATCACGGTCGCGGTCGAGGGCGTGCACGGCAGCCACCGCGACCACCGCACCGTCACGTCGTCGACCTTGGGCAGCGCGAGTTCGCCGCCTTCGGTGATCTGCCGGCGGGCGTTGGCGGTGAACCGGATCGCCTGCCGGGCGTCCTTGCGGGACTTGAACCTCGGCGCCCCCGTCCGGGGGCGTTTGCCGGCCAGGCCGTCGAAGAACGCCCGGTAGGCCGCCTCCAGGTCCCGCAGCGACTGCTGCAGCACCACCGCCGACACCTCGCCCAGCCAGCGGCGCTCCGGCGTCTTCTTCGCCGCCGTCAGCCCCGCCGACAACTCCGCCGCCCGCACAAACGGCAGACCCGCCCGGCGGGCGTCCTCCCGCGCCCGCAACGCGTCGTTGTAGGCCACGCGGGCGCAGCCGAACGCCCGTGCCAGGGCCTGCCGCTGCCCGGCGGTGGGGTAGAGACGGAACACATACCGAAACTGCATTCCGTAATATTGTCAATACTTTAAGCTACTGTCGGGTCGGCGGAACGAGGCGCGCAGGTTGGCGTTCGGCTGCCGAGACGTGCTCACGGGGCCTCCCGCTCTCCGGAGTGCGCGTTGGCGATGGGCGGCGGCGCGGCTCCGGGCCAGTAGTGGGCGTCCGGGAGGGGCCGGGCACCGAAGATCGCCTGGCCGACGCGGACGACGGTGGCGCCCTCCTCCACGGCGGTCTCGTAGTCGCCCGACATCCCCATCGACAGCTCTCCCGGGCCGGCGAGCCCGAGGTCGCGGGCCTGGTCGCGGAGGGTGCGCAGCAGGCGGAAGCACTCCCGGACCCGCTCGGTGTCCGGGGTGAAGACGGCGAGGGTCATCAGGCCCCGGACGCGCAGCGCTCCATAATCCGGCAGCCGCTTCAGGAAACCGAGCAGTTCGTCCGGCGGCAGGCCGTACTTGGACTCCTCAGCGGAGGTGTTCACCTGCACGAACACGTCCAGCCCCCGGCCGGCGGCCTGGAGCCTGCGGTCCAGGGCCTCGGCGGCGCGCACGTTGTCGAGGGCCTGGAACTCGGCGGCGAAGGCGGCGACGTCCTTGGCCTTGTTGGTCTGCAGGTGGCCGATCACCGACCAGGACACGTCCAGGTCGGCGAGGTTCCGCCACTTGCGCTTGGCCTCCTGGACCTTGTTCTCCCCGAGGACGCGGCAGCCCGCCTCGACGGCCAGGCGGATCCGCTCCTCGGGGACGGTCTTGCTGACCGGCAGCAACCGCACCTCCGCACCGCCGCGCCCGGCACGCTCCGCCGCCGCATCGATGCGTGCGCGCACCCCGGCGATATTCCGGGCGAAGTCAGCGACGCTCTCCGCCTGCGGGTACTGGGATGGATCGCTCATCCGCCCTTCCTCTGCTCAATGTCCAACGGTGACTCCGCGACCGCGGCGACCTCCTGCCCATCGTCCCCGATGACCGGAACGCGCCTGGAATGCCCCTCCCCCCAGCAGGACACGGTCGAGTCAGGTGGGGAGCGACCAGTTGGCGCATCCGGTCAGGCGGATGGGGCTCGGTACGACGACGAAGCGGACGAGCGTGGCGTCCACGGCGACCGCGACGGCCAAGGCGAAGCCCATCTGCTCGACCTCGACAGACATTGGTGATCACGAAGCCTGGCGGGCGGTCGGCGCGGCCCCGGCCAATCCTTCGGATGCGAAGCGCGGGCTCGCCGCCCAGGTGGCGGCGAGCCCGCGGCAACGAAGGGAACCCGTTCTGATCAGGCGTCCTGCTCGGCCGTGTCCTCGCCCTCGGGCACGGCGGGACGTCCGCCGACCGTGACGGCGACGCGGCGGGGCTGGGTCTCCGCGAACGCTCCCGCGACCCGGACCTTCAGCACGCCCGCGTCGTAGTCCGCGGTGACGGCGTCGGCGGTGACGTGCTCGGGGAGCACGAACTCGCGGCGGAAGGAGCCGTAGCGCACCTCGCGGCGGCCGCGCTCGCCCGTCCGCTCGTCACGGCGCTCACCGCGCACGACCAGCCGGCCCGACTCGACCTCGACCGCGACGTCCGCGGCGGCGTCCAGCCCCGGCAGGTCGAGGCCGACCACGGCGTCCTGCCCGTCCCGCACCACCTCGGCGGTCGGAACGAACCCGGCGAACCGCTCCTCAGCGCGGTAGGGCGCGAAGGTGCGCCGCACCAGCGCGTCGAACTCGGTGAACGGGTCCCGCTGCCAGAGTGTCAGACTGCCCATCTCGATCTCCTCATCTCGCTCCTGCGTCCTCTGACTCATTAAACCTGAGTCGACCCGACTCAATTCCCGGGAAGCGCGGCGAAGTTCAGCACCGGTGCAGCGGGTGCTCCGGCACGGCGCCTCGAAATGCGGATGCGCGGGCGGCGACGGAGTGGCCATGCTGTCGGCCATGGCTGTTCAGGTCGGTGATCCCGCCCGGCTGGGCGAGGTGCGGCTGTCCGATGGGCGGTCGCTCGGATGGGCGGAGTGGGGACTGCCGGACGGGATACCCGTTCTGCTCTGTCCTGGTGCCGCCACAAGCCGGTGGCTCGGCTTCGGCGGAGGTGTCGTCGAGGCGCTCGGCGTGCGGCTGGTCTCCGTCGACCGTCCCGGGCTCGGCGTCTCCACGCCCGCACCAGGGCGGACCTTCTCGGGCTTCGCCGCCGACATGCGTCAGTTCTGCGCGCTGCGAGGGCTGGGGGATCCGGCCGTGGTCGGCAACTCGCAGGGCGCGCCGTTCGCCCTCGCCTGTGCCGAGGCGGGCGTCGCATCGGCGCTGGCCGTGGTCTCCGGCGCGGACGAGGTCGCCGCGCCGCGGTTCGCGTCCGTCCTGCCGGCGGATCTGCGCGGTCTCGTCGAGCGGACCGCGTCCGACCCGGACGGCGCCGAAGACTTCTTCACCGGCTTCACCGCCGAGGCCATGTGGGACATGGTCATGGCCGCAAGCCCGGAATGCGACCTCTCCGTGTATCGGGATCCCGACTTCGCGGCCGCCTACCGCAGGGCCTTGAACGAGGGTTTCGCCCAAGGCGCCGCCGGTTACGCGCGCGACACCGTCCTGGCCATGGGACGCTGGCCCTTCGAGCTCGGCGGAATCAGCGTTCCGGTCGATATCTGGTACGGCGAGCACGACACAAGCCACTCACCCGACAACGGAGCACTCCTCGCCACGCGCATGGCCACGGCTCAGCGCAACGTGGTGCCCGGAACCGGCGGCGCGCTGCTGTGGACGCACGCCGAGCCGATCCTCACATCCCTCTGTGGGTGAGCATGAGGGCTTGGGCTTTTAGGATTTTGGTGCCTGCGGCGTTGATTGCCGTCCAGGTGTAGTGCTGGATCTGTTTGCCGGTTGAGGTCTGGTCGGTTTTGCCTGGGGTTAGTTCTACGTGCAGGGTCGTGTCCGCTTTCAGCATTTGCAGGAAGCGGACCTCGCGTAGTTCTAGGAGGGCGATCGCGTGGTCCAGCAGGCCCGACTGCTCTACCAGGCCGCCCATCAGCAGGAGGACGGCCTGGCCCGGCATCGGTGCGCCGGTGCCGGGGGTGAACAAGGGGTGGGTGTAGCCGCCCAGGGCGATCAGGCTGTCGATCAGGGGCTGGGTTATCTCGATCGCCGGGGTGGTGAGCGCGGAGGTCATCGGCGGTTCCAGATCGGGCGGCGCTTCTCTACGTAGGCGCGGTAGCCCTCGTCGGCGTCGGCTGCTTCTTCGTGGAAGCGGGTGAACAACTCGCGCTCCAGGCGGAGGCCCTCGGCGAGGGTCAGGTCCGGGGCGGCGTTCACGAGGCGCTTGATGATGCCGGTGACGGTGCGGGAGCGGTCGGCGAGTGCGGCGGTGAGGCGGGACACCTCGGCCGGGAGGTCCGCCGCCGGGACGCTTGCGAGGGCGAGGCCCCAGTCGGCCATCTCCGGGCCGGTCAGCCAGCGGCCGGCGAGCAGGAGCGCGCGGGCGCGCTGGTCGCCGAGCTTGCGCGGCGCGCGCTGGGACGCGCCGGCGCCGGGCACGATGCCGAAGTCGCTGTGCGTGTCGCCGACCTTCGCCTCATCGGCCGCGATGACGAAGTCGCAGGCCAGCAGCAGTTCGAAGCCGCCCGCGCGGGCCAGGCCGTTGACCGCGGCGATGCTGGGGAGCGGGCTTGCCTCCAGCCGGTCGAGGAACTCGTGGAAGCGGCGGATGAAGGGCAAGAAGACCTTGGGCGGGTCCGCGAAGCACTCGCCCAGGAAGTCGATGTCCATCCCGACGCAGAACGCCCGGCCCGTCCCCGTGATCACGAGGGACGTCAGCGCGGTGTCGCGCTCGGCCTCGTCCAGGGCCGCGTTCAGGCCGTCGAGGGTGTCCGGATCCAGGCTGTTCATGCGGTCCGGGCCGTTCAGCGTGATGGTCATGACCGTTCCGGCCACCTGGACATCGACGGAGGTCATGATCGCGGATCCCGTTCCAGCTTGATCGGTCTGCGGGCGCCCATGTCGGCGCCCTGAATACATCAGACATAAGGATAGGCTTGCCGAGTCAGGGCTTGTCAACGGTTTGTCCGGCGTGCTTGACATCTTGCCACGGGATACCTCAGATTTATTGCAACCCCGGCGAAGGAGAGGGCTTGCTCAGTACTGGGCCGTTCGAGGAGGCGACCGAGCGCGGGGACCTGCGTGCGATGGTCGAGTCGCTGCTCGCCCGGCATCTGCCGCGCGACCGGGCGCTCGCCTCGGATCGTGAGGGGCGCTTTCCCGCGGACGTCTGGTCGGCGCTCGGCGGTGCCGGGCTGCTCGGGCTCGGCGGTGACGAGGCGGACGGCGGGTCCGGCGGGACGGTCGGTGACGCGGTCGCCGTCGTGGAGGAGATCGCCCGGGTCCTCCCGAGCCTCGCCGTCGACTACGTCCTCTGCGGGATGGCCATGCGGATGCTGGCCGATGCCACCGGCCCCGCACGCGCCTGGCTGCCCGCGATCGCGTCCGGCGCGATGATCTGCTCGTTCGGGATGAGCGAGCCCGATGTCGGCACCGACCTGCTGAACCTGCGCACCGCCGCCCGGGTCGAGGACGGCCGCTGGGTGCTGCGGGGGCAGAAGCTCTGGATCTCGCTGGCGCACAAGGCCGAGGTCGCGTTCGTGGTCTGCCGCACCGATCCGGCGGAGGAGGGCAGGCGGGGCCGCGGCCTCAGCGTGATCGCGGTTCCGCTCGACCAGCCCGGCGTCGCCGTCCGCCGCGTCCACCTGGCCGGGATGCGCGCCGCCGGCACCTGCGAGATCTACTTCGACGACGCCGCAGCGCCGCTGGAGAACCTCGTCGGCGAGCGGGGCCGGGCGCTGGCGCTGCTCGGCCGGACGCTGGACGTGGAGCGCGTCCTCGCCGCCGGCATCAGCCTCGGCATCGGACGCGCCGCGCTCGACCTGCACCTGTCCCACCTGCGGGAACGCGAGGCGTTCGGCGGCCCCATCGGACGCTTCCAGGCGCTCCAGCACGCCGCCGCGGACTCGCTCGCCGACCTGTCGGCGTCCCGGGCGCTGGTGGACGCCGCCGGCCGCGCCATCGAGGCCGGACGGCCGGCGACCGCGCTGACCGGCATGGCCAAGCTCGTCGCCGCCGAGTCGACCGCCCGCATCGTCGACCGCGGCATGCGGGCGATGGCGGCGCAGGGCCTCGCGGAGGAGTCGGCGATGCAGATGTACTTCCGGGACGCCCGGCTCCAGCTGTTCAGTCCCGTCAGCAACGACATGGTCCGCAACATCCTCGGCGAGGCGCTCGGCCTGCCGAGAAGCTACTGAGCCCGGAGGTCCCGGTGGACATCACGCGAGAGAGCACCGCCCTGCTCGTGATCGACATGCAGAACGGCTTCCTCGACGACAAGGGGTCGATGGCCGCGGTCGGGCTGCCGCACCAGGCGCTGCGCCCGGCCATCGCGGGCTGCCGGACGCTCGTCGACGCGGCGCGCGCGGCCGGCGTCCCGGTCATCTTCACCCGGTACGTGTTCCAGCCCGGCTACGCCGACGGGGGCATCCTGCCCAACCACATCGTCCCGGCGATGAAGGAGGTCGGCTCGCTCGCGGACGGCAGCTGGGACGCCGAGATCATCGACGAGCTGGCGCCGGCCGAGGGCGAGATCGTCATCGACAAGTCGCGGCCCAGCTCGTTCTACGGCACCCGCCTGGAGCCGGTGCTCACCGCGCTCGGCGTCCGCTCGCTGGTCCTGTGCGGGGTGACCACCAACATCTGCGTGGAGACGACGGCGCGGGACGCGGGCCAGCGCGACTACTACGTCCACGTGGTCCGCGACGCGACCGCCGAGTTCGACGAGGCGCGCCACGAGCACGCGCTGACCGGCATCGGCTTCCTCTTCGGCTGGATCACCACGATGGACGACGTCCTGGCCGCGTGGTCCTGACCCCGATCCGCCCGGGGTGCGCCGTCCCCTTCTCAGCAGCCGAGCGGGACGGCGCACCCCGGGTTCACATGCCCGGGGTTCACGAGCCGTAGGTGTCGCGGAGGACGCGCTTGAGGATCTTGCCGTTGGAGTTCTTCGGCAGCTCGTCCACCGCCTCCCAGACCTTCGGCGCCTTGTAGCCGGCGAGGCGGGCGCGGAC
>NZ_BAAAMW010000005.1:0-125313 GCF_039529475.1 Actinomadura chokoriensis | reverse complement strand
CTGCCCGGGGTTCACGAGCCGTAGGTGTCGCGGAGGACGCGCTTGAGGATCTTGCCGTTGGAGTTCTTCGGCAGCTCGTCCACCGCCTCCCAGACCTTCGGCGCCTTGTAGCCGGCGAGGCGGGCGCGGACGGCGCTCTCCAGCGCGCCGAAGTCGAGGGCGCGGCCGGGGCGCGGGACGACGAACGCGGCGACCGCCTCGCCCCACCGCTCGTCGGGGACGCCGACGACGGCGACCTCGGCGACGCCGTCGCAGCCGGCGAGGACGCCCTCGACCTCGCGCGGGTAGATGTTCGCCGCCCCGGAGATGATCAGGTCCTTCTTCCGGTCGACGATGGTGATGAAGCCCTCCTCGTCCCGGACGGCGACGTCGCCGGACGTCAGGTAGCCGTCGGGCCTGATCGCGGCGGCGGTGGCCTCGGGGTCGTCCAGGTAGCCGACCATGCTGAACGGCGAGTACCCGAACAGCTCGCCGGGCTCCCCCGGCCCGACCTCCCGGCCGTCCTCGTCGAGGAGCTTCACGTCGGTCATCCACCACGGGTGCCCGACCGATCCGGCCTTGCGGAGCGCGTCGGCGGGACGCAGGTCCGTCACGACGCCCGCCTCGGTGGACCCGTACAGCTCGTGCACGCCGACGTGCGGGAACGTCTCGACGACCCACTCCTTCAGCGGGACGGGCAGCGCGGCGGCGTTGAAGTACAGCGTCTCCAGGCTCGACAGGTCCCACTTGCGCGGCGACTGCTCCATGGCCTGCCGCAGCGTCAGCGCGTGCGTCGGCACCAGGAAGATCGTCTGCAGCCGGTCGCGCTCGATCATGTCGAGCAGCCGCTCCGGGTCCCAGCGGGGCAGCATGGACGTCTGCCCGCCCATGAACGGGCCCGCGTAGGCGAAGCAGAACCCCGCGCCGAGCGCCATCGGGGCGACCGCGGCGGTGCGCTTGCCGGGGCCGAGGCCGTAGTCGACCGCGCAGCCGAACATGGTCAGCACCCGGGACCGGTGGGTGAGCAGCGCGCCCTTCGGCTGCCCCGTGGTGCCGGAGGTGTACTGCACGCAGAACGGGTCCGTCTCGGCGACCTGGACGCGCGGGTCGACGGCCCGCGCCCCGGCGAGGGCCGTCCCGTAGGGGCGGCCCCAGTCCCCGGAGCCGACGGCGAGCGCCAGCGGCAGGTCCTCGACCATGTCGGGGACGTTCGCCTCGAACGCGGCATCGGCCACCAGGCCGGACGCGCCGGACCGGGTGATCAGCGCGCCGTGCTCGGCGGCGGTGCCGCGCGGGTTGAGCGGGACCATCGCGACGCCCGCCTTCGCGGCGCCCGCCGCGACCTCCACGTACTCCAGCTGGTTCCCGAGCAGGACGGCGACGCGGTCGCCGGCGGTGAGGCCGGCGTCCACGAGCAGGCCCGCGACGCGGTTGCTGCGGTCGTCGAGCTCCGCGAAGGTGAGCCGCCGGTCCCCGTCGACCAGCGCGGTGGCGCCCGGTGTGCTGCGCGCGAACTCGCGGATCCCACTGGCGATGTTCATCTGTGCCATGGCTGCCCGCCTCTTTCTCAGGCTCTCGTCAGATCTGCTTCTCTAACTGGTGCTGTCGGCCCGGGCGGCCCGGTCGCCGGTGGCCAGGGTGCGGCGGGCCAGCCGGATGACGGCCGCGTCGATCAGCCGTCCCTCGGCGTCCAGCGCGACGCCGGATCCGGCCGACTCGAACCGCGCCAGGACGTCCTCGGCCCGCGCCACGTCCCGCGCGGACGGCGTGAACGCCGCGTGGACGACCGGGATCTGCGCCGGGTGGATGCAGGCCCGCCCGACGAAGCCCTGCCGCCGGACCCGGTCGGTGGACTCCGCGAGCGCCTCCGGATCGGCGGTGACCGGCGACACCGGCCCGACCGGCGGACGGATGCCGGCGGCGGCGCTGGCCAGGACGGTCATGCTCCGCGCGAACGCCAGTTCCGCCTCGTCCGGTCCGGGGTCGAGGCCGGTGTCGGCGGCGAGGTCGACCTCGCCCATCTGGAGCCTGTGGACCCGGGGCGCGCGGGCGATGCCGCGCACGTCCAGGATCGCCCCCGCGGTCTCCAGCAGCGGCATGAGCAGGGTCGCCACGTCGCCGAGGTCGGCCAGCAGACCGGCGACCGCCGCGACGTGCCCGGCGTCCTCGGTCTTGGCGAGGACGAGCCCGGTCAGCGCGGTCAGCCCGGCGAGGGCCCGGACGTCCTCGTCCCGCGCCGCGTCGCCGTTGACCCGCACCCACAGCTCGGCGCCGCCGGTGTCCGGGCCGGAGCCCAGCCAGGCGGCGACCGCGCGGCGGGCCGCGTCCTTGCCGTCCGGCGGGACCGCGTCCTCCAGGTCCACGATCAGCGCGTCCGCGCCGCGCGTCAGCGCCTTGCCGAGCTTCGCGGGCGCGTTGCCCGGGACGTAGAGGTAGCTGCGCGGCAGCCTCTCCGGAGCGATCACCGCACGACCGTCTCGCCGCGCAGCAGCGACTTGGCCACGACCGTCCGCAGGACGTCGTTGGTGCCCTCGCCGATGCTCATCAGGATCGCGTCGCGGTAGAGCCGCTCGACCTCGTACTCGGTGGAGTAGCCGTAGCCGCCGTGGATCTTCATCGCGTCGATCGCGGCCTGCAGCGCGACCTCCGAGCAGAAGATCTTCGCCATCCCGGTCTGGCCGTCGGCCCGGCCGCGCCGGACCGCGTCGGCGGCGAAGTAGGCCATCAGCCGCGCCGCCTGCAGCTGCGTGGCGACGGTGGCGAGCTGGAGCTGGACGGCCTGGAAGTCGCCGATCGGCTGCCCGAACGCCTTCCGCTGCCCGGCGTAGGCGAGCGCCTCGTCGTGGGCGCGCTGGGCGATGCCGACCGACCGGGCGGCGATGTTGACCCGCCCCCATTCCAGCGCGGACAGCGCGTGCTGCAAGCCCTTGCCCTCGACGCCGCCGAGCAGGTTCTCCCTCGGCACCCGCACGTTGTCGAGGACGATCTCGCAGGACTCGGTGCCCTTGTAGCCGAGCTTGGGGATGTCCTTGGTGATCTCGTAGCCGTCCGAGCCGGCGTCCACGAGCAGGATGCTCATGCCCTTGTGCGCCGGGGACGCCGACGGGTCGGTCTTCACCAGCACCGGCAGCGGGTCGGCGTGCCGGGCGTTGGTGATCCACATCTTGGTGCCGTTGACGACGTAGTGGTCGCCGTCCAGGCGGGCCGTGGTGCGGATGCCCTGCAGGTCGGTGCCCGCGTCCGGTTCGGTGAGGCCGATGCCGGTGCGGCGGGCGCCGGACGCGAGGTCGGGCAGGTACGCGCGCTTCTGCTCCTCGGTGCCGCGCATGGCGATCATGCGGCAGGCGAGCGAGTGGCTGCCGAGGATGCCCGCGATGCCCATCCAGCCGCGCGCGATCTCCTCGAAGACCAGCGCGAACGAGACCGGGTCCAGGTCGAGGCCCCCGTACTCCTCGGGAACGGTGATGCCGAACAGCCCCATGTCCCGCATCCCCTGGACGATCTCGGTGGGGTAGCGGCCGGAGTGCTCCCAGTCCCGCGCGACCGGAATGATCTCCCGGTCGACGAAGTCGCGCAGCACGGCGCGGAACTCGCGCTGGTCCTCATTGAGCTGGAAATCCACTTAGCTGCCTTTCTCGGTCTCGTGGGGCGGCGGCGCGTCCGGGACGAACACGTCCGGGACGAACACGGGCAGGGCGCGCCCGTCGGCGAGGCCGGCCCAGGCGACCCGGACCGGGTCGTCGATGCGCCAGTCGTCCGGCTCCCGCTCCTGGAGGCGGGTGAGGAGGACGACCCCCTCCGCCAGGCGGACGCGGGCGATGACGTAGGGGACGGCGAGGTCCGGGCGCGGGGCGCGGTGCACGACCGTGAAGGAGTCCACGACGCCCCGGCCCTGCGACGTGGACCACCCCGGTTCGTCCGATCCGCAGTGGACGCAGAGCGCGCGCGGCGGATGCTGCACCCGCGTGCACTCCGGGCAGGTCTGGAGCACGAGCCGGTGCTCGCGGGTGGCCTCCCACCAAGGGGCCGTGATCTCGTCCGCCGGCGGGACGTCGGGTGCGAAGCCGGTCATGCGTCCACCCCCAGGACGACGGTCGCGTGCGTCGACAGGATTCCGCCCGTGCCGTGCGCGACCGCGAGCCGCGCGCCGGGGACCTGCCGGGCGCCGGCGTCGCCGCGCAACTGCGCGACCGCCTCGATCAGCAGGAGGATCCCGAACTGGCCGGGATGGCAGTAGGACAGGCCGCCGCCCGAGGTGTTGAGCGGGACGTCCCCGCCGGGCCTGATCCGGCCCCCGGCGATCCAGTCGAGGGCCTCGCCGCGCCCGCAGAAGCCGAGCGCCTCCAGCGTCAGCGCGACCGTGATCGTGAACGAGTCGTAGACCTGGACGACGTCGATGTCGGCCGGCGCCACCCCGGCCCGCGCGAACGCCTCCTCGGCGGCCCCGGCCGCGCCGGTGACGGTCAGGTCGGGGACGGCGGTCATCGAGGTGTTGGTCGTCCGCTCCCCGTACCCGAGCACCTCGACGGGCGCGCGCCGCAGGTCGCGGGCCCGTTCGAGGGACGTCAGGACGACCGCTCCGCCGCCGTCGGTGACCAGGCAGCAGTCCAGCGCGGTCAGCGGGCTGGAGATCATCGCGGAGCCGAGCACGTCGGCCGCGGTGAGCGGCCCCTTCCCGTGGCGGAACGCGGCGGGGTTCAGCAGGGCCCACTCCCGTGCCGCGACCGCGATCTCGGCGAGCTGCTCGCGCGTCTTGCCGTAGGCGTGCAGGTACCGCTGCGCGGCCATCGCGTAGTACGACAGCGGGTACAGCGGCCCGTACGGGGTCTCGAACTGGGCCTCGGGCGTGTGGTCCTCGACCACGCCGCCGAGCGAGCGGGACCGCGCCGACCGCTGGTTCGACGCGAAGCTGATCACGACGGTCTCGGCCTGCCCCGCCCGGATCGCCTGCGTCGCGCGGGCGACGAACATCTCGAACGCCGAGCCGCCCGCGTACGTCGAGTCCGTCCAGCGCGGCCGGATGCCGAAGTAGTCGGCGAGCTGCGTCGCCGAGAACCGGGACACCCCGGTCGTGGCGATGCCGTCGACGTCGCGGAGGGCGAGGCCCGCGTCGTCCAGCGCCCGCTTGACCGCCTGCGCCTGGAGGCCCAGGATCGACCGGTTCGTCACGCCGAGGTCGCACTCGGCGGCGCCGGCGATCGCGACGCCCGTGCTCATCGCGGGACCTCCCCGCCGCGCGGCCGGGCGCCGGGCCCGTCGGCGGTGCCGAGCAGGACGCGGGCGCGGGCCGGCGCGACGGCGACGCGGTCGGTCCCGCCGTCGCCGCCGACCACGATCACCCGCAGGTCGAGGTCGAGGAAACCGTCGCCGGCCTCGGTGACCGTCCCCTCGCAGCGGACGGTCTCGTCCGCGAACACCAGCGCCTTGAAGCTGAACTCCAGTTCGCGGACGAAGCAGTACGGGCCGAGCCAGTCCTGGATCTGCTCGACGAGCAGCGCGCCGAAGACCTGCCCGTCCACGACCGCGCCGGGCAGCTTGGACGCCTTCACGAACTCGGTGTCGTAGTGCAGCCGGTACCAGTCCCAGGTGGCCCCGGCGTAGGCGATCATGTCGGGGAGCCCGATCCGGCGCTCCAGCGGCGGCACGGCGTCCCCGGGCCGGTGGGATGCCTGCACGGCGGTCATGCCCGCGCCTCCAGCGATACGAAAATGATGGTCTCCTCGTTCTCCGCGAGCGGCTCGCCGTCCTGCCGCGTGTAGACCGCGCGCGACGTGACGATCAGCATCTCCGCGCCGGCCCGGTTGGTCTTGGCGGTGATGTCCGCGATCTCCCAGGTGGCGGTGACGACGTCGGACGGCAGGACGCGGCGGTGGAAGACGTACCGGTTGCCGCCGCGCACCTTGCGGGTGCCGGGGATCTCGATGCCCCAGTTGTGGCCCGCGTCGCCGTCCGGCCCGATCGGCAGGTTCGCGTACTGGTTGGTCTCGCAGATCAGGGTCGGCGGCGCGGTCACGTCGGCCAGCCCGTGCGCCCGCGCGTACGCGGGGTCGGAGTACAGCGGGTTGTGGTCGCCGATCGCGAGGCCGAAGTACCGGCCGGCGGCGGCGCCCATCGGCTCGGGCGCGGTGTAGGTCTTCGTCCGGCCGACGAGCGCGCGGATCTCGTCCGTGAGCAGCGTCATCGGGCGTCCTTCCCCTGCGGGTACAGCGCCGTCGGGAACACTTCGAGCAGGAACTCGGGCCGCAGCAGCGCCTTGCAGATCGCGCCGGTCGAGGCGGGCCAGGGCGGGGACAGCAGCCGCTCCCGGACGGGCGCGACCGCGCGGTAGTCGCGCAGCGCCGACTCGACGCAGAACTCGATGGTCGACAGCAGGTCCGCCGGGCCGAGCCCCGCGTACTCCAGCAGGTGCAGGATCGACCCGTACGTGGCCTCGGCCTGCGCCCCGATGTCGCCGGGATGCAGCGCCTCCTGCGTCTCCATGTCGAGCGCGGCGAACCCCGACATGAACAGCGTCCGGCCCGCCCGCACGCCCGGCACGTAAGTCAGCGTGTCGTACCGGGACCAGCCGGGGTTGACCAGTTCGAGGGGATGCCGGGACGCGGTGACGTCGATCGCGACGAGCGCCTCGGGGTGGTGCAGCCGGCTCATCAGGATGCCGCCCGCCCCCGGATACACGCCCGCGCCGCCGAGCCGCTCCTTCCGGATGCGGTGGGTCTTGCGGTAGACGTCCCGGCTGGCGGGCGTCGAGTAGTCGTAGGTCGTCACCGCGTTGTCGAGCGACAGGCCCGCCTTGCGGAGCAGGGCGTCCGCCCGGTCGAGGCAGTAGGCGTACTGGCCGGCGAAGTCGCCGGGGCCGACGATGTCGCCCGACTCGTCCACCGGCACGATCGTCGGCAGGTGCACGGTGCCGTCGTAGCCCTCGCGGACGGGCGAGGGAGCCCACGTCCCGGCATCGCGCCGCTCGCTCGCGGCCAGCAGCTCGGCGCCGCCGCCCCGGACGGCGTGCATCTCGATCTCCAGCAGCGCGGCGGAGCGGACGAGGCGCTCCACGACGACCGTCGTCACCGTGGGCTCGTGCGCGCCGAAGACCTCCGTGCGGACCGCGGCGGCGGCCTCATAGTCGGCGAGCCCGGCGACCGTGACGTTCTCCGTGACGTGCACGACGTCGTCCGGCCCGTACCCGGCGGCCTCGATGATCGTCATGACCTTGCGGTAGGCGGTGCGCGCCTGCTCGGCCATCGTCCCGGCGACGGTCATCTTCCCGATCGACGGGTCGTGCGCGGCGGAGGTGTGCCCGGACGACCACGCGCCGCCGTCCTCGGACAGGCCGAGGCAGAACGTGAACCCCTCGTAGGGGAACCACGGGAACTCGGCGGGCTTGATCGCTTGCAGTGTCATCCGTTCTCCTGCTGGGTGAGCTGGGCGAGCGCGGCGGCGGCCCGCATGACGGCGGCGGCGTCCGGCCGGTCGCCGAGCGTCTCGACGGTGCGGGCGAACTCCTCGGCGTCCGCCGCCGGGACGCCGGCGTTGCCGGTGAACTTGGCGAGCAGCGACGCCCGGCTGAGCGGAAAGTCGCCGCCGCCCTCGCTGCGGGGCACCGAGCCGGTCACTTCACGGCCGTCGGTGAGCGTGATCGTGACGTGGCCGGGCGCGTCGGCGGCGGCGCCGGGACCGCCGGCGACGTCCCAGCGGACGCGGGCGGACAACCGGGTCACCTCGGGCCGGGCGATCGAGTCCGCCGCGAACGTGTCCAGGGTCAGGCCGCCGTCGGTGATCAGTGCCGCGACCGTCCAGGGCAGCGAGAACTTCGCCGCGTACGGGCTCGCGGGACGGGTCAGGTCGCGGGAGGTGTCGCAGACGACGGGCGCCGAGTCCGGGTGGACCCGGGCGTGGACGCCCGCGACCTCGTCCGGGCCGAACCGCTCGCGCGCCATCGCGTCGAGGACGGCGCCGATCGTGGCGTGCGAGAGCTGGCACGCCGCGTACGGCTTGATCCCGATGCGGGTGGTCTCCCACCGCTCACCGAGCCCGTCCACGATGGACGCGGGGTCGGCCTCGTGCGCGGAGAGGGCGTCGAACACGCCGTGCGGGCCGTCGAAGACGGTCTCCGGCCCGGTCGCGCCCGCCGCCGCCAGCCGCGCGGCGATGATCCCGGACTGGGAGGCGAACCCCGGGTGCAGCTGCTTGGTGGACGCCCCGGTGCCGAGGAACGCGAGCAGGCCGCCCGCCTGGCTGCCCGCGATCCCGAGCGCGGCGGTCGCCCGCTCGGCGTCCAGGCCGAGGAGCCGGGCGGCGACCAGCGCGGAGGAGAAGACCCCGGCGACCATCGTCGCGTGCAGGCCGCGCGCGTGGAACCCGTGCGGCGCGGCGGCGGCGACCCGGCAGGCCGTCTCGTACCCGGCGACCGCCGCGGTGAGGACGTCCCGCCCGGACGCGCCGGTCTGCTGACCGACGGCGAACGCGGCGGGCAGCACGACCGCGGTCGCGTGCACCAGCCCGCCGGCGTGCGTGTCGTCGAAGTCGAGCGCGTGCACCAGGGTGCCGTTGGCGAGCGCGGCGGCGGGCGCGGACAGCAGGTCGCCGGTGCCGAGCACCGCCGCCTCGGGCGGGCCGCCGAGCCCGCGCGCCACCTCGGCGGCGGGCCCGGCCGCGCCCGTGCGCAGGGCGGCGAGCGCGGTGCCGAACCCGTCGAGCAGGTGCCGGGTCGCGGCGGCGGCGACCGGCTCGGGCACCCGGTCCAGGGCGAGCGCCCAGGCGGCCAGCTCCCGTGCGGTCATCGCGACGCCGCCTCCGCCTCACCGGCCGCGGGCGCGGCCTCCGGGGCGGGCGTCTCGGGGCCGAACGCGCCGCCGGCCCGCAGCTCCGCCACCGCGGCGTCGTCGTACCCGGCGATCTCGCGGACGACCAGGTCGAAGTCCTCGTTGCGGAACGGCGCCCGGCGGTACTCCGGAGGCTCGCTCCCCACCCGCACGGGCGAGGCGAGCTGCTCGACCGTCCCGAAGCGCGGGTGCTCGGTCGTCACCCGCAGCCCGCGCGCCATGGTGTGCTCCTCCCGCATGGCCTGCTCGACGTTGTTGATCGGGCCGCACGGGATGGACGCCGCGTACAGGTCGGCCAGCCACTCGTCCACGGTCCGCCGCCGGAAGATGTCCTCCAGCAGGGGCAGGAGCGTGTCCTTGTTGCGCGCCCGGTCGGCGAACGAGCCGTAGCCGGACGCGGGCTCGGCCCACTCGGGCCGGCCGACGACGGAGGCGAGCCGCGCCCAGAACTTCTCCTTCGCGCAGCCGACGATGAACCAGCCGTCGCTCGCCTGGAACGCCTGGAACGGCACCAGCGACGGGTGCGCCGAATGGCGGGTGCGGGCCGGCTCGAACCCGGCGTTCAGGTGCCAGGTCGCCGGGTAGGTCAGCAGCCCGATCGCGGTGTCGTACAGGCTGACGTCGCAGTCCATGCCGACGCCGTCGCGGCGCGCCGCGTGCAGCCCGGCCAGCAGCGAGATCGCGGCGACGAACCCGCCGGAGTAGTCGACGAGCGACAGCCCCGACTTGGTGGGCGGGCCGTCCGGCTCGCCGGTCAGGTCCATCCACCCGGCGAGGCCCTGCAGGACGTAGTCGTAGCCCGGCTCGTGGCTGCGCGGCCCGGTCATGCCGAACCCGGTGAGCGAGCAGCAGACGATCGCCGGGTTCAGGTGCTTGAGGTCGTCGTAGGTGATGCCGATCTTCTTCGGGACGTCGCCGCGCAGGTTGGAGTAGACGACGTCGGACACCTTCACCAGGTCCTCGAACACCCGGCGGCCGGCGTCCGTGGACAGGTCGAGGGACAGGCTCCGCTTGTTGCGGTTGAACGTCTCGAAGAACAGCGAGTCCTCGCCCTCCCCGTACGGGGGGACGTAGCGGCCGACGTCGCCGCCCGACCGCGGTTCCTCGATCTTGATGACCTCGGCGCCCAGGTCGGCGAGGTGCATGCTGCCGAACGGTCCCGCGCCGTACTGCTCGACGGCGATGATGCGGACGTCTTCCAGGGGTTTCACGAGGCGCCTCCGGTGAGGTCGGGCAGCAGTGCGAGGAGTTCGTCCTGGGCCGCGCGGGTCTCGGCGGCGGTGAGGCCGTGGGTGGGCGGGCTGAGCTTCACCGAGTCGGCGAGGCCCGCGTAGCCGGCGATCCGGGCGGCGACCTCGTCGCGCCCGCCGGCCATCGTGAGGGCGTCGACCATCTCGGTGGAGACCGCTTCGGCGAGGTGCTCGGCACCCGTGCCGTTCCGGAACGCCTCGACGACCCTCCGCTGCTGGTCGGCCAGCCCGTGGAAGGCGAAGAAGTCGGCGTAGGTCCGGACGCTGGCGTAGAAGCCGACGAGCCCGGACACGCGGCGCAGCGCGGTCGCGCGGTCGTCGGAGACCGAGCAGCAGGCGGACACGACGACGTCGACGTCCGCGCGCCCCTTGCCCTCGGCGCGGGAGATCCCCGTCTCCAGTTCGGGCATGACGCGCTCGGCCAGGTAGCGCGGGGAGCACAGCTCGTGGCTGATCCAGCCGTCGCCGATCGTCCCGGCGAGGCGGGTCATGGCCGGGCCCATCGCGGCGAGGTACACGGGGATGCGGGCGCGCCGGACGCCGAACGGCCGCTGGTAGCCGCGGATCCGCATCGGCTCCTCCTCGCCCGGCAGGTCGATCGGCTCGCCGGTCGTGCAGGACTCCCAGAACCGGCGGACGTTGCGGACGGTCTCCCGCATGTGCGCGACGGGCCGCCCGAACGGGACGTTGTGCCAGTCCTCGTTGAGCCGCTGGACGCCCGTGCCGAGGCCGAGCACGAATCGGCCGCCGGACAGCTCGTCCAGGTCCAGGGCCTCCAGCGCGGTGGTCATGGGGCTGCGGGTGAACGCGAGCGCGATGCCGGTGCCGACCCGGGCGCGCCGGGTCGCGGCGGCGACCGCGGCGGCGGCGACGGTCGCGCTGCGGTGCAGCTCCGGCACCCAGACGGCCTCGGCGCCCGCGTCCTCGGCGCGGCGGGCGGCGTCCGCCAGCTCGGCCAGGGTCTCGCCCCAGGGAGCGAAGGTGATCCTCATGCGCGCCCGGCCTCGGCGTCCAGGGCCAGCGGCGTCTTCGGCTCCGGGAACAGGTCGTTCAGCGGCTCGGCGCCGCGCTTGTAGACGTAGAACGCGCGGCGGAACGTGCAGACCTCGTCGCCGTCCTGGTTGAGGGTGTGCGTGCGGATCGTGACGATGCCGGCGTGCGGGCGCTTCGACGACTCGCGCTTGTCGAGCACGAGCGACTCGCTGAACAGCGTGTCCCCGGCGAAGACGGGGTGCGGGAGCCTGATGTCCTCCCAGCCGAGGTTGGCGAACGCGTTCTGGGTGGTGTCGATGACGCTCTGCCCGACCGCGATCGCCACGGTCAGCGTGGACACGACCAGCGGCCTTCCGAACTCCGATTTCGCGGCGTACTCGCCGTTGAAGTGCATCTGGTTCGTGTTCATCGTCAGGAGCGTGAACCAGGTGTTGTCGCTCTCGGTCACCGTGCGCCCGAGGGGGTGCCGGTAGACGTCGCCCACCCGGAAGTCCTCGTAGAACCGCCCCGTCCACCCGTCCTTGAGCGTCATGACCGTCCTCTCACGTGCACTGATTCGTTAAAGTCAGACATATAGATACTAGGACACCGGCCCGGCGCTTGTCCAAGCCTCTGTCCCCCTTTCGCCAGGACAACGGAAAGTTGACGGGTGGGCAGGCGCTGCGCATACTCGGCGATGGCAATACATCAGATATATCGAGGGAAGGCGGGCGTCCGGTGCCGTCGTTGGAGACCATGACCCTGCGGCTGACGGGCCGGGTGGCGCGCGCCGCCTTCACCCGCCCCGAGTCGCTGAACAGCCTGACCTGGCGGGCGCTCGACGACCTCGAGGCCGTCATCGGCGCGGTGGAGGCCGACCCGGAGGTCCGCGTCCTGGTCATCGGCGGGACGGGCCGGGCGTTCAGCGTGGGCCTCGACCTGGCCGTGCTGGACGAGGCGTTCGCCGACGCGGCCGTGTGGGAGCGGCTCGCGCGCCGGCTCGCGGCGCTCACCCTGCGGCTGGAGCGGCTGCCGGTGCCGGTGGTCGCCGAGGTCAACGGGCTGGCCCGGGCCGGCGGGTTCGAGCTGCTGCTCGCCTGCGACCTCGTGCTGATGGCGGAGTCGGCGCGGATCGCCGACGCGCACGCCGAGTTCGGCGTCGTCCCGGCGGGCGGCTCGACGGCGCGGCTGCCCCGGATCGTGGGCCGCCAGCGGGCCAGGGAGATCTTCCTCACCGGGCGGTGGATCACGGCCGCCGAGGCGGTCGGCCTCGGCATCGCGCTCGAGGCCGTCCCCGACGCGGAGCTCACCGCCGCGGTGGACGGGCTGGCCGCCCGGCTCAGCCGCCAGTCGCGCGCCTGCATGGGCACGATGAAGCGGCAGCTCGCCGCGGCCGAGGGGCTGCCCGTCGCGCAGGCCGTCGGCCCGGAGATCGAGGAGTTCGTCGCCTACGTCACGCCGCCCGGCTCCGACGGCCAGGAGGGGTTCCGCGCCTACCGCGAGAACCGCGCGCCCTCCTGGGCCTGACGGCCGCCGCCCAGGCCGCACCGTCCAGCCGCCCGGCCAGGGCCGCCTGGCTCAGGCGGCCGGCGGGTCAGGCTTCGCGGTAGGCGCCGCGGATGTGCCGGAGGTGGTCGCGCATGGCGGCGCTGGCGGCCTCCCCGTCGCCCGCCTCCAGCAGCTCGATGATGTGCTCGTGCTGGTCGTCGACCTGCGTCCAGAACTCGGCGGGCGAGTCGGTGTTCAGGAACCGCGTCCGCAGGACGTGGAAGACCGGCTGCGTCATCATCGTGAGCAGCCCGTTGCCGGTCGCCTCCATGATGATCCCGTGAAAGTGCCGGTGCTCCTGGAACTTCCCGCTCCGGCCGCGGCTGCGCTTCTCGCGCTCCGTCACGGCGCGCAGCGCGTCGAGGTGCCGCTGCTCGCGCCGCTCCGCCGCGACGGCGGTGGCCGGCACCTCCAGCATCTCGCGGGCTTCGAGGATGGCCTGCAGGGGCAGGGCGTCCGAGCCCGACATCAGCCCGATCCCGGCCTCCAGGAAGTCGCTGATCTGGTCGGGCTCGATGTGCGAGACGAACGTGCCGCCGGTGGTGCCGCGCACCGTCTTGACCAGGCCCTGCGAGGCCAGCACGCGCAGCGCCTCGCGGACCGTGCTGCGGCTCACCCCGAAGTTGCCGCCGATCTCGCCCTCCGGCGGGAGGCGGTCGCCCGGCGCGAGCGACCCGTCCAGGATCAGCTCCCGCAGCTGGTCGGCGACCTGCTGGTAGGCCGGGCGCAGCCGGCTCACCGGCAGCGCGGTCGCCGTCCCCGCGCCGGAGCGGCCGGAACTGTTGCCTTTGGTGCTGGGCACGTCGCTGTCCCCCTGGTCGGGCCTTCGTGGTGCTGATTCGTTGAGTCGGGAACTCCGGGACACCGGGACTCACAGCATGGCGAGCATACATCAGACATCGTACTCACCCTGTCTGCGCGGGGGACACATACATCCGACCCGGCCCGGAACCGTTCCCATGACGACGATGACGACGGCGGGCTCGTTGCCCGGCGCGCCATCCGCTACGCTGAGTAGGTCATTGCGTAATACATCAGACATTAGTTTCGGCGAGTGAGGCGGGTCAGTGTTCGACGGCATCGACATCGTGGTCCTTCCGGTGGCCGACACCGCGCCTCTGCACGACCTCTACGCGGACGCGATGGGCTTCGAGGTCGTCGAGGCGGGGCCCGTCCGCGACCCTGGCCTCTGGGCGCGCCTGTGGGGCCTGCCGCTTCCCCCCGCCGACTCGGTGCTGCTGGGCAAGCCCGGCAGCAAGGGCGGCTGGATCCGGCTCGTCGGCGTGCCCGGCCTGCCCCCTCCGGACGCGGCCGGCGCGCCCGACCGTCCCGGCGCCTACGCGCTCGACTTCTACCTGCGCGATCCCGCCGCCACGGAGGACGTCCTCGGGCGGCGGGGCTGGACGTTCGTCAGCGATCCCGTCGACTACCTCCTCCCGGGGACCGGGCATCCGGTCAGGGAGCGCATGCTCGACCAGACCCGCTCGGGGCTGCGGCACGCCTTCGTCCAGTACCGGGAGGGCCGGACGCGGTGCGTGCTCGGTGACCGCCCCGACCTCGGCGTCAGCGAGGTCAACGCCGTCGTGTTCGCCACCGGCGACCTCCCCGGCGCGCGGACGTTCGTGACGGACGTGCTCGGCGGCCATGTCTACTTCTCCGGCCGCTTCGAGGGCCCCGCGATCGAGCGGCTGCTCGCGCTCGCCCCCGGCGCGGGGTTCGATGCCGTCATCGCGCGCGGCCCGGCGTCCCGCAACGCCCGGCTGGAGTTCCTCCGGCACATCGCGCCCGCCGTCCCGAGGCCGCCGCACGCCCACCCGAGGGCCGTCGCGGGCTGCGCGATGGACGATCTCGAAGCCCTCGCCGCCCGTCTCGGCACCGGCGAGCACGGCCCGTCCACGGGCATCGTCGAGACGCCGGACGGCCCGCAGCTGGGGCTGCGCTCCCGCTACGGCGCCTGCTTCCACTTCTGGCAGCGGTGAGAACCGGCGGCTAGCGCTCATGGCACGCGAAGGTGGTCATGGCGCTGATCAGGGCGTCGTCCCGGCCGGGCGCGGCGACCCACTGCAGGCCGATCGGAAGCCCGCCACCGCCGGCCCCGAGCGGCTGGGTGCCGCAGGGCAGCGCGGCCAGGTTCGCGAGGACGGTGTACCGCATATGCGCCTCCGCCAGCGGCACCTCCGCATCGCCGACCGGGATCGTCCCGCCGGCGGCGGCGTCCGCGCGGGGCGCGACGCACGGCATCGTCGGCATCGCGAGCAGGTCGACGCCGGACAGGACCGACAGCGCCTCGCCGCGCAGCACCTGCCGCACCCGCTGCGCCCGCACGTACGCACCGGCCGGGAGCTCGTCGGCGAGGTCGAGCATGGCGCGCACGTCGGCGCCGAACAGCTCGTCGCCGCCCGGCCCGCGCCGCTCGCGGTGGTAGTCGAGGCACTCCGCGAGGATGATCGTCATCCCCGCGGCGACGGCGGCCCAGCCGTGCGGGATCTCCACGTCCACGATCTCGCCGCCGAGGTCGCGGACGGCGGCGAAGGCCCGCTCGACCGCCGCGCCGACGGCGGGATCGATGGGGTCGTCCAGCACGCCCCTCGGCACGCCGACGCGGAGGCCCGCGAACCCGTCCGGACGTGCCACGCCGCCCGCCGGGGCGATGGTCCCGAGGGCCGACGCGAAGCCCGCGAGGTCGCCGGCGGTCGCGGCGATCAGCCCGATCCGGTCCAGCGACCAGGCGAGCGGCAGGACGCCGTCGCCGGGCAGCCGTCCGGGCGAGGGGACGTAGCCGGCCGTCCCGCAGTAGGCGGACGGGATCCGCACCGATCCGCCGGTGTCGCTGCCGAGCGCGAGCGGCACGTGCCCGGCGGCGACGGCCGCCGCCGAGCCGCCGGACGAGCCGCCCGGGATCCGCGCGGTGTCGCGGGGGTTGCGGGTCGGCGGCGTGGTGCCGCCGAACGCGTACTCGTGCGTGGTGGTCTTGCCGACGACCACGGCCCCGGCCTCCCGGAGCCGCCGCACGCAGCCCGCGTCGGCCGCGGGGACGCGCGCCCGGCCCGGCCCGGACAGGTGCCGCGAACCGCCGCCGGTCGGCAGCCCGGCCACGTCGATGAGGTCCTTCACCCCGACCGGGACGCCGCGCAGCGGGCCGTTCCCCGGCTGGCTGCGGGCGCCGTCCGCCTGGGCGCGGGCGCCTTCCGCGTCCACCAGCGCCCACGCCCGGATCTCGCCGTCGGTGGCGGCGATCCGCTCCAGGGCCTGCTCGACGAGCCCGACCGGGACGGGCGCCTCCCCGGTCGGGACGGGCAGCGCGGTCCCGGCCGGCGGGTCGGCCTGGAAGAGCGCGCCGGGCAGGCCCGCCTCGTCCAGCGGGATCCGGTAGAGGCGCGCCAGGTCCGCGCGCAGCCGCGCACCCGGGCTCATCACGCCCCCAGATAGGCCGAGCGGACGACGTCGTCGCCGGTCAGCTCCTCGATGCTGCCCTCGACCACGACCGCCCCCTGCCGCAGCAGGTAGCCCCGGTCGGCCAGCTCGAAGGCCAGCGGCGCGTTCTGCTCGATGAGCAGGATCGACAGCCCGCCCTCGCGCAGCGCGGCGAGCGCGTCGAACACCTCCCCGGTGATCTTCGGGGACAGGCCCATGGACGGCTCGTCCAGGATGAGGATCTCCGGCTCGGCCATCAGCGCGCGGCCCACCGCCACCATCTGCTGCTCCCCGCCGGACATCGTCGAGGTCTGCTGCCCGGCCCGCTTGCGCAGTACCGGGAACAGGTCCATGACCTTCTCCAGCCGCTCCTCGACGGCCGCCTTCGGCACCTTCCCGTGGTAGCAGCCGAGTTCCAGGTTCGTCCGGACGGTCTGCTCCACGAACAGGTGCCGGCCCTCCAGCACGCTGCCGATGCCGCGCGCGACCGCCTCGTGCGGACGCCTGGACAGCGGCTCGCCGTCGACCAGGAGCGTGCCCTCGGCCGGCCGGTAGAGGCCGCCCGCGATTCGGGCGAGGGTCGTCTTGCCGGCGCCGTTCGGGCCGATGACGCAGACGGCCTCGCCTCGGTCCACCCGCAGGTCCACACCCCGCAGCGCGCTGATCGCCCCGTACCGGTAGACGATGCCGCGCGCTTCGAGCAGCGGCCTCTCCGCGTTCCGCGCCTGCGCCATCAGTCCTCCTCGCCCGTGGTCACGGGGGCCTCGACGTCCGAGGCCCGGTGGTGCCGTCCGCCCAGGTACGCCTCCAGGACGGCCGGGTCCGCGGTGACCTCCGCGGGGGTGCCGCGTGCGATCACCCGGCCGAAGTCGAGCACCGTGCAGTTCTCGCAGACCGCGTGCACGAGGTCCATGTGGTGCTCGACGAGGATGACCGTGACGCCCGCGTCGCGCATCTCGCGGAGCATGTCCGCGAGGTCGTGGCGCTCCTGCGGGCTGAGGCCGGCGGCGGGCTCGTCCAGCAGGACGACCGCCGGGTCGGCCACCAGCACCCGGGCGAGTTCGACGCGCCGCTGCAGCCCGTACGACAGGGCCGCGGCCGGCTCGTCCGCGAGGCCGTCCAGCGACAGCCGGGCCAGGACGTCCTCGACCCGCTCCCTCGCCTGCCCCGGGCCGGTCGTCGTCCGCGCCGCGATCACCAGGTTCTGCCGGACCGTCATGCTGGAGAACAGCCGGACGGTCTGGAACGTCCGCACCAGCCGCGCCTTCGCCACCAGCCGGTGGCTCGGCCAGCGGGTCACGTCCTCGCCGCCGATGACCACCGACCCGCCGGACGGGCGCTGGAGCCCGCTCAGGATGTTCAGCAGCGTCGTCTTCCCGGCGCCGTTCGGGCCGATGATCCCGTGGATCTCGCCCTTGGCGACCGCGAAGCTCACGTCCGCGACCGCGGTCAGCCCGCCGAAGCGGCGGGTGATCCCGCGCGCCTCCGCCGTCCCCGGTGTCCTCACTTCGGCACCTCCGTGACCACCGCGCCCGCCCCCGGCGCGCGCCGCCGCATCCGGGCCGCCAGCGCGCGGCCCACCCTGCCGAGGCCCGCGAGCCCGTCCGGCAGCACGGCCATGAACACGATGACGATGACGCCGAGCACGGTCAGCGCCCACGAGCCCCGGCCGGGCACCACCGAGATCAGCCAGGTGAGCAGGGCCGCGCCGCACACCGCGCCGTAGATGCTGCCGAGCCCGCCCAGGATCACCATGACGAACAGCTGGATCGAGATCGCCGCCGAGAACAGCGACGGGTCGATGGCCGTCTGCAGCGGCGCGTTGACGCCGCCCGCGAGCGCGCCGATCCCCGCGGAGACCGCGAACACCTGCACCTTCCGCGCGGTGATGTTCACCCCGACCGAGCGCGCGGCGACCTCGTCGTCGCGGATCGCCGCCAGCTCCCGGCCCATCCGGGCCGTCAGCAGCCACCGCGACCCGAGCAGCACCAGGATCAGCAGGCCCGCGACGAGGAGGTACTGGTCGCGCGGGTCCAGGAACCGGTACCCGAAGATCTCCGGGAACGGGATCGGCGCGTACCCGTTCACGCCGCCGAGCGGGCCCGGCAGCATGAGGAACGCGTGGATGCCGGTGCCGACCGCGAGGGTCGCCATCGCGAGGTAGTGGCCGCGCAGCCGCAGCGCGATGTAGCCGACCAGCACCCCGACGACCAGCGCCATCACGACGCCGAGGACGAGGGCGGGCAGGAAGGCCATCTCCCGGTCGCGCATCAGGTACGCCGTCCCGTACGCGCCGATGGCCATGAACCCGGCCTGGCCGAGCGCGAGTTGCCCCGCGCCGCCGATGGTCAGCGTCAGTCCGACCGCCGCGATGGCCGCGACCCCGATGTTCACGCCGAGGGCGAGGTCGGTCGCGCCGGGGTTGGTGAACGCGAACCCGACCAGGACCACGGCGGTCACGAGGGTCGGGCCGAAGTGCCGCCCGGCCCGGAGGGCGAGGGCTCCGCCTCTGCCCCGGGCTCCGCTGCTGCCTCTGGCTCTGTCAGGCAAGGCGCTGCCTCCTCAGGCCGAACAGGCCGTTCGGCATCACTAGCAGGATGATGATGAGGGCGATCAGCACGATCGGCTCGACGATGTTGTTCGCCAGCACCAGGGCCAGCTCGCTCTCGATGACGCCGAGCAGCACCGCGCCGGCGAGGACGCCCCGGGTGCTGCTCAGGCCGCCGAGCACCGCGCCGGTGAAGCCCTTCAGCGTGAGCGCCGTGCCGAGCGCCCCGCCGGCGAGGGTGATCGGGGCGATCAGGACGCCGGCGAGCGCGGACAGCCCGAACGCCAGCGCGAACGCGATCGCGCGCATCCGCGAGACGTTGATGCCGACGGCGGTGGCGGCGAGCGGGTCGGTGGCCGCGGCGACCATGCCGCGGCCGGTCCGGGACCGGTCGAGCAGGAGCGCGAGCCCGATCCCGACGGCGACGACCACCGCCCAGATCAGCAGGTCCTGGTAGCCGATCCGCACGCCGCCGAGCTCGACCGCGCCGCCGTGCACGGGCGGGAACGGCTTGCCGTCCGGGCCCCAGATGATCTGGCTCCCGTTGGCGAACACCAGCGTGATGCCGACGGTGGCCGCGATCGCGGCGATGGGGCCGTTGCCCTGCGTCGGCAGGATCACGATCGCGTCGTAGGCGACGCCGAGCACGATCCCGATGGCCAGCACGATCAGCGCGACGAGCAGGATCGTGGACAGTCCCTGCCGGACCAGGGTCAGCCCGATCAGGCCGCCGATGATCACCTTGTCGCCCTGGGCGAAGTCGATGACCCCCGTCATCTTGAAGACGAGGTGGAAGCCCAGGGCGACGAGCGCGTAGATGGCGCCGAGCGTGAGCCCGGAGACGAGAAGGTCGATGAAGCGCACGGGCGGGTTCCTTTGACCGGACGGCGGCCGGGCCGGTGCCGGCCCGCCGCCGTCGTCTGCTGCTTGCGGGGGTCAGCCCTCGTCGGGGGCCGCGTACTCGCCGTTCTTGAAGCCGACCGGCTTGAAGGCGTCGGCGTTCGGGCCGCCGTGGTAGGAGTCGGTGTAGGCGAGCGTGCCGATGATGCTCTCGAAGTTCAGCGCCTGGATCGCCTTGGACAGCTCCTCGCCCTTGTAGGCGCCCGCCTTCTCGATGCCCGCGGCGACCATCTTCACCGCCACGTAGGCGTACGCGCTCAGCACGGAGGCGCCCTCGTTGAACTTGGCCTCGTAGGCCTCGAGGAACTTCTTGGTCTCCGGGTCGGGCGACCCGTAGTTGACCGGCGTCAGCGACACGACCCGGTCGGCGGCGTCGCCGGCGGTCTTCGGGATGGTCGGGGTCGAGTAGGCCAGGTCGCCGATGATCTGGCCCTTGTAGCCCGTCGCGACCATGGCCTTGAGCAGCAGGGCGTCGCTGTTGCCGCCGCCGCCGTACAGGAAGACGGCGTCGGGGTTGCGGGCGGCGGCCTTGCTCGCCTGCGCGGTGAAGTCGAACTTGCCGCCGTCGAAGCCCTCGGAGTTGACGATGTCGATCCCGGCCGCCTTGGCGGCGCTGGAGATGTCCTTGTTGCCCTCCTGGCCGTACGGGGTGTTGCCCCAGATGATCGCCGCGGACTTGAAGCCCCGGGCCTTGGCGTAGTTGACCATGGCCTGCGAGTTGGCCTTGCCCGGCAGCGGCACGCCGAAGACGTTCTTCTTGCCGTTGGCGATGTGCGGCTGCGCGACCAGCAGGACCTGGGTGACGCCGTACTGCTCGGCGAGCGGGGCCGACGCCATGGCGTTCGCCGTGATGCCGGGGCCGATCACGACCGGCACCTTGGTGTCGGTGGCGAGCTTCTTGAACCCGGCGGTGGTCAGGTTCACCGAGCCCTGGTCGTCCACGGTCTCCAGCTTGAGCTTGCGGCCCTTGACGCCGCCGGCCGCGTTGATCTCCGCGACGGCCAGCTCCATGCCGCGGGACTCCTGCTGCCCGACCGCGCCGACGGCGCCGGTCATCGAGTTCAGGACGCCGATCGTGTAGGTGTCGCCACTCGAAGCGTCAGACGTATCCGACCCAGATGACCCGCAGGCCGTCGCCGTCAAGGTCAAGGCGGCGAGTGCCGCGATGACCGCGTGGCCGCGTTTGGCTGCTCTCATGGTGTCTCCTCAGTGATCGCCGTGGTCAGGCGATGCAAGGCCACCCCCTCAGGGACAGGAGGTGAATACATCAGAGTTTGCAGTACGAGGTCGGTCCGAGACAACCCCTGGAGGCCGGTGTTCGTACTGGTAGGTCGGATTCAAGCCGGGTCGGACGGGGCTCGTCCCCACCGCCGCCCTCGGCTAGTGTAGGAATACATCAGTCTTTTACATCAGTCATTGACATCCAGGTAACACGGGAGGCCGGTGTGCGTCCGACACCCTCGGCGGCGGAGCTGGACGAGCTGCGCGAGACCGTCCTGCGGATCTGCCGCGAGTACGGGCACGAGTACTACGTCCGCGCGTCCGACACCGGCGACAACGCGCGCGAGCTGTGGCGCGCGCTCGGCGGGATCGGCGCGCTCGGCGCCGGCGTCTCCGCGGAGCACGGCGGCGCCGGCGCGGGCGTCGAGGCGCTCGCCGCGGTCGCCGAGTCGATCGCCGAGGCGGGCGTGCCGCTCATGCTCATCGCGCTGTCGCCCGCCGTCTGCGCGACCATGATCGACGGATTCGGCTCGCCCGCCCAGAAGGCCGCGTGGCTGCCGGGCCTCGCGGACGGCTCCCGGGTGCTCGGCTTCGCCATCACCGAGCCCGACGCCGGCTCCAACACCCACAACATCCGCATGCGCGCCCGCCGCGACGGCGGCGGCTGGGTGCTGTCCGGCCAGAAGTACTACGTCTCGCACGTCGACAACGCCGACGCGCTCCTCACCGTCGCCCGCGTCGAGGACGAGCTCAAGGTCTTCCTCGTCCCTACCGACGCGGACGGCCTGACCGCGAGCCCCATCGAGGTCGAGATCCTCTCCCCCGAGCGGCAGTACAGCGTCTTCTACGACGACGTCCGGGTGGACGACTCCGCGCTGGTCGGGCCGGACGCCGGCATGGCCGTCCTGTACGCGGGCCTCAACCCCGAGCGCATCGTCAGCGCCGCCCTCCTGAACGGCATCGCCCGCTACGCGCTCGACATCGCCGTGGCCTACGCGCGCGAACGCACCGTCTGGGACGTCCCCATCGGCGCGCACCAGGCGGTCTCCCACCCGCTGGCCCGCGCCGAGACGGCCCTGACCGCGTCGCGCCTGCTGACCGCGTCCGCCGCCCGCGCCTTCGACCGCGGCGAACCCGGCGGCGTGGAGGCGGCCATGGCCAAGTACACCGCCTCCGAGGCCGCCTCCGCCGCGCTCGACGCCGCCATGCAGACCCTCGGCGGCAACGGCATGTCCCGCGAGTACGGGCTGGCGACGCTGCACGGGCTGGTCCGCCTCTTCCGGATCGCCCCGGTCAGCTCGGAGATGCTGCTGAACCACATCGCGCACAAGCGGCTGTCGCTGCCGAGGTCGTACTGATGCGCGTCCGGCGCGAGGGCGCGCTGGTCAGGGCGACGCTGTCGCGTCCTCCGGTGAACGCCCTGGACTCGGCGGCCTACCGGTGGCTCGCCGAGACGTGCGGGGCCATGCGCCCGGACGAGTGCCTGCTGCTCGACGCCACCGGCCACGTCTTCAGCGCCGGCCACGACCGCGGCGAGCCGGCCGCGGGCGACGCCCTCACCGCCGGCGCCGCCGCTGTGACCGCCGTGCTGCGCTGCCCCGCCCCGGTGGTCGTCGCCGCCCAGGGACCCGCGATCGGCGCGGGCGCCCTCCTCCTCGCCGCCGCCGACGTCCCCGTGATCGCGTCCTCCGCCTGGCTGCGGCTGCCCGAACTCGACATCGGCGTGACGGTCGGCCAGGCCGTCCTCCGCCGCCTCCTCCCGCCCGCCATGGCGAGCCGCGCCTTCCTGACCTCGGAGAAGATCCCCGCCACGAGCATCGGCACCGCCGTCGTCCGCCCACCGGAGGACGTGTCGCGGGTGGCGGCGGAGGCGGCCCGGGCCGTCCTCGGCAAATCCCCCGCCCTGGTCTCCCTCGCCCGCCGGACCTGGGCCGAGCGCGAGCAGGCCGCGGCCGCCTACGAGGCCGAACTGGCCGCCTTCCTGGCCGCCACCTGACACCCTCACGCCCTGTGATCATCTGATCACTAGACTGTCGGGTGATGGGCACCTCGAACGGCGCGGACGGTCCGGCCCCGGCCACGAGGCGGGGCGGCCGCACGGCCCCTCTCTCGTGGCCGGCCGTGATCCTGTGGCTCGTCGGGATCACGGCGGTCCTCGCGGTGACCGGCGTCATCCTCAGCAGGGAGACGGGCCTCGCGCCGTTCCTGGTCTTCCTGCCCACCCTGATCGCCGGACGGGGCACGGCCCGGCAGACCGCGGTCGCCGCCGGGTGGACGACCCTGGTCATCGCCGGCTCCCTGATCCGCAGCCCGCTGGAGACAGCGGCGGCCAACGCGAGCGTGCTGGTCTTCGCCGTCGCGCTGAACGGCCTGAGCGTCGCCCAGGCCGTCCAGCGCGTCCGCAACGAGGGGGAGATCACCCGGCTGCGGTCCGCGGCCGCCGCGCTGCAACGCCAGGTCCTGCGCCCCTTTCCCCTGGTCACCCACGAGTTGCTCGTGCACGGCCTGTACGAACCCCTGGAGGAGGACAGCCAGGTCGGCGGCGACATCTACGAGGTCGTGGCGACCCCGTACGGCAGCCGGGTGCTCATCGGCGACGTCCAGGGCAAGGGGCTGCCGGCCATCAGCACGGCCTTCGCCGTGCTCAACTCCTTCCGCGAGGCGGCCCTGGCGCAGCCCACCCTCACCGCCGTCGTGGACGCCCTGGAGAGCTCGGTGCAGCACCACAACGCGTTCGCCGCCCAGGCGGGCGAGGCGGAGCGCTTCGTCACCGCCCTCGTCCTGGACATCGGCTCCGACACGAAGATCCAGGCGATCGACTGCGGACACGTCCCGCCCTACCTCCTGGAGCACGGCCGCGCCGGCCAGGTCCCTTTGGGCGAGGCGTCCGTCCCGCTCGGGCTGGCGCCGCTCGCCCCCGAATCACGCACCGTCACATTGGTCGACTTCCCCTACGGCTCCACCCTCCTCCTGTGCACCGACGGGGTCACCGAGGCCCGCGGCCCGTCCGGCGCCTTCTTCCCCTTGGCCGAGCGCGTGGCCGCGTGGAGCGACCTCCCGCCCGAGGACATGGCCCCGGCCATCAGCCGCGAACTGCAGGAACACACCCGAGGCAGCCAGAGCGACGACACGGCCGTCCTGATCCTCCGCCGCAACCCCCGCTAGGGAAGAGCACTCATCGGCCGTCCGGGGCGCCTGCCCTGGACCGAATAGAGCGCATATGAGCGAGCTCGGAAGCCGGGGTGGGCGAGCAGTTCGCGCACGTCGGACAGCTGCCTTTCGGTCATTCCCGCACGGATGAACTTGTCGCGCAGGTGCCGGGTGTGGTGGGCGACCAACTGGAGGCCAGGTGAGTCGGCGTTCCACACGTCGGAGCGGCGGTGGGAGGTGACGCCGGTCAGTCCTGCTCGGCTCATCGCGTCGGACGCCTTGCGTCCCCAGGCGATGTCGACCTCCTCACCGGCCATGATCTGCGCCTTCGCGTCCATGAACGTCCGGTAGAGCCGGTGCGCGGCGGGATCGGGCACCCGCAGGGCGGGCGCGTCGGTGGCGTCGAACTCGTCCACCTGGAGCACGCCGCCCGGTTTGAGGGCCCGGACGAGCCGGTCCAGCACGGCGAGGCGTCCGGGCAGCAGCCGCAGCACCAGGCGGACATGCACGAGATCGAACTCTCCCTCGGGAAGCGGGTCGCGGACGATGTCGTGCCGGACGACGTCCAGACCCGCGACCGCCGGGCCCCGGACGGGCCTGATGTCGGTGGCCACGACCCGACCCGCCGGGGCGACGCGCCGGGCCAGCCATGCCGCGATGCCGCCGTCGCCCGCGCCGACCTCCAGGCACTGCCAGCCCGGTCCGAGGCCGGTCCGGGCGAGGCGTCCGGTGGTGAAGGGGTCGAAGGCCAGGCCCAGGAGGCGGTGCTGCTCGGCGTTGTGGTCGTCGTGTCCGCCGAAGACGGGCGGGGGCCGGAGCCCGGACGTCGCGCTCACCTGCGGCTCCTCACATCCAGGCGTTCGGGCGCAGCGCCGGACGCTCGGTGTCGGCGGTGTCGGCGGTGTCGGGGGCGTCCGCGGGGACGGCGGCCTCGGCGGCGATGCGGGTCAGCGCGGAGACGTCGACCTTCCCGGTCGGGCCGAGCGGGAGTTCGGGCAGCATCAGGAAGCGTTCGGGCAGCCCGCGCTTGTCCAGGCCGCGGTCGAGCAGGTAGGCGATCAGGGCGGCCGGGGTGGGCGGCAGGGCGCCGGGGCGCGGTGCCAGGCAGGCGCACATCCGCTCGCCGAGGTCGCGGTCGCTCACCGGGACGCAGTGCACGTCGGCGATGTCGGGGTGGCCGATGAGCGCGCGCTCCGCCTCGGCCGGGGATATCCCGATGCCGCCGCGGATGACGACGCGCTTGAGCCGGTCGAGCACCCACAGCGCGCCGTCGCCGTCCAGCCGGCCGAGGTCGCCGGTGCGCACCCAGCCGCCGGGGGCGCGGTACCGGGCGTCCAGTTCCGGGGCCGCGACGTAGCACAGCGGGGTCATCGGCCCGAGCGCCCAGATCTCCCCCGCCCGCCCGGCCGGCAGGGACCGGCCCTCCGGGTCGCGGATGCTGATCCGCGCCACGTCGGGGTCGGGGACGCCGGCCAGCCCGGGTTCCCAGCGGTCCGGGTCGTGGCCGGTGTGGCAGTTGACCCCGTCGCTGGAGCCGTAGATGTTGACCGGAGGCATGCCGAACCGGCGGACGCAGGCGTCCCGGACGTGCCGGTGCACCGGCCCCGCGCTGGAGATGACGGCGGCGAGCGACGACACGTCCGCGCCGGCCTCGCATTCGGCCATGCGCCACAGCATCGTGGGCACGGCGAACAGATGGTCGGGGCGGTGCCGCTCGACGGCTTCGAGCGCGGCGGCGGCGTCGAAGCGCGGCAGCAGCACCAGCGTGCCGCCGTGGCGCGCGACGATCACGGAGGTCGCCAGCGATCCGTACGACGACGCGAGGGAGACCAGCACGAGGGCGCGCATGGGGCCGGGCCCGCGTTTCAGGGCGGCCACGTAGTTGCCGCGCCCGCCTCCCATGGCGTTGTGGGAGTAGGCCACCATCTTCGGTTCCGACTCCGAACCCGAGGAGACCAGGATGCGCGCCGGCGCCTCGGGGTCGATGGCTTCAGGCCGCCAGGCCCGGACGTCGCCGTCGCCGGCCTCGTCGAGGGAGTGGACGCCGTCCGCCGGCGGCGTGCCCGGCGTCCACACTTGCAGGTCGTCCGGGCCGCCGGCCGTTGCGACCCGGTCGGGGGCGGTGATGAGCGCGGCGGCTCGGGACCTGGCGAGCAGGCGGGCGACGTCGCGCCGCCCGTGCGTGTGGGGGATCGGCAGGGCCGCGGCGCCGATCGCCGCGATCGCCAGTTCGGCGACGACGGCGTCGCGTCCGTTGGGCAGCAGGACGGCGATGATGTCGGCCGGTCCGCGGCCCGCCGCCCGCAACGCGGCGGCCGCCCGGCGGACGCGGCCGTCCAGCCCGGCGTAGTCGAGGACGCCCGCGCCGTCGATGACGGCGGCGCGCTCGGGCGCGGCCAGGACGTGGTCGCGGAACAGCGCGTAGAGGTCCCGGCCGGGGCAGAGCCCGGCGGCGGTCCACGCCGCGCGCGTCTCGGCGGGGACACGGTCGACCAGCGTGACGCCGTTGGCAGATCTCCAGGTTGAAGCGGCAGCGGATGTCATAGGGCCTCTCTTCATGGGTGGGAGGGCTGCGGAGTGAAGGTCCACGGGCTGCGGCTGTAGGCCGCCTCGCCGTCGGTCTCGAAGAGCGCCTCGTAGGCCGGGTCGGCGGCCATCACCGCGAGGTCTGTGACCACGGGCGCGGTCGGCGCGGTGTCCGCGGCCGGGCGGTCGGCGTGCGCGTCCCGCAGGAGGCGGGCGGCGTCGACCAGCCCGGTCTCGACGCGGACGCCGGTGCCGGTGCGGGCGCGGGCGAGCAGGCCCGCGATGGTCCCTTCGGCGCTGATGAGCGCGCCGAGGACGTCCGTGACGGTCATCAGCGTCGGCGCCGGGGGCCGTCCGCGCTCCGCCAGCAGTGCCGCGACTCCCGTGTACGCCTGGACGAGGTAGTCGGTGCCCATGGGCTGGGGCGCCGGGTGCACCTCGGCCCAGCCACCGGCATGCGCGTAGACGAGGCCGGGCCGGACGGCGGCCAGGTCACCGGCGTCCAACTCGAACAGGTTCGCGCGGCCGGGCGGCCAGTTCTGCAGGAAGACGTCCGACGAGGCGACGAGGCCGAGCGCCGTCTCGCGTCCCGCACGGGTCTTCAGATCGGCCTCGACCGCGCCCTTGCCCCGGTTCAGCGCGAGGAAGCGGACGGAGCAGTCGCCCGCCAGCGGCGGCACGCCGCGCATCGGGTCACCGCCCGGCGGCTCCAGGCGGACGACCTCGGCGCCGAGCAGCCCGAGCAGATGCCCGGCGAGCGGCCCCTGGATCCGGTTGGTGGCCTCGGCGACGCGCACACCGCCGAGAGGAGCGTGACCGCCTGCGGGACGGTGCTCCGGTATCCAGCCGCCCGGTCCGGCGGTCGGACGCAGCCGCCATGGGGACGTGAGCGGCGGCAGCGGCCACCCGGCGTCCTCGTTCACCTCCACGATGCTGACGCCGACGGCGTGGGCGGCGGCGCGGACGTCCTGGTAGGGAAGCGACTCGGCCGCTTCCCGCAACGCGGGTGGAAGGACGCAGGTCGCGGTGGCGAACCGCTGCTGGAAGGGCGGCCAGCCCGCGACGATCGCGGGACGTCCGGCGCCGAGCGCCGTCCAGAAGGCCAGCCAGTTCTCGGCCGCGAACGTCTCGATCTCGAACCGGACGCCGTCGGCCGACCGGAACGGCGGCGTCCGCTCGGCGGCCTCGGGCGGACACCGTCCGGCGCCGGGCTCCGACGTGGCGACGGCGACGTACTGGTTGAGCGCCAACGCGGCGGCCTGGGCGACGGACGTCTCCGCGCGGACGGAGGGCCCGCCGCGCAGCACCGCCAGCATCCCGGCGGCGAGAGCCTTGACCGCCAGGACCCCGGCGCACACCGAGGCGAAGTCGACCGGCAGCGCACGCGGCGCGCCGGCGGCGCGCCCGTGGACGTGCATGATGCCGCAGGCGGCCTGCACATCGCGCTCCCCCTCCATGGGCACCTTCACCGGCCCGGACCAGCCGATGCGGCACTCGGGCAACGCCCGCTCCCCGGACACGAAGGGCGCGCGGACGACGCCCAGCCATCCCGCCGGCGCATCCGGCGGCGCCTCGCGAGCGGTCTCGACCAGGCAGCCGAGCGCGCGCAACCGGGCGGCGGCGACGCGGACCGCACGGGAGTCGCCGAGCGCTCGCACGACCGTCCCGTCCAGGGGCCGGGCCGCGAGGGCTTCCAGGGCCCGGGGCGCGGCCGTCCTCATGTCCATTTCCCCGTCCCGTGGGTCTCGGGCGGCAGGCCCAAGTGCTCGCGCAGGGCCGCCCGCCGCACCTTGCCGGTCGCCGTGCGCGGCATCTGCTCCCAGGTCACGAGGACGGGTTCGGCGAGGTCCGGCAGGTCGGCGACCGCGCCGCGCCACTCGTCCGGGTCGAGGCGGCCGTCGTCGACGACGAGCACGGGCTGCGCGGGACGGCCGGGGACGCTCAGGACGACGCACTCGACGACGCCGGGCAGCCGGTCCTCGATGACGTCCTCGACCTCGACGCAGCTGGCCCTGGGCAGGGAGTCGGCCTCCCGGTCCAGCAGGAGCAGGCGCCCGCTCCGGGTGAGGACGCCGAGGTCGCCGGTGATGAACCACTGCCCCGCGCGCTTGCGCAGATAGCGTTCGTGCTCGGCGACGTAGTCCAGGCACAACGCCCTGGTGCTGCACGCCAGCAGGCCCACGGTGCCGCGCGGGACGGGGCGCAGCGTGTAGCGGTCGATGACGCGCAGCCGCGTGCGGCCGGGGACGGGACGGCCGAGGTCGCGGGTGGTCGGATGCCGCTCGCGCTCGGGGCGCATCGCGCGCCGGGTGAGGAACCGGAAGGTCAGCGGCCCCGTCTCGCTCTGCCCCCACCCCTGCAGCCAGACCGGGCGCGGATGCCGGGTGGCGCCGAGGAACGTCCGGACGGCCGGCGGGTGCACCGCGTCGAACGTGCTGACATAGAGGCGGACGCGGTCGAACGCCCCCGACCGCGCGTGCGAGCGCCAGCGCGCGAACGTCGAGGGCTGCGCCTCCATGATCGTCGGCCGGTGCCCGGCCAGCAGCGGGCGCGCCTCGTCCCAGTCGGCGGACGTGATCACCAGCATCTTCGCGGGGCCGAGGGCCGCGACGGCGGCCGTCCAGGCGAGCGCGCGCCCGTGCGCGAAGGAGAAGGCGGCGGCCGCCACGTCGTCCGGACGGCTCGCGAGCACGGGCCACCGGTGGGCCTCGAAGTCGGCGAGGCGCCGCAGCAGCGTGCGGGTGGAGTGCACGACGAGTTTCGGCACCCCGGTGGTGCCCGAGGTGTGCAGGATGACGAGGGGGTCATCGGCGGGCGGACGCCAGGGCGCGGGCGCGGGATGGCCGCGCACGTCGTCGAGCGACAGCACACCGGGCCCGGCGGCCTCCCCGCCCAGCACGAGCGTCGGGACGGCCGCCGAGGCCGCCGCCGACCGGGCCGCGTCCACGACCAGCAACGCCGGATCGAGCCGTTTGAGCAGAACGTCCAGGACGTCCGGCTCCAGGTGGGCCGACAGCGGCGCGGGCACCGCGCCCACGCGGGCGGCCGCGCAGCACAGCAGCACCATGTCCCAGTGGTCGCGCTTGCTGATGGCGACGCGGTCGCCGGGTTTCACGCCCGCTGCGGCGAGCCATCCGGCGGCGTCCCGCACGAGCCCGGCCAGGGCGGGCAGGTCCAGGACGGTGCCGCGGTCTGGGGCGATGTCCAGCGGGCGGCTGAGGTGCACGACGGTGGAGTGACCGCGGCCGGCCACGTCCTCGAACAGCGTGCCCAGCTCGATGCGCTTTCCGAAGAAGGCCATCCGGTCACCTCGTCTCTTCGCCGGCGGGGACGGCCGCGCGCCGCGCGCACCCCGACAGGTGGGCGCGGACGCGCTCGGCGGCCAGATCGGCCGAGGTGACCGCGCCCTCGCTGCACGGGCGCAGCGGCACCCAGTCGCCCGCGTACTCGACCGCCGCGACGGGCCGGTCGGCGAAGGCGCCGCGCAGCCGCAGCGCGCGCGGCGTCGCCTCGGGCAGCCCGTGCCGGAACCGGTGCACCCGGACCTGGGACGGGCCGGCGGCGTCCAGGCCGGGGACGAAGCGCCCGGCGCGGGCGATCAGCCGCTCCGCGACCGTCCGGTCCGGTGCGTCGAAGAGCTCGCGGCAGCCGCGCGGCGATGGGATGAGCGAGATCAGCGCGCGCCCGCGCGGCGCCCGCCCGGGATGCTTGCGGTGGTCGCGGGTGACGACGTTCAGCAGCGGGTCGGCGGCGGCGGGGACGAGCGTGGCGAAGCTCGCCCGCGCCGGCTCCGGCAGCGCGTCCAGGACGAGGCTGACCCGCAGCATGGGGGTGTACCCGCACTCGGCGAGGAACAGCCGCGCGGCGGGCCGGGGCTCGTCGTACAGGCCGGCCGCGACCGGGGCCGGGACGGCGAGCACCACCGCCCGCGCGGTGACGGTGCCGCGCGGCGACTCCACCCGGACGGCGTCGCCGTCGACCGCCACGCGGGTGACGGGGTGGTCGGTGGTGACGTCCAGGCGGTCGGCGAGGGCGCGGGCCAGGGTGTCCATGCCGTCGCGGTAGGTGTGCCAGGTGTGGGAGCCGCCGGACGCGGCCAGGTGCGCCGCGAACGGGGCGGCGGCCGAACGTGCGGGATCCCAGCCGAAGAACCCGCCGACCAGTGGATGGACGAGGTAGTCGTAGACGTCCGGGTGGTAGGGACGGACCAGGTCGGCCACGGTCTCCTCGGCGATGCCCGCCCGTTCGGGACGGTCGGGGTCGAGGCCGCCGAGCCGCCCCCGCAACCGCATCAGGTCGGCGCGGGCGCGCAGGCTCAGGCCCGCCCCGGTCAGCAGGCCCAGCGGACGGCCGGCGTTCGGGCGGGCCCTGCCGTCCCGCCACACGGCCAGCGCGTCGCGGACGCTCGGCACGGCGGCGGGGTCGCGGTCCAGCCCGAGGTCGGCGATGAGCTTCCAGGTCGCCGGGTAGCCGGCGCGGCCGGGGAACATCTCCGCGCCGGTGTCGATCAGGCAGCCGTGCTCGCGGACGGTCCGCATCCGCCCGCCGACCGCTCCGGCGGCCTCCAAGACCCGGACCGTACGTCCCTGCCCGGCCAGCGCGTACGCGGTGGCGAGCCCGGCCGGCCCTGCGCCGACCACGGCGACGTCCAGCGGCGCGTTCACGCCGTCGCCCCGGCCGCGAGAGCGGCCGCCACCAGCAGGACCACCGTCACGCGGTGGGCGTGGATGGCGATCCGGCGGGCCCGCAGGATGTCGCCGCGGAAGCCGATCACCAGGTGGGCGAGCCGCATGGCGACGAGCGGCAGCATCACCGGGGCGAACCACCACGGCGCGATCCCGGTCAGCGGCGCGGCGGCGATGAGCGCGATCTGGGCGGCCGTCAGGACGGCGATGAACAGGCGGTGCGCCGGGGCGGAGACCATCGTGGCGACGGTGATGCGCCCGGCCGCCCGGTCGCCGCCGGCGTCGTTGGTGTTGGAGTACAGCCCGAACAGCATCGGCCCGGCCCCGAACAGCACCGCCGCCACGAGGGCGAACCCGGTCGTCCCGCCGGTCAGCAGCGCGTACGGCACCAGCGTCCAGCCGATGCCGAGGCCGATGAGGAAGAGCTCCTGGAACCCCCGGTAGCTGATCTTCAGCCCCCACGAGTACTGGACGGACGCGGCCACGCAGACCGTTGCCAGCACGACCGCCCACAGGGGGCGGTGCGGGGCCGCCGCGACGACGGCCGCCCACAGCGCCGACCCGGCCGCGGTGGCCGTCCAGGAGAAGCGCAGCGCCTGTGCCTCGGTGAGCGTCCCCGCGACGAGGGGTTTGCGGGCCAGCCGCCGCCGCGCCGCGTCGGAGCCGTAGTTGGCCGCGTCGCTGCCGTCGCGGTGGCCGGTGATGTCGTCGAAGCCGACCATGGCGGCCACGACGACGACCTCGGCGACCAGCGTCAGCGCGAGCAGGCCGAACGTCCGCGGTTCCCAGCGCGCGGCGGGCGCCAGCAGCGCCCACACGACCGCGAGCCCGAGGTAGTAGTCGTAGATGTCGAGTTTGGCGAGGCGTGCGTAGGCGGCGAGGGTGCCGTGCCCGGACACGCCCGGCACGCGGACAGCGGTCTGGTGGCTCATGCCTGGCCCCCGTGGGTGTCGGCGAACGCGCACACGGTGTCGGCGATGTGCTCGACCTGCGCGTCGGTCAGGTTCGGGTAGAGCGGCAGCGAGATGTTGCGGCGGGCGGCGTCCTCCGCGTTCGGCCAGGACGCGCCGGGCCGCGCGCAGGGGGCGAACGCCGGCTGGGCGGGCAGCGGGCGCGGGTAGTACACGTGGGCGGCGATGCCGTGTTCGGCCAGGTGGGCGCGCAACGCGTCCCGCCGCTCGGTGAGGACGGTGTAGACGTAGTGGAACCGGCCGTCCCCGCCCTCCGGCGGCACCACGAGACCCCGGTCGGCCAGCGGCGCGAGGCGCCGGGTGTAGTGCGCGAAGATCTCCGCGCGGCGGGCGAGGCGGGCGTCGAGGCCCGGCAGCCGGTGCAGTTGGAAGGCGGCCATCACCTCGTCGAAGCGGCTGTTGTGGCCGATCCGGTGGTGGACGAACCGGTGGACGCCGTCCTGCCCGTGGTTGCGGAGCATCCGCACGTCCCTGGCGAGGGCGGCGTCGTCGGTGACGACCACGCCGCCCTCGCCGGGCATGCCGAAGGTCTTGACCTGGACGAACGAGTAGAGGCCCGCGTCCCCCCAGCGGCCCGCGGGCCGGCCCCGCAGCGTCCCGCCCTGGGCGAGCGCGGAGTCCTCGATCAGGCGGAGGCCGCGGCGGTCGGCCAGCGCGCGGAAGGCGGGCATGTCCGCCATCACCGAGAACATGTGGGCGGCCACCAGCGCCTTGGTGCGCGGGGTGATCAGCGCCTCGGCGGCGGCCGGATCGATGGTCAGCCGCACCGGGTCGATGTCGGCGAACACCGGGCGGGCGCCGGCGTCCAGGACGGTCGCGGCCGGCGGCGGGCAGCCGAACGCGGGCACGATGACCTCGTCGCCCGGCCCGACGCCCATCGCCGCGAGGATCAGGGCCAGGGCGGACGTCCCGCTCGAACAGGCGACGGTCTCGCGCGCGCCGATGCGGTCCGCCAGCTCCCGCTCCAGGCGGGCGGTCCGCTCGCCGAGGATGAACGTCTGCTCGGGTGCGGTGCCGATGGCGCGCACGGTCTCCAGGAGCGCCTCCCGGTCGTCCTCGAACAGCTCGGGAGAGAAGAACGGGATGGTCGCGATGGGCGGGGCGGTCATCGCGTCCTCCCGGTGGAGAAGCGCTCGATCTCGTCGCAGACGCGGTCGGCGTGCGCGTCGGGCAGGTCGGGATACAGCGGGAGCGCGATGGCGGCGGCGCAGGCGGCCTCCGCGCGCGGGAAGTCGCCGGGCCGGTGGCCGAGGTGCGCGAAGCACGGCTGCAGGTGCAGCGGGACCGGGTAGTAGACCTCCGTGCCGATGCCGCGCGCGGACAGGTGCGCGGCCAGGGCGTCCCGGTCGTCGACCTGGAGCAGGTAGACGTAGACGACGCGGTTGCTGCCGGCGAGCGGCGGGCGCGCTCCCGGGACGCTCCGGACACCGGGGAGGCCGCGCAGCCGGGCGTCGTAGCGGGCGGCCAGGTCCGCGCGCCGGGCGATGCCCGCGTCGAGGGTCGCGAGCTTGGCCAGCAGGACGGCCGCCTGGACGTCGTCCATCTTGCTGTTGCGCCCCGGCAGCACCGTCGTGTTGGAGATGCCGGGGAAGTTGTCGATCGTGCGGCCGCCGCGCCCGTGGTGGCGGAGCATCCGGGCCGTCTCGGCGACGGACGCGTCACCGGTCAGCACCGCCCCGCCGTCGCCGATGCCGCCGAGCGTCTTGGCGGGGAAGAACGACAGGACCCCGCCGGCGCCGAGCAGCCCGGCGTGGACGCCGTCCATGCGCATGCCGATGGCCTCGGCGCTGTCCTCGACGAGGGTCAGGCCGCGGCGCCGCGCGATGTCCGCGAGTCCGCGCAGGTCGGCCATGCGGTCGAACAGGTGGACCGGCATGATCATCGTGGTGCGCGGGGTGACCGCCGCCTCCACCGAACCGGGATCGACGCCGTGGCCGTCCTCCTCGATGTCGGCGAAGACCGGGACTCCCCCGGCGAGCGCCACGGCGCTGGCCGTCGCGATGAACGAGTAGGCGGGGACGATCACCTCGTCGCCCGGCCGCAGCCCGGCGGCGCGCAGCAGCAGGATCAGCGCGTCCGTGCCGGAGTTGACCGCCACCACGTGGCGGGCTCCGGTCCAGGCGGCGAGCCGGTCCTCCAGTTGCGCGACCTTCGCGCCGTGCGAGAACTTCCCGTTGTCCAGGACGTCGGCGATGTGCCCGCTGATCTCACTCCAATTCTCCTCGAAACTCTCTGCCTGGCTGAAGAACGGAATAGGGGGCGCGGCGGCCGGCGCCGCCGCGGACGGCGTTTTCTGCACTGTTTCCCTTCGCGCTGTGCGGCCTTTCCGGCCGGTGCGAATGGACGACCGGCGCGAATGGACGGCCGGTGCGAATAGACGACGACGGGAACCGTCCGGGGAAGGCCGGGAGGCCCATGGAGCGGTGCCCACGGAACTTCCCCGGACGGCGTTCCTGGCGGACGGCCCGGTCAGCGACCGAGCAGCGGGATGTCGTTCCGGCCGAGGTGGTAGTCGCGGACCGCGTTGACCAGTTCGGCGACCGACAGCTTGCCGCTGCCGTCGGTGTCGAGGTCGCGGAAGGCGCGGTCGGCGACCTCGCCCTCCAGGCCGATCGCGGCGAACCATGCGTGCATCTCCGACGGGGAGATCTCGCCGTCGCCGCTGCGGTCCAGGACGCCGACGATCGCCTCGATGGTCGGCCGCACGACCGCGCCGAAGCCCGCGTCGCCCTTGCCGATGATCTCCTGCTCGGCGGCCGCCAGGAACTGGTTGCGGGACAGCCGGTCGGCGCCGGCGGCCGCGGACAGCTTGTCGAACATGCCGAGGTAGGCCTGCCGGAGCTGGTCCGCCTTCGGGGTGCCCTGCGCGCCGAGCCGGGCGATGATCTCGTCCGCCTCGCGGGCGAAGTCCTCCCGCTCGATGACGCCGTTGCCGTTGCGGTCCCAGAGCCGGAACCGCTCTTCCAGGCGGTTGGACTGGGTGGTGGCCATGACCATGTGCATTTCCTCCTGCCATTCGGGGCTGATGCACTACGTATTTTTCCGGCCGCTGCCCGCCTTGAACGTGCAATTAAGGTAAGGCTTGGATATCTCCCGAACGAAGGCCGTATAGCGGCAATAGACCGAGATCAGGGCATGCGTCATCGCCATTTCTCACAATTCAGTCGGCGACCGGCGAATCGGTCGGTATTCAGCGCGGGAGGCGGCCCTGGCGGAACGCCAGCCGCATTCCCGGCGCCAGGCCGAGCTCGGTCCCGGTACGGGCCGGCTCGGCCCGGACGAGCACGTTGTAGTGGTTGGGCAGATGGCAGCCGTCGAAGCCGAGCAGGACGCCGATGCGCCGCCCGTCGATCCACAGCTCGTCGCCGCGGTCGAGCACGCCCGCCGCGCCGATCTCCGCGAAGCCGAGGAACGCGACCCGGTCGATCCGCGCGCCGGGGGCGGTCTCACCGTGGTCGGTCGCCACCAGCTCGTGCACCTCGCCCGCGCGGACGCACCGGCTGGCGAACGGTTCCAGCCGCATGCCCCGGTCCGTCCGGCGGTGGGCGAGGACCTTGACCACCATCGCGGGGACCACGCTCTTCGGCCCGTCCTCGGCCGGGTTCACGCCGCGCCCCTTCCCCGCGCCGGTGCGGCGGGCGGGTCCGAGGGGCGGCCGGGATCCTCCAGGCGGTAGGCGTCCCGCACGAACCGCAGGGCCGCCAGGCCGCCGTCGCACTCCCCGTCCCCTCGGACATACCGCTCGAAGGCGCGCAGAACCTCCACATATTCGTGCCAGAGGGAGCCTTTGAAGCCGGAGTGTCCGGCGAGCATGTCGGCGCGGACCGTCCGTCCGTCGGCGAGCCGCACCTCGATGTCCTTGCGCTCACCGGGGAAGGACCAGTCGAGCAGGATCCGGGCGCGCCCGCTCCCCGCGCGCAGGCGGATGTCGGCCTGCCGGTCGACACCGCCGGCGTCCCGCGTGATCCGGGCGGACGTCACCTCGGCCGGTCCCAGCAGCAGCCGGACGAGATCGAAGGCGTTGGGCCCGTTGTCGGCGACGCATCCGCCGCCGCAGCGCCGCATGTCGAGGTACCAGCCGTCGGGGCCCGCGTGCTCCTCGATGCGTTCGAAGTAGCGGACGGTGACCTCGTCGAAAGGCACCCCTGCGCACTCGTCCCGCAGCCGGGCGACCGCTTCGTTGTAGCGGCGGTGGAAGGCCGTGAACAGCGGGACGTCCCGCTGCTCGGCCAGCTTCCGGAGCGCGGTCCCCTGCGCGGTGTCGAGGGCGAGGGGCTTCTCCACGCAGACGGCGACGCCGTGCTCCAGCGCGTCCGCGCAGACCTGCGCGTGCACGTCGTTGGGCACCGTGACGACCACCGCGTCCGGCCGCGTCTCGCGGAGCATCCGGCGATGGTCGGTGTGGCCCGGCACGGGATGCGCCGCCAGCCTCGTCAGGTCGCTGTCGCAGACGGCGACCGGCTGCATCGCGGACGAGTCGCGCAGCGCGGCGAGGTAGAAGCGGGAGATCACCCCGAGGCCGACGACGGCGACCCGCAGCGGCGCCGTCATGAGAACTCCAGCAGGGCGGGCGCGGGCACGCCGTGGCACGCGGCGACCTCGCGCAGTTCCCCGTACAGCTCCCCGCCGAGGGGGACGCCGTGGCGCCGGCGCTCCCGGGCGCGCCGGTGCTCATGCCAGCCGGGGTAGCGGACCGGTTCGGACGGGTCGGCGGCCGGGCAGTCGAGCAGGGCGCCGAACAGCGTGCCCGCGTCGCCGTCCGCACCGGTGCGCAGCGCGCCCGGCGCGATCGCGACGGTGCAGAGGCCGATGTCGTCGTCCCGGCCGCCGGGCCCGCCGTCGCCGCGCAGCGCGTCCGGATGCGCGCCCAGGCCGGCGCCGGACACCACGGCGGACAGGACCTCCACCGCGATCCCGAGCCCGAACCCCTTGTACTGCCCGGCCTCCCCGCCGAGCCACAGCAGGTGCGCCCGGCCCTCGTCGAAGGCCGCCGGATCGGTGACCGCGGCGCCGTCGTCGCCGGCCAGCACGCCCTCGGGGATCGTCCGCCCCTCGCGGGCCGCCTGCCGGACGCGTCCGGTGGGCGCGGCGGTCGTGCTCATGTCCAGGACGAACGGCGGGTGCTGCCCGGCCGGCGCGGCGACGCTCAGCGGGTTGGTGCCGAGCATCGCCAGCGCGCCGCCGGGCGGGCGGGCGATGCGCTGCCCGCCGCAGTTGGCGGTGACCAGCCCGATCATGGAGCGCTCCACGGCCCGCAGCGCGTGGTGCCCGGCGCAGCCGACATGGGTGGCGCCGCGCACGCTCACCATCCCGATCCCGAAGGTCGCGGCGCGTTCGCAGGCGAGGTCCATGGCGGCCTCCGCCAGCCACAGGCCGAGGGCGCCGCGGGCGTCCAGGAGCACCGCCGCCCCGCGATCGGCGACCCGGCACGGCTCCGCCTTCGGATCGACCCGCCCCTCCTCGAACAGCGGCAGGTAGAGGCGGGTGAGATTGGTCAGCCCGTGGGACGTCATGCCGGTGAGGTCGCCGTAGCAGAGCGCGCGCGCCGCCGACCGCGCCCGGTCGGGCGGCATGCCGAGCGAGGTGAACACGGCGGCGGCGAAGCCGAGCAGATCGGCGTACTCCACCCGGAGCGGGGAGTCGGCGGACGGGAGCGGCGGGGCGGGAGCTTGAACCGGCGTCCTGGCGGACGGGGTCACGGTCACGGTGATCTGTTCCTTTCATCGGTGAACGCGGTGTCGAGGAAGGCGGTGTCGGTGAACGCGGTGTCGGTGAACGCGGTGAGCAGGCGGGAGACGGCGGCGGCGAAGTCGGCGAGTTCGGCGGCGGAGGCGAACTCGCCGGAGGCGTGGGCGTTGTTGGCGGCGAGGTCCCCGGGCCCGAGGACGACGGTGCAGGCGCCGGGCACCTGCGCCATCCAGATGGCGTCGCAGGTGAAGGCGGGTTCGGCGGCGGGCCACGGCGGGATTCCCGCGCGGTCGCGCAGCAGCGCGTGGCCCCACGCGTCGCGGTCGTCCAGCACGGGCAGCCCGTGCTTGCGCCACTCCAGGCGGGTGATGGCGGCGGCGTCGGCCGCGGTGCGGCCGAACAGCGCCGTGCCGGCGAAGGCGGCGGCGAATTCCTTGATGCCCTCGTCCAGGGCGTCCCGCAGCAGGTGCTCCAGGCGGTGGGCGGCCGCCGGCGAGGCGTAGCCGATGTTCAGCAGGAGGGAGCCGCCCCCGTACACCTTGTTGTGCTGCGTGCCCGTGTGCAGGCCGGCGACGCACACCGCCGCATCGGACGCCGCCGGGTCGAGCGCGCGGCCGAGGTGCTGGGCGAGGAAGCCCAGCAGGACGCTGGCGTTGTGCCCGCCGCCCGGACGGTCGTCGATCGCGTCCGAGCCGTCCACGACGATGCGCGCCGTCATCGCCGCCGTGCTGCGCGGCAGGAAGCGCCCCCGGGTCGGTTCGCAGAAGACGTTCAGGCGCCCGGTGAAGCCGCGCTGGACCAGGGGACGCGTGCCGAAGACGCCCATCGCCCCGCCCTCTTCCCCCGCGACGGCCTGCACCAGCACACCGATGTCGCGTCCCAGCGCGGGACGGCGGGAGCGCGCGGCGCGGATGCCCGCGAGGAGCGCGACGGCCGGCCCCTTGGCGTCGATGGCCCCGCGCCCGTGGAAGCGTTCGCCGTCGAAGCGCGCCGGTTGCAGTCCGGCGACGGTGTCCAGATGGACGTTGAACATCACCGTGCGGGCGGCGGGCAGGTCGTCCGGCCCCAGCCGCAGCACGAGGCTCGGCTGGTCGGCGAGGAACCGCGGGCACGCCATGGCCTCGCGAACCGGCGCGGGAACGGGCCCGGAGGCCAGTTCGGCCGGTTCCGCCGGGGCATGCCGCACGACGCGCAGGCCGATCGCGGCGGCATGGCGGCCGTAGGCGTCCTGGGCTTCGGCGAGGCGGGACGGCGGCGCGTCCGGCCCGGTCTCGAGCGGACCTGCGGTCGGCAGGTCGAGGAGCCGGAGCAGCAGGTCGCGGTCGCCGGACGTCAGCGGCGCGGGTACGGCGCGCGCGGTCATCGTCCGCCGCCGGGGGTGAGCGCCGTCCGCGCGATGAGGCGTTCGAGGGCGCGCCCGCAGGCGACGAACGCCTCGCGGTCGCCGGTGCCTGACCCAAGATGCGGCTGCAACTTCACGTGCGGCTCGATGGACAGCACACCGCCGTACCCGCTCCGGAACAGCACCTCCAGGCACTCGGCGACCTGGGCCTCACCCTCGCCGGGCGGGACGAAGACGACCTTGCCGCCGGCGCCGACCCGCGCGTCCTTCACATGGACGTGCACCACATGCGAGACGATCGCGCGGAGCGTCGGCAGCGGCGGATAACCGTGCGCCACGCCGTTGCCGATGTCGAACAGGAGCCGCAGCGCCGGGCTGCCGATGCCCGTGACGAGGTCGAGCATCCGGTCGGCGCGGTCGCCCGCCCAGCCGGCGCAGTTCTCGTGCGCCAGCACCAGCCCGTGGTCCTCGGCGCGGCGCGCCAGCTCGCGCAGCCGCTCGCGGGCGCGGCGGCCCCACTCGGGCTCGTCCAGGCCGCCGCGGGGATACGACATGACCCGCACCAGCGGGGTGCCGAGCACGGCGCAGCGGCGGGCGAGGACCTCCAGTTCGCGGACGTCCGCGGCGAAGTCGCCGGTGACCGGACGCGACCAGTCGCCGATCTTGGACGCGACGCCGGCCACGGACGTCCCGGTGGCCTCCAGCCGTTCGGCCGCCCGCCGGAACGCGTCCTCGTCGAGGTCCGCGAGGGGCGTGCCGCCGATGCCGCGCAGTTCCAGCCGGTTCCAGCCGAGGTCGGCGACCGCGCCGATCTGGCCCGCGAGATCCGGCGCCGCCTCGTCCCCGATACCCGCGAGGCGGACCTCCGCCGGGACGGCCTCAGCGAACGGCATCGCGGACCTCCTCTCGCCGGAGGGCCCCGGCCCCTTGCAGGGCGCACAGCCGCTTGGCCTCGGTGAGCAGCCGGACGGTGTCGACCTGCACCGGCAGCGTCCGGTGCAGGCCGGCCGCCGGCCCCGCGTACCGGGCGTAGACGCCGCGCAGGAACGCCGCGAACGCGTCGTCGGTGAACACGCTCCGGGCCGCCTCGCGGCCGGCCTGGACGACGCGCAGCTGCGCGGTGTGGTCGGCCTCGCTGCAGGGGTAGTGGCCGACGAGGACGGCCCGGTCGAACTCCAGCGTGATGCGCCGCTCGCGCACCGGCGAGGTCAGATCCGAGTCGATCTCGGTGCGGGCGCCCGTGAAGTGGTCGAGCCGGAGCCGGGCGCGGCCGAGGCGCGGGATCCGCAACGGCTCGACGACCATGTCGTCCCAGGAGGCGGCGGTGATCCGCGCACCTCCCGCGAGGCTGAGCACCACGGCGAGCGCGTGCGGCAGCTCGACGTCGAACGCGGTCGGATGGTCCTGGGCGGCGGCGCTGCGCGTGAACCGCGGCTTGTTCTGGATCACCTCGATGCGGCGCAGCTCCCCGTGCCGCCCGCCGTGCACCGCCGCGCGCAGCCGCCGGGTGAGGGCGCTGTCGAGCCAGTGCGTGACGACGGTGACGTCCAGGCCCCAGCGGCGCCGGATCCGGGCCACGTCCACCAGCCCGGCGAGGTCCACGGCCAGCGGCTTCTCCACGATGATCTTGCGGTAGCCGAGCCGGGCGAGGCCGGCCAGGACGCTCGCGCGGGCGCCGGGGGGCGTGCAGAGGTGCACCACGGTCCGGGCGGGCGGGCGCAGCCGCGCCGCCTCCTCCAGCGACCCGGCCGCGACCACCCCCGCGACCTCGGCCGGCGGACGGAACGGGTCGACGGCGACGACGGGCGTCCGGGCCAGCAGGCCGGGGGCCGCGGCGCGCACGCGGGCCAGCGCCGGCAGGTGCAGGCCCTGCCCGGACCTGCCCATTCCGACGATGAGAGTATGCAGCATCGCAGGTCAAAGCCCTTTCCGGTGCACGCGGAGAATCCGCTCGGACGGCACGGAGAACCGGCGGTCCGACAGCGAGCCAAGCTAATTGACATACCGTCACCGATCAATGACTCTCCGTCGCAACGATCATTACCGCGACACGAAACTGCACGTCAGAGACCGATGTCGAATCAGAAGTAACTACAAACAGCTACAGAGACCTTGCTGAGCGTTACAAGCGGATGCGGCGAGGGCATCAACACGGCGTTCCTCCCGCCCCCATCGCACAAGGAGAGGCATGCCCAAGCCCGCACGCACCCCCGCCGCCGTCCTCGCCGCCGCAGCGCTTTCGGCGGCCCTGCTCACCTCCGCCGCCGCGCCGGCGAACGCCCGGGAACGGGCCGCCGCCCCGGAAGGAAAGATCATTGTTTTCGTGACCGAGGGCGCCGAGATCGCCTGGGCCGGAACGAAGCTGAGGGAATACCCGGCCTCGGCGAAGTGCCAGGCCCTGCCCCCGGGCGCGCACGTGGTCGCCAACTACGGCACCACGCGGCTGCTCTTCTTCACGGACCCGTTCTGCCTGTTCCCCGTCCCGCCGCCGTTCAATTTCATCTCCCCCGGATATGGCGCGCACGTCTCGCCGACCGGCAGCTTCCGGGCCGGCTGACCGCCCCCGAACCGAGCCCCTCCGCCACTCCGCCCCTCCGCCACTCCCCGGCCATCTCGTTGACCTGCGGCGTGTTGTTGCTTCCGACTGGCTCATAACAACAACACGCCGCAGGTCAACGCACCCGGGCCAGCACCGTCCGCCATACCGAGGCGCTCGGTGGAGTCGTGATCGGGCTGACGGGTTCACGCTGACCTCGGCGTTCTGCGCGCTGGCGTCCTCGTTGTCTCCGCCGTGCTCTACGCCGTGGCGGCGCTCGTGATGGTCGCCCTCCCGAAGAACGCGGCCGAGCACGTCGACCACTGACGCGTGCGCGGGAAGACCGTCCGCTCAGCCCGCTTTGGGGGCTTTCGGAGACGCTGGTTCCCGGCTTGCCGCGCTGGGTTCCGCCACCGGGCGGTTCGCGTGCCTCTCGATGCGGGCCGGGGACGGCCAGTGGACGTCGTGGGCCCAGCCCAGCCGTTCGAGCAGGCGGATCAGGGCCGCGCTGGGGTCGGTCTGCCCTTTGAGGACGCCGTGGCGGGCGCTGGTCGGCTCGATGTGGTGCCAGTTGTGCCAGCCCTCCCCGAACGTCAGCACCGCCACCCAGCGGACGTTCGAGGAGCGGTCGCGGGAGGCGAACGCGCGGTCGCCGAAGCAGTGCGCGATCGAGTTCACCGACCAGGTGACGTGGTGGACGATCGCGTAGCGGACGAGGCCGGCCCAGAAGAAGGCCGTCCAGAAACCCGTCCACGACCAGGAGAGCAGGCCGCCCGCCGCGGCGGGTAACAGCAGGGACGCGGCCGCGATCGCCGGATAGGCCGCGTCCACCCGGCGGATGTCGGGGTCGGCGAGCAGGTCGGGCACCCAGTGGTCGCGGTTGGACCGCCGCCGGGCGCTGTAGAACCAGCCGACCTGAGCGTGCAGCAGGCCGCGCAGCAGGGCGAAACCGGTGTCGCCGTACACCCAGGGCGAGTGCGGGTCACCCGGCTTGTCGGAGTACTTGTGGTGCCTGCGGTGCTCTGCGGCCCACAGTGTGGGCGGCCCCTGGAGGGCGAGCGCGCCCGCCAGGGCGAAGGCCACCCGGACCGGCCGGGGGCACCGGAAGGACCGGTGGGTCAGCAGGCGGTGGTAGCCGACGCTGATACCGAAGATGTTGACGGTGTACATGGCCAGGGCGAGCAGGACGTCCAGCGGCCCGATCGCGCGGCCCCAGGCGACGGGCACCGCGGCGATCACGGCGAGGGGCGGCAGGACCACCAGCACGATCAAGTAGGCATGCCGGCGGGCCTCCGAGACCTGGACGGTCTCCCCCTTCACACGCTCCGCCATACCGCTCCCCCCGAGACTCGGACCCCATTGAACTGCGGAAACACGCCGCAAGGCAGTTGCCCGAGAGTTAGGCAATCGTCACCGTCTGAATTGACTTAACTACTCATAGTGGCGAATCCCTTGGCGACGGCAGTACCGATTCCTTACTCTCTGGATTCGGCCGATCACGAGTTCGGAGTTGGTGCCATGCAGCCTGACGGTCTTCTCGCCGCCTACGACGCTCTCGTCCGGACCGATCCGGCCGGCGCCCAAGCCCGGCTGGCCGAGTGGTTACGGGCCGACTGGCGGCGGTTGTTCGCCGAGCTGCGCGCCGACCGGCCCGTCCTCGCCGCCCCGGCGTTCACGCTGGTCACCCGGCACGCGGACGTCGTCGACGTGCTGTCGAGCCCGGCGTCGTTCCCGGTCAGCGCCTACCGGCCGTCGATGGAGGCCGCGCTCGGCGGCCCGATCATGCTGACCCGCGACGGGACCCCGCTGAACTGGCGCGAGAAGGGCCTGATGCAGGCCATGCTCGCGCCCGAGGACGTGCCCGCCGTGCGCGCGCTCGCCGGGGATCTCGCCGACCACGCCCTGGACGAGGCCGGCGGTGAGCTCGACGCGGTCCCCGGCCTGTTCCGGGGCGTCCCGCTGAAGGTCTGCGCCCGCTACTTCGGCTTCCCTGGGCCCGACGAGCGGACGCTGTCGCGCTGGTCGCGGGCCATCATGACCGACGTCACCGCCAACTTCGCGGGCGACCCCGGCCCGCGCGCCGCGTCGGTCGCCGCGGGCGCGGAGATGATGGCGTACCTGCGCGGTCTGGTCGCCGAGCGGCGGGCGGCGCCGGGCGGCGGGGACGTCCTCGGCCGGCTGGCCCGCACGCGGCTGCCCGCCGAGCTCGGCTTCGACGACGAGCGCGTCGCGGTCAACGTCGCCGGGCTGCTGCTCGGGTTCGTCGAGAACGCGGCCGGGTCCATGACGAACGTGGTGTCCCTGCTGCTCGGCCGGCCCGAGTTGCACGCCGAGGCCGCCGCGGCCGCGGGCGACCCCGAGCGGTTCGACCCCTATGTCTGGGAAGCGCTGCGGTTCGACCCCTTCCTGAAGATGATCGCCCGCTACTGCGCGCGGGACCACGTACTGCCCAGCGGGGCGACCGTCCCGGCCGGACGCCTCGTCCTCGCCGCGGTCGCCTCCGCCATGTTCGACGACGCCGCCGTCGATGACCCCGCGTCCTTCCGGACCGACCGGTCCGAGGACGCCTGGATGCACTTCGGGCACGGTCCGCACGCCTGCCTGGGCGTGCACCCGGGCCGGGTCGTCATCGCCGAGACCGTCCGCCGGATCATGCTGAGACCGGGCCTGCGCGCCGGCGGGGACGTCCGCCGCGACCTGGGCGTCTTCCCCGACGGCTACCCGCTGCGGTTCGACGCCCCGGCACACGAGGGGGCATGACTGTGCGAGAGGCCCGTCCGAGCGCCCGCGGCTTCGCCTCCGACGGCGCGCGCAACCGGCTGAAGTACCTGGCGCTCACGCACGGCCGGCCGCTGTGGCGGCTCGCCGAGAGCTCCACCCCGCTGCGCCGCCGCATCAACGCGACCGTCATCGACCAGGCCGTCCGGGAGATGCCGCCGCGGCCCGAGCCGCTGAGCACCATGGCGCCCTACACGTCGTGGTCCTCGCTGACCGACCGCACCTACAGCGGGCGCCACCTGCCGCCCGTCCCCGACCAGGAGTCCGGCCGCCCGACCGTGGAGCAGGCCGCCGACCTGTTCGTCCGCGACGGCGAGATGACGCCCTGCCCCCGCTCCACCGTCCTGTTCGCCTACTTCGCCCAGTGGTTCACGGACGGGTTCCTGCGCGGGGAGTCGCGCGAGCCCCGCGACCCGCGCCGCAGCACGTCCAACCACGAGATCGACCTCAACCCGCTGTACGGGCTGACCGCCGAGGCGACCGACGCCGTCCGCGCCCACGAGGGCGGCCTGCTCAAGAGCCAGCTCCTCAACGGCGGCGAGTTCCCGCCCTTCCTCTGCGAGAACGGCAAGGTCAAGCCGGAGTTCTCGACGCTGACGGCGGTGCGCATGGAGCTGCTCACCGACGCGCAGCGCGACACCCTGTTCGCGACCGGCGGCGACCGCGGCAACGTGCAGGTCGGCTTCACGATGATGACGGTGCTGTTCCTGCGCGAGCACAACCGGGTCGCCCGGACGCTCGCCGCGGAGAACCCCGGCTGGGACGACGAGCGCCTCTTCCAGACCGCCCGCAACATCGTCATCGTCGAGGTCATCCGGCTGGTCGTCGAGGAGTACATCAACCACATCACGCCCTACCACTTCCGGTTCCTGCTGGACCCGCGCCTCGGCCGGACGCTGCGGCGCGCGCCCTGGCACCGGCAGAACTGGGCGTCGGTCGAGTTCAACCTCGTCTACCGCTGGCACAGCCTCATCCCGTCCAGCCTGGTCGTCGGCGACACCGAACTGCCCGCCGCCCGGACGCTCTTCGGGGCCGCGCTGATCCCCGGCCCCGGGCTCGGCCGGCTGTTCGAGGACGCCTCCGAGCAGCGCGCCGGACGCATCGGCCTGTTCAACACCGACCCGCTGCTGCGCGAGGTCGAGGTCTCCTCGATCGCCGACGGCCGCGCCCTGCAACTGGCCCCCTACAACGACTACCGCGCCCACTGCCGCTTCCCCCGGGTCCGCGACTTCGCCCAAGTCTCGGGCGACCCGCGCGTCCAGGACGCCCTGGCCGACCGGTACCGGAGCGTGGACGACCTGGAGCTGTACGTCGGCCTGTTCGCCGAGGAGCCCGGCTCCGCCGCCGCCGTCCTGCCGCCCCTCCTCACCAAGATCATCGCGATCGACGCGTTCTCGCAGGCGCTCACCAATCCGCTGCTGGCCCCGCGGGTGCTGACCCCGGCGACGTTCACCCGCACCGGCCTGCGGATCATCGCCGAGACCCGCACGATCAGCGACGTCCTCGCCCGCAACACCCCCGAGGACCCGCACCCCCGCTTCGTGAGCATGACCTGGCGCGGAGCCCTCCGATGACCACCCCGACACCCGACAACACGCCCGCCGGCACAACCGGCGGGGGTGGTGTGTCGGGGCTGTTGGGGGCTGCGCGGGAGTTGGCCGAGATCGCGCATGCGCTTCGCGAGGCGTCCGCGCACGCCACGGCGGCGCTCGGTGATCCGCAGGTCGCCGCCGCCGCGTGCCGCGCGCCGCGGGAGGGGTGGCGTGCGCAGCGGGCGCTGGTCCGGGCGATCACCGACCCGGCCGGGCTCGGCTGGGCCCTGTCGGGCGGCGTGCTCGGCGTCCTCGGCGCGAAGATCGGCGGCTTGGCGGGCGCGTCCAGCCTCCCGGTCGCGGTCATGACCACGTCGCTGCGGCTGCGGATCGCCGCGGTCGCCCGCACCGATCCCGCGCTCACCGGCGATCCGCTGGTCGGCCGCCTGATCGAGGCGGTCGGCGAGGGCCGGACGGGCGTGGCGGCGGCGCTGCGCGACCTGGTCGGGGAGCGCGGGGCGGCGGGCGCGCTGACCGCCGTGTCGCCCGTGTTCAGCGAGGTCCTCGCGCTGCGCGCGCTGCTCGACCGCAACCCGCTGAACGACCGCACGGCCTGGCTCATCGCCACCGGCATGGGCGCCGCGACCGCCGACCCGCTGACCGGGCTGAGCAACCGCGCCATCGCGCGCCTGGACCGCGGCTTCGGCGCCGCCGTGCGCACCGAGCCGTCCCCGCGGGAGGCGGCCCGGTTCTGCCGGGAGGCGTCGCTGCTCGGCCTGCTCGGCGACCTGCGCGCGATCGGGCCGACCGGCCGCGCGCTGGTGCTCACCGTGCGCGGCCCCGACGGGGTCGAGCGGTACGTCCTGCTGGCCCCCGGCATGCGGATGGGCGTCCCCGACGACGCCTCGCCCGCCGACCTGCTCGGCGCGTTCAGCAGCACCGTCCAGGACAGCGGCCCCTACAGCCGCTCCCTCGCCAAGGCCCTCGCCGACCACCGGATCCCGGCCGGCGCCGACCTCGCCATGATCGGCCACAGCGCCGGCGGCGCGGCGGTCATGAGCCTGAGCCGGGACGCCGCGCTCAACGCGCGCTACCGGCTCACCCACGTCATCGCGATCGGCTCGCCGATCGACTTCAAGGAGCCGGCCGACCCCGCCACCTGGGTCGCCAGCGTCACCAACCAGCACGACATCATCCCCAGCCTGGACGGGCAGGGCGCCGGGAACTGCTTCGCGGAGCGGCCCGGCCGGTACGTCGTGGACTACACCGATCCGACGCACCTGTTCCCCGCGTGCCACAGCCTGGAGCACTACGCCGCCAACATCGAGCACGACCTCCCCGAGGCCCGCGCGCACATCGAGCGGCGGCTCGCGCCCTACACCGGCCCCGTCGTCCAGCGCCGGCTCTACCAGCTCTACGACGACGCGCGGCGCCCGGCGGGCTTCCCGTTCCTGACGGTCGCCTCCCGCGCCGCGCCCACTCCCGACGGCCCGGTGGAGCTGCCCGCGCGCACCTCGGACGCGGCGACCCTCACGGCGTGGTTCGCGACCGACGCCGCCTCGGCCGCGGCCGTGCTCGGTGATGCCGCCGGCGCCGTCCCGGTCCGTGCCGGCGGACGTTCACTGGTCGCGCTCCACGTCCACGACCACCGCGAGAGCACGCTCGGCCCGCACCACGAGATCTCCCTGGGCCTGCTCGTCCACGATCCGTGGTGCCCCCGTCCGGTCGGCGTCTGGCTGGACCTGCTGCACCGCCCGCACCTGCGCGGCGCCGGCCTGTGGACGCTCGCGACCGCGCTGAGCACTCCCGCCGCCGGCGCCGCCCACCGGAACCTGTGGAGCGACGACGCGTTCACCGCCCCCACGCGCGTCCGCTTGGACGCCCGGAGCGCCGCCGTCACCATCGACACCCCGCACGACCGCATCCTGACCTTCGCCGGATCACTGGGCGCGAGCAGCGCGGCGCACTCCGGCGACCTGGTGCTCTACTCCGCGCTCGGGGACGCCACGCTGCGCTCGCTCGTCCACACCCATGGACCGTCCCGCCTGCACCTCGCGCCGCGAGCCCGCCTGCACGCCGCCGGCGACCATCCGCTGGCCGACCGGCTGCGCACCCTCGGCCTCGACGGCGCCCGGCCGATGCTCTGCCTCAGCAGCCCGCACCGGATGCTCCGGCGCGACGCGGGCACTCCCGTCTTCCCCGCCTAGGAGGCCGCCTTTGCCCGCCCGCCGCTCGGTCGCCGACACCGCCGCCCTGCTGCTCACCGACGCCGAGGCCGTCGCGGACGCCGCCGCGCGCCTGCACGCCCTGGCACAACGCCTCCAGGACGACCCGGCGACCCCGCCCTGGTTCGCCGCCGCAGCCAACGCCCACCTAACCGCCGCCACGATCGCCGCCGCCGACCTGACCACCGCCGCCACCACCCTCCGAACCCTGTCCGAATCAGCCGCCCGCACCGTCCCACCACCTGCTCGCGCTCCAGGCGGCACGGACGGCTGAACCGGAGAGCACGGCCCTCCAAGCGGTCAGCGGCCGAGCTCCTCGGTGAGCATCCGGGCCGTAGCCGGTCACGGCGGTCCCTTCGTCCAACGGAGTTGGGTACAGCCAACATTTAGATGTTCTTATCATCCAGATGATGTGAGTATGCTGATCGCCGTGACGAACGCGGAGGGGGTCCGTCGATGGTGCGGCTGACCCGGGCGCAGCAGCAGGCCCGGACGCGCGCCGCCGTGCTCGCGGCGGCGGTGGCGGAGTTCACCGAGCACGGCTTCGCCGCCGCCAAGGTCGACCGCATCGCCGCCCGCGCCGAGCTGACGCGCGGCGCCGTGTACTCGAACTTCCCGAGCAAGCGGTCGCTGTACCTGGCCGTGCTGCTGGACACCGTCCAGCGCGAGGCGTCCGGCACGCCGGCGCCGGGCCGGGCGGAGCCCCTCGACCTGCCGGACGGCACGGAGGCGTTCGCCCGCGCGTGGCTCGAACGGCTGCCGCTGGCCGGCGACTCGCCCGACGCGGGCAAGGTCCGGTCGCGGTCGCTGACCGGGGTGTTCGAGGACGAGCCCGGCCGCGCGGCCATGGCCGGGCTCGCCGGGCTGGACGCTCTGCTGGTGGCGCTCGCCCTGGAGTCGTGCCGGACGCCGCGTCCGGGCCGCCGGGTGCGGCTGGCGGAGCTGGTCCTGACGCTGCTGCACGGGGCGGGGCATCTCGCCGAGACGGCGCCGGGCTTCGGCGACCCGTTCGACGTGGCGCGCGCCTGCCGCCGGCTCGCCGATCACGCGGTGGAGGACGTCTGGGACCCGCCGCACCTCCCGTACGTCGCCGCGCCGACGCTCTGCCGCGACGCCTGGACGCCGCCCGGCGACCTGACCGACGTGCTCACCGGCCGACCCGTGGGCTTCGACGGGGACGGGATCATCGCGGTCCTCGGCACCGGCCGGCTCGGCGCGGCGGAGGAGGCGGTGCGCGCCGCCCGGCCGGGCGACACCGTCACCGTGGCGCTGGTGACGGACGATCCGGCCGAGACCGGGGCGCTCGCCCGGCTGCGGGTCACCGACCTCGCCGGGTGCCTGCGGCGGGCGTTCGGGCCGGACACCCGGCTGCCGGTGCGGCTCGTCCTCGACGAGCGGGCCGTGCTCGCGACCGCCGTCGGCGCCGGGACGGCCGCCGGCACCGAGGCCGCCGTACGCGTCCAGGACGGGACGGTCACCGCGCGGGCGACGGGGAGGGGTGCCGCGTACGCGGCGGCGACCGCACCGTCCCCCGCCGAGCGGCGCACCGGAACGGACCGGGCATGACGGGCTCCGGCGAATCGGCGGTGCTGCACGTCCTGCGCTGCATCGGTCACGCCGAGCTGTCCCGGGTCGCCGACGCCGCCGGGCTCTCCGGCCCCGACGCGGAGTCCTGCCTGATCGACCTCGCGGTGGCGGGGCTGGCGACGCGGACGTCCGGGGCATGGGGGCTCACCAGCGCGGGCCGCGACGAGGACGCCCGGCGCACCGCCCGCGAAGTCGACGCCGGCGGCGTCCTGGGCGCGCTGACCGCGGCGTACGAGCGGTTCATGGTGCTGAACCCGGAGCTGCTCGACCTGTGTTCGGCGTGGCAGGTGCGCACCATGGACGGCGTGGCGGCGCCGAACGACCACTCCGACGCGTCCTACGACGCCCGCGTCCTGGACAGGTTCGCCGATCTGGACCGGCGCGCCGAGGCCGTCATCACGGACCTGGCCGCCGCGCTCCCCCGGTTCGGCCGGTACCGGGTCCGGCTCGGCACGGCGCTCGGCCGCGCGCGGGCCGGTGAACGGGAGCACCTCGCGGACAGCATGACCTCGTACCACACCGTGTGGTTCCAGCTCCACGAGGACCTGCTCGCCACCCTCGGCATCCCCCGCCGGCAGGCCGACGCCCGATGACCTGGATCCATCCGCTCGCGCCCGAGACCAGGGAGTCCGCGGACGTCCTCGGCGGCAAGGGGCACGGCCTCGTCGTGCTGCGGCGCCTCGGCCTGCCCGTGCCGCCGGGGTTCGTCATCGGCACCCGCGCCTGCCGGGCCTTCCTCCGCGACGGACGCTTCCCGGACGGCCTGGACGCCGAACTCGCCGCCGCCGTCCGGCTGCTCGCCGCGACGCCGGCGGACGGCGGCGTGCCTGCGGTGGCAGTGCGGTCCGGTGCCGCCGTGTCGATGCCCGGCATGCTGGACACCGTGCTCGACGTCGGCCTCGACGCCGACGCGGCGGGCCGGCTGCACGCGGCCGTGCGGGAGGTCCTCGCGTCCTGGCACAGCCCGCGCGCCACCGCGTACCGCGAGCTGAACGGCATCCCGCACGACCTCGGGACGGCGGTGGTCGTGCAGGCGATGGTGTTCGGCGACCGCGACGAGCACAGTGGGAGCGGCGTCGCCTTCAGCCGCGACCCGAACACCGGCGCGAGGGCCCCGTTCGGCGACGTCCTGTTCGGACGGCGGGGCGAGGACGTCGTCTCCGGACGCTCCTCCCCGCGGCCGCTCTCCGAACTCGCCGCCCGCGAACCGGCGGTGGCGGAGCGGCTCGTGGCCGCCCTCCGCCGCCTCGAACGGCATTACCGCGACGCCTGCCACGTGGAGTTCACCTTCGAGGCGGGCGTCCTGTGGTTCCTGCAGGTGCGTCCCGGCGGCCTCACCGGCCGCGCCGCCGTCCGCACCGCCGTCGACCTCGCCGACGACCGGCTCATCGACCGCCGCACGGCCCTCCGCCGGATCTCCCCGCGGCATCTCCAGGCCGCCCGTACACCGCGCATGGACACCGGCGACGGGACCGACCTGCTCACTCGCGGGCGAGGCGCCTGCCCCGGCGTCGCGTCCGGGCGCATCGCGGTCACCGCCGACCGGGCCGCCCGCATGGCCGCCGGCGGGCGCGGGCCGGTGATCCTCGTCCGTCCGACCACCTCACCGCTCGACATGCACGGACTCGCCGCGGCCGCCGGGGTGGCCACGAGCCTCGGCGGCCCCACCAGCCACGCCGCCGTCGTCGCGCGGGCCATGGGCAAGCCCGCGGTCGTGGACGCGGCCGGCCTCACCGTCGACACCGAGGCGGACCACGTCCGCATCGGCGGGCGCGTCGTCCCCGCGGGCACGCTCATCACCATCGACGGCACCGGCGGAGAGATCGCCCTGGGCGAGCCCGGCATCACCACCGGGAACGCCGGCGTCCATCTGCACCGCCTGCTCGCCTGGGCGGACGAGGTGTCCGGCGACCGCTCGCCCCGCCCCGACCACGAACGCCTCAGCGCGGCCCATGCCCGGCTACGGCAGAGCCCGCCGCCGTGACGCGTACGCGGGCTACGGGGTGTTGCGGAGGAAGTCGGTCACCAGGCGGTTGAACTCGGCGGCGTGCTCGATCATCGCCCAGTGGCCGCAGCGGTTGAGGAGGACCAGGCGGCTGTCGGGGATGTTCGCCAGCAGGTAGAGGGAGTTCTCGAAGGGGACCACGCGGTCGTCGCGGCCGTGGATGAGCAGGGTCGGGGTCTGGATGGCCGGGAGGAGTTCCGGCTTGACCCAGGTCGGCAGGGGGGCGCCCTTCGGCAGGCCCTCGACGTAGTTGCGCAGGTGCTCGGGACGGGCGAGGGCCGCGTCCGAGCGGGCCCGGCACAGCTCCGGGGTGGCGAACGCGGCCGTGTCGAAGCACATGATCTCGACGAGGCGGCGCATGTTCTCGGGGGTCGGCTCGCGGTAGGTCTCGATGAGGACCTTCAGGCCCTCGGACGGGCCGCCGCCGGGGGCGAAGAGGCCGGGGGTCCGGCCGACCGGCGGGCCCATGGTGACCAGGTGGCTGATCCGGTCGGGGTGCTCGGTGGCGAGGCGGAGGGACGTCTGGCCGCCCATCGAGTTGCCGACGAACGCGGCCCTCTCGATGCCGAGGGCGTCCAGGAACTGGATCGCGGCGTCGACGTGGTCGAGGCGGTCGACGGTGGCCGCGTCCGAGTCGCCCCAGCCGGGCATGTCGACCGCGTACACGTGGAAGTGCTCGGCGAGCGCCCCGATGTTGGCGGAGAAGTTGCTCCAGCCGGTGGCGCCGGGGCCGCTGCCGTGCAGGAGAACGACCGGGTGCCCGTCGCCCGCCTCGTAGTAGCGGAGCTTCCAGTCCTTGGTCGTGACAGTGCGGGCCGTCTCGGCCTGGGTCAGCGGCATCAGCGGGCGTCCTTTCCGGCGAGCAGGGCCGCGACGGCCCCGGGCGGGCGGTGGCCCCAGCTGTGCAGCCTGTCCAGGGTCTTGACCTGCCAGGTCTCGTCGTCGACGAGCAGTCCGCCCCAGCCGTACTCCACGCTGAAGCCGGACGGGGTCTGGACGTAGAAGCTGAACATGCGGTCGTTCGGGTGCATGCCGAGGGTCATCTCGAACGGCTGCCCGGCGTCCATGCAGCGGTCGTAGGCGGTGCCGACGTCGCGGATGTCGGTGACCTCGACCATGAAGTGGTGGGTCTTCTTCGGGTGCGGCATGTCCCCGAACGCCACGGAGTGGTGGCGCGGGTTGCAGCGCAGGAAGATCAGGTCGGCGACGACGCCGGGCGCGAGTTCCTCGACGATGATGTCGGAGATCCGGAAGCCGAGGAGTTCCTCGTAGAAGGCCAGGTAGGTCTCGCGGGCGACGCCCTTGGAGAGCAGCACCTGGTGGCCCGCGCCTCCGCTGCCGGTGACGAACTCGCCGAGCAGCACGTCGGAGTGGAACGGGGCGGCGGCGTCGGCGAAGCCGGTGACGAGCTCGACGCGGTTGCCCATCGGGTCGGTGGTGACCAGGATGCGCTCGACCTTGCGGGACGCGGCGAGGGCGGCGTCGCCCTCGGCGGCCTCGACGCCGGCGGCCGTCAGCCGGGCGGCGATCGCGTCCAGGGCCGCGTCGCTCTCGACCTCGTAGCCGCTGGCCGCGAGGTCGTCCGCCGGGCCCTGCCGGACGAGCCAGCGGTACGCCTTCGCGTCGGTCCGGAAGGCGACGGCGCCGGCGCTCTTGTCCGCGAGCTGCATGCCCAGCAGGTCGACGGCGAAGTGCTCCCAGTCGGCGAGGCTGCTCGCCTCGTAGACGACGTACGCGAGTTCCTTGACTCCCGTCATGGTGATCGCTCCTTCTCTTAAGCGGGCTCTAGGCGGGCTCTAGGCGGGCACGGCCAGGCCGGAGGCGTCGGCCGCGGCGACGAACCTGTCGGGACGCACCGCGACGGCGCGGACGCCGTACCGGGCCAGCCACGGCAGCAGGACCTCGTCGAGGTCGACCAGTTCGTCCGGGCCCTGCGTGTAGGCGGTCTTGGGACGGATCGCGAGGTACCGGGCGCCGAGCTCGTCCCACGCGGCCCTCTCCTCGGGCGTGAGGAGCGCCGCCGGGTCGGTGTCGGCGCCGAGCAGGACGAAGCCGTCGCCGAGCAGGTCGTCCAGGCGCGCCATCCACCCGGTCGTGTCGCCCGCGATGGGCTGCGGGACCATGCGTCCGACGATGCTGGCGTCCCCGACCGGGCCGCGCAGCCAGCCCGCGTCGAGGACGGGCGGCGCGGTCAGCGGCGGCTCGAACGGGGTGACCGTGTTCTCCGGGACGCGGTTCATCTCCTCGATCTCGGCCGGGGTCGCCTCCTGCTTGATGACGCGGCCGAGCTGGACGGCCAGCCCGGTGTAGAAGGCCGCGTTCGGGCGGCGCTCGGCCTCGTAGGTGTCGAGCCAGCCCTCACCGAGGTCGCCCTTGAGGACGCGGGCGAGCTTCCAGCCGAGGTTGTGGGCGTCCCGCATGCCGGTCTGCATGCCGGCTCCGGCCCACGGCGGCATGAGGTGGGCGGCGTCGCCGGCGAGGAAGACCCGCCCCGCGCGCCACGTCTCGGCCATCCGGGTGTGGTGGCGGTAGAAGGCCCACTGGTGGATCGAGACGTCGTCGGTGCTGACGCCCATCGCCTTGAGCAGCGGCCACACGTCGTCCTCGGACGCGAAGTCCGCCTCGGTCTCGTGCGCTTTGAGCGGGATCTCCCAGCGGTGGTTGCCGGCGGAGAGCGCGATGTCGACCACGGGACGCTGCTTGTCGGACCAGAACGTGAGGAAGTCGCGGTCGGGCCACCAGCGCTTGACGCGGCAGTCGATGACGATCCACTGCACGTCGAGGGTGTCGCCGAGCAGCTCGGACCCGATCATCGCGCGGGTGGCGCTGCCGCCGCCGTCGGCGCCGATCACGTAGCGGGCGCGGACGGTGCGCGTCTCACCCGTCGCGGCGTCGACCGCCGTCACCGTGACGCCGCCGGCGTCCTGCTCCAGCCCGGTCACCTCGACGCCGTAGCGGACGTCGATCAGGTCGCCGCACTCGGCGGCGCAGGCGCGGAGCTCGGTCTCCATGGCCGGTTGGTAGATGTTGTAGAAGCGGGGCTTCGGGCCGAGCGCGGACGGCGGGTGCTCGACCCGCATGATCTCGGTGCCGTCGTAGGTCACCCAGCGCAGCGCCCGCTGCGGCTCGATCACCCGGGTGATCCGCTCGTCGATGCCGAGGCTCTGGAAGATCCGCATCGTCCAGTCGTTGACGGTGACGGCGCGGGCGCGCGGGTAGATGTCGCGGTCCCGTTCGAGCGCGACGACCGACGCGCCGTGCTTCGCCAGGGTGAGCGCGGCGGTCACCCCGGTGGGGCCGTAGCCGACGATCGCGACGTCGGCGTCGAATTGCTGGGTCATGCGGGCTCCGAAGGGCGGTCCGATCGACAAGTCCAAGTTTTGTACCGATCGTTCGGTACGATCGTGACCACCTTCACACGCGCGCGGGCGGGCGTCCACGCTTTTCCGCAGGACAGAACCGCAGGTGGCGGGCGTGCCGGCGCGGACATCTATGCTTCAACGCGTGGCGGACGAGAAGAACGGCAACCGCCGTGGCCGCAGGTCCCGGGAAGAGATCCTGGACGTCGCCTCACGGGTCATGGCGGAGCGCGGCTACGCCGCCACCTCGCTGTCGGTGCTGAGCCGCGAGACCGGCCTCCCGAAGAGCGCGGTCTACCACCACTTCCAGTCGAAGGCCGGGCTGCTGTCGGCGGTCATGGCGCGCGGCGCCTACGAGTTCTTCGCCGCCATGCGGGACGCGCAGGCGGGCGGGCCCGAGGGCGGCACGCCCCGCGAGCGGCTGACGTGGTTCCTGCTGCGCACCGGCGAGGTCTTCGCGGCGCGCCCCGACTTCCTGCGCCTGCACCTGATCCTGATCATGAGCGCGGAGGCCGCCGAGGCCGAGGTGGACGCCATCATCGAGCAGGTGCGCCACGACGGCCGCGTGCACATGAACGAGATGATCGCGGCGTCCTTCGCCGCGGAGGGCGCGGAGATCGCGCAGGCCGTCGCGGACGAGCTGGAGTACTTCGGCATCGCCGGGTTCGACGGCGCCTTCGTCGCGACGCAGGCCGACCCCGCCCGCGACCTCGCCCCGCAGATGACGCTGCTCGCCGAGGCCATGGCGGCACTCGGCGAGGCACGGGCGGCCGCCCTGCGCGGCCAGTGACCCTCGACGGGCTGCGGTCAGTCGGCGCGGAGGGTCTGTTCGAGGGCGGTCGCCGCGCCCTTGAGGGTGACGACCAGGCGCGGCAGCTCCTCCTTGCCGTAGCGGATGCTCGGCATGGAGACCGAGAGGCCGGCGACCGCCGTCCCGTCCGGGTCGCGGACCGGGACGCCGACCGCGACGAGGCCGCGCTCGGAGCGGCCGTCGTTGACCACGAAGCCGTTGCGGCGGACCCGCTCCAGCTCGGCCCGCAGCTCGGCCGGGTCGGGCCGGGCGGCGGACTCGTCCTGCCGCGGCCCGGCGTAGAGGGCGTCCAGCTCGTCCGGCGGCAGCTCGGCGAGCAGGAGGAGGCCGCCGGTGGTGCGGTGCGCGGGGAAGACCATGCCCTCGCGGGAGCCGACCCGCAGCGCCTGCGACGACTCGACGCTCGCGATGAACCGGGCGGTCCGGCCGGTGCGGACGGTCAGGTTGGCCGACTCGTCGAGCAGGTCGACCAGCCGGCGCAGGTGCGGCAGCGCGGCGGCGCGCAGCCGGGACGCGGCCGACTGGGAGTGCGCGGCCAGCTCCAGGACGGGGCCGACGCGGTAGGAGCGGTCCGCGTCCTGGACGGCGAAGTCGCGGTAGACGAGCATCGCCAGCAGCCGGTGCGCGGTCGAGCCCGCGACCCCGAGCCGCCCGGCCACCTCCGTGACGGTCATCGGCCCTTCCAGCTGGAGCATCGCGGCGATGCGGAGGGCGTTGTCCACGCTCGCCACGGCGTACGGCGGCGGCGTCTTCAGCGGCTTGTCCACAAGGCGACCCCCGTTCTGCGCACCAGAATGACCTTTCTGGCCTGCGAAACCCACGGCCAGGGTACGTGCCCGCCGCCCGTGGTGGAGCCTCCGCGGGGCGGCCCGCCGCTCGTCCGGGGCCTCATCCCCCGGCGATCGCCTCCTCTCGTCCCGCGTCCGAGCGGCCGCGGCGGGTTTCAGCGGCGGCGGCCAGGAGGAGGTAGGCGCTGGCCGTCCAGGTGTAGGCGCGGTCGCGGAGGCCGGCGCCGGTGAGGGCGTCGAAGTTCTCGGCGAAACCGGAGCGCTCGCAGAGGGCGCGGAAGCGGGCGCTGATCTCGTCGGCGAGCGCGGTGCGGCCGGCGCGGCGCAGGCCGTCCTCGATCAGGACGGTCGCCGGGGCCCAGATGGGGCCGCGCCAGTACCCGTCGGAACGGTAGTGCGGCGACGCGGGAAGCTCGGTGGCCAGGCCGAACTCCGTGAGGTGCGCGGTGATCCGGCCGGCGAGGGCGTCCGCGGCGGACGGCGGGAGGCCGGCGCCGAGGACGATCGGCATCAGGTCGAGCAGGCCGTCGGTGTGCCAGGTGTCCCCGGAGCCGACGCCCCGGGTGGCGAAGCGGTCGCCCTGCCAGAGGCGGGCGAAGAGTTCGGCCTGCAGCTCGTCGGCGGCGGCCGTCCAGTGGGCGGCGGGACGGCCGAGTTCGGCGCCGAGCCGCGCCAGCTCGCGCATCTGCAGGATCAGGAACGCGCTCAGGTCGGCGGTCTCGACGACCCGTTCGGGGTCGAAGGCCGTCGCGTTGTCCCAGCCGCTGTCGTTGCCGTGCTCGTAGTGCGGGAACGGGCTGCCCGGGGCGCGGCGCGCGGTGAGCCAGAACCGCGTCCACGCTTCGAGCTGGGTGTGGACGCGTTCGAGCTCGGAACGGTCCAACCGCAGGCGGCGGCGCAGGTGGCCGAACGCCCAGCCGTGGATCGGCGGCTTGACGTAGTTGAAGAGGACCTCCGAATGCGTCACCGAGTCGGGCAGGGCACCGGACGGGTCCTGGTGGTCGAACAGGATCTGGTACTGGTCCCAGGCCAGCGCGGGGTCGCCGGCGGCCAGGGCGAGGGCGTTGAAGCAGTGGTCCCAGCTCCACACCTTGTCCATCCAGTGCTTGGACATCAGGACGCCCGGACGTCCGAGGAAGCCCGCCGGACGGACGGTGGCCGACCACAGGACGTAGGCGGCCAGTTCGGCGGCGGGGGTGTCCGCGTTGCGCCAGGGCGCGATGGCGTCCGCGAAGGCCGCGAAGGCCGACAGCGACGCCGCGCTGACGGCGTCGAACGGCGCGGACGGGGAGTAGGGCGGACGGGCCGTGCCGTACTCCTCGACCGCCGCCTCCCAGTTCCCGCCGCCGGCGCCGAACGTCAGGCCGCGTCCGGCGTCCCCGAGGGCTTGGGCGCCGTGCGCGGCGGCCTTGCCCGCGATCAGCGTCACGCGGTAGCGGTGGCCCGTCTCGTAGGAGGTGAAGACGTGGGCGCCGGCGGCGTCGTAGAAGTAGGTCCCGGTGAACGGGGTCAGCTCGGTGATCGCGGCGTCCAGCCGCAGCGCGAGGCCGGAGCCGCGGAGCCGCACCGTGTCGGGCGACTCGAACGCCGCCTCGATCGTGCCGGACGGATGCGCCCAGGCGAGCCGGCCGGGGGTGGCGGTGATCGTCGTTTCCGCGCGGGCGCCGCCCGAGAGCGGGGTGAGGCGCAGCACCGGGTTCAGACCGCCCCGGTGGGAGACCAGGTGGAGGTCGTCGGCGTAGGTCGCCAGCGCGGTGACGGGCGAGAGGGCGAGCCAGGAGCCGAAGGTGCTGAACGGGATTTCCTGGACGGAGAAGGAGGGTCCGGGAGTCATGGAGAAGCGAACTCGTTTCTGAAGAAGGGGGAGGGAGTCAGTCCTTGACGGCACCGGCCGTGGCCCCTGCGGCGATGTAGCGCTGCGCGCCGATCAGGATCAGCGTGGTCGGGATCGACGCCACGACCGCGGCGGCCATGATGGCGTTCCACTGCTGGTTGTTGTTGCCGATGTAGTGGTAGATCCCGAGGGTGATCGGCCGGTACCGCCCGCCGCCGTCCAGCGTGCTGGCGAAGATGAAGTCCGACCAGGACCACAGGAACGCGAACAGCGAGACGGTGACGACGCTGTTGCGGCTGATCGGCAGCACGATCGACCAGAACGTGCGGAACGTCCCCGCGCCGTCCACGCGGGACGCCTGCAGCAGCTCCCGGGGGATGCCCGCCATGAAGGCGGTGAAGATCAGCACCCCGAACGGGACGGCGAGCGTGGAGTCGGCGAGGATCAGGCCGGGCAGCGTGTTCAGCACACCGAGGTTCAGGTAGATCGCGTAGAACCCCATCGCCATGATGATCCCGGGGATCATCTGCGCGGCGAGCAGCAGGAAGCTCAGCGCGCCGGAGCCGCGGGGGCGCAGCAGGCCGAGCGCGTAGCCCGCCGGCGCGGCGATCACCACGGTCAGCAGCACGGTGCCGAGCCCGACGAGCAGGCTCGTGCCGAGGTAGGGGAGCTGCTGGTCCAGGACGGCGCGGTAGCCGTCCAGGGTGGGATGCGCGGGGAAGAAGGACGGCGGGGTGCGCCGCATGTCCTCGTCCCGGGTGAGCGAGTTGTTGAGCATCCAGTAGACCGGGAACAGCATGATCGCGGTCAGCAGCAGCGCGATCCCGGTCTTCCACCACGATCCCGCCGCCTTCACGGTGCCGCCCTTGATGCCGCCCTTGGTGCCGGTCATGCCGCCTCCCGCTGCCGCCGCTCGAAGCGGATGTAGAGCAGGCCGAACGCCAGCGCCGCCAGCACCAGCAGGTTGCCGACGGCGGCGCCGGGCCCGAAGGACGGCAGCGGGTTGGCGAACCCGAGCTGGTAGGACCAGGTCGCGAACGTCGCGGAGGAGTCCGCGGGCCCGCCCCGCGTCATGATCCAGATGAGGTCGAACACCTTCAGCGTGTAGACGAGGCCGAGCATCAGCGTGATCGCCGAGACGGGCCGCAGCAGCGGGAAGGCGATCCGCCAGAACCGCTGCCAGGCGGACGCGCCGTCCAGCGCCGCCGCCTCGTACAGCTCGTCCGGGACCGATTGCAGCCCGCTGTACAGGATGACCAGGTTGAACGGGATGCCGATCCAGATGTTGGCGATCGTCACCGAGGCCAGCGACCAGTGCGGCGAGGTCAGCCAGTCCACCGGCCCGATCCCGGCGAGGCCGAGCAGCCAGTTGACGGCGCCGGCCTCGGAGTTGAGCAGCAGCGTCCAGGTCGAGGCCGACACGATCAGCGGCAGCAGCCACGGCACCAGGAAGAGGGCCCGCAGCACCACCGACAGCTTGAAGTGCCGGTTGAAGAACACGGCGAGGCCGAGCCCGATCGAGAACTGGAACACCAGCGACACCAGCGTGAAGACGACCGTGTGCCACAGCGCGGGCCAGAACGTCGCGTCGCGCACGACCTCGGCGTAGTTGTCCAGCCCCGCGAACGGCGCCCCGCCGTGGACGAACGACCGGACGTTGTAGTCCCGCAGGCTCAGCTCGACGTTGCGGTAGAGCGGATAGGCGTAGAAGAGGACGAGGTAGGCCACCAGCGGCAGGAGGAACGCCCAGGCCGTCCAGTGGCCCGTGCGCCGGCGCCGCGGGCGTCCGGGCGCCGTTTCAGCGCGGACCAGCAGGTCGCCTCCCGCATCGATCATCGTGTCGTTCACCGTGTCGTTCACCGTGTCGGTCACCGGAGCCGCGTCACTTCACCGAGGTCTGGGCCTTCGCCATCGCCTCCTGGGGCGTGGCGGAGCCGCTCAGCGCGCTCTGCACGGCCGTCCACATCTGCTGGGAGATCTTCGGGTACTTGGTGCCGAGGTTGTCGCTGGTGCGCCCCTTCGCCGCGTGCACCGCGTCCACCCAGACCTTCAGCTCGGGCTTGGCCTCGACCTGCTTCTGCTGGATCTGGGTCGTCGGCGCGATGTAGGACAGCGTGCTGACGGCGGTGTAGGAGTCGTCCCCGCTGGTCAGGCAGTCGCCGATCTTCTTGGACGTGGCGTACCGGCCGGTGTCGTCCTGCACCGGGACGGTCACGAACTCGCCCCCGGTCGGGGCCGGGGCGGTGCCGCCGTCCTTCCCGGGGATCGGGATGATCCCGTACGGGAAGCCCGCCTTCTTCACGTTCTCCAGTTGCCAGGTCCCGTTCTCGGCGAAGGCGTAGTCGCCGGTCGCGAACTCCTGCCAGCTGGTGGTCTGCGTGTTGTTCAGGACGGACTTGGGCGCGTACCCCTTCTTCAGCCAGTCGGACCACAGCGTCAGCGCGTCGACCGACTGCGGCGCGTCGAGGCCGGTGAGCTGCGCGCCCGCGCCCCAGAACCAGGGCAGGAACTGGAAGCTGCCCTCCTCGGTGCCGATGGCGGAGAACGTGATGCCCTTCTCGCCGGCCGCCTTCACCTTCTGGAGCGCGGCGGTGAGGCTCGTCCAGTCCTTGATGGCGGAGACGTCGACGTCCGCGGCCTTCAGGATCTTCTTGTTGTAGAAGAGCGCGAGGGTGTTCGCGCCGATCGGGATCCCGTAGGTCTTGCCGCCGGCCTGCCCGGCGGCGAGCAGGTTCGGCTGGATCTTCGAGGTGTCGGTGCCGGTCTCGGCCGTCGTCGTCAGGACGCCGGCCTCGGCGAGCGTCGACACGACCGGGTTGTCGACGATGAGGACGTCCGGCGCGTTGCCCTGCTGCGCGGCGAGCAGCGCCTTGTTGGTGAGGTCGGTCGTGTCGTAGGCGGTGCGCTTCACCTTCACGCCCGCGGCGGTGCCGCACTTGTCCAGCAGCTTCGCCCAGTCGGAGCCGGCCTGGTACTGGGGGTAGGGGTCCCAGACCGTGTAGGTGCCGGAGTCGGCGGTGCCGCCGCCGGACGAACAGCCGGCGAGCACGGCCGCCGCGAGGGCGGCGGCAGTGCCGGCCGCGAGGAGGCGCGTCCTGCGGGGGTGGTGGGGGTGGGTCATCGCGGTCGTCCTTTCCGGGTGCGCGCGCCCCGGCGCGGCACTGCATCGAACCGGTTCGCCGAACCGGTTCGATGCACGATAAGCGCCTAGCCGCCACAGGTCAATGGATTGGCTTACCGATTAGCGAACCGGTTCGATGATGCGCTACAACCGATATCGTGACTGGACGGGTTGGAGGAGCCTTGTCGAATCGGTTCGATGACGCGGCGGCCGTGACCATCGGGGAGATCGCCCGGCGGGCGCGGGTGTCGCGCAGCACGGTGTCCTACGCGCTGAGCGGGAAGCGCCCGGTGTCGGAGACCACCCGGCTGCGCATCCAGCAGGTCATCGACGAGATGGGGTACCAGCCGAACGCCAGCGCGCGGGCGCTCGCCCGCGGCGAGACGCGGACGCTGGGCCTGGTCTTCCCGCCCGCGAGCACGCACTACACCGACATGCAGCTCGACTTCATCGGCGGCCTGGTCGACGCCGCCGCCGTCCGCGACTACGACGTCCTGATGTCGCCGGCCGGGGCCGAGGACCGCGGCTTCCACCGGCTGATCGGCGAGCGGCGGGTGGACGGCGCGGTCCTGATGGAGATCCGGCTGCAGGACGCCCGCGTCGACCGGATGCGCGCGACCGGCTTCCCCTTCGTGACGATCGGCCGCACCGCCGAGCCGGAGGGCACGAGCTGGGTCGACCTCGACCACGGGCGGCTCGTCCGGCACTGCGTCCGGCATCTGGCGCAGCTCGGCCACCGCCGGCTCGCGCTCGTGAACCGGTCCGAGGAGCTGATCCGCGCCGGGTACGAGTCGGCGCGGCGCGGCCAGGACGGCTTCGAGGCGGCGCTCGCCGAGCACGCGGTCTCCGGCCGCTCCTACCAGTGCGGGGACGACGCCGCGTCCGGCGAGTCCTGCGTCGAGCGCATCCTGTCGGACGACCCGGGCGTGACCGGCATCGTCACGCTGAACGAGGCGGCGCTCGGCGGGCTGTACCGGGGCCTCGGCGCCGCCGGGCGGGAGGTCCCCCGCGACATGTCGGTCACCGGCATCGTCGGCAGCCGGTGGGCCGAGGCCGTGACGCCCGCGCTGACCGCGGCCGACGTGCCCTCACGCGAGATGGGCCGCATCGCCATCGACCTGCTCCTGGAACGCATCGGCGCCCCCACCGCGCCCCTCCGCCACCAGCTCCTGACCCCGCCGATCTCCCTACGCGCCAGCACCGGCCCCGCCACCACCCCACCGGGGTGATCAGGCGGGGGCGGTCGAGTCGCGGATGATGAGGCGGCCGGGGTGGTGGACGACGCCGGTGCGCCGCTCGCCCTCCAGGGCCGCGATCAGGTGGTGGGCGGCGGTGGCGCCGAGGCGTTCGAGGTCGAGGTCGACGGTGCTGAGCGGCGGGCGGCTCTCGGTCGCGAAGATCTCCCAGTTGTCGTAGCCGATGACGGCGACGTCGTCCGGGACCCGGCGGCCGAGGTCGTGCAGCGCGTCGATGGCGCCGTACGCGATCTGGTCGCTGCCGCAGAACAGCGCGTCCACCCCGGGGTCGGCGGCGAGGAGCATGCGGGTCGCCTGCCGTCCCCAGCGCTGGGACCAGGCGCCGAAGGACGGGCGGCCGCCGGCGAGGGGCAGGCCCGCGGCGTCCAGCACGGCCAGCAGCCCGGCCGCCCGGTCCCGCGCGGCCCGGTAGCCCTCCTCGCCGGTGATGTGCGCGATGCGGCGGCGGCCGAGGGCGAGGAGGTGCTCGGCGGCGAGGCGCGCGCCCCCCACGTCGTCGGCGACGACGGACAGGTCGCCGGGGTCGTCGGACTGCCCGTAGGCGTACACGACCGGGACGGGGATGTCGCCGGTGAGCGACGCGCGGACGTCGTTGCGGTCGCCGAGGACGATCAGCCCGTCGACCTGCCGGGCCAGCAGCGTCCGGATGTGCTGCCGCCGCCGGACGGCGTCGCCGCGCGCGTCGCACAGCAGCACCGACATCTCGCCGTCGCCGAGCGCGTTCTCGACGCCCAGCAGGACCGGGATCGCGAAGCGCCCCGCGAGTTCGTCGGTGAGCAGCCCGACCGTGCGGCTGCTGCCGGACAGCAGGCCGCGGGCGAGCGCGTTGGGTTGGAAGGACAGCTCCTCGGCGACCGCGAGGACGCGGGTGCGGGTCTGCGGGGCGACGTCCGGGCGCGCGTTCAGCGCCTTGGAGGCCGTCGCCACCGACACCCCGGCGCGCCGGGCCACCTCGGTGAGGGTCACGGGTGCGGATGGACGTCTGGTCACCGAAAACCTTTCCGGGCTCCGAGCATTGTAAGCGGCGCGTGACGGAAACGACCCCTTGACAACCCGGCGCGGACGTTCTTACCTTCCTCCCGAAAACCTTTTCGGAGCTTGGTCGCCGCGGCCGCCGGGCTCACCGCACGCACCCCGCACGCCCTCTGCACGCACCCCCCGCTCCCCCGCCCGCCGCCGTCCTCCGCCTTCAGAGGGCACCGGCGGCCCCACCCCCGAGGTGATCCATGAGTTCCAGACGCCGGACGTTCCTCGCCGCCGGACTCGCCGTGAGCGCGATCGCCGCGCTCCAGACGGCCGTCCCCACCACCCCCGCGCACGCCGACGGAGCCACGCTCGTGGTGAACGCCGCGGCGCCGTTCCGCCCCGTCACCCATGCCGCCGCCGGCGGCCTCTACGGGCTGATCGAGGGCAACCGGCCCGCCAACGCGCTGATGTACCCGCTGCACCTGCGCACGGTCACCCAGCCCGCGCCCGGCGTCCGGCAGGCGCCGAACGGCCAGCCTCCCGCCGGGGACGCGCTCCTGGTCGCCCCGCAGGCCGACAGGCTCGGCGCGTCGGTGATCATCCGGATGCCCGACATCTACCCGAACTTCCCCTACAGGTGGGTGAGCTGGGACGACTGGCTCGCCAAGGTCGACGCCCAGGTGAACGCCCGGCTCGCCAGGACCGACGTCACCAACATCGAGGGCTACGAGCTCTGGAACGAGCCGGACGGGACGTGGAACACCGCGGCGGCGGGCGACTTCAACGCCGGCTGGGCCCGCACCTTCCGCCGCGTCCGCGCCAAGGACCCGGTCACGCCGATCATCGGGCCGAGCCTGAGCTGGTACAACGGGAACTACATGCGGTCGTTCCTGACCTACGCCCGTGACAACGGCGTGCTGCCGGACGTCGTCTGCTGGCACGAGCTGGCGCAGGACCCGTCCGCGATCGCCGCCGACATCGCCGCCTACCGGGCGCTGGAGCGCTCGCTCGGGATCAGCCCGCGCCGCATCGCCGTCAACGAGTACGCGGGCACCGACGCCGTGGACCGTCCGGGCGCGGCGGCGAGCTTCATCGCCAAGCTCGAACGCGGCGGCGTCGACTCGGCCGACCGCGCGTTCTGGTACGAGTACGGGACGCTCAACGGGCTCGTCACCGACGGGCGTCCCACCGGCACGTACTGGCTGTACAAGTGGTACGGCGACATGGCCGGGTCCATGGTCGCCACGACGCCCGCCGCGCAGACCGGGCTGGACGGCTTCGCCTCCTACGACGGCACCCGCAAGATCGTGAACGTGGTCGCGGGGCACGCGTCCGGGACCAACACCGTCCGGGTCACCGGGCTGAACGCGCTCGGCCCGTCCGTCCGGGTGCGGCTCGAGTCGACGCCGTACTCGGGACGGCACACCGCGGTCGCGGGCCCGACGGCCGTGTGGGACAGGACGTACACCGTGAACAACGGCGAGATCTCGGTCCCGGTCTCCGGCATGGACGCGAGCTCCGCCTACCACCTGTCCATCGAGCCGACCGGCGGGGTACCCGCCTACCAGCACCGGTACGAGGCCGAGAACGCCGCGGTGTTCCGGGCCGAACGGCTCTCCTCCGGGAGTGCCTCGAACGGCGGGTACGTCGGCCGGATCGACAACACGGGCGACCCCCGCACCGACAGCTACGTCGACTTCATCGTGAACGTCCCGTCCGCCCGGACGTACACGATGAAGATCGGCTACGCCAACGGCACGGGGGCGACGGCGACGCAGGGCATCGCCTACAACGGCGGCGCGTGGTCCACGATCAGCTACCCGCCCACGGGCGGCTGGGGCCAGTTCGGCTCGACCGTGTCGACGACCGTCAATCTGCCCGCCGGGTACAGCGTGATCCGGCTGGCGAAGGGATCGCCGTACTTCCAGGGCGGCACCGGCTACGCCGAACTCGACTACATAGAGCTCAACTAGAGCGCGGCTCCTCGGCCGTCCCGCTCGCCGGGCGGGACGGCCGACGAGCGGCCTGCGACCGGCCTGCGACCGGCCTGCGACCGGCCTGCGACCGGCCGGGGCCGTGGTCAGCGTGCGCGGATGCCGTTGAGGATCAGCGAGACGACGTCCTCCGACTCGGCTTCGGCCTCCGGGGTGTTCCACTCCTCGGCGTGCACCGGATCGTGGAAGCGGCTGGTCGCGTTGAGGACGGCCCGCGCGATCACCTCGGGCTCACCGTCCGCGAAGTCGCCGCTCGCGATGCCGTCGGCGACGATGGCGCGGATCTGCTCGACCAGGAAGCCGACATGGGCGGACGACACGCTGCTGTGCTCGGCCGCCAGCACCCGGAAGGTGGCGAACAGCTCCGGGTCCTCCTTCGCCTTGGCCCATTTCGCGGCGAACATGCCGGTGAGCAGGCCGCGCAGCCGCTCCACCGGGGGCCGTCCCGAGTCCTGGGCGGCGGCGGCGAAGTCGTCCCGCACCCGGTCGAGCCAGCGCCGGATCACGGCCTCGCGCAGCGCCGCCTTGGACGGGAAGTGCCGGTACACGCTCCCGTGGCTCACGCCCAGCAGCCGCGCGACGTCGAGCACCGTGGTCTTCTCCGGTCCGTGGCGGCGCAGCACCTCTTCGGTGGCCGACACGACCGTCTCCGCGTCCAGCGGCTCCCCGCGCATCACTCCTCCTCGCCTGCCCAGCTCACCCCGTCCGACCCGCCCTGTCCGACTCGCCGGTCCCCCAGCGAGGAACGTACGTGAAGGACTGACGGAAACCAACTCTCGCCCGTCCGTCACCTGTCGATGCGATGACAGATTTTGAAATCTGTCAGTTGTCACCTGTACGGTGTCGCCATGACCACGTCGCGAGGAGGCACCCCATGACCATGAGCACCCCGACCGCCGCGCTCGCCGGACGCACCGTGTCCCGGGTCGGCTACGGCGCGGCCCAGCTCGAACGCCTCTCCGACCGCCGCGACGACGCCGTCGCCCTGCTGCGCCGCGCCGTGGAGCTGGGCGTGGACCATGTCGACACCGCCGAGTTCTACGGCTTCGGCTTCGCCAACGCCGTCATCCGCGAAGCACTGCGACCCGAAGACGGCGTTCTCGTCGCCACCAAGGTCGGCGCCGAGCCGGACCCGGGCGGGCGCGTCCCGCTGCGGATCGCGCAGCGGCCCGAGCAGCTGCGGGCCGGTGTCGAGGACAACCTGCGCAGCCTCGGCGTCGACCGGCTCGCGGTGGTCAACCTCCGCCGCCTCGACACCGGCCCCGGCATGCGTCCCGAGGGCGACCAGGTCGTGGACCTCGACGACCAGCTCGCGGTGCTGACCGCCCTGCGCGACGAGGGCAAGATCGGCGCGATCGGCCTGAGCAGCGTCACGCCGGACGTCCTGCGCCGCGCCCTGCCGGCCGGCATCGCCTGCGTGCAGAACGCCTACAGCCTCGTCTCCCGGGACGGCGAGGACATGCTGCGGCTGTGCCTGGACGAGGGCATCGCCTGGGTCCCGTTCTTCCCGCTCGGCGGGGCCTTTCCGGGTCTGCCCAAGGTGACCGAGGAACCGGCCGTGCACGCCGTCGCCGCGTCGATGGGCGTCACCGCGTCCCAGGTCGGGCTCGCCTGGCTGCTGCACCACGCCCCGAACGTGCTGCTCATCCCCGGCACCGCAGACCCCGCCCATCTGGAGGCCAACATGGCGGTCGGCGAGATCACGTTCGACACTGCCGCCCTCGCCGCCCTGGACGCCGTCGAGTCGCGCTCCAGCGAAGTCCTGCTCGGCTAGGAGGACGATCATGAAGGCCGTGATCTACCGCGGCAGCGGCGGGCCCGGCGTGCTCCGGCTCGTCGACCGCGATCTGCCCGTGCCCGGCCCCGGCGAGGTCCGGGTCCGGGTCGCTGTGTCGGGCGTAAACCCGGCCGACGTGCAGGCTCGCTCCGGCGGCCCCATGGGATTCCCCGAGATCACCCCGCACCTGGACGGCGCCGGCGTGATCGACGCCGTCGGTGCGGGGGTCGACGGGAGCCGGGGCGGTGAGCGGGTCTGGCTGTTCATGGCCGCCGCCGGACGGCCCACCGGCACCGCCGCCGAGTTCACCGTCGTGCCCGCCGACCGGGCCGTCCCGCTGCCCGACGGGGTCGGTTTCGACGCCGGCGCCGCGCTCGGCGTCCCCGCGCTCACCGCGCACCGCGCGCTCACCGTCGCCGAGGACGGGCCGCGCCGGCTGCGTCCCGGCGCGCTCGACGGCCGGACGGTGCTCGCGGCGGGCGGCGCCGGGGCGGTCGGGCACGCGGTGGTCCAGCTCGCCCGCTGGGCCGGCGCCACCGTGATCGGCACGGTCAGCGGCCCGGAGAAGGCCCGGCTCGCCACCGCCGCCGGCGCGCACCACGCGGTCGACTACCGCGCGGACGACCCCGCCGCCGAGATCCGGGACATCGCCCCGGACGGCGTCGACATCGTCGCCGAGGTGGCGCTCGGCGCGAACCTCGCCCTGGACCTGGCGGTGCTGCGGCCGCGCGGCACGATCTCCACCTACGCCAACGTCGGCGGCGGGCCAGTCGAACTGGACGTCGTGCGGAACATGGTGCTGAACACCCGCTTCCAGTTCCTGGTGCTCTACACGGCCGGTCCGGAGGCACGTGCCGCAGCCGTCGAGGACGTCGCCGCCGCCGTCCGCGACGGCGCGCTGCCGGTCGGCGAGGAGCACGGCCTTCCCCTGCTCCGGTTCCCGCTCGACCGGACTGCCGACGCGCACCGCGCGGTGGAGGGAGGCGCGGTCGGCAAGGTGGTCGTCGACGTCCCGTCGTGACGCCGTCAACCCTCGTCGTCGAGCACTCTGGTCAGGTAGCGGCGTCCCGGCTCGGTCCGCGCGGGGTCGAGGGCGCGGCGGTAGGCGTCCCGGGCCTCGGCGGCGCGGCCGGCCCGGCGCAGGAGGGCGGCGCGGGTCGAGTGGTAGCAGCGGTAGTGGTCCAGGCCGAGGCCGTCGAGGATGGCGAGACCGGCGACGGCGCGGTTCATCTCGACGACCGGGGAGCGGGTCCGCTCGGCGAGCGTGCCGTACAGGGCGGCGATCTTCCGCCAGTCGCGGGGCTCCCGAAGGTGCAGGTCGGCGCGTCGAGGGCGAGCGACGGATGGCAGCAGGTGAAGATCAGCTCCAGCCGCTCGTCCGGGATGGCGGCGCGGTCGTCCATGGCGTCCTCCGGTGGCGGCGGCCCGGTCTCCAGGTCGCGGGCGAGCAGCGCGGTCTTGCCGGCCAGCCGCCGGCGGCGGCGCAGCTGGTCGACGGCCCGGTTGCGGGCGGTCGTGACCAGCCGGCCGGCGGGGTTGGCGGGCTCCCCGTCGCGCGGCCAGCGCTCGGCCGCGACGGCGAACGCCTCAGCGGCGGCGTCCTCGGCGATGTCGCGGAGTCGGCGCGCCCCATGGAGAGCGCCGCGCGAGGCTGCTACTACATTTGTAGAAGCAGGGTTAGGGTCGATGGAGACCACGATGAGCGGAGGATCCGATGCCTTTCTGGGACAAGCTGCGCGAGTCGACGCAGACCATGCAGACGCAACTGCTCAGTAAGAAGAACGAACTGAAGAGCGGGGCGTTCCGGGACGCCAGCATGGCGATGTGCGCGCTGGTCGCCGCGGCCGACGGGAGCGTGGACCCGTCCGAGCGGCAGCGCACCGCCTCGCTGATCGCCTCCAACGAGGTGCTGCAGAACTTCCCGGCGGACGACCTGCAGCGCCGCTTCAACGACTACGTGTCCAAGCTCACCGCCGACTTCGACTTCGGGAAGGTCTCGGTCCTGCAGGACATCGGCAAGACGAAGAAGAAGCCCGCCGAGGCGCGCGCCGTCATCCAGATCGGCATCGTGATCGGCGGCGCGGACGGGAACTTCGACAGCAGTGAGAAGGCCGTCGTCCGGGAGGCGTGCTTCGCGGTCGGCCTGGACCCGGCCGAGTTCGAGCTCTGACCGGCGCGCCGCGCTCGCTCTGCGCGGGGTCAGCGGAGGGCGAGCAGCGGCAGCAGGGACGACGCGATGACGTGATCGAGCTGCAGGGTCGCGGCGGTCAGCGAGCCGGAGACGACGCCGTTGCCGAGGAGCAGCAGCGGCCCGGTGACCGCGTTCTTCGCCGGGGGCGTGCCCAGCAGCGCCTCGACGCGCTCCACGACCCCGGACTCGGCGAACGCGGTCGCCGCCGGCCGGGCCGGGCGCGGCTGGGCGAGCGCGACCTTGGCGAGCGTCCGGGCGACGGAGGCGCGGTCGCCGGTCGCCTCGGCGGCGTCCTCGTCCGCCCACCGCTCCACCGCCAGCCGCAGCCGGCCGTCCAGGGGCCGCAGCGGCGGCAGCACCGCCGCGGCCAGCGCCCCGGCGGCCAGGTACCGGTGGTGGCGGTGCCGGAGATGGGACGCCTCGTGCTGGAAGACGACGTGGAGTTCTTCGGGTGACAGGTCGCGCAGCAGCCCCCGCGAGACGATGACCCCGCCATGGCGGCCGGGGACGGCGACGGCGATCGGGACGTCGGTGTCGAGCGGCTCCCGGACGTCGACCCGCGCGGCCCGCACCTCGCGCACCCAGCGGACGACGGTCCGCCCCGCGACCAGGGCCCCGAGCACCGACAGCGCGCCCGCCGCGATTCCGATCGCGTCCGGGACGGGCCGGTCGTCGCCGAACAGCGCCCATTCGGGGACGTGCGCGGCGGCGGACGGCGCCAGCGTCGCCGCGTAGTTGATCGCCACGAACACGCCCGTTCCGAGCGCGGCGACCGCCGTCATCGCGCCGGTCGTCGCCAGCAGCCGCGCCGACCAGGACGGGTGCAGCCGTAACGGCGCCCGGCCGAGGACGGTGCCGAGCGTCAGCATGATGGCCAGGGGCAGGAAGGTGAACCAGTTCACCCGTCGCCTTCCGGACGGTCGAGGAACTCGCGCAGTTTGCGCGCCTCCTCGACGCTCAGCGACCGCGCGAACCGGTTCAGCACGGTACCCGGATCGCTGGCGTGCCGGAGATGCTCGCGCATGCGCCCCGCCACCAGCTCCGACTCGTCCACGGCGAGCCGGTACCGGTAGTGCCGCCCCGCCCGGACCCGCGTGACCAGCTTCTTCTCGTGCAGCCGGTGCAGGATCGTGTTCACCGTCGTGTAGGCCGGATCGCCGTCCAGCCGCGCCCGCAGCTCGGCCGTGCTGGCCGGGCCGCCCGCCGCGGCGAGCGCCGCCAGGACCTCGGCCTCCAGCCGCCCGAGCGGCCTGCGCGTCACCGCCCTCACCCGCCTTTTCGCAGGACGTCCGGCTCCAGGTAGACCAGGCGGGCGATCGGCACCGCCGCCCGGATGCGCGCCTCCGCGTCGTTGATCGCGTCGGCGACCTCGCGGGCGTCGTCCTGCAGGTCCACGGCGATCTTCGCGGCGACCAGCAGCTCCTCCGGCCCGAGGTGCATGGTGCGCATGTGGATGACCGCGGGGACGTCGCGGCTCGCCACGATCGCCTCCCTGATCAGCCGGACGTGCTCCGGCCCCGCCGACTCGCCGATGAGCAGGCTCTTCACCTCGGTGGCCAGCACGATCGCGATGGCGGTGAGCAGCACGCCGATGGCGGCGGTGCCGATCCCGTCCCAGACCCCGTTGCCGGTGAGCAGCGTCAGCCCGACCCCGCCGAGCGCGAACACGAGGCCGAGGAGCGCGCCGGTGTCCTCCAGCAGGATCACCGGCAGCTCCGGCGACTTGGACCGCCGGACGAACTGCACCCAGCTGGACGTGCCCCGGCTGCGGTTCGACTCCTTGACCGCCGTGCGCAGCGCCGTCCCCTCCAGGGCGATCGCGACCAGCAGCACGGCGATCGGCACCCACTGCCACGTGTCGATCGGATGCGGGTCGCGGATCTTGTGCCACGCCTCGTACAGCGCGAACAGGCCGCCCAGGCTGAACAGCACGATCGCGACCAGGAACGCGTAGATGTAGCGCTCGCGCCCGTACCCGAACGGGTGCTCCTCGGTGGCGCGCCGCTCCGCGCGCTTGCCGCCGATCAGCAGCAGCGCCTGGTTGCTGGAGTCGGCGACCGAGTGGATCGCCTCGGCCAGCATCGAGGACGAGCCCGTCAGCGCGAACGCCACGAACTTGGTGACCGCGATCCCCAGGTTCGCGCCGAGCGCGGTGAGGACGGCCCTGGTGCTTCCTTCGGCGCTCACGTACTCCCCCGCCGCCGTCCGGTCGGATGCGCCCGCCCGGACGCACCCATGGAAACTACACTTGTAGCAGACCGTGTCCGCCCGCGGGGGATGCACACCGGACATACGGAAAGGGGCCGGCTCCGCATGCGTCCGGTCAGCTCCGCTCCCGCCGCGGAGGCCGCGCTTCCTCCCCGGCGGCCGCCTCGTCCCGCTCCTCGCGCTCGTCGCCGCTCCGGTGGAACCTGTTCCACAGGAAGCGGCCGCCCTCGATGAGCCCGGTGATCGCCAGGGCGATGCCGAATCCGAGGATCAGCCCCTTGACCGGGTCCTCCTCGAAGGCGGCGCCGCCCAGGTAGCCGATGAGCCCGGTGTAGGACGCCCACGGGACGGAGGCGACCGCGTCGAACGGCGTGAAGTGGCGCAGCGGGTACCGCACGATGCCCATGAGCAGCGTCGCGGTCGTGCGCCCGCCGGGGATGTAGCGGGCGATGATGATGACGAGGCCGCCGCGCTCGTCGAAGATCCTCGCGGCCCGGTCGTAGGCGTCGCGCCTGCGGCGTCCGGACCGGATCCACCGTTCCAGCCGGCCGCCGGCGAAGCGGCCGATGAAGTACGACACATGGTCGCCGCAGAAGGCGCCCGCCGCCGAGAAGGCGATGACCAGCAGCAGGATCGTGTCGCCGCTCGCCGCGTACACGCCCGCGGTGATGATCAGGGTCTCGCTGGGGACGACGGGGAAGAACGCGTCCAGCAGCGCCAGGCCGAACAGCGCGGCGTAGATCCACGGCGACGTCATCGTCCCCTGCAGGGCGTTCATGATGGCATCGCCCACGACCAGTCCCCCTCGCCGCTGTGGTGCGCCTGGCCAGGACGGACGCACCGGCCACCTGCCCTGTTTCCCGAGCAGCGGATCTGATGCCGGCGAGGGGGACATTCACCGACGTCAGGGCCGGTTCGAGTGGCGCCAGACCGTCCCGATCTGGGTACCCGCCCAGACCGTGGCCGTGTGCGGGACGCGGGTCATCGAGTACGCCGTCACCGCGACGGGCGGGGTCGCGCGCGTCCAGGAGGACCCGTCGAAGTGCAGCAGGTGGGCGGGGTCGAACGGGCTGGACAGCCACACGCCGCCCCGCCCGTCGGAGGCCATCGAGCCGAGGAACCCGACCACGGACATCGGGCGCACGTCGCCGACCGGGTCGGACGGCCCCGGGATCTGGTGGACGGTGAACTCGGAGCCGTTCCAGTGGTGCAGCGTCGGCGGCAGGAACAGCGGATGCTGCTCGATGGCGTAGAACCACACGTCGTCGGGGGCGACGTACTCGATCTGCAGGATCCAGTGGGCGTAGGTCGTCCCCCACGGGATGCGCGTCCACTCCGTGCCGTCGAAGTGCCACAGCGGGGTCGGTCCGGTCTGCGACTCGCCCGGTCCGCCGACCCAGACGTCGTCGGCCCTCCCGGCGGCGATGGCGTTGAGTCCGGACGGCCGCTCCAGCGTGAGGGAGTCCGCCCACCGGCCGTGCCGCCGCACGGACACCGTCGTGGCGTCCCCGGCGATGCCGGTCGCCCACAGGCCGCCGGTCCGGTCCAGGTCGATGGCCTGGAGCAGCGTGCCGGCGGGCCCGGACGCCGTCGTCCAGCGGCGGCCGTTCCAGTGCAGCAGGTCGGTGCGCTCGCGGGCCTCCGGACCGGCGGCGAGGGCCCAGGCGCTCGCGGCGTGCCGGGCGCGGAGGTCGTTGACGGCGGCCAGCCCCTCGGGCAGCGCGGCCCGCGTCCAGCCGCGCGGGGTCCGGTGCAGCATGACGGCCCGCGCGTCCGGCTGGAACACGTTCTCGCTGCCGCCGGCGAAGACGTGCCGCGGGTCCGGCGCGGCGATGCCGAGCAGCTGGCTCCGCCCGGACGGCGGCGGCACGGGCACGTCGACCCACTCGCCGGGCGGCGGGGCGGCGGCGCGCGCTCTCCCGGCGAGTGGGCCGGTGAGGGCGGCGCCGAGCAGCGCGGCGCCGCCGAGGGTGAAGGCCCGGCGGGACGGAAGGGGGTGCGGATGATCCACGGCGTCTCCTCGACGAGGCAGGGCGGATGATCATTGCCAGTATTTGGTGGCATGATTACCGGGATCCACACCCTGACCGGTAGCGGTCAGGGGGCACGCCGCACGCCGGAGTCAGAAGGGGAAGTCGCGGTCCTGGTCGCGTGTGGTGATCCACTGGAGCTCGCAGAACTCCTCGGCGGCGAAGCCCAGGCCGAAGCGGCCCCAGCCGGTGTCCTTGACGCCGCCGAACGGCATCTGCGGCTCGTCGTTGACCGGCTGGTCGTTGACGTGGACGATGCCGACGTCGAGCGCGGAGGCCAGCCGGAGGCCGCGCGGGCGGTCGCCGGTGATGACCGAGGCGACGAGCCCGAAGTCGGAGGCGTTGGCGCGGGCGACGGCGTCCTCGGCCGAGTCGACCGCCTCCAGGACGACGACCGGCCCGAACGTCTCGCCCTGCGCGATCTCGGCCTCGTCCGGGACGTCGGCGAGGACGGTCGCCGGATAGCAGGGCGGCTCGGGGACGCCGCCGGCGAGGACGCGGGCGCCGAGCCCGACGGCCTCCTGGACGCGGCGGTCGATGAGCGCGAGCGCCCACTCGTTGATCACCGGGCCGATCACGGTGGCCGGGTCGGACGGGTCGCCCGCCGGCAGCGCCGACGCCCTGGCCGCGAACCGCGTCGCGAACTCCTCGGCCAGCGGACGCTCCACATAGACGCGGCGGGCGCACATGCAGACCTGGCCCTGGTGGACGAAGGCGCCGTAGGTGGCGGCGTCCACGGCGTAGTCGAGGTCGGCGTCGGCCGCGACGATCAGCGGGTTCTGGCCGCTGAGCTGGAGCACCATCCGCTTCAGGTGCCGGCCGGCCTTCTCGGCGAGGCGGCGGCCGGTCGCCGTGGAGCCGGTGAAGTTGATCCGCTTGACGAGCGGGTCGGCCAGCAGCGCGTCGGCGATGCCGCCCGCTTCGCCGGGGGCGTGCGTGACGACGTTGAGGGCGCCGGGCGGCAGGCCCGCCTCCTGCAGGATCTCCGCCCAGAGCGCGCCGCCGGTGTACGGGGAGTCCTCGGACGGTTTCAGCACGACCGTGTTGCCGAGCGCGAGCGGGCCGACGATCCCGCGTCCGGCGAGGGTCAGGGAGGCGTTCCACGGCGTTATCGCCGCGACCACGCCGACGGGGCGGCGGACGGCCATCGCGGTGGTGCCCGCGACGTCCGACGGCAGCAGTTCTCCCGCCGGCCGGTAGGCGAGCTGCGCGGCCTGGCGGAGCAGCCTGATCGCGAAGCCGAGCTGGACGCCGCCGAAGCCGGCGCCGCAGCCGGTCTCGGCGGCGAGGGCGGCGAGCACCTCCTCGCCGCGGCGCTCCAGGACGTCGGCCGCGCGCAGGAACACGAGCTGGCGCTCGTGCGGCAGCGTCCGCGCCCAGCCGTCGAACGCCGCGTGCGCGGCGGCGACGGCCCGGTCGGCGTCCTCGATGTCGCCGGCGGCGACCTCGCTGAGCGTCTCGCCCGACCACGGCGAGAGGTTCAGGTACGAGCGCCCGGAGGCGGAGTCGCCCCACTCTCCGCCGATGAAGTGTCCGACGCGCGGCTTGCGCCAATCCGCCATGGGGCCCGGTTCTCCTCGCTCGCGTCGTCGTCCTACGGCCCTAGAAGATTGCCACCGCGGGTCCGGCGGTCAAAAACGTTCGAATACCTGGAACGGTCAGGCCATATTCTGACCATCGTGACCGATGAAGACTCCCCGCGGCGGCGTCCCCGCCCCGCCGCCGATCCCTCCTTCTCCGCCTCGCTGGACCGCGGGCTGCGCATCCTGTCGGCCTTCACCGGCGACCGCTCGGTGCTGGGCATCGCGGACCTGGCGCGGGCGGTGGCGCTCAACAAGAGCACCACGCACCGCTACGTCGCCACGCTCACCAAGCTGGAGTACCTCCAGCAGGACCCGGAGACCAAGAAGTACTCGCTCGGCCCGCGCGCGGTCGACCTCGGGTTCGCCGCGATCGACTCGATGGAGCTGACCGGGATCGCCGGCCCCCCGCTCCAGACCCTGGCGGACGAGACCGGCTACACGGCCAGCATGGGCCTGAGCGACGGCCTCGACGTCGTCTACGTCGACCGCAGGCGCAGCGGGCGGCGCAGCTCACTGGCCATGGACCTCAACCTCCACGTCGGGTCGCGCCTCCCCGCCTACTGCACGTCGATGGGGAAGGTGCTGCTGGCGTACAAGGACGCGGCCGAGCTGCGCCAACTCCTCGACCGCACCGACATGGCGCGCCGGGGGCCGAAGACGATCACCAACCGGGAGCAGCTCATGGCGGCCCTCGCCCGGGTGCGGCAGAGCGGCGTCGCGGTCAACGACGAGGAGCTCGCGCCGGGCCTGCGGTCGTTCGCCGCGCCGGTGCGCGACCGCTCGGGCTCGGTGATCGCGGCGGTCAACGTGGCCGTCCACCTGACGGTCGCGCCCGCGTCGGTGGACGCCCTGGCGGGACGCGTCGAACCGCCGCTGCGGCGCGCCGCCGCGGAGATCTCCCGGCGGCTCGGATATCGCCCCACGTCAGAGCCGCGTTCCAAATAGCAAAGTCGCGTTCGAACTCTCGGAACACACTGTTGCTCCGCTGGTCACGGGACCGTACGGTCGCCTCAACTTTCCGCCGTCCGGGCCGTGACCTCCTCGGCCGCGCGGCGGTCACCAGTGTTTCCCGAGCTACCGAGGCGTTCCCCCGAGGACGGGCCGGCCCCTGCCGTGCGAACGCCGCGGCGACAAGGAGTTCAGCGTGAGCGAGATCTCGGCACGCGGTGTGAACCGCCGTTCCTTCCTCAAGACGGCCGCGATCCTCGGCGGCGGCGCGCCGCTGCTGAGCGCGTGCGGCGGGCTGAAGGGCACCGGCGGCTCGTCCTCGGACGTCCTCAAGATCGGCTACGTCAGCCCGCAGACGGGCCCGCTCGCCGGGTTCGCCACCGCCGACAACTTCGTGGTCCAGCAGATCCAGAACGCGCTGAAGGGCGGCTTCACCTCCGGCGGCAAGAAGCGCCGGCTCGAGATCGTCGTCAAGGACACCCAGTCCAACTCCAACCGGGCCACCGAGGTCACCCGGGAGCTCATCAACAGCGACAAGGTCGACCTGATCGTCGGCTCGTCCACCCCGGACACCACCAACCCCGTCGCCGACCAGTGCGAGGCCAACGGCATCCCGAACGTCACCACGATCGCCCCCTGGGAGGCGTGGTTCCACGGCCGCAACGGCAAGGACGGCGAGGGCTTCAAGTACACGACGCTCTTCTTCTTCGGGATGCAGGAGTTCGCCGACTGCTTCTTCCCCATGTGGGAGCGCATGGACGTCTCCAACAAGAACGTCGCGTCGCTGTGGCCCAACGACACCGACGCCAACGCCTTCCGCCAGGGCCTCGGCCCGATGATGAAGAAGTCCGGCTACACCCCGGTCGACGGCGGCGCCTACCAGAACGGCGCGACGGACTTCACCGCGCAGATCGCGAAGTTCAAGGACTCGGGCGCCGAGCTGTTCACCTGCACGCCGATCCCGCCCGACTTCCAGACGTTCTGGAAGCAGTCCCGGCAGCAGGGCTTCAAGCCGAAGCTGGCGACGGTCGCCAAGGTCATGCTCTTCCCGTCCGAGGCGGAGGCGCTCGGGCAGCTCACGAACAACATCGCGACCGACTTCTGGTGGAGCCCGGCGCACCCGTACAAGTCCGTGCTGGACGGCCGGAGCGCCAAGCAGCTCGCCGACGACTTCGCCGCGTCCACCGGCAAGCAGTGGACGCAGGCGCTCGGCTCGGTGTACTCGCTGTTCGAGATCGCCGTGCAGGCGTTCAAGGACGCGAGCGACCCGAAGGACCGCGACGAGGTCGCCTCGAAGCTGCGCACCATGAAGATCGAGTGCATGAGCGGGAAGCTCGACTTCACCGCCGGCCCGCAGCCCGGCATCGCGATCCAGCACCCGGTCGGCGGGCAGTGGCGCAAGGGCGACAAGTTCCCCTGGGACGTCGTCATCGTCGACAACTCGGCCAACAAGGACGTCCCGATCGGCGGCGACCTCAAGCCCACCAACGCGTGATGACCTCGCAACCGACCACCCCGCAACCGACCACAGAGCCGCTTCTCCACCTCGACGGGATCACCAAGAGCTTCGGCCGGGTGACGGTCGCCCAGGACCTGACGCTGCGCGTCGAGCCGGGCGAGGCGCTCGGGATCGTCGGGCCGAACGGGGCCGGCAAGTCCAGCCTGTTCGCGATGATCTCGGGCGACCTACGGCCGGACGCCGGCGCGGTCCGGTTCGGCGGGCGGGACGTCACCGGCGTCCCGCCGCACGCCCGCACCCGCGCCGGCGTCGGCCGCACCTACCAGGTGCCGCGGCCGTTCGAGGACCTCACCGCGTTCGAGAACGTGCTGGTCTGCGCGTACCAGGGCGCGGGGCTCAAGGGCCGGAAGGCGCAGGCGCACGCCATGGAGGTGCTGGAGCGCACCGGCCTCGCCGACCTCGCCAACACTCCCGGCGGGCGGCTCACCCTGCTCCAGCGCAAGCGGCTGGAGGTGGCCCGCGGCCTCGCCACCGGCCCGCGGCTCCTGCTGCTGGACGAGGTCGCCGGCGGGCTGACCGAGCCGGAGGTGCTGGAGCTCGTCGAGATCATCAAGGACCTGCACGCGGGCGGCCTCGGCATCGTCTGGATCGAGCACGTCGTCCACGCCCTGGTGAAGACCGTCGGCCGGATGGTGTGCCTGGCGGGCGGCGACCTCGTCGCCGACGGCGCGCCGATGGACGTGCTGGCCGACGCGAAGGTGCGCGAGCTGTACCTGGGCGGCGGCCCCGAAACCGGCCTGCCCGACGAGGACACCGGCCTGCCCGGCGAGGACACCGGCCTGCCCGGCAAGGAAGGGGGCGAGGGCTCGTGACGCTGCTGTCGGTCCGCGACCTCACCGTCCACCACGGCCAGCTGCGCGCGGTGGACGCGCTCAGCCTGGACGTCGCGAAGGGCGAGGTCCTGGCGATCATCGGGGCGAACGGCGCGGGCAAGTCCACGCTGCTGCGCGCCCTCGCCGGGCTGAACCCGCCGACGTCGGGCTCCGTCCGGCTCGACGGCCGCGACATCACCCGGCTGCCCGCGCACAAGCGGGTGGCGGAGGGCATCGCCCTCGTCCCGGAGGGGCGGCGGCTGTTCCGCTCCCTCACCGTGGAGGAGAACCTGCTCGCGGGCACCTACCGCAAGCGCCCCGGGCCGTGGACGGTCGCCGCCGTCATCGAGCTGTTCCCGTGGATGGCCGACCGGCGCGGGCAGAACGCGTCCCAGCTGTCGGGCGGCGAGCAGCAGGCGGTGGCCATCGGCCGGGCGCTGCTGTCCAACCCGGACCTGCTGCTCATCGACGAGCTGTCGCTCGGCCTCGCCCCCGTCATCGTCCGCAGGATCTACGAGATCCTCCCGGACATCGTGGGCGCCGGCACCACCGCGCTGATCGTCGAGCAGGACGTCTCGCAGGCCATGCGGGTCGCCGACCACGTGCACTGCCTGCTGGAAGGCCGGTCGGTGCTCCAGGGGCGGCCCGCCGACCTGACGGCGGAGCAGGTCGAGCACGCCTACTTCGGCATCGGCGCCGGCACGAGCACCGACCCGGGCACGGGCACCGGCACCGACACCGGCACCGACACGGGAGCGGCGCTCACCGGCCAGGAAGGACACGACTGATATGGGCTGGCTCAACGCCGTCATCCAAGGAGTGCTGCTCGGCGGCCTCTACGCGCTGTTCGCGGCGGGCCTGTCGCTGATGTTCGGCGTCATGCGGATCGTCAACCTGGCGCACGGCGACCTCGGCGTCGTCGCGGCGTTCCTCGCGCTGGCCATGGTCAGCGGGACGGGGCTGCCGCTGTGGATCGTGCTGGTGGTGACCGTCCCGCTGTTCGCGCTGCTCGGCTACCTGACCCAGCGGGTGCTGCTGCAGCGCAGCCTCGGCGCCGGGCCGCTCGCGACCCTGCTCGTCACGTTCGGGCTGTCGATCGTGCTGCAGAACGTCCTGCTGGAGGTCTTCTCCGCCGACACCCGCACCCTCGACGGCGGCTCCTTCGCCACCGGGTCGTTCAAGGTGACCGACTCGATCTCGGTCGGCTACCTGTCGGCGGCGACGTTCCTGCTGGCCTGCGGCGCGCTGATCGGCATCCAGGTGTTCCTGTCGCGGACCGGGCTCGGGCGGATGCTGCGCGCCTCGTCCGACGACCAGGAGACCGCGAGCCTGATGGGCGCCGACAGCAGGCACGTGTACGGCATCGCGACCGCGATCGCGTTCGCGACCGTCGCGCTCGCCGGGCTGATGTTCGCCATCCGGTCCTCCTTCGACCCGGCGATCGGCCCGTCGCGGCTGATCTTCGCGTTCGAGGCGGTCGTCATCGGCGGGCTCGGCTCCCTGTGGGGGACGCTGATCGGCGGCATGGTCCTCGGCATCACGCAGTCGCTCGGCGCGCAGATCGACCCCGCGCTGACGCTGCTCGCCGGCCACCTCGTCTTCCTCGCCGTGCTGGCCTTCCGGCCGCAGGGCCTTCTCACGGGACGGACCGCATGACGATCTCCGAGATGGTGGCGGCCCGCGCGGCGGGCGCGCTGCAGGTGAACCGGGCGGCCCGGTCCTCGAAGCTGTCGGCCGCCGGGATGGCGCTCGGGACGGTCGTCCTCGCGGCCCTGCCGTTCCTCGTGTTCAGCTCGGTCACCGACACGATGGTCAACCTGTTCGTGCTGATCGCGCTCGCGAGCATGTGGAACCTGCTCGCGGGGTTCGGCGGCCTCGTGTCGGTGGGCCAGCAGGCGTACATCGGCATCGGCGCCTACAGCCTGATCGCGCTCGCCGACCTGGGCGTGCAGCCGTACCTCGCCGTCCCGCTGGCCGCGCTGACGTGCGTGCTGTTCGCCCTGCCCACCTCGTGGCTGGCGTTCCGGCTGCGCGGCGACTACTTCGCCGTCGGGACGTGGGTCATCGCCGAGGTGTACCGGCTGCTGGTGGTGCGGGTCGACAGCCTCGGCGGCGGCAGCGGCAAGGGGCTGACCGGCCTGTCGGGCATCGACCAGACGCTGCGCGGCGCCCTGACCTACTGGGTGGCGCTCGCGCTGGCGCTGTGCACGATCGCCGGCTGCTACCTGCTGCTGCGCGGACGGCTCGGCCTGTCGCTGATGGCGGTGCGGGACGAGGAGACCGCGGCCGGCTCGGCGGGCATCGACGTGCGGCGCGCCAAGCTGCTCGTCTACCTGGTCTCGGCGGCCGGGTGCGGCGCGGCCGGGGCGGTGATCACGGTCAGCTCGCTCAGTGTCAACCCCGACTCGATCTTCAGCGTGCAGTGGTCGGCGTACATGATCTTCATCGTGGTGATCGGCGGGATCGGGTTCGTCGAGGGCCCGCTGCTCGGCGCGATCATCTTCTTCGGCCTGCAGGAGCTGCTCGCCGACTACGGGTCCTGGTACCTGGTCGTGCTGGGCGCCATCGGCATGGCGGTGGCATTGTGGCTTCCGGGCGGGTTGTGGGGCCTGGTCCGCGGAAGGACCGGGTTGAGTCTGTTCCCCGTCGGCTACCACGTGCGGAGGCCCGATGTCGCTCAGTGAACCGGCCGCCGCCCTCGCCGCCGGACGGCTGTCGCCGGTCGAGCTGACCGAGCGGATGCTGGCCGCGGTCGAGGCCACCGAGCCGCACGTGCACGCCTACGCGACCGTCACGGCGGACGAGGCCCGCGCGCGGGCCGCCGAACTGGCGGAGGCCGCGCCGGCGGAGGCGGCGGAGCGCGGCCCGCTGCACGGCGTCCCGGTCGGGATCAAGGACCTGATCGACACGGCGGGCGTCCGCACCGCCTACGGGTCGCCGCGGTTCGCCGACCACGTGCCCGCGCGGGACGCGGAGGCCGTGCGGCTGCTGCGCGAGGCGGGCTGCGTGATCCTCGGCAAGCACACCACCCACGAGCTGGCCTGGGGCGGACGCACCGACAGCGCGTTCTTCGGCCCGACCCACAACCCGTACCGGCGGGGACGCATCCCCGGCGGCTCGTCGGGCGGGTCGGCGGCGTCCGTCGTCGCGGGCAGCAGCCTCGGGGCGGTCGGCTCCGACACCGCCGGGAGCGTGCGCATCCCGGCCGCGCTCAGCGGCTGCGTCGGGTTCAAGCCGTCCCGCGGCCGCGTCCCGCTCGACGGGGTGCTGCCGCTGGCGCCGTCCCTGGACCACCTCGGCGTCCTCGCGGGAACGGTGGACGACGCCGCGCTGCTCGCGTCCGCCCTCACCGGGTCGCCGTTGGACGGCCCCGCCGCGCGACCGCGCGTGGGGTGGCTCGTCGGCTGGTTCGACGCGGTGCTGGCCCCCGAGGTGCGCGCGGCCCTCGCGGACGCGCGCGCCCGGCTCGAAGTGCACGGGGTGCACGTCGAGGACGTCGTCGTCCCGGACGAGCCGCGCATGCCGGAGGCCGTCCTCAACCGGATCGTCGCCGAAGCGGGCGCCTTCCACCGCGACGCGTTCGAGCGCGACCCCGGCCTGTTCGGCCCCGACATCGCCGAACTGATGCGCATGGCACCGCGCACCGCCGGGCAGGCCGAACAGGACGAGGCCGCGATCGCCCGGATGACGGCGTTCATGGAGCGGGCGCTCGGCGCCTACGACGTGCTCGCCGGCGCCACCGTGCCGATCACGGCCCCGCCGATCGGCGCGATGACCGTCGGGGTCGGCGGCCGGGAGTGGCCCATCGAGTTCGTGCTGACCCGGCTGACCTCGCTGTTCAACGCCGCCGGGCTGCCCGCGGTGTCGGTGCCGATCGCCCTGGCGGGCGGCCTGCCCGTCGGGCTCCAGCTCGCCGGGGCCGCCGGACGCGACGGCGCCGTCCTGGCCGCGGCCCGGCTCGTCGAGCGGCTGACCCCGCCGCTGCCCCGTCCGACCTTCGCCGAGAGGAGCCCGGTATGAGAGTGACCGCCGCCGTCGTGGACGAGCTCGGCGGGCCGTTCCGCGTCGAGGACCTCGACCTCGACGCGCCCGGCCCCGGTGAGGCGCTGGTGCGCATCGTCGCCACCGGGATCTGCCACACCGACGAGATCACCCGCCACGGCGACCTGCCGATGCCGTTCCCGAGCGTCCTCGGCCACGAGGGCGCGGGCGTGGTCGAGGCGGTCGGGGACGGGGTGGCCTCCGTCCGGCCGGGCGACCACGTCGTCATCGGCTGGCCGTCCTGCGGGACGTGCCGCAACTGCCGCGACGGCGAGCCCCGCTACTGCGCCCGCCTCGGCGAGGCGCTGGCCGGCGGCGGCCGGCTGCTCGGCCCGCGCGCCGGGCAGAGCGCGCTGCGCCGCCCGGACGGCTCGCCCGTGCACAGCCACTTCTTCGGCCAGTCCTCGTTCTCGACCTACTCGCTGACCTGGGCGGACTCGCTCGTCGTGGTGCCCGCCGACGCACCGCTGGAACTGCTCGGCCCGCTGGCCTGCGGCATCTCCACCGGCGCCGGGGCGGTGTTCAACACGCTCCGCCCGCGCACCGGATCGCGCCTGGTCGTCTACGGCGTCGGCGCGGTCGGGCTGGCCGCCGTCATGGCCGCCCGGCTGTCGCCCGCCACGACGATCATCGCCGTGGACCGGCACGCGTCCCGGCTCGCGCTGGCCGCCGAGTTCGGCGCGACCCACACGATCGACGCCGGGGCGACCGACCCGGTCGCGGAGATCCAGCGGATCTGCGGCGGCCCGGCCGACTACGCGCTGGAGTGCACCGGCGTGATCGACGTCGTGCGGCAGGCCGCCGACAGCGTCGGCATGCTCGGCACCTGCGTGCTCATCGGCGGCGCGCCCGCCGGCGCCGAGTTCTCCCTCGACCACCTGACCACGCTGTGGGGCAAGCGCGTCGTCGGGACGCTCGGCGGCAGCGGCCGCAGCGACGTCCTCATCGGCGCCCTGGTCGAGCTGCACCGGCAGGGCCGCTTCCCGTTCGACCGCCTCGTCCGCTTCTACGACCTGGCCGACCTCGACCGCGCCCTGGCGGACAGCCGCAGCGGCGAGGTGCTCAAGCCCGTGCTCCGCATGAAGCACTGACACACGACAGAAGAAGGAGGAACCGCCGTGGGACTGCTCGACAGCGTCGACTGGCAGGGCAACATCTTCAAGAACGGTGCGTGGACGGCGGCGCAGGGCGGCGGCGACTACGCCGTGGTCGAGCCCGCGACCGGCGCCGAGCTCGGCCGGATGGGGCAGGCCACCGCGCAGGACGTCGCCGAGGCCGCCGCGAGCGCCGCCGCCGCGCAGCGGGAGTGGGCGGCGCTGCCGCACACCGCCCGCGCCGCCGTGCTGCGCAGGGCCGGCGACCTGTGGCAGCGGCACGCCGAGGAGATCAGCGGCTGGAACGTCCGCGAGGTCGGCGCGGTCCCCGGCATGGCCGGGTTCGCGCTGCACGTCGCGGCCGAGGAGTGCTACGAGGCGGCCGGGCTGCCGTCCCGCGCGATCGGCGAGATCATTCCGTCGGAGGAGCCGCGGCTGTCCATGGCGCGGCGCATGCCGGCCGGCGTGGTCGCGGTGATCTCGCCGTTCAACGTGCCGATCATCCTCGGCATCCGCTCGGTCGCCCCGGCGCTCGCGCTCGGCAACGCCGTCCTGCTCAAGCCGGACCCGCGCACCGCCGTCACCGGCGGCACGCTGATGGCGCGGGTGTTCGAGGAGGCCGGGCTGCCGCCGGGCGTCCTGCAGATGCTGCCCGGCGGCGCGGACGTCGGCGAGGCGCTGATCACCGACCCGAACGTGCGGGTCATCTCCTTCACCGGCTCCACCCCGGTCGGCCGCCGCATCGGCGAGCTGGCCGGCCGCCACCTCAAGCGCGCCCACCTGGAGCTCGGCGGCAACTCCGCCCTCCTCATCCTGGACGACGCCGACGTGGACGCGGCGGTGAACCTCGCGACCTGGGGCTCGTTCTTCCACCAGGGCCAGATCTGCATGACCACCGGCCGCCACCTGGTCGCCGACCGGCTCTACGACGACTTCGTGGAGCGCCTCGCCGCCAAGGCCGGCGCGCTCTCGGTCGGCGACCCGGTCGGCGGGGAGGTCGCGCTCGGTCCGGTCATCGACGCCGGCCAGCGCGACAAGATCCACGGCATGGTCACCGCGAGCGTCGACCAGGGTGCGAAGCTCGCGTCCGGCGGCACCTACGAGGAGCTGTTCTACCGTCCGACGGTGCTCGCCGACATCCCGCTGACCGCGCCCGCGTTCGCCGAGGAGGTCTTCGGCCCGGTCGCCCCGGTCACGCGCGTGTCGTCCGTCGCCGAGGCGGTGGAGCTGGCAGGGGCCGGCGACTACGGCCTGTCGCTGGGCATCGTGACCCGGGACGTGATGCGCGGCCTCGCCGTCGCCGAGCAGATCCCGACGGGCATCGTCCACATCAACGACCAGACGGTGAACGACGAGGCCAACGCCCCGTTCGGCGGCGTGCGCGCGTCCGGCACCGGCTCCCGCTTCGGCGGCGCCGCCGCGAACATCGAGGCCTTCACCGAGACCCGCTGGATCACCATGCGCGGCGAACCCGCCCAGTACCCCCTCTGACCCACCCCGGCCGCCACCTCGTTGATCTGCGGCGTGTTGTTGTTTTGGAAGCGCTCATAACAACAACACGCCGCAGGTCAACGCATTCGGTGGCCGCGTTAGACGGCTGGCTTCACCCTGGGACGGTCGTCGACGAGGAACGCCGCGAGGCGTTCTGCCTCCTCTGCCACCTCCGCTCGGGCGGGTCTCGGGAGGTCGTGCAGCGGGGTGATGACGACGGTGCCGGTGCCGGCGTCAGTGCCGGTGCCGGCGTCAGTGCCGGTGCCGGCGTCAGTGCCGGTGCCGGCGTCAGTGCCGGTGTCGACCGTCCAGGTGGCGGCGACGCGGCCGTCGACCAGGACCACCCGCTCCCCGGCGACCGAGAGGCCGCGGTGGGCGTCGTCGATGATGCGCCCGCGGTCGTGGTAGCCGAGGATCGCGTTGTCGAACGCCGGCAGGAAGCGCACCGGGGCCGGCGTGTCCGGGTCCGGGCGGGGGGCGTCGGGGAGGTCGAGCAGCTCGCGGCCGCGTTCGTCCCGGAACGCGACCAGTTCGCCGCGCACCGCGGCGACCGCGGCCGGCAGGCCGGCGAGGCCGCACCAGGCGCGCAGGTCGGACGAGGCGGCGGGACCGAACGCGGCGAGGTAGCGCCGGACCAGCTTCTGGCCGACCGGGTCGGCGTCATCCGAGGGCAGCGGGTCGATCTCCCGGCCCAGCCAGGCGGGGAGCAGGACGTGGCGCACTCCGGCCTTGGTCCGCCACAGGCCGCGCGGCGGCGCCTGCACCATCGGGACCACCGCGCCCAGCATCTCGCCCAGCGCTCGCCGTGCCACCGGCGACCAGCGCTCGGGGAGCCCCTGGACGAGTTCCGCCGTCGTGCGGAGCTGTCCGTCGGACATCAGCGCGCGTCCCGCCTCGGCGAGTTCGTGGAGGTCCACTCCGTCGAGTTCGCGGCGGTAGACGCCGAGCACCCGCTGGCGCAGCATGGCGTCGTGGCGCGCGCGCCAGGCGAGCGCGTCGGCAGCGGTCACCAGGTGGACGGTGCGCCGCATGAGGGGCGTGCGCACGACCTGCCGTCCGGTCAGGAGATCGTTGAGTACGGCCGGGTCGAACGCGCGCAGCCGTGACCACAGGCCGACGAACGGTTCCTGCGGTTCCTGGGCCTGCAGGCCGCCGAGGTGGGCAACGGCGTCCAGCACCGGTACGTCGGCGCGTTCGAGCAGGAACTGCCGGGCGAGGGCGGCCCGGTTGAGCGCTCGGTCGTCCAGAACGGTCATGCCTCCACCGTCGCAGGAGAAGCGGTCAGATTCTGTCCGCTTCTCGCGGGCGCAGGGCGCCGGCCGCCGGTTCACTCGCGGGACGCGGCACGACGAGCGCTCGGCCGGCGCAGGCGAGGAGTACGCCGAGCCCCCAGCCGGCGATGGCGTCGGTCGGCCAGTGGTAGCCGAGGACGACGGTCGCGGTCGCGACGGCGATCGCCATGGCGTGGGCGGCGGCCGTCCAGCGGCGGGACGCACCGGTCACCGCCGCGATGAACAGCAGGCAGGCGGCGGCGTTGGCGGCGTGGCCCGACGGATACGACAGGTACCCGTCGGTGAAGAACGTGTCCTGACCGGTGCGCGGCGGCGTCCGCGCGAGGACGATCTGCGCCCCGCGAATGATGAGTTCGCTGGTCACGAGCCACACGCCGGCACGGATCAGGAGGCTCGCACTGCGGCGCCGCCTGGCGGCGATGACGGAGACGACGGCCGTGATCGAACCGACCAGCCAGTACTGGCCACCGTTGACGATCGTCCGCCAGCCGAAATGCCAGGCACCGCTGCGCGGCGGCAGGCCGTCGGCGAAGACGCCGCCGTCGACGTGCCGCAGCGCGCCGCCGGCCAGGACGTCCGCCGTCACCGCCGCCGTGACGAACGCGGCGACCAGCGCGAGCCTGTACGGCCGCGCTCGGGCGAGGAGCACCCCGCCCCCTGTCCGAGGCTCCCGCATCCCTCAATCCTGCCCGATTCGGCGGACGACCTGCTTAGCGCATGGCCAATAATGGCGATCATGCATGATGCGGGGACCGGCGACGAACCGGTCGAGTTCGGGCCGGGGACGGCGCGGCGCCTGGCGTGGGCGGTCGTCGCCCTGCTGCTGGCCGGGGGCGTGGTGGCGTACGCCATGCTCGCGCCCAAGGCCCTCCTGGTCCCGCTGGTGTCGGCGGCCCCGCTCGTCCCGCTCGCGGTCGCCGGGATCCTCGGGCGGGTCCGTCCGCCGACCGTCGTAGACCGGGACGGCATCCGGTGCCACACGGCGTTCTCGTACCAGGTGCGGCGGCAGTTCGTGCCGTGGACGGCGATCGCGCGCATCGACGTCCAGAAGCGCGGGCGCCGGACGTTCGCCGTGCTCCAGCTGACCGACGGGGCCCGGATGATCCTCCGGCATCCGGCGGGCCCGCACCTGCGCGAGGCGGTCGCGTCCATGCAGCAGCGGCACCTGGCGGCCTGCGGCGGACGGCTGCCGGCGGTCGACCGGGTCCCTCTCCCCTGGCGCCGCTTGCGAGCCTGGGTGCTGGTCGCGGCGATCGCACTCCCCGTCGTCAGCGTGATCGGGCTGGTGACCTGGATGTCCGCAGCGATCGGGAGTACGAGGTCCCCCGACGATGTCGCCGCCTGCGACCAGATCCCCCGGGAGGCCGTCGCCCGCGTGCTGCCGGACGGCGGCGTCCACGGCTTCGGCAACCGGGCGGCCTGCCGGTGGAGCACCGGTTCGACGTCGGAGAACGGCACGTGGATCGACTTCCACATCGTCGCCCGCCCGCCGTCCGAAGCCGAGCGGTCGTACCGGGAGTCGCTGAAGGCGATGCGGTCCGCCGGGCGTGCGCCGCACCTGCTGCGGGACGCCGACGCCTACACCGTGGCCTGGCAGGACGCCTGGGGGTTCACGGCTCAAGGAAGGGCGAACGTGAAGGGCTACCAGGTGATGGTCGCGCTCCACAGCCGGAAGGCGGCCTCCGCCGACGAGGCCGAGCGGCAGGTCGGCGATGTCCTGCGCGCGGTGACGGAGAAACTGGCATGAGGCTGAACAGGCGCGAGAGCGGGCTGCTCATGGGGATGCTGCTGCTGTCGGCCTTCCTGTGGGCACCGTTCCTGACGGTCAAGGCCGCTCTCGGATCGGGCGACGACGACGAGCACGTGCCGCCGCGAACCCCGCTGGTGGACCTGTGCGCCTGGTTCCCGTCCCCGAAGGCCGCGGAACTGGTGCCGAAGGCGCGCGCCCCCAAGCTGGAGGCCTACTTCTTCGGGCAGGTGCGGTGCGACTGGGTCGGTGACGACGAACGCACCAAGTTGGGGGTGAGCGCCTTTCGTCCTTCCGGGACGCTGACCCCCGAAAAGGAGTCCGCCAAGGCGCGGGAGTTCTACATCGGCCAGACCGATGGCGGCGACCCGGCGGGCATCGGCGACATGAGCGCGATCAGCGTCAAGCACGGGTCCGACTACTCCGAGGCGCATGTCGTCGTCCTCGACGGCGTACTCGTCGCCGAGGTCACCTACCGCCTGCCCGGCAAGCGCACGGACGTCGCCGCCAAGGCCAGGGAAGCCGCCGTCGAACTCCTGAAGGTGCTGCCTCCCAAGGGCCTGTGACCACGCCAAGGGCCTGTGACCACGGCCTCGGCTGAGCTTGGAATCGCGGGACTCCCAGTAGCGGTCGCGCAACTGCCGCTTGAGCGTCTCCTGGACCGGCCGCCCATCCCCCACGACCGCATGGTGGACGAGCTCGCCGAACTCGTCATCCGCTACATCCGGAACCGACCCCCGCCGGCCCGCCCGGACCACCCCGGACCACCCCGGCCCCGGCACCGAAAAGCTTGATCAACTTGCCGCTGCATCTGGCGCCCCGAACGGAGTTCTAGTAAGCAGAAGGGACCAACGGCTGCCGTATGTCCCATCAGGAGGCACCAGTGCAAACACGAGCGGCGATTCTGTGGGAACCGCACACCGACTGGAGCATCGAGGACATCGAACTCGACGATCCGAAGGCCGGTGAGATCAAGGTCAAGCTGGCGGCCTCGGGGCTGTGCCACTCCGACGAGCACCTGGTCACCGGGGACATGGTGCTCGACCCCGAGATCGCCACGCTCATGGGATGGGAGCAGTTCCCGGTCATCGGCGGCCACGAGGGCGCCGGCGAGGTCGTCGAGGTCGGCCCCGGCGTGACCACGCTCAAGGAGGGCGACCACGTCGTCCTGTCGTTCATCCCGGCGTGCGGCCGCTGCCCGTCCTGCGCGATGGGCCGCCAGCACATCTGCGACCTGGGCGCGGTGCTGCTGGCCGGCAAGCAGATCGGCGACATGACCGCCCGGCACCACTCCAAGAGCGGCAAGGACCTGGGCATCATGTGCTGCACCGGGACCTTCTCCCCCTACACCGTCGTCAACGAGGCGTCCGCCATCAAGATCGACGACTGGATCCCGCTGGACAAGGCCGCGCTCGTCGGCTGCGGCGTCACCACCGGGTGGGGCGCGGCCGTCAACGTCGCCGACGTCCAGCCCGGCGAGACCGTCGTGGTGATCGGCATCGGCGGCATCGGCATGAACGCGGTGCAGGGCGCCGCGGCGGCGGGCGCGCGGCACATCTTCGCCGTCGACCCGGTCGACTGGAAGCGGGAGAAGGCCACCGAGTTCGGCGCCACCCACGGCGCCGCGTCCATGGAGGAGGCGGCCGCCCAGCTCGCCGAGCTCACCTGGGGCGCGAACGCGGACAAGGTCATCCTCACCACCGGCGTCGCGACCGGCGACCTCATCGGCCCGATGATGGGCATGGTCGGCAAGGGCGGCCGCGGCGTCGTCACCGCCGTCGCGCCCGTCGCCCAGGAGGACGTCAAGCTCAGCCTGTTCGACCTGGCGATGCAGCGCAAGGAGCTGGTCGGCTGCATCTTCGGCAACGCCAACCCGCGCCGCGACATCCCGCGCCTGCTGCGCCTCTACGACGAGGGCAAGCTCAAGCTGGACGAGCTCGTCACCAACACCTACACCCTCGACGAGGTCAACAAGGGCTACCAGGACATGCGGGACGGCAAGAACATCCGCGGAATGATCAAGTACTGACGGGTCGGAGTCGTCCGGCCGGGCGCCCCGGGTGGTGGGCACCGGCCGGGACCGCCGGACGGCCCGTGCCCCGGTGGGTGGGCACGGACCGTCCGGGGTGCGGGGCCGTCAGCAGGTCAGGTCGCCTCCGGCCGGGACGCCGAGCAGCTGCGTGAACCGCTGGTAGGCGTTCACCCGGCTCTGGACCTGCGCCGGGTTCCGGCCGTCGCATTCCAGGGAGCCGTTGATGCTGCGGATCGTCTCGCCGAAGCCGCGGCCGTTGACCATGGCGTTGTGACCGGTCATGGTGCCGGGACCGTTCTGCGTCATCCAGTACCAGAGCCCGGTCTTCCAGGCCACGGCCGCGTCACGCTCGACGAGCCACGGGTTGCCCAGCAGGTCGATGCCGAGGGCGTCCCCCGCCGCCTTGTAGTTGAAGTTCCAGCTCAGCTGTATCGGACCGCGGCCGTAGTAGGCCGCCGTCCCTGCCGGGCAGCCGTAGGGCCGGCCCGCGTCGCAGTAGTGCGGGTAGTTCGCGGTGTTCTGCTCGACGATGTAGACCAGACCGCCGGTCTCGTGGCTGACGTTGGCGAGGAAGGCCGCGGCCTCCTGCTTCTTCACCGTGTCGCTTCCGGTGTTGGCGAACGCCGGGAACGCCGCCATAGCCGAGGTCAGTCCGGCGTAGGTGTAGAAGGAGTTCCGGCCCGGGAACATCTGGTTGAACTGCGCCTCGCTCACCACGAAGCCGCCGGGGTCGGGCGGGTCCGAGGGCCCCGGGTCGGTCGGGCCGTCGCAGGCGTACGGGTCCCAGTACCAGTTGCTGATCACGGGGTCGTATCCCGGGTTCTCGTGGACGGCGATGTAGTACTTGCCGTCGGTGTACCTGACGACGCTCCCGACGGCGTACCACTGCCCCGCCGTCCAGTTCGGGGCGGAGCAGCCGGGTCCGGACGTCCCGCCGCCGCAGGCGCCCTGGTCGGTCCAGACCTCGGCGCTGCCGGGGGTCTCGTTCTGCGTCCACCATCGCGCCGACCAGTTGTGCCCGTTGTAGGACACGGACGCGCCGCCGTTGTAGGCGGCGGACCCGTTCCACGCCGCCGCGCACTCCGCGGCGGTGGCCGATGCCGCCGGCAGGACGGCCGACAGCGCTCCCGCCGCGAGCACCGCGGCGCCGAGCATCGTCAGGAGACGTCGCACCTGATCACTTCCTTCGGGGGTTCTGTGTTGCGGGGTGGGTGCCGGCGACGGCCGCCGCGGGCGGGCGGCCGTCGCGGGCGAGAGGGCGGGTCAGCCGACCTGCAGGTCGATGCAGGCGTAGAAGGCGTTGGCGGTGTCGGCGATGTTCCAGACGGCGAGGACCTTCTGCCGTCCGGTCGCGCCGCCGAGGTTCACGGTGTGGGAGACGGTGGACGGCGGCTGCTGGTCGTGGCCGTCGACGACCGCGATGCGCCTGCCGCCGAGGTAGTACTCGTAGTTGAGGGTGCGGTGCCGGGCGGTGAACGTCCAGGTGAAGGTCACCGTGCCGCCGACGGACGTGGCCCTCCACGGCAGGCTGTCGTCGTCGAGCTCGCGGAAGCGGGCGTTGCCGCCGCTGCAGCTCCGCAGGCCCTTCGGGCCCTCGACGCTCTGCGGCTCCCACTGGATGGATCCGCACTGGACGATGCGCGCCGCGCACTGCGCCTGCCGGCTCATGGGCGCCGAGACGTAGCCGTGCGCGAAGGCGGCGGTCGCCGGGAGGACGACGGCGACGAGGGGGGCGACTCCGAGGCCGGCCGCGATCGCGGCGGTCCTGCGTCGGACTTTCTTCATGGCGGGGGGTCCTTGCGTGAGCGGGGTGGACGGGGGATGCGTCGCTGCCACCCGGCGATGGAGGTGAGCGGGGCATGGGAGCTCCATCGGATAGGAAACTTTCCTATCTAGTACGTCGCACGGTAACCCCGCGTTCGACACCGTTCAAGGTTCCCGATGGACCCCGGACGGAGGGCGGGCATGACCAGCCCAGGCAGGGAGCTGAACCAGCTCAGGGCGCCCCGAAGTTAGGCATGATCTGCCAATGAACGGGCCGCCGACCGGCACTGATCGCTCAAAGCATGAGCGAGCCGGGAGAGCGGGGTGGGCTCTCCCGGCTCGCTCGGCGGGTTCGCCTTCGGAGGCTACGCCCCTCTCACCGCACGTAGATCTGCGGCTGGGGCGGGGTCGCCATGCGGTCGCCCAGGAAGAAGCTCGGATGCGGCGGCTGGTTGTAGGCGGTGTTCTGCCAGGCCAGGGCCGTCCGGTACTGGGTGTCGTGCAGGAGCGTGTAGATCTTCCGGTCGGTGACGTCCCGGGTCGTGTAGATGCGGAGCCGCGTGTCGTCGCCGGTAGGCCAGATGACCTCTTCCCTCCAGTCGCCGAACAGGTCGCCGCTCAGCGACGGGACGGCCTTGGTGCCGTTGTTCGAATGGACGCCCGAGGCCGTCAGCAGCCGGGTGTCGCCGGACGGCCCGTACTTGTCGATGTGGGTCCCGTCGAGCAGCTCGCGCACCGGGTCGGCGTCCCACCACACGAGGAAGTTCGCGGACGACGGCTTGCGGCCGGCGTTGTTGCCGGTGACGCTGCGCAGTTCGGAGACGCTCGACGACCAGAACTCGGCGCCGATCCGCCCGTTCCAGATGTCCCCGGCGACACCCCGCCCGTTGTCGCAGCACGCGGACGTCCGCCACAGCACCTGCCCGTTGTGCGGGTCGATGTAGAGCGACGACGGCTGGCTGGACGACTCGCTGACCTTGAAGTACTCCAGCCCGGGACGCGCCGGGTCGAAGTCGCCGAGGTGCTGGGCGTCGCCGTGGCCGGTGCGGGTCGTCCACATGCCGTAGCCGTTGTCGTCCACCGCCATCGCGCCGTAGACGATCTCGTCGCGGCCGTCCTGGTCGATGTCGCCGACGGACAGGCTGTGCGACCCCTGGCCGTCGAAGCCCCGGCCGGTGTTGGTGGAGCTGTTGGTGTCGAACGTCCAGCGGCGGGTGAAATGCCCGTCCCGCCAGTCCCAGGCGGCGATGACGGTCCGGGTGTAGTAGCCCCGCGCCATGATCAGGCTGGGCCGGGAGCCGTCCAGGTACGCGGTGCCGGCGAGGAACCGGTCGACGCGGTTGCCGTACGAGTCGCCCCAGGACGAGACGCTGCCGCGCGGCGGCACGTAGTCGACCGTCTGCATCGCCGCGCCGGTCCGCCCGTCGAACATGGTGAGGTACTCGGGGCCGCTGAGGATGTACCCGCTCGCGTTGCGGTAGTCGGCATCGGCGTCGCCGATGACCCGGCCGGTGCCGTCGACCGTGGCGTCCGCCGTCTTCATGGCGACCTCGGCGCGGCCGTCGCCGTCGTAGTCGTACACCTGGAACTGGGTGTAGTGCTGCCCGGCGCGGATGTTGCGGCCGAGGTCGATCCGCCACAGGCGCGTGCCGTCCAGCCGGTAGGCGTCGACGAAGACGTCGCTGGTGTAGCCGCTCTGCGAGTTGTCCTTGGAGTTGGACGGGTCCCATTTGAGGACGATCTCCAGGCGCCCGTCGCCGTCCAGGTCGCCCACGCTCGCGTCGTTGGCGCTGTACTCGGACCCGGGCCGCTGGATCGGCACGTCCAGATACCCGTCGCCGAAGCGCAGCGACGCCTCGGACGCCGCCCCCTCACTCCCGTTCACGATCGGCCGGACCGTGTACGAGGCGTCGGCGGGCGCGCCCTGGTCCCAGTAGTTGGTCGAGCCGGTGACCGTGGCGATCCGGGACGACCCCCGGTACAGGGCGAACGTCGTACCGGCCGGGTCGGTGCCGAGCAGCCGCCACCCGACGTAGTTGCCGTCGCCGGAGCGGACGCTGATCAGCCCGCGGTCGAGGTCCTCCACCTGGCGGGCGGCGGCGGCCGTCGCCGTCACGGGCACGGTGGCGACCGCCGCGGCGACGGCCAGGGGCAGCAGATGCCGGAGCAGGGGGATGCGTCTCACGGGGACTCCCTCGGGAGTTGGCGGGGGACTTTCCCCCTAGTCGCCCGGCGGGCCCCGGAAGGTTGCCGCTCGACCGCGAGCAGCCGCGTCAACTCGGCGACGCCCTTGGCGGTCTGGCTCTTGACCGTGCCGACCGCGATGCCGAGGGCCTCGGCCGTCTCCTTCTCCGACATGTCGAACGCCAGCCGCAGCACCACGCACGCCCGCTTGCGCTGCGGCAGCCGCAGCAGCGCCGCACGGACGTCCACGATCGCCGGCACGTCCGGCCCGCACAGGCGCTCGTCGAACCCGGCGCCCATCCGCTCGACCCGGTCGCGCTCCCGCACGAGCACCCGGATCCGGCTCCGCGACATGTTGACGACCATCCGCCGCACATAGGCGAGCGGCTGATCAGCGGCCCGGACCCGATCCCACCGCCGCCAAGCCGCCGCCATGACGTCCGCCGCCAGATCGTCCGCCCCGTCCAGATCCCCGAGCATCACGACCGCCAGCCGAGCCAACTCCCGGTGATGCCGCCGAAAGAACCGTTCGAACTCACGATGGGAGCCCTCCCACTCCTGCCCGGGCACCACCGCCAAAGACTCCACCCGGTCACCCCGAGACCCGGAGCCCACAAGACCGCGATAAGGCCCGGCGACCGCCCCACCAGGATCCGTCCACCGACCCTCCTCAAGTGGAGCCTTCACAGAAAGCGCTTTCACAAGAAGGTAGGAACGCACACGACCCCCGTCAACGCCCCTTCCACAAATCACCACGCGCCGACCGCACGCCCTGCGCCAGGAAGAAAGCGCACGCGACAGGGCCGCCGCCTCGTTGATCTGCGGCGTGTTGTTGCTTCCGACGCGCTCATAACAACAACACGCCGCAGATCAACGCACCCGGTGAACCAGCCCTGCGAAGGTGGTGCGGTCGGTCTCGAGTGGGGTCAGTCTTGGACGCCGGCGGCGAGCATGGGGGTCAGGGTCAGGCCCGGGTGCTCCCGTTCGAGGGCGCGGAGGCGCCATTTGTCGGTGAATACCGCCACCAGGGAGCCGTCCAGCGGGCGGGACAGGACCTCGGCGCCGCGGCGGCCGGCCAGTTCCTCGGCGGACTCCTTGTCGGTGATCCGGGCGGTCGAGTAGTCGAGGCGGGTCAGTTCGATCGGGGCGCCGAACTCGGTGTCCATGCGGGCGGCGACGACCTCGAACTGCAGCGGCCCGACCGCGGCGAGGACCGGGGCCTGGTCGCCGCGCAGGTCGCTGCGCAGCACCTGCACGACGCCCTCGCCGCCGAGCTGCTCGATGCCGCGCCGGAACTGCTTGGCGCGGCCGTTGTCCTTGGCGCGCGCCACCATGAAGTGCTCGGGCGCGAACGCGGGGATGGGCGGGAACTCCACCGGGGTCTTCGTGTAGAGGGTGTCGCCGACGGTCAGGCCGGACGTGTTCGGCAGCCCGATCACGTCGCCGGGGTAGGCGGCGTCCAGCGTCGAGCGGTCGCGGCCGAACATCGTCTGCGCGTACTTGGTCGCCAGCGGGCGTCCCGTGGAGGCGTGGACGAGGGTCATGCCGCGCTCGAACCGGCCCGAGCACACCCGGATGAACGCGAGCCGGTCGCGGTGCGCCCGGTCCATGCCGGCCTGCACCTTGAAGACCTGGCCGGAGAACGGCGCCGCCACCGGACGCTCGGTCCCGCCCGTGTCGGCGCGCGCGGACGGGGCGGGCGCCAGCCGCCGGACGGTCTCCAGCAGCGCGCCGACGCCGAAGTTGGGCAGCGCCGCCCCGAACAGGACGGGCGTGCACACCCCGGCGTGGAAGGCGTCCATGTCGAGGACGGCGCCGATCTCGTCGAGCAGTTCCAGCTCTTCGAGGGCGGTCCGCCAGGCGTCGCCCTCCTCGCGCACCGCCTGCTCGGCGGGCACCCGCTCCTCGATCGCGCGGGTCGCGCCGCCGGGGGTGCGGCGGAACCGGGTGAACGCGCCGGTGGCCCGGTCGACGAGGCCGCGGAAGTCGCCCGCGGCGCCGACCGGCCAGGTCAGCGGGGCGGGACGCAGGCCGATGCGCTGCTCGACCTCGTCCAGCAGTTCGAGGGGCTCGCGTCCGGGCCGGTCCCACTTGTTGACGAACGTGATCACCGGGATGCGGCGGTGCCGGCACACGTCGAACAGCTTCAGCGTCTGGGCCTCCAGGCCCTTGGCCGAGTCCAGCAGCATGACGGCGCCGTCGACGGCCGCGAGCACCCGGTAGGTGTCCTCGGAGAAGTCGGCGTGGCCGGGGGTGTCGAGCAGGTTCAGCAGCGCGCCGCCGAACTCGAAGCGCAGCACGGAGGACGTGATCGAGATGCCGCGGGAGCGTTCGATGTCCATCCAGTCGGACCGGACGCCGCCGCGTCCCGCCTTGCCGTGCACCGCGCCCGCCTGCTCGATCGCCGCCGCGTGCAGCGCGAGCGCCTCGGTCAGCGTCGACTTCCCCGCGTCCGGATGGCTGATCATCGCGAACGTCCGGCGGCGTGCCGCCTCGGCCGCGACGTCCTCCGGCGTCCCCGTTCCGCCGCTCAACCGCGGCCCCTTCCCGTCGTCTCCCCGGCCGTTGCGCCGTTCCGAGCCTATGCGCTGCCGCCACCGCGGCCCGCCGTCCGACGCAGGTCAAGTGTTGCACAGGGCAATAGTTAGCCCGGCTTCGCAGTCGCGGTCGAGGGGTGCGGGACGGGGGCTCCGGGCCTTGTACTACGGTTCGTAGTACACCATGCGTCCGGACACCACGAGCGACACGACGCGCGCCGACGGCGGCATGAGGCTGCTGAGGTCGGCGGCGTTCTCGGCCGTCTGCACGGCGGTGTCGGCCACCGCGCACGCGGCGGCGTCCGGGGACGGGGTGCCGTGGTGGTCGCTGCTCACCGGATGGGCCGTCACGCTGTGCCTGGTGGCGCCGCTGGCGGGACGGGAGCGGTCCAGGCCGGGCATCATCGCCATGCTGCTGTGCGGGCAGATCGTCCTGCACACGGTGTTCTGCTTCGGGCAGTCCCCGGCGCCGGCCATGCCCGGCCATCACGGCGGCACGGGCGTCGAGCTGATGCCCGGGCCCGCCATGTTCGCCGTGCACCTCGCCGCCGCGTTCCTGCTCGGCCGGGTCCTGCACGGAGGCGAGCGCGCCCTCTGGCGGATGGTGCGGATCTCGCGGCGGACGGCGGGCGCGCTCTTCGCGTTCGTCCTCGTGCGACCGGCGGTCGCCCGGCCATCGGCCGCGCACTCCGGGACGCGCCGCCGCACCGATGAGGAGACCGGACGGGGCGAGACCCCGCTGCTGGCCCACGCCGTGGTCCGGCGCGGCCCGCCCGTCCCGGCGATGGCCTGAGCCGATCCCTTCTACGCCGTGCCCCGGTGGGCGCGGCGTGCTCGACCCTGCGTCGCCGACTCTGCGTCACCGACCCTGCGTCACCGACGCTCCTCATCTCCTCATCTCCGGAGGCTTCATGCCTGCCCCGTTTCCGATGACCGTGCCCGCCCGGCTGGCCGTCGCCGCCGCGGCGGTCGCGCTGGCCGCGTCCGCGTGCGGCGGCGCCCCGGCCGAGAGCCGCCCGGCCGCCGCCGCGACCGCGACCGCGACCGCCGGCCCGTCCGGGTCCGCGATCCGGCTGGACCGGCCGCTGCCGAAGCCCGAACTGACGCTCACCGACGACGAGGGCCGCCCCTACGACCTGGTTGAGCGGACGGCGGGCAAGCCCGTCCTGATGTACTTCGGCTACACCCACTGCCCGGACGTGTGCCCGACGACGATGGCCGACATCGCCAACGCCGTGAAGGGGCTGCCGGACTCGGAGCAGCGGAAGCTGCAAGTGATCTTCGTGACGACCGATCCGGCGCGCGACACCCCGAAGCGGCTGCACGCGTGGCTCGCCGCGTTCGACTCCCGCTTCATCGGGCTGAGCGGCGACTTCGCCGCCATCCAGAAGGCGGCGCGCGGCCTCGGCATCGCCGTGGAGAAGCCGGAGAAGACCGCCGGCGGCGACTACGAGGTCACCCACGGCGCGCAGGTGCTCGCCTTCTCCCCCTCCGACGACAAGGTCCACCTCATCTACACGTCGGGGACCACGACCAAGCAGTACGCCGCCGACCTGCCGGAGCTCATCGGGGGGACGGCGTGAGGCGCCCCGCCGCCGCCCTCGCGGCCCTCGTGCTCACCGCCGGAACCGCCGCCGCCTGCGGCTCGGGCGGCTCGGACGGCAAGGAAGCCCCGGCCGGGCCGCGCCTCGCGGTGAGCGGCGCGTACGTCAAGGAGCCGCCGATGCCGGACATGGCGGCCGGCTACTTCACGATCGCCAACACCGGCGGGAAGGCCGACACGCTGACCGGGGTGACCAGCGACATCGCCGAGCACGCCACCGTCCACACCACGAAGGCGAACGGGGCGATGGCCGAGGCGGGTCCGCTGGCCGTTCCCGCCGGCGGCCGGCTGGTGCTCCGCACCGGCGGCTACCACGTGATGCTGATGGACCTGAAGCGCAAGCCGAGGACGGGCGACACGGTCACGCTCACGCTGCGGTTCGCGACCTCGTCCCCCATCACCGTGCAGGCGCCCGTGCGGCCCGCGTCCTACCGGCCAGAGCAGTGACCGAGCGGCGCGGGATCACCCGGCGGCGGCTGCTCGGCACGGCGGGCGGCGTCGGGGCCGCCGGGGTCACGGGCCTGGCCGCCGGCGGCCTCGCCGGGCAGCGCTGGGCGAGCGGCGACGGCCCGCCGCTCACCGCCGTCGGCGGTACGTCCGTCCCGTTCCGCGGCCGGCACCAGGCCGGGATCACCACCCCGGTGCAGGCGTCCGGCCACCTGGTCGCGTTCGACCTGCGGCCCGGTGCCGGACGCGGCGGGGCGGCGGCGCTGCTGCGCCGCTGGTCGAACGCCGCCGAGGCGATGGCGGCGGGACGTACGCCCGCCGGCGACGACCAGGTCGCGCTGGACGCCGGCCCGTCCTCGCTGACCGTGACGTTCGGCTTCGGCCGCTCCTTCTTCGGCAAGACGGGACTGGCGGACCGCATGCCGGACGCCCTGGTGGAGATGCCGCCGTTCCCCGCCGACGCCCTCGACCGCTCGCGCAGCGACGGCGACCTTTGGGTGCAGATCGGCGCCGACGACCCCCTGGTCGCCGTGCACGCGCTGCGCGTGCTGCAGAAGGGCGCGTCCGGCACGGCGGAGGTCCGCTGGATGATGAGCGGCTTCAACCGGGCGCGGGGCGCGACCGACCGCCCCCGGACCGGCCGCAACCTGATGGGCCAGATCGACGGCACCGGCAACCCGGACCCGTCCGAGTACGACGCCGAGATCTTCGTCGCGGACGCCACCGGCCCGCACGCGTGGATGAACGGCGGCTCGTACGCGGTCGTCCGGCGCATCCGGATGCTGCTGGACACCTGGGACCGGCTGCCCCTCGCCCGCCAGGAGCGGATCATCGGCCGCCGCAAGTCCGACGGCGCCCCGCTGTCCGGCGGGACGGAGACGACGCCGGCGAACCTCGGCGCGGTCGGCCCGGACGGGGCGCTCGCCATCGCGGGCGACGCCCATGTCCGGGTGGCCGCGCCGTCGTCCAACGGCGGCGCGACGATGCTGCGCCGCAGCTTCTCCTACCACGACGGCCTGCGCCCGGACGGCGCGCCGGACGCCGGCCTGCTGTTCGTCGCCTGGCAGGCGGACCCGACGACCGGCTTCATCCAGGTGCAGCGCAAGCTCGACGGTGCGGACGGCCTCACCCGCTTCCTGCGGCACGAGTCCAGCGCGATCTTCGCCGTCCCGGGCGGCGCCGATCCCGGCGGTTACGTCGGCCGATCGCTCCTGGAGGCTTGACCTTCGAGCCGGGTCGAAGGTCTACCGTCGCGGCATGAGCACGATGCGGATCTCACAGCTCGCCGAGCGCAGCGGCGTCCCGGCGACGACGCTGCGGTACTACGAGAGCGCGGGCCTGCTGGCCGCGGACCGCACCCCGTCCGGCTACCGGACGTACGGGGAGGACGCGGTCACCAGGCTCGCGTTCATCGGCTCGGCCAAGCACCTCGGCCTCCCCTTGGACGAGATCGGGGAACTGCTCACGGTCTGGGAATCCGGGGCGTGCGCCGACGTGAAAGCCGACCTGCGCCCCCGCGTGGCCGCCCGCCTGACCGAGTCCGAGCGGCGCCTCACCGAGATCGAGGCGTTCACCCGGTCACTGCACGACGTCCTTCACCACCTGGACGAACTCCCCGACCGGACGGTCCCCTGCGACGCCGAATGCGGCCTCCCCGACGCCCCGCCCCGTGCCGAGCAACACGCGGACACGGTCGGTGAGGCCGAGGAGCAGGCGATCGTCTGCTCGCTCTCCGGGGACGGCATGGCCGATCGGGTCGCCGGATGGCGGACGCTCCTCGACGGTGCCCGACCGGAGGACGTCGACGGCGGCGTACGAGTCACGCTGCCCGCCGCCAAGGCCGGAGCGGTCGCCGAACTGGCCGGGGCCGAGCAGCGGTGCTGCCCGTTCTTCGACTTCCGGCTCTGCTTCGATGGTGACGTCGTTCACCTGGAGGTCCGCGCCCCCGCGGACGCCGCCGGCCTGATCGACGACCTGTTCGCCCCATGATCTAGGACGCCACCGTGCTCGTCGCCCGCTCCATCGCCCTGTTCGCCGTCGCCGCCGTCCTGGAGATCGGCGGCGCCTGGCTGGTGTGGCAGGGCGTGCGCGAGCACCGCGGCTGGCTCTGGGCCGGCGCGGGCGTCATCGCGCTCGGGCTGTACGGCTTCGCCGCCACGTTCCAGCCGGACGCCCACTTCGGCCGCGTCCTCGCCGCCTACGGCGGCATCTTCGTCGCCGGGTCGATCCTGTGGGGCGTGGTCGCCGACGGCTACCGCCCCGACCGCTTCGACATCGCCGGCGCCCTGATCTGCCTCGCCGGCATGGCCGTCATCATGTACGCCCCACGCGGCCACTGAGGACCCGGCCGGGTCATCAGGGCCGCGCAAGGCTGCGCTGCGGGCGTGCGGCGGGCCTACCGGCTGCCGTCGGGGGCGGACAGGTAGTCGTCCCTCAGCCGCGCCTTGTGGATCTTGCCGACGGGGGTCAGCGGGACCTCGGCGGTGACGACGAACTGGCGGGGCACCTTGTAGTCGGCCAGGCGGTCGCGGCAGTAGGCGGCGAGCTCGTCGGCGGTGGGGGGCTCGGCGCCGGGGCGCGGGACGACGTAGAAGCGGCCGATCTCCCCGAGCACCTCGTCGGGGACGCCGATGCCGGCGGCCATCGCGACGCCGGGGTGCGCGGTCAGGACATTCTCGATCTCGACCGGGTACACGTTGAAGCCGCCCTGGATGTACATCTCCTTCTTGCGGCCGCGCAGGACGAGGTGGCCGTCCGGCTCCATCTCGACCATGTCGCCGGTGGCGAGCCAGCCGCCCGGCAGGAAGACCTCGGCGGTCTCGTCCGGCATGTCCCAGTAGCCGGCGGTGACGCAGCCGCCGCGGATCTGCAGCTCACCGGTCTCGCCCGGGGGCAGGACGGTGCCGTCCGGGCCGGTCACGCGGGCCTCGAAGTCGCCGATGATCGCGCCGAGGGTGCGGGCGACGGTCTCCGGGTCGTCGTCCAGCGGCGACAGGACGCAGGCGCCCGAGGACTCCGACAGGCCGTACAGGCCGTAGAGCGGCGCGCCGGGGAAGGCGCGGCGGATCGACTCCGCCAGCGCCGGTTCCACGTTGGACCCGCCCGCCATGCACAGCCGGACGGACGAGACGTCGTGGTCGGCGAAGTCGTCGCGGCCGAGCATCAGCACGTACATCGTGGGGACGGCGCCGAGGAACGTCACCCGGTGCCGCTCGATCGCGCGGAGCGCGCCGTCCGGGGAGAAGGCGGGCAGCAGCGCCACCGACCCGCCGCTGACCAGCGCGGCCATGATCGTGCAGGTGATGCCGCCGACGTGGTTGAACGGCAGATGCCCGAGCAGCACGTCGCCGTCGGTCATCACGAAGTGGTCGGCCTGGGCGCGCGCCGACGCCAGGATGCTGCCGTGCGTGATCACCGCGCCCTTGGGGCGCCCGGTCGTCCCCGAGGTGTAGAGGATCATCAGCGGGTCGTCCGGGGCCACGGCGTCGCGCGCCGCCTCCAGCGCGGCCGGGTCGGCGGGCGCCGCGGCCAGTTCGTCGAAGCCCTCGCCGAAGAACACGTAATCGGTCACGCCGGGCGCTTGCGGACGGAACTTCTCGAAGAACGCCGTGAAGTCGAAACCCGGAATGGCGGGGGCGCTGATGACCATTCTCGCGCCGCTCTGGCCGAGCATGTACGCCAGCTCTTGTTCGCGGTAACGGACGTTGAGCGGGACGACGACGGCGCCGATCCGCGCCGCCCCGAAAAAGGCCGCGAGCCATTGCACCGTGTTGAGGCCGAGCAGGCCGATCCGGTCGCCGCGCCCGATTCCGCGTGCGAGCAGCCCGCTCGCGACGCGGTCGGTCAGCGCGTCGAACTCCGCGAACGTGACGGTGCCGTCACCGTCGTACAGAAATGCCTTGTCACGCGCCGCCGCGTTCTCCAGCGCCGTCCCGACCGTATTCGCCCGCATGCCGCCTCCCCTTTGTGGCCCGTCCCGCCCCAACGATCACGCATCCGGGGCGTTCTGCCAATACCCGCCGCCGGGGCTCAGGGCTTGCGGCCGACGCCCGCGTAGAACCAGACCGGAAGCGCCTCCTCCAGGGAGATGGACCGTTCCGGCCGCCACAGCGGCGCCCACACGAGGCCGGGGTCGAGCAGTTCGAAGTCGCCGAACAGCCCGGTCACCTGCTCGCGGGTGCGGGGGGTGCCGGGCGCGGACGTCCGCTTGTAGACCTCCACGACCTTGGCGACCACGTCGGGGACGCCGTCGGCGGACGCGTGGGTCAGCACCAGGTGGCTGCCCGAGGGGAGCGCGTCGCGCAGCTCGGCCATGATGCCGGGCGGGTCGTCCTCGTCCGGGATGAAGTGCAGGGTCGCGACGAGCAGCAGCGCGATCGGCCGGTCGAAGTCGAGCAGCCGCCGCACCTCGGCGTTGCCGAGGATCGCCTGCGGGTCGCGGACGTCGCCGACGATCATCCGGGTGCCCTCGGAGTCGGCGAGCAGCGCGCGGCCGTGCGCGACCACCTGCCCGTCGTAGTCGACGTAGGCGACGCGGGCCTTGGGGTTCACCGCCTGCGCGATCTGGTGGACGTTCTGCTGCGTCGGGAGCCCGGTGCCGATGTCGAGGAACTGGTCGATGCCCTGCTCGGCGAGGTACCGCACGGCGCGGCCGAGGAAGGCGCGGTTCTCCCGGATCAGGGTGATCAGCGTCGGATCGGCCTCGATCGCCGCCTCCGCGGCGGCGCGGTCGGCCGTGTAATGGTCCTTGCCGCCCAGGTAATAGTCGTACATTCGGGCGATATTCGGCACATTTGGGTCGAAACCGCTCGGCTGCGGCCGGTCAGCTGCCACCATTTCTCCTCACAGCCGCGAGGGCGGGGGCTCACGGCCCCACCAGGCTACGCGATCATGAACGCCTTTCGCGCTCGGCGGGTTCCGCCGGAATCTCGTCGAAGATGAGCCAGGTCCGGGTGGCGCGGACGCCTTCGACCGCGTGAATGCGGGCCAGCACGACATCGCGGAGCGAGGCGTTGTCCGGGGTGCGGACGAGCATGACCAGGTCGACGTCGCCGCCGACGAACGCCAGGTGCTCGACATGGGCCATCGTCCGGAGCTCGGCCGACACCTTGCGCCAGGAGTTCTGCTCGATGTTGACCAGGACGTAGGCCGCCGTCCCGAGGCCGGCCCGGACGGGGTCGACCTGCGCGGCGAACCCGGTGACGACGCCGTCGGCGATGAGCCGCTCCACCCGCGTGTAGGCGTTGGAGCGGGAGACGCTGACCTTCTCGGCGAGGGCGCGCATGGAGATGCGGCCGTCCGCGCGCAGCTCGCGGATGATCGCGCGATCGAGGTCGTCGAGCGGTGCCGCCGAACGTCCGTCATGTCCGGCGAGCGGTGGGGTATCAGGAGACAGATGGTCCATGAATGCTCCACTGGTTGGCCGTATGTCCTGGTTTTTGGCCGTCTATTGAGACCTATGGCCGATCTGGTTCATATTCCTAGCACCGATCGAGTGCGGAGGTGGAGGCGTATGGCGGCGGGCCGGATTGAGACACCCCGGGCCGAGTCGGGCCGGGTCGAAGCGGGCCGGATCGAGGCGGGCCGGGTCGAGGCGCTGCTCCCCTCGGCGGAGCCCGTGCGGTTCCTGACCGACGGCGGAGCGGCCGTGCGCGGGAAGCAGCGGTACGCGGTCCCGGATCCGGAGCTGCTGCGCCGGGCGCACCGTGCGATGGTCGTCGGGCGGCGGTTCGACGCGCAGGCGACCGCGCTCACCAAGCAGGGCCGGCTGGCGGTGTACCCGTCCAGCCACGGGCAGGAGGCGTGCCAGGTCGGCTCGGTGCTCGTCCTGGAGGACGGCGACTGGTTCTTCCCCACCTACCGGGAGTCGATGGCGCTGGTGTCGCGCGGCATCGACCCGGTCGAGGTGCTGTCGCTGCTGCGGGGCGACGCGCACTGCGGATACGACCCGCAGGTCCACCACACGGCGCCGCAGTGCACGCCGCTCGCGACGCAGACCGTCCACGCGGCGGGCCTCGCGTACGCGGAGCGGCGCAAGGGGACGGGACGGGTCGCGCTCGCCTGCGTGGGCGACGGCGCCACCAGCGAGGGCGACTTCCACGAGGCGCTGAACTTCGCCGCCGTCTTCAAGGCGCCGGTCGTGTTCTTCGTGCAGAACAACCAGTACGCCATCTCGGTGCCGCTGGAGAGGCAGACCGCCGCGCCCTCCCTCGCCTACAAGGGCATCGGCTACGGCGTGCGCTCCGAACGGGTGGACGGGAACGACCCGGTCGCCGTGCTGGCCGTCCTGTCGGCGGCCGTCGAGCACGCCCGCTCCGGCCATGGACCGTTCCTGGTCGAGGCCCACACCTACCGGCTGGACCCTCACACCAACGCCGACGACGCATCCCGCTACCGCACGGACGCCGAAGCCGACGCCTGGCGGAAACGCGACCCGGTCGCCCGCCTGGAGTCCTACCTGCGGCGGCGCGGGCATCTCACCGACGAGGACGTCGCGGCGGCGTCCGCCGAGGCGGAGGAGTTCGCCGGACGCCTCCGCGACCGGATGAACGCCGACCCCGAACTCGTCCCGCTGGGGCTGTTCGACCACGTCTACGGCACCCCCGACCCGCAGCTGGACGAGCAGCGGGCCCAGCTCCGCACCGAGATCGAGGAGACGCCGTCATCCGAGGAGGCGCTGTCATGACGACGATGGCCCAGGCGCTCAACACGGCGCTCCGCGAGGCGATGGACGAGGACGAGCGCGTCCTGGTGTTCGGCGAGGACGTCGGCGCGCTCGGCGGCGTCTTCCGCATCACCGACGGCCTGTCCGCCAAGTTCGGCGACGACCGCTGCTTCGACACCCCGCTCGCCGAGGCGGGGATCGTCGGGTTCGCGGTCGGCATGGCGATGGGCGGCTTCCGGCCCGTCATCGAGATGCAGTTCGACGCGTTCGCCTACCCCGCCTTCGAGCAGATCGCCTCGCACGTCGCGAAGATGCGCAACCGCACGCGCGGCCGGGTGCGCCTGCCGCTGGTCATCCGCATCCCCTACGCGGGCGGGATCGGCGGCGTCGAGCACCACTGCGATTCCAGCGAGGCGTACTACGCGCACACTCCCGGCCTCAAGGTCGTCACGCCGGCGACGGTCGAGGACGCGTACTCCCTGCTCCGCGAAGCGATCGAGGACCCCGACCCGGTCGTGTTCATGGAGCCGAAGAAGCTGTACTGGTCGAAGTCCGGCATCGAGCACCTGGAGCGGACCGAGCCGTTCGGCCGCGCCGCCGTCCGCCGCCCCGGCCGGGACGCGACGGTCGTCGCGTACGGGCCGAGCGTGCCGGTCGCGCTGGAGGCCGCGGACGCGGCGGCCGCCGAGGGCTGGGACCTGGAGGTCATCGACCTGCGCACGATCGTCCCGTTCGACGACGCGACCGTGGCCGCGTCCGTCCGGAAGACGGGCCGCTGCGTGGTCATCAGCGAGGCCGCCGGGTTCGCGGGCGTCGGCGCGGAGATCGCCGCCCGCGTCCAGGAGCGCTGCTTCCACAGCCTGGAGGCCCCGGTGCTGCGGGTGACCGGCTTCGACATCCCCTACCCGCCGCCGATGCTGGAGCACCACCACCTGCCGGGCGTCGACCGCGTCCTGGACGCCCTCGACCGCCTCCAGCGCGACGACCGCCCCGACACGCGTTACCTGGGCGGTGCGGCATGAGCGCAGCGAACCGGGGGGTGCGGGGGGTCGTCCCCCCGCAGGAGACACGCGTGAGCCCGACGGTCTTCAAGCTGCCCGACCTCGGCGAGGGCCTCACCGAGGCCGAGATCCTGGAGTGGAAGGTCTCCGTGGGCGACACCGTCACGGTCGACCAGGTCATCGTCGAGGTGGAGACCGCCAAGGCCGCCGTCGACGTCCCGATCCCGGTCGCGGGCACGGTCACCGAGCTCTACGCCAAGGCCGGCACCGTCGTGGACGTCGGCTCCCCCTTGATCGCCGTCACCGCCGCGCCGCCCGCGAATGGCAGCGCGGCCGGCGCCGGGAACGCGGCGGCGGAGCAATACCGCGAGGAGGAGCGAGCCGGGTCCGGCAACGTCCTCGTCGGCTACGGAACATCCACGAACCGCCGCTCACGCCGCCGCACCCCGAAACCGCCGTCCGCACAGTCCGCGCCGCCGGTCCAGGCGGCGACCGCGTCTCACAACGGGGTGCCGCGGGTCATCTCGCCCGTGGTGCGACGGTTGGCGAAGGAGAACGGGATCGACGTCGCGGCACTCGCCCCGACCGGCCCCGGCGGCGTCATCCTGCGCCGGGACGTGGAAGAGGCCATCGCCAACGCCGCGTCCGACACCGCCCCCACCACCACCCCGACCCACGGCACGCGCCACGAAGACGCCGACGTCGTGCGCGTCCCGCTCAAGGGCGTGCGGCGGACGATGGCCGACAAGCTGTCGCGCAGCCGCCGCGAGATCCCGGACGCCACCACTTGGGTCGACGTCGACGCGACCCGCCTGGTCAAGCTCAAGAACAAGATCGCGCAGGCGGACCCGGAGGCGCGCGTGGGCATGCTGGCGCTGCTCGCCGCCGTCTGCGTGACGGGCCTGCGCCGCTTCCCCGAGCTCAACGCCTACGTGGACACCGAGCGGCAGGAGATCGTCCAGCTGCCGCACGTCCACCTCGGGTTCGCGGCGCAGACCGACCGGGGCCTGGTCGTACCGGTCGTCCGCGACGCGCACGCGATGACGCTGGCCGAACTCGCCGCCGCGCTCAGGGAGCGGACGGAGGCGGCCCGCGAGGGGCGCCTGTCCCCGAGCGACCTCACCGGCGGCACGTTCACGCTCAACAACTACGGCGTGTTCGGCGTGGACGGCTCGACCCCGATCATCAACCACCCCGAGGCCGCCATGCTCGGCGTCGGCCGGATCACCGACAAGCCGTGGGCGCACAAGGGGAAGGTCAGGCTGCGCAAGGTGACGCAGCTGTCGTTCACCTTCGACCACCGGGTCTGCGACGGCGGCGTCGCCGGCGGCTTCCTGCGGTTCGTCGCCGACTGCGTGGAGCGTCCCGAAGTGCTGGTCACCCACCGCTAGGTTCCGCGCGGCGGCGCAGTCCGTCGAACGCGACCTTGCAGAGCGCGTCGGCGATCTCCCCTCCACTCGCGCCGCCGCGCGGCCGGTACCACTCGATCAGCGAGTTGACGAGCCCGAACAGCAGCCGCGCGGCGATCGCCGGGTCGATGTCGGGGCGGATGTCGCCGTCCGCCTCGGCCTCCGCGACCAGCCCGGACACCAGGTGGTCGAACTCGCGGCGGCGGGCCAGCGCCCGCTTCTCGACGGCGGTGTTGCCGCGCACCCGCAGCAGCAGCGTGACGAACGGCTGCTGTTCGACGAGGACGGCGACGCTGGCCCGGACGAGGTGCTCCAGCCGGTCGATCGCGCGCCCCTCGACGGCCGCGGTCTCCGCGGCGGCGGCGAACAGCCCGTCGAGGGCCCGGTCGACGGCGAGCTGGAGCAGCTCGTCCTTGCCGGAGACGTGGTGGTAGATCGCGGACTTGCCGATCCCGAGCCGCTTCGCCAGGTCGTCCATGCTGGTGCCGTCGTAGCCGCGCTCGTTGAACACCTTCACGGCGACCCGCAGCAGCGACTCCCGGTCGTATCCGGGCCGCCCGCGCCGGTTCGCCCGCCCGCCGCCCACAGTGCTCACGGCGGCCATTATCGCAGCGCCGGGGCCGGTCCGGCTCTTCTCCCCGGGCCCTTCCCCGGGTTAATATCTGACTGAACGTACGGTCAGTAATTCGAGGAGGGCCGATGGCTCCGCTGCCCAGCTACACCTCCGGCGCATGGCATGTCCCGCCGGACGAGGGCGCGCCGCTCACCGACGCCGTCACCGGCGAGGAGGTCGCCCGCATCTCCTCGACCGGCATCGACATGGGCGCGGCGCTGGAGTACGGGCGCCGGACGGGCGGCCCCGCCCTGCGCGAGCTGACCTTCCACCAGCGCGCCGCCCTGCTGAAGAAGCTCGGGCTTCACCTGCGCGAACACCGCGACGAGCTGTACGCGCTGTCGGCCCGCACCGGCGCCACCCTCGCCGACTCCAAGATCGACGTGGACGGCGGCATCGGCGTCCTGCTGGCGTACGCGAGCAAGGGCAAGCGCGAGCTGCCCAACGACACCGTCCTCGTCGACGGGGACGTGGAGCCGCTGAGCAAGGGCGGCACGTTCGCCGGACGGCACATCTGCACGCCGCTGCAGGGCGTCGCCGTGCAGATCAACGCGTTCAACTTCCCCGTGTGGGGCCCGCTGGAGAAGCTCGCGCCCGCGTTCCTCGCCGGGATGCCGAGCCTGGTCAAGCCGGCGCCGCAGACGGCGTACCTGTCCGCGCGGCTGGTCGAGCTGATCATCGAGTCGGGCATCCTGCCGGAGGGCACGCTCCAGCTCGTCTGCGGCGACCCCGGCGACCTGCTCGACCACCTGACCGAGCAGGACGTCCTCGCGTTCACCGGGTCGGCCGCGACCGGGCGGCTGCTGCGCGAGCACCCGGTCGTGACCGGGCGGTCGGTCCGGTTCAACGCCGAGGCCGACTCGCTGAACTGCTCGATCCTCGGCCCGGACGCCCGTCCCGGCACGGCCGAGTTCGACCTGTTCGTCAAGCAGCTCGTCGCCGAGATGACGGTGAAGGCGGGCCAGAAGTGCACGGCCATCCGGCGCGCGCTGGTGCCGTCCGAGCTGATGGACGACGTCGCGCAGGCGGCGAGCGAGCGGCTCGCGCGGGTGAAGATCGGCAACCCGTCCGACCCGGACGTCCGGATGGGCGCGCTCGCCACCCTCGACCAGCGCGACGAGGTCCGCCGGCAGCTGAAGAAGCTCCTGGACGCGGGCCGCATCGTGTTCGGCGACCCCGACCGCGTCGAGGTGGTCGGTGCCGACGCCGAGCGCGGCGCGTTCATGTCCCCGATCCTGCTGCGCGTGGACGACACCGACCGTCCCGAACCGCACGAGGTCGAGGCGTTCGGCCCGGTCAGCACCCTTCTCCCTTACGACGGCGGCGCAGAGCAGGCCGTCGCGCTGGCGGCCCGCGGCCTGGGCAGCCTCGTCGGCTCGGTCGTCACCGCCGACCCCGAGTTCGCGCGCCGGGTCGTGATCGGCGCCGCGCCCTGGCACGGGCGGCTGCTCGTCCTCAACGAGGAGGACGCGAAGGAGTCCACCGGGCACGGCTCCCCGATGCCGGGCCTGGTCCACGGCGGCCCGGGACGCGCGGGCGGCGGCGAGGAGATGGGCGGGATGCGCGGGGTCATGCACCACATGCAGCGCACCGCCGTCCAGGCCGGGCCGTCGATGCTGTCCGCGATCACCGGGCGCTGGACGCCGGGCACGTCCCGCACCGAGACCGGCGTCCACCCGTTCCGCAAGCACCTCGAAGAGCTGCGGATCGGCGACACGGTCGTGGCCGGTCCCCGCACCGTCACCCTTGCGGACATCGAGCACTTCGCCGAGTTCACCGGCGACACCTTCTACGCGCACATGGACGAGGAGGCCGCCAAGGCGAACCCGTTCTTCGGCGGCCGGGTCGCGCACGGATACCTCGTCGTCTCGTTCGCGGCGGGCCTGTTCGTCTCGCCCGAGCCCGGCCCCGTCCTCGCGAACTACGGGCTGGAGAACCTGCGGTTCCTCGCCCCGACGTTCCCCGGCGACGAGCTGACGGTGAAGCTCACCGCCAAGCAGATCACCCCGCGCGAGAACGCCGGCTACGGCGAGGTCCGCTGGGACACCGAGGTCACGCGGCAGGACGGCGCCGTCGTCGCGACGTACGACGTCCTGACCCTCGTGGCCAAGCGTCCGGAGGAGGAGGCATGACGGAGGCGCGGGAGACCCGGCCGGAGCAGGAGCACTTCGAGCGGACGATCGACCGCGACCAGCGGATCGAGCCGCGCGACTGGATGCCCGACAAGTACCGGGCGACGATGATCCGGCAGATCGCGCAACACGCGCACTCGGAGATCATCGGCATGCAGCCGGAGGGCCTCTGGATCACCCGCGCGCCGTCGCTGCGCCGCAAGGCGATCCTGCTCGCCAAGGTGCAGGACGAGGCCGGCCACGGCCTGTACCTGTACTCGGCGGCGGAGACGCTCGGCGCCGACCGGTCCGACCTCACCGGCAAGCTGATCTCCGGGAAGCAGAAGTACTCGTCGATCTTCAACTACCCGACGCTGACGTTCGCGGACGTCGGCGTGATCGGCTGGCTGGTGGACGGCGCCGCAATCTGCAACCAGGTGCCGCTGTGCCGCAGCTCCTACGGCCCCTACGCCCGCGCGATGATCCGGATCTGCAAGGAGGAGTCGTTCCACCAGCGGCAGGGCTACGAGCTGCTGATGACCCTCATGCGCGGCACCGGCGCGCAGCGGGAGATGGTGCAGGACGCCGTGAACCGCTGGTGGTGGCCGTCCCTGATGATGTTCGGCCCGCCGGACGCCGACTCCACGCACACCGCGCAGTCGATGGCCTGGAAGATCAAGCGGCACACCAACGACGAGCTGCGGCAGCGGTTCGTCGACATGACCGTCCCGCAGGCGGAGGCGCTCGGCGTCACGCTCCCCGACCCGGACCTGCGCTGGAACGAGGAGCGCGGCCACCACGACTTCGGCGAGATCGACTGGTCGGAGCTGAAGCGCGTCATCAGCGGCGACGGCCCCTGCAACGCCGAGCGGATCGAGCGGCGCCGCAAGGCCCACGAGGAAGGCGCCTGGGTGCGCGAGGCCGCCGCCGCGTACGCCGCGAAGCAAACCCGCAAGGAGGTGGCGTGATGGAGAAGGACTGGCCGCTCTACGAGGTGTTCGTCCGCGGCAAGCGGGGGCTGAACCACGTGCACGTCGGCTCGCTGCGCGCCCCCGACGCCGAGATGGCGCTGCGCAACGCCCGCGACCTCTACACGCGGCGGAACGAGGGCGTCAGCATCTGGGTGGTGCGGTCGGAGGACATCACCGCGTCCAGCCCGGACGAGAAGGACCCCTTCTTCGCCCCGAGCGGCGACAAGGTCTACCGGCACCCGACGTTCTACGACATCCCCGAGAACGTCCCGCATATGTGAGGCTCCCGATGTCGCCTGAGTACCCGTCGTCGCACAACCCGTCGTCGCACGACCCGTCGTCGCACGACCCGTCGTCGCACGACCCGTCGTCGCACAACCCATCGTCGGACAACCCGTTCGAGGCGCTCTCCGAGGAGAGCGACGACGCCCGCTGGGCGTTCGGCACCGGCTTCGACGACCCGCTCGCCGGGATCGACCCGTCCGTCCCGGACGGCGTCGACCGCGGCGCGCTGGCCGCGTACTGCCTGATGCTCGGCGACGACGCGCTCGTCATGTCGCACCGCCTCCAGGAGTGGTGCACGCACGCACCCGAGCTGGAGGAGGAGGTCGCGCTCGCCAACATCGCGCTCGACCTGCTCGGCCAGGCCCGGCTGCTGCTGGCCCGCACCGGCGTCGCCGAGGACAAGGGCCGCGGCGAGGACGACCTCGCCTACTTCCGGGACGCGTCCGACTTCCGCAACGTCGGCCTGGCCGAGGTGGAGAACGGCGACTTCGCGCACTCGACCGTCCGGCTGCTGCTGTTCGCGACGTGGCGGCTGGCGCTCCTGGACCACCTCACCACGTCCCGCGACCCGGTCCTGGCCGCGATCGCGGCGAAGGGCGTCAAGGAGGTCGCCTACCACCGCGACCACGCCGCGCTGTGGACGATCAGGCTCGGCGACGGCACCGACCTGTCGCACGAGCGCGCGCAGCGGGCGCTGGACGACCTGTGGCCGCACACCGGCGAGCTGTTCACCGCGCACGAGGTCGAGCGGCTGCTGGCCGGCGCCGGTGTCGCCGTCGACCCGGCCGACGTCCGCGCGGAGTTCGACGCCGTCCTCGACGAGGTGCTGGCGAGGGCGACCCTCCGCCGTCCCGGGCCCGTCCCGGCGCACCTGGCCGGACGGGACGGTGCGCACTCGCCCGCGCTGGCCCGCCTCCTCACCGAGATGCAAAGCCTCGCCCGCGACCATCCGGGGGCGGCATGGTGAGCGCCCGGACGATCGCCGAGACGGTCACCGACCCCGAGCTGCCGATGCTCTCGCTGGCCGAACTGGGCGTCCTGCGCGACGTCACGGAGGAGACCGGCCGCGTCGAGGTGACGATCACGCCGACCTACACCGGCTGCCCGGCCCTGGACACGATGCGCGCCGACCTGCGGCACCGGCTCGCCGACGCCGGGTACACCGACGTCCGGGTCCGCACGGTCCTGGACCCGCCGTGGACGACCGACTGGATCAGCGCCGCGGGCCGCCGCAAGCTGCACGAGGCCGGGATCGCGCCCCCGGGCCCGGCACCCCGCCGCGCGTCCGGCCCGATCCCCCTCACGCTGGGCCCGACCCGGCGCATCCGCTGCCCGCACTGCGGCTCCGCCGAGACGGTCGAGCTGTCCCGGTTCGGCGCGACGGCCTGCAAGTCGCTGCGCCGCTGCGACGCCTGCCGCGAGCCGTTCGAGCACTTCAAGGAGATCTGAGTGACGCTCACCGAGGTCGCCCCGCGCCGCGCCGGGTTCCACGCGCTGCGCGTCGCGGGCGTCGAGCGCCTGTGCGACGACGCGGTCGCGGTCACGTTCGACGTGCCGCCGGACCTGGCGGACGTCTACGCCTTCCGCCCCGGCCAGTTCCTCACGCTCCGCCGCACGATCGACGGGCGGGAGGAGCGCCGCTCCTACTCGATCTGCGCGCCCGCCGGGGCCGCGCCGCGCATCGGCGTGCGGGAGATCCCGGACGGCCTGTTCTCGTCCTGGCTCGTCCACGACGTGCGGCCGGACGACGTCGTCGACGTCCTGCCCCCGTCGGGCACCTTCACGCCGGACACGGTCAGCCTGGAGACCACGGCCGCGCACCACGTGCTGATCGCCGCCGGCTCGGGGATCACCCCGGTCATCTCCATCGCCGCGTCCGCGCTCGCCGACCCCGGCGCCCGCGTCACCGTCCTGTACGGGAACCGGCGCAGCGGCACGGTCATGTTCGCCGACGAGCTCGCCGACCTGAAGGACGCGCACCCCGGCCGCTTCGAGCTCGTGCACGTCCTCTCCCAGGAACCGCGCGAGGCCGAGCTGTTCAGCGGACGCCTCGACGCCGGCCGGCTCCGCACGCTGCTCCCCCTCCTCGTCCCGGTCGCCGACGTCGACCACTGGTGGCTGTGCGGCCCGTTCGGCATGGTCACCGACGCCCGCGACGTCCTGCGGGGGTTCGGCGTGCCGCGCGACCGCGTCCACCAGGAGCTGTTCTTCGTGGACGAGGCCCCGCCCGAGCCGAACCGGAGGCAGTCGGCCCCGACCGGCCCGGCGTGCGAGGTCACGGTCATCCTGGACGGCCGCTCCACGACCCTCACCCAGCCCGAGGACGCGAGGATCCTGGACTCCGCCCAGCGCATCCGCCCCGACCTCCCCTTCGCCTGCAAGGGCGGCGTCTGCGGCACCTGCCGCGCCCGGGTCGTCGAGGGCGAAGCGGACATGCACCGCAACTTCGCCCTCGACCCGGCCGAAGTCGACGCCGGCTACATCCTGACCTGCCAGTCCACCCCGGCCACCCCGCACGTCACCGTCGACTACGACTCCTGACGCGCCGGCGGCCGCTCACACCGGCCGGATCCGGCAGAACCCTGCGCCGACCTGGCATGACGGTGCATCCTTGGACGTTCACGTCACCCGTGGAGGAGCTTCCCCGATGCCCATCAGCCTGGACAAGGTGCAGTCGACCGCGCCCGGCCTCGTCAGCCTCTACAAGGCCGCCAAGGTCAACCTGGAGAAGCGCGGGCTCGGCGGGGAGCGCGCCGCCGTCTACCTCGTCCTGGACCGCTCCGGGTCGATGCGCCGCTACTACAAGGACGGCACCGTCCAGCACCTGGCCGAGCAGGCCCTCGCGCTCGCCGCGCACCTGGACGACGACGGCGTCGTCCCCGTCGTGTTCTTCGACAAGATCGCGCACCCGGCGGTGGAGGTGAGCCTCACCCGCTACCAGGGCCGGATCAACGAGGAGCACGAACGCCTCGGCCACATGGGGACGACGAACTACGCCGCCGCGATGCAGGCGGTCATCGACCACTACCGGGCCACCGCGCCCGCCGCGCCCGCGTTCGTCATCTTCCAGACGGACGGATCGCCCGACTCCCGGACGGCCGCCCAGAAGACCCTCTGCGACGCGTCCACACTCCCGATCTTCTGGCAGTTCGTCGGGTTCGGCGACGACGAGTTCAAGTTCCTCCGCAAGCTGGACGACCTGCCCGTCCCGCGCAAGCGCGCGATCGACAACGCCGACTTCTTCCCTGCCGGCCCGGAGCCGAAGGCCATCGCCGACGACGAGCTCTACGCAAGGCTGATGAACGAGTTCCCGTCGTGGCTCACCGACGCCCGCACCGCCGGCATCCTCCGCTGAGCCGCCCGCACGGCAGGGGGGCACTGACACACGGCTACTCGGACGCGCAGACCAGGTCGCGCGCGGGGAGCCGACCGGTCAGCAAGTCGATGTGCTGCAGGAGGTCGCGGTCCGTCCGCGCGCACCGGGCCGCAAGGTCCTTGGCGAACACGACGGCACGGTCATAGGAGCGGTGCGTCAGACCGGCGCCTTTGCTCCAGGTACCGGCGGGCCGGCCGCAGTCGACCGGGGTGCTGCGGCCGCCGTCCAGCGGATCACCCTCATCGCTCCACCTCGCAGAGGGCGGCCTGGACGATCTCCAGCTCGTCGTTCCACGCCTCCACCGTCGGCGCGTTCTCGTTGAACATCACGGTGACGCGGCGGCCGGACGGCCCCACACCGGCGAACGTGGTGAACCCGTCGGTGCCGCCCGCGTGCCCCCACCACGCGCCGCCGCAGCGCAGCGACGTCCGGATGAGGCCGAGGCCGTAGTGCGCGCCCTCCCACACGCGGTCGGGATCGGCGCGGACGGTCCGCTGCATCTCCGCGAGCATCGCCGGGGGCAGCAGCCGTCCGCCCAGCAGGGCGCCGAAGAAGGCGTTCACGTCACGCGGGCTGGAGATCAGCGCGCCGCCCGCCCCCGCGACCGTCGTGTTGAACGCCGTGTAGTCGGCGTAGGAACCGTCCTTGCCGCGGACGTAGCCGTGCGGATGCGGTCCCCGGATGCGGGTCTCGTCGCCCGGCCAGTAGGTGTCGCGGAGCCGCAGCGGCGTGATGAAGCGCCGGGCGACCTCGTCCTCCAGCGTGCGTCCGGTGACCTGCTCCACGATGAGCCCGGCGATGACGTAGTTGGTGGTCGAGTAGTACCAGTCCCCTCCCGGCGGCGTCCGGGTCAGCGCGCGGGCCACCAGTTCCTCCGGCTCGAAGTGGCGGAAGCGGAACTCGTCGGTGGTGCGGAAGGTGTCCATGTGGTCGGGCAGTCCGCTGGTGTGCCGCAGCAGGCTGCGCACGGTGATCGTCCGCCCGTCGTAGCCGTTCCGGTCGAGCAGGCCGGGCAGGTAGCGCTCGACCGGGGCGTCCAGCGAGATCCGGCGCTCGGCGGCGAGCGCGAGCACGGTCGTCGCCGTGAACGTCTTGGTGACGCTGGCGATGCGGGTCCGCAGGCCGGCGCGCATGGGCCGGTGCGTCCGCCGGTCGGCGACGCCGCTCGCCGCCGTCCACGCGCCGCAGCGGGGATCGTCGATCCGCACGGCCGCGCCGGTGAGGCGGTACACGCCCGTCATGCGCTCCAGCGCGGCGCGCGTCGCGTCGTGGTCGCCGCAGCGAGAGGCGGCGCCGGCCGGGGACGGCACCGCCCCGACGGCGGCGACCGCAGCCGCCGCGACCAGCACAACGGCAACCCGCCTAGCAGCCTGTCTCGCCCCAGTCGGTCTCGCCCCAGTCGGTCTCGCCCCAGTCGGTCTCGTCGCGGTCTGTCTCGCCCCGGTCTGTCTCGCCCCAGTCGGTCTCGTCGCGGCCTGTCTTTTCGCAGTCTGCCTCGTCCTGTTCATGCCCTCTGACGCTAAGCACGCCGGCCCGGCGGCACATTGGGGCGATCACCCGGAGCCGTGGTGGAGCAGACCCCCGGTGCCCCGTACGGGTTCCGGTCATCGGGACAGGGGTTGGCCGGGCGTCCCCGGCCACTTACGATCGCCGCACCCATTCCCGCCTGCACGGCGGTGCCGATCGGGCCAGGCGCGGGCCCTCGACTGGGGTCGTCCGCGCGTGCGCGGGCGCCGCCGTGAGAGGAAGACCATGGACCAGACCGCCGACTACGTCGTGGTGGGGGCCGGGAGCGCGGGATGCGTGCTGGCGCGGCGACTGGCCGATTCGGGGGCCAGCGTCGTCCTCGTGGAGGCGGGCGGCCCGGACCGGACGCCGCTGGTCCGCAAGCCGGGGCTGATCGCCGTCTTCCACAACGTCCCGCAGCTGAAGAAGAAGCTGGACTGGGGCTTCTACTCCGCCCCGCAGAAGCACGCGCTCGACCGGAAGATCCCGCAGACGCGCGGGAAGGTCCTCGGCGGCTCCGGGTCGATCAACGGGATGCTGTTCGTGCGGGGGCACCGCAGGAACTACGACGACTGGGCCGCGGACGGCTGCGACGGCTGGGGCTACGACGACGTCCTCGCCAGCTACAAGCGCATGGAGAACTGGGAGGACGGCGCCAGTGAGCTGCGCGGCGCCGGCGGCCCGATCCAGGTGACCCGGCAGCGCGACCTGACGCCCGCCTCGGAGGCGTTCATCGAGGCGCTGATCGAGACGGCCGGGGTGAAGCGCAACGACGACTACAACGGCGCGGAGCAGGAGGGCGCCGGCATCTTCCAGCAGAGCATCGACAAGGGCCTGCGCTACAGCTCGTCCGTCGGCTACCTGGACGACCACGGGCTCGCGAACCTGACCGTGCTGACCGGCGCCACTGTCGGCCGCGTCGTGATCGACAAGGGCCGCGCGACCGGTGTCGAGGTCGTCACGAAGAAGGGGCCGGGGACGATCCGGGCCACCAAGGAAGTGGTGCTGGCGGCGGGCGCGTTCGGTTCGCCGCAGCTGCTGATGCTGTCCGGTGTCGGCCCGGCCGCGCACCTGCGGGAGCACGGCATCGAGGTGCACGCCGACCTGCCCGTCGGCGACAACCTGCACGACCACATGTTCGTGCCGATGACGTTCATCATGGACACGGCCCGCCACAAGGGCACCGCGCCCTACTTCGGGCGCGGCGTCGCCAAGGAGTGGACCAAGGGCGGGACGTGGGTCGCCCGCAGTGTGTTCGAGGCGGTCGGATTCGTCCGCACCGGGCAGGCCGGCGACATCCCCGACCTGCAGATCCACGCGCTGCCGTGGTCGTACCCGTTCCCGAACCAGGACGCGCCGGTGCGCCACAAGGTCGACAAGCGGCCCGCGCTGACGATCATGCCGACGCTGATCTACCCGAAGAGCCGCGGCACCGTCCGGCTCGGGTCGGCGGACCCGTCCGCCGCGCCGGTGATCGACCCCGGCTACCTGTCCGAGCCCGACGACGCCCGGCTGCTGCTGGACGGCATCGACCTCGTCCGCGAGGTCATGGCGAACAAGGCCATCGCCGGCGACGTCAAGGCGGAGCTGTCCCCCGGCCCCTCCTACCCGGACCGCGCCGCGATGGCGAAGGAGCTGCCGAACCGCGCGACGACCGTCTACCACCCGGTCGGCACCTGCCGGATGGGCGCGGACGAGCGCGCGGTCGTCGACCCGGCGCTGCGGGTGCGCGGCATCGAGGGCCTGCGAGTCGCGGACGCCTCGATCATGCCGAGCATCATCGGCGGCAACACCAACGCGCCGAGCATGATGATCGGCGAGCACGCCGCGACCCTGATCCTCGACGCCTGACCACCCCGACTCCGTTGATCTGCGGCGTGTTGTTGTTATGAGCGGCCGTATAACAACAACACGCCGCAGGTCAATGGGTCAGGTGCTGGGGAAGCGGGCCGCCCAGCGTCGCTGCCAGGGCGTTTCGACGGCGCGCGGGTGGTGGTGCTCGCGCGCCCAGGCGACGGCGCCGGACGGGTCCACCCCGGACAGGACGGCGAGGCACGCGATGACGGTGCCGGTGCGTCCGACGCCGCCGCCGCACGCGACCTCCACCGCCTCGCCCGCGCGGGCCCGCTCGTGCAGGGCGCGGATCTGCCGGACGGCCTCGTCCCGGTCGCGCGGCAGCCGGAAATCGGGCCAGTCGAGCCAGGCCGCGTCCCAGCGCAGGTCGGGTTCGTGGCGGCGCCGCAGTTTCGCGGAGCCGAGGTAGAGACCGAAGACGGGCTCGGGCCCATCGGGCATCGGATGGCGAAGGCCGCGCCCCCGAATCCAGGCGCCGTCCGGCAGCCGGATGGCCCCGGTGAGCGATGCGGTCATCGGACCTCCTCCCGGCGGCGCGCGCGGTGGTTGGCGACGTTCATCCGGTTGCCGCACCGCTCCGGCATGCAGTAGCGGCGGCGTCCGGCGCGGCTGGCGTCGGCGAACACGCCCCCGCAGCCCGGCGCGGCGCACGTGCGGAAGCGTTCATGGCCGAGCGCCCGGACGAGCCCGAGCAGCGCGACACCGACGACGGCCGCCACTTCGCCGACGAGCGACGCGTCCCGGGCCGTGGGCACGTACCACTGCCACCGCCCGGACGGGTCGCGGCGCAGCACGGGCGCGAGCCCGGCATGCCCGGCCATCAGCGCCGCGCCCTCCACGGCCCGCTCCTCGGTATCGGCCTCCATGACGGCGCGCACTTCACGCCTGAGGAGGCGCACCTGTTCGACGTCCTCGACCGCGGGCGTCCGGAAGTCGTACGCCGCGAGAAGGCCGGCCAGGTCGGCGGGCCCGGAGAGCGCCTCGGCCCCCCGCACCTCCGGCGACGTGCTGACCAGCCCGTTGGCGACCTCGGCACCCGCCGCGTAGTCGGCGATGGAAATGAGCAAGGCAGGCACCCCCCATACAGCTCTGTAAGGCTTATAGGGAGACTATAGCCATTACTCCGTGGTCACGTCGAACTGGAGCCCGCCGTTCACCGCCGACACCTCGACATGCCGCCCGTGCTCCAGGTCGCCGGACAGCAGCAGGTCGGCCAGCTGGTCGTCCACCTCGCGCTGGATCGTGCGCCGCAGCGGCCGGGCGCCGAACTCCGGCTGGTAGCCGCGCTCGGCGAGCCAGTCGACGGCCTCGGTCGTGAAGTCGACGTCGACGTCCTGGGCGCGGAGGCGGCGGCGCGTCTCGTCCAGCAGCAGGTCGGTGATCTGCCGGAGCTGCCCCGCCTCCAGCCGCCGGAACACGATGATCTCGTCGATCCGGTTGAGGAACTCGGGCCGGAACGACTCGCGCAGCCGCCGCATGATCCGGTCGCTGAGCCCGCTCCCCTCGCCGTCGCGCCCGCCGAACCCGATCTCCGTCGTCCCGGTGATCAGCTCCGAGCCGAGGTTGGACGTCATGATCACCACGGTGTTGCGGAAGTCGACGGTGCGGCCCTGCGCGTCCGTCAGCCGGCCGTCGTCGAGGAGCTGGAGCAGGACGTTGAACACGTCCTGGTGCGCCTTCTCGATCTCGTCCAGCAGGATGACCGAGTAGGGCTGCCGCCGGACGGCGTCCGTCAGCTGCCCCGCCTCCTCGTACCCGACATATCCGGGCGGGGCGCCCATCAGCCGGCTGACGGTGTGCCGCTCCTGGAACTCGCTCATGTCGAACCGGATCATCCGGTCCTGGCTGCCGAACAGCGCCTCCGCCAGGGCCTTCGCCAGCTCGGTCTTGCCGACGCCGGTCGGCCCGAGGAACAGGAACCCGCCGATCGGCCGGTCCGGGTCGCCCATGCCCGCGCGGGACCGCCGGACGGCCCGCGCCACCGCCGCCACCGCGTCCTCCTGCCCGACGACGCGCTGGTGCAGGTGCTCCTCGAGCCGCGTCAGCCGCTCCCGCTCCATCTCGGTGAGCTGCGTGACCGGCACGCCGGAGATGCGCGACACGACCTCGGCGATGTCCTCCGTCGTCACCTCGGGGACGGTCACGGGGGCGTCGTCGTCGCGCGCCGTCTCCAGGTCCTTCTGCAGCCGGCCGATCTCGTCCCGCAGCTCCGACGCCTTCTCGTAGTCCTCGTCCGCGACGGCCTGGTCCTTCTCCCGGCGCCGCCGGTCGAGCCGCTGCTCCAGCTCGCGGCGGCCGCCGTCCCGCGTCCCCGACCGGAGCCGCACCCGGGCCCCCGCCTGGTCGATGAGATCGATGGCCTTGTCGGGAAGGAACCGGTCGGTGAGGTACCGGCTGGAGAGATCGACGGCCGCCACGAGCGCCTCATCGGTGAACCGCACGGAATGGTGCGCCTCATACCGGTCCCTCAATCCGCGCAGGATCTCGATGCTGTCATCGGGACTGGGCTCCGACACCAGGATCGGCTGGAACCGGCGTTCCAGCGCCGCGTCCTTCTCGATGTTGCGCCGGTACTCGTCGATGGTCGTCGCGCCGACCACGTGCAGCTCGCCCCGCGCCAGCGGCGGCTTCAGCATGTTCCCGGCGGACACCGCGCCCTCGGCGCTTCCCGCGCCCACGATCGTGTGGATCTCATCGATGAACACGACCAGCTCGTCGCCGTGCTCGCGGATCTCGTCCACGACCTTCTTGAGCCGCTCCTCGAAATCACCCCGGTACCGAGTGCCGGCCACCAGACCGCTCAGATCCAGCTGGACGATCCGCCTCCCCCGCAGCGTCTCCGGCACGTCGTCGTCGACGATCCGCTGCGCGAGCCCCTCGGCGATCGCCGTCTTCCCGACGCCCGGGTCGCCGATCAGCACCGGATTGTTCTTGGTGCGCCGCGACAGCACCTCGACCGTCTCCTCGATCTCCTGCTGCCGCCCGATCACCGGGTCGATCCGCCCCTCCCGCGCCAGCGCGGTCAGGTCGCGGCCGAACTCGTCCAGCGTGGGCGTCTCGGACGGCTGCCCGCCGCCCCCGCCGCCGGGCGGCTGCCCCGGCCCGCCGCCGGTCGCCGCCTGCTGCAGCGAATCCGGCGTGACATGCTCATGATCAAGGATCCGCCCCGCGCTGGACCCGCGGTCGAGCGCCAGCGCGAACAGCACGTGCTCGGGCCCGATATACGACGACCCGAGCGCCCGCGAAACCTGGTGCGAGTCGAGCAGCGCCCGCTTCGCGGACGGGGTCAGCTCCGGCGGGACGTCCCGCGGCTCCCCCCGCCGCCCGTGGCTCTCGATCTCGTCCTTGATCTTGTCCGGGTCGGCCCCGGCCCGCACGATCCACTGCCGCGTCCCCTGCTGCCGCGTCGCCGCCCACAGCAGATGATCGGTGTCCAGATCGACGCTGCCCCACTGCGCCGCCTGCGCCGCCGCGTCCCGCACCAGCTCCCGCGCCGGCTCGCTCATCAGCCGCGCGATGCTGATCCGCTCCTGCGGCCGCCGGTGCGCGCGCGAGCCGAAGAACCGGGCGAGCATCTCCTCGAAGGGATCCATCCCCCCGGCCCCGTACCATCCCGCGGTCATCTCCGAAACCCCCCGGTCGTCGAAGGACACGTCATAGCAATGGTGACTCACGTGCCCGTGGCGGGCCCGCAGAAACCAGAGCCCGCCCCTCCTTCACGCCCCCGCGCGCACGCCCCGGCGGCGCCGCACGAGATCATCCGCGGCCTCCCGCCACCGCGGCCACTCGAACGCGAACCCCGCGTCCGCGAGCCGGCCGGGGACGACGCGGCGGCTCTTCAGGAGCAGCTCGGTGTCGGACCGGAGGGCCAATGCTCCGATCTCCGCCATCCATGTCGTCGCGGGCAGGCCGACCGGCACCCCCCACGCACCCCGCAGCGCGCGCATGAACACCCGCTGCGGCAGCGGCTCCGGAGCGGCCAGGTTCACCGCCCCGGCCAGGTCGTCCCGTCCGATCAGGAACTCGACCGCCCGGACGAAGTCCCGATCATGGATCCACGACACATACTGCGCACCCCCGGCGACCGGCCCCCCGAGCCCGAGCCGCGCAAGCCACGACAGGACATCGAAGACGCCCCCGCGGTCTGGACTCATCACCATGGCCGCCCGCAACGCCACCTTACGAGTGGACGGCGTCTCGGCCCTCTCCTGCTCCCGCTCCCAGTTCTCAGCGATCCGGACGCTGTAGGCCCAGTACTTCGGCACCCCGACCTCGCCGCCACCGATCACACCGGTCGCTTCATCATTGGCGGCGTCGAACCTATGGGCGTAGACGGTGGCGGTACTCATCTGCAGCCAAACCCGCGGCGGCCGCGCAGCCGCTGCGATCGCCTGCCCGACGACCCGCGCGGACAGCACCCGCGAATCCATCATCTCCTGCAGATTCCGAGGCGTGTACCGACAACTGACACTGCGCCCGGCCAAGTTGATCACGACATCGCTGCCGTCGATCACCTCGGCCCAGGCCCCGAGCGTCCGCCCGTCCCACCCGACCTGCCCAGGCCCCCCGGGCCGCCGGGTCAAGACCACGACCTCATGCCCCGCCGCCCGAAGCGCCCGCTCCAGCACCGTCCCCACCTGCCCGGTACCACCGGGCATCACAACCTTCATCCCGCCTCCAACCATCGCCCCCACGACCCTAACCCATTTTTGAACACGTTCAAAGAAGTGCGACGCCGATGAACGGCGCTAGGCACCCGCTGGGCCACCGCAGGTACTGGGCGTTGACGAAGAAGAGCGCGACAGGCCAGGGAAGACCAGCACGATCCCAAGGACACAGCTACACAGCAGGGCGGTCGCGAACAGGCACGGGACCACCCTCAGCCCAAACCCAACGCAGCTGGCCTTCACTCAGACAGCCACGGCAAGGACGCGTCACCCGGGACGGCACCCGCTCCAACCCCCACCTGGGCGTCTCGGCGTTCTCGGAGCACACCGTCGGTTGATGCTGACGGAGGTGGGAGGGACGCGTTGTGGCGACGGCATAGCCTTTTGCTCGGCAGTCTGCTGCGCGGCCCTCCAGCACCGCGCAGCGCGCCGGCGGGCCGCGCACAACCACCGCCAACTGAAGCAAGACAAGTTCCGAGGCGGCCCAGACAGAACCCCGCATAATGCGTAGCCGGCGTTGCATCAGCACCTGGCCCCCAGAACCGCGTGTGGCGGGACGATGCGCCCCGGTCGATGCCGTCGAACAGCGCCCATCATCGGGCCTCGCCCAAAGAGGTGACCACCGTGTCCTGCGCCAAGGGGTTGGTCACCCGCATGCCAGCGGCCAAGATCAAGTGACCCCGGCGCTCCGGGCGCGCGGACATCTGCGGTTCTCCCATGGACAACCCGCACTCCTCATTGGCAGGCCCGTCGACGGCGCACCCAGGGGCGACCTCTGTTCCAGACGTAGTGACCGGTCACGTTGAGTCTTCGCCTGACGCGAGGGCACCGTGCCACGTTCAAACCGGCAGGGTCGCCTCGCCCGACAGCACCATCCATGCCAGGCACACGCGGGACGACCCATCCTGGAGAACTGCTCCTAGAGCCGTACGGGAGGTGGCCGACCACGGGAGGGCCTGGCGTGAGCTCGCTGCTGCTTGGCGGGGCTACGGCATGTAATCCGAACCACCCGGCATGAAGCTTCACCGGTCAGGTGCGGCCCGGCGACCGCACTCACCCACCCCCAGGCGTGGTCGATGAATGATCGACCACGCCCAATGGTGCGCATGCCGGGGAAGGACGCTGCCGTCCTTGAAGGCAACAACGTCGTCGGCACACTCCTCGCGCCTGGGTGCGAGCCCCGCAATCAGGCGGCCTGCTGCCAGGGCGGCGGGCGACCCGGGGCGAGAAGAACCCGGGTGCCGGGTGGGTGGAGGCGGTAGGTGTAGCGGCCGTCCGGTCCCCGGCTGATATCGAGGTGGTCGGGGTTGGCGGCTTTGTACCTGTTGTGCCATCCGCAGCACAGAGCGAGTTGGTCGATGTCAGTGGCCGATCCGAGGGCCCAGCCGCGGACGTGATCGACCTCGGCCAGGGTGCCGGGGACTTCGCAGCCTTCGACGGCGCAGGTGGGATAGAGAGTCTCCAGGACGCGGCGTTGCCCCGGGCTGGCGAACCGTTCGGCGCGCCCAAGGTAGAGCGGAATGTGCCCGCGCCCGAGCAGCAGGGGTGAGACCCCGGCGGCCAGGGCGATGCGGCGGGCTTGGGCGGCGGGGATGGGTGTTCCGTCGGCCAGCCGGGCGGGTGTGGTGCCGCCGGTGAGGGTGTCCAGGTCGCAGATGACGGTGACCTTGGTGGCCTTGTGCCCGCCCGACAGGACGCTGCTCAACGCTGCGGCGGTGCGTTCGGCCTGGTCGCGGTGGTCGTCGGTGCCG
>NZ_BAAAMW010000004.1:0-506856 GCF_039529475.1 Actinomadura chokoriensis | reverse complement strand
ACGGCCCGATCGACCTGTTCATCCTGCGCGCCGGTTCGGGCGTGTGGACGTGGGGCGACATCCACTTCCGTCCCGCCCAGTTCGCCGCAGCGCACTTCACCGTGCGGACGCTTCCCAACGACACCGTGATCGCCATCCGGCGCTGACCCATGGTCGGTGCCCGCTCAGCGGCGTCGCGCCGTGTTGAGGCGGGCGGCTTGCCGGGTGAGGTGGTCGCGTTCGGCGAGGTTGGGAGCCTTGCGCGCTGCTTCCGCATAGAGCCGCGCGGCCGTGGCGAGGTCGCCGTCCCGCTCATGGAGGTAGGCGGCGACGGCGGCATAGCGGGGCAGCATGTCGTCCAGCTCCGCGAGGGCCGCCAGCCCGGCGCGCGGCCCGTCGGCCTCCGCGACGGCGACCGCCCGGTTGAGGCGGACGATCGGGCTGCCGGTCAGCGTCTCGAGCTCGTCGTACCACTCGACGATCTGCACCCAGTCGGTCTCCTCGGCGGCGGGCGCGTCGGCGTGCAGCGCCGCGATCGCGGCCTGCGCCTGGAACTCGCCGAGCCGGTCGCGGGCGAGGGCGGCCTGCAGGATCCGGACGCCCTCGGCGATCGCGGCGGTGTCCCAGCGGCCGCGGTCCTGGTCGGCGAGCGGGACCAGGCCGCCGTCCGGCGCGGTGCGGGCGGCGCGCCGGGCGTGGTGCAGCAGCATCAGCGCGAGCAGCCCGGCCACTTCCGGGTGGTCGATCGCGGCCGCGAGCTGCCGGGTGAGCCGGATGGCCTCGGCGGCCAGGTCGACGTCCCCGGAGTACCCCTCGTTGAAGACCAGGTAGAGGACGCGCAGCACGGTGGAGAGGTCACCGGGCTGGTCGAGCCGCACCCCGGACACGGTCCGCTTGGCGCGGCTGATGCGCTGCGCCATCGTCGCCTCCGGCACCAGGTACGCCTGCGCGATCTGGCGGGTCGTCAGCCCGCCCACGGCCCGCAGCGTCAGCGCCACCGCCGACGACGGCGTCAGCGACGGATGCGCGCAGAGGAAGTAGAGCCGCAGCGTGTCGTCCGCCGAGGGCGCGGGGCCGGGCGGCGGCTCCTCCTCCAGCCGGTCCTCGCGGCGGCGGCGGGACGCGTCGGCGCGGGCGGCGTCGAGGAACCGGCGCCAGGCCCGCGTGATCAGCCAGCCCTTGGGGTCGCGGGGCGGGTCGTCCGGCCAGACGCGGACGGCCTCGACCAGCGCGTCCTGCACCGCGTCCTCGGCCGCCGCGAAGTCGGCTCCGCGGCGGACGAGGATCGCGAGGACGGTCGGGGTGAGGCTCCGCAGCAGGGCCTCGTCCATCAATGGCACTCGGCGGTGGTGCTGGGGGCGGCGCTCAGGAACGGCCGCAGCTCCAGCCATTCGTGGATCGGCCGGCCGCCGGCGCCGGGCGCGGCCGACAGCTCCCCGGCCAGCTCGACGGCGCGCTCGTGGCTGTCGACGTCGATCACCATCCAGCCGGCGATGAGGTCCTTGGTCTCGGTGAACGGGCCGTCGGTGACCGGCGGGCGGCCCTCGCCGTCGTAGCGGACCCAGCTGCCCTCGGGCGCGAGCGCCTGCCCGTCGACGAACTCGCCGGTCTCCTCCAGCCGGGCCGCGAAGTCGTTCATGTACTGGATGTGCGCCGAGACCTCCTCCGGCGTCCACTGGTCCATCGGCACGTCGTTCACCGCTGCCGGCGCGCCGCGGTAGTGCTTGAGCAGCAGGTACTTGGCCATCGTCGTTCTCCTCGATGCTGGTGCGACCCATTCTGGCCGCGTTCGCACCGGGGACGGAGTCGGCGGCGGATTCTCGACATCGCCGCCAGAACTTTTTTGAACTTTCGTGGACGGGCCCGGATCAGGGGCGGGGAGTGGGGACGGTGGCGAGGACCGCGGCGACCGTGGCGCAGGCGGTCAGCAGGAGGAAGAGGTTCGGGTAGCCGCCGAGGGCGGTGGCGAGTGCGGCGCCCGCCCAGGGGGCCAGCGCGGTGGCCGTGGTGACGGGTGCGGCGAGGATGCCGGAGAGGGAGCCGTAAGCGGCGGTGCCCCAGCGGTCGGTGACGGCGGTGGCCTGCAGGAGGGTGGTGATGCCGCGCGGGGCGCCGGCGAGGACGGCGATCGCGGTGAGCAGCGCGACGGGTCCGGGCAGGACGGCCAGGCCCGCCGTGGTGGCCGCGCCGAGGGACAGGATCCAGACCGTCCGGGCCCGGACGCTGGTGCGGCGGGCGAGGGAGCCGTAGCCGAGCCGTCCGGCGACCTGGCCGACCCCGCCGAGGCCGAGCGCCCACGCGGCGGTGGTGGAGTCGGCGCCGCGCGAGGTCAGCAGCGGGATGAGGTTGGTCATGACCGCGTACATCGCGAAGGCCGAGAGGGTGAAGGCCAAGGCGAGGAGGATGAACGGGCGGCTCCGGACGGTCGCGCTCACCCTCTGCGGATCGCCGCCGTCCCGTGGGTGTCCGGTGCGGGCGGGCGGCCAGGGGCGGCGCAGGGCGAAGCAGTGCAGCGGGATCGTGACAACCGCCAGGACCACCGCGAGGACGAGGTAGACGCCGCGCCAGTCCATCACGTTCGCCAGCGCGTCGGTGAGGGGCGCGAAGACGGTGCTGGCCAGCCCGGCGACGAGGGTGAGGGTGGTCAGCGCCGGGACGTGGCGTGGCGCGTAGTAGCGGGTGAGGGCGGCGAAGGCGGGCTGGTAGAGGACGGCGGTCATCGCGACGCCCGCGAGCACCCAGCCGGCGGCGAACCAGGCGAGACTGGGCGCCGAGGCGATCAGGACGAGGCTGAGGGCGGCGACGGCCGAGCCGGTGGTCATGAGGACGCGGGGGCCGTGCCGGTCCAGCAGACGTCCGGCGGGGATGCCGCCGAGCGCGGCCACGACCAGGGCGGCGGAGAACGCGGCGGTGGCGGTGGCCATCGACCAGCCGGTGTCGGCGGCGATGGCCGGCGCCAGCACCGGGAAGGCGTAGTAGAGGACGCCCCAGCTGGTGATCTCGGTGAGGCACAGGGCGATCAGGGGCGCGGGTGACGCGCGCGCCGCCCCGGTCCCGGCGGCGGGAGGCGCCGCGGGGACCGGGGCGGGGAGGTCACGGCTCATCGGGTCAGACGTGGGAGGTCTCTGCGCCGGCGTCCTCGGCGGCTTCGGCGGAGCGGCCGTGCAGGTGACCCGTGGCGAAACCGACGCCGGCCGGGGCGCCGAACCCGATGGAGACCGGCTCCGGGGCCGTCCCACCGCCCCCGCAGCAGCCGCCGCCCGCCTCGGCCCCGCCCGCCTCGGCCTCGCTCGCCGGGTCGGAGGAGCAGACGCCGGTCTCGGGCAGGTCGAGCTGGACGGTGTCGGCGGCCTCGCGGTCCCCCGCCAGCGCGGCGGCGATGGAGCGGACCTGCTCGTAGCCGGTCGCCATCAGGAAGGTGGGGGCGCGGCCGTAGCTCTTCGCCCCCGCGAGGTAGAACCCGGCCTCGGGGTGGGCGAGGTCGCGTTCGCCGTGCGGCGGGACCGTCCCGCAGGAGTGGAAGTTCGGGTCGATCAGCGGGGCCAGCTTCACCGGCGCCTCGGTGGCGGGGTCGAGATCGAGCCGGACCTCGCGGAGCATCGCCAGGTCGGGCCGGAACCCGGTGGCGGCCACGACCGTGTCGACCGTGAGCGTCCTGGCCCCGTCCGGGGTGGTCCCGTGCACCTGGACCTGGGCGCCTCCGGCGTCGAAACGGTTGATGCCGAACCCGCGGACCAACTCGATGGCGCCCGCCTCGACGGCCTGCTTGAGCCGCGATCCGAGCGCGCCGCGCGCGGGCAGGCCGTCGGCGTCGCCGCCGCCGTAGAGGCGGGCGACCGAGGCGCCGCGCACGGCCCAGGTGATGCGGGTGGCGGGGTCCTCGGCGGCGAGTTCGGCGAGGGCGAGCAGGGTGTTGGCCGCGGAGTGCCCCATGCCGACGACGAGCGCGTGCCTGCCCGCGAAGCGGTCGCGGTCGCGTCCGAGGACGTCCGGCAGCGGGCCGGCCAGATGGGCGGCCGCCTCCGCTTCGCCGGGGGCGGGCAGGCCGGAGTGGCCGAGCGGGTTGCCGTGGCCCCACGTCCCGGAGGCGTCGATGACGGCGCGGGCCCGCAGGTCGGTGATCGTCCCGTCCTCGTCCTGGACGCGGACGAGCAGCGGGTGGTCGTCGCGGCCGACGGTCCGGGTGGTGTCGACGCCGTCGCGCGTCACGGCCAGGACGCGGGCGGACGTGCGGACGCGTCCGGCCAGCTCCGGCGTCCGGGCGAGCGGGACCAGGTAGTCGCGCACGAGTTCGGCCCCGGTGGGGAGGACGCCGGCGGGCGGCGCCGTCCAGCCGGTGGGCTCCAGCAGGCGGCGGGCGGCGGCGTCGGTGTCGTACCGCCAGGGCGAGAACAGCCGGACATGTCCCCATTCGGAGATCGCCGCGCCGACGGTGGCGCCGGCCTCCAGGACGAGGAAGTCGAGCCCGCGCTCGGCGAGGTTCGCGGCGGCCGCCAGCCCGACCGGCCCGGCCCCGATGACGACGACGGGGAGCGGTTCTCTGGTCTCGGACACAGTGGTACCTCCAGGCTCAGTCTGCTGCTTCGATGGGCATCAAAGCAAGGGCCAGGTTGCCTCTCGTTTCGATAGATGTCAAATTAGATGTATGTCTAAGTTCTTGCGCATCGACGACGACGTGACCGGTCAGCCGTGCTGCGCACCGCTGAGCGGACCGCTCTTGGGCGAGGCGGAGGCGGCCGAGCTGGCGAAGGTGTTCAAGGCCCTGGCCGATCCGGTGCGGCTCCGGCTGCTGAACATGATCGCCTCGGCGGAGGGCGGCGAGGCGTGCGTGTGCGACCTGAACGTGGCGTTCGAGTTGAGCGCGCCGACCATCTCCCACCATCTGAAGGTGCTGCGCCAGGCGGGACTGATCGAGGGTGAACGCCGCGGGACGTGGGTGTACTACAAGGTCGTCCCGGACGCGGTCGCTCGCCTGTCCGGCCTGTTCGCCATCCCCGTCTTCACCCGGGCCTGACCGGTCAGCCCCCGGCGCGGGTGAGGCGGATCTTGGACTGGCCGTGCGGGAGCCGCTCCCAGTCGTCCATGAAGCGGGCGGTGAAGCCGTGGCGCTCGGCGAGCCCGGTCAGCGTCTCGGTGCGGTAGTAGAAGTCCTCGCGGAGGACGTGGTGCTCGGTCCCTTCGGTGCGGTCGAAGGTGAAGTCGAAGAGGCCGTCGGGCGCGAGGACGCGGCCGACGTGGGCGAAGCACTCGTCGATGACCTGGATCGGCGAGTGGCTGAACACGCTGTGCGCGTGCACCACGGTGAAGTGCCGTGACGGCAGGAACCCCAGCTTCAGGTCGTCGACGAGCGCGAGGTGCGGGAGCTTGTCCTGCAGACCGTGCCGGGTGAGGGTGTTCTGCGCGGCGAGCAGGATGTCGGGCGAGATGTCGATGCCGTAGTAGTTGCCCGTGTCCAGGTAGTCGATGAACCGCCAGCCGGCGCGCAGGTTGCCGCAGCCGATCTCCAGGATCCGGTCGCCGGGCTTGAGCCCGTGCTTGACCAGGTAGTCGAACTGCATCTGGCCGAGCTTCAGCCAGCGCTCGCGGGTCGGGCTGCCGACGGCGGCCTCGGGGCTCCTGGCGGCGTCCGCCCGCATCACGGCCCGGTAGTAGGCGACGTGGCCCCGGTTGGCCACGCGGAGCTTCACGTCGCGGGCCAGCCTGGCGAGGTACGCCTGAACCTTGTCCGGGTTCTGGGCGGCATAGCGGAGTTTGTACGGCAGGCTCGCGCGGTTCCTCTGCACGCGCGGCGGCGGTTTCGTCATCTGGTTCGTCCCCCGTGGGCGTTCCGGCAGGTCCGGTGGGTGCCCTACCCCGGCGGCCGGGCACCCTACCCACGGCGACGGACCCGCTACGGCTGGATGCCATAGCCGGACGGCCCCCGGCTACGGCCGGACGGACTGGCCGTTGCGGAAGACGTTCAGCGGATCCCAGCGGCGCTTCACCTTCTGGAGGGTGGCGTAGCCGTCCTTGTAGTAGAGGGTCGGCGACTTCTGGCCCGAGGTGTTCCATGCCCCGTCGTCGAGGTCGACGTCGGGGTAATTGATGTAGCAGCCGTCGGTCAGCGCGTCGTTCGGAGTGGAGGTCCCCACTTCGGGGACGCCGCCGGTCGCGGCGAAGGTCGCCTGATAGGTCTTGCGGATCCAGTCCAGGTAGGCGGACTCCTGCGGGTCGCCCTTCGTCCAGTAGACCTGGTACTGCATCTTCATGATGGAATCGCGCTGCCGAGCCGCCGTGTCGAAGCGCGGCTTGTTGATGGCGCCGCCGTAGGAGTCGATCTGGATGAGCGACTGCTTGTTGTCGTAGTCGCGGTAGGGCCCGTCCTTGCTGAGATGGGACCACATCGCGTCTATCTGCTTCGGGTCGAACGGCTTGCGCATGTAGGCGGACTTGTACTTTCCGCACTGGTCCTCGCCGCTGCTGTCCAGGACCTGGGTGGCCGTCAGCCACGGCATGTCCCTCGGAATCTTCAGATGCCCGAGGGTGGGGCGCTCCCCCATCGGGGCGTGCATCGACTTCGCCTCGGCGCGTATCCCGCTGTCGATCCGTTCGAGGAATTCGCTCATGGCGGCGCGTCCCCCGGGGTCGTCGACGTCCACCTGTGCGGTGAGCCCGATCTGGCCGTTGCTGTGGTGGTTGAGGGCGAGCAGGGCGAACAGTTTCCCCTGGGGCGTGGACGGGTCCTGGTGGTCGCGGAAGTACGTCCCGAACGCGGTGAGCAGGTGGACGAAGTCGTCCTTGGTGAAGTCGGCCCAGTCCCACGCGATGCCCGCCAGGCGGACCATGCTGGGCGGTTGCGGAAGGTCCCTGAACCAGAACTTGGTGATGAGCCCGAAGTTCCCGCCACCGCCGCCCGTATGCGCCCACCACAGCTCCTTGCGCTCGTCGTTCCAGTCGTCGCGCCGCGCCACGACGAGTTCGACGGTGTGGTCCTTTCTCACCACCGCCACTTCGACCGCGTAGAGGTAGTCGACGGTGAGCCCGAACTGGCGCGACATCAGGCCGTATCCGCCGCCGGTGATGTGCCCGCCGAGGCCCACGGAATAGCAGGAGCCGCCCGGCAGGGCCCGTCCGCTGATCGGGTAGAGGTGGCTGTAGGCGTGCCAGTTGCTGGCGCCGGCCTCCACGCAGTACGCGTCCATGCGCGGGTCGTAGTACATCCCGCACATCTGCGAGACGTCGAAGATGACCCGCACGTCGTCACCGCAGACGAAGTTCTCGTAGCAGTGCCCGCCGGAACGGACGGTGATGCGGGTGCGCTCGGGGTGCTTCGGCTTCTGCCGGACCGCCTCCTCCAGCGCCTCCCTGGCTTCTTCGGCCGTCCGCAGCATGCGGACGTATTCGGGCTGGGCGATCCACCGCTGGTTGAATCCGCGGCTGAGCGACGGGTACCGCCTGTCGTGCGGCTGGACGATCGGCGAGGGCTGGGGGCCGTTGCTGGTCATCGGAACACCACCTTCTCGGGGGAGGTCGGGGGCCGCTCACGCGGACCATCTGACTACCCTCAGCTTCCCGACGCCTACTCTCCGGAAACAGAAAGTGACAGTCATGTGGCGGTGGGCTGATCGTCCAGGCATCGTCCAGGCGGCGCCGCGCACCGGGATGACGGGAATGGGATCTTCGCTAGACTGCCCAATTCGTCTCAGCACGTCCACGATGGCGGAGGTCTTGATGAGTCCCGGGGATGGCGCGGATCGCAAAGCCGCACCGGAGCGGATGACGCAGCACGGTAAGAACCTGCATCGGAACGTCAACGAGTATCTGCAACTGGCGTGGAACAACCTCCAGGGCGCGCGCGGCATCTCCCAGTCGAACTTCACCGCCACCTCCTACGTCCTGTCGATGGCCTATGTCGCCGCCCTCGACGTCGCCGAGGAGGACCTGGAGACGAAGAAGAAGGTGCTGAACAACTTCCGGGACCTGCTCGCCGTGTCGGCGACCAATTGGGAATCCGCCGAGGTAAAGAGCACGCTTTCGCGTCCGTGACGCCGGAGAGGTCCTCCCGCCTCTTCCCGCATTCGCAGCCGTAGCCGTAGCCCTCGAAGTCAGGAGTGTCATGGGTGGCCCCACACCGGGCGGAAGCCCGGTCGCCTTCGCCGGAGCGACCGCGTTGACGGTGACCCAGGTCGCCGCCGCGCTCATTCCCCCCGCCTGGACGACGTCCATCGTCATGTACCTGAACCAGTGCGATCCGCAGGCGATGCTGGACGCCGGCCTGAAATGGGCCGACAACTACGACAAGCTCGGCAACGCCCAGCAGGCCGCCAACAGCACGAACCTGCCGAAGGACGAATGGCAGGGCAAGGACCGCGACGCCTATGACGCGCGCATCGACGAATACCGCTCCCAGATCACCGGTTCGAAGCAGCTCGCGTTCGCGGTGGGCTCCGCGATGAGCATCACGGCCGCGCTGTGCTTCCTCGTCGTCGTCGCGATGGTCGTCATCGCCGCGCTGATCGCCCTGTACGCGGTGTACGTCGCCGCCGCATTGGCCGGGCTGTTCACCTATCCCGCGGTGCTCGCCTCGGCGTCCGCGTTCGCCATCGAATGCACGTCGTTCCTGGAGAGCGTTTCCGGGCTGGTCGCGTCGGTCGCGGCGGGCGGCGCCGCGGTCATCACCGGCGCGATGGCGCTGGACATCGGCTGGCAGAAGGCGCACGGCAACGACGCCGCCCTCGACGATTTCAAGAACGGCCTGCGGGACGCGTCCGACAACATGGTGTGGGGCACCATCTCCCGCCTTGAGCGCATCGCGACCGCCGCGCTCATGAAGGTCGGCGGCGGAACCCCGCTCGGCCGGAACGACCCGGCCCTGCGCATGCCGAGCCCGGTCGGCAACCCGGCGCGCAGCGGCGGCTCGCTCGGCACGAGCGGCGTCTGGACGGGCGGCAACATCACCGACCATTTCGCCGGCGCCGCCGGAGACAGGAACAAGCGCGACGAGGGCCTTTTCGAGGACCCTCCGGCCGAATAATGCCCGGCCCCCGGGGCCGCCGTTTCGTGCGGCGGTTCTTCTTCTCGGCCTGCGTCGCGCTGCTGGCCCTGCCCCTGCTGACCGTGTACACGCACCTGTTCGGCCGGGAGGTGCCGCTGCGGGTCGACCGGTGCGAGCGGCAGGTGCGCTACGGCTACGAATGCCACGGCTCGTGGACGGACTCGGACGGGCACCGGCATTCCGCGAAGGTCGCCCATGTGGGCCCGAAGGACGTCGGCCGGACCGTCAAGGCGAGGCTCGGGCCGTGGCCGCTGAGCGCACACGCCGGCGGCCTCGGGAGCGAGGGGATCATGCTCGCCCCGGGGGCGCTGCTGCTGCTCTGCGTCCCCGGCTATCTCGTGCTCAGGCGGCGGCTCAACCGCGAGGTGGGGGCCACGGCGCGGCACCTGCTGGACGCACCCGAAGATTTCCTGGTGCTGGAGGTGGACCGCGACGGCGCCGTCCGTCCCGGCGGGGAGCCGCATCTGCGCGTCCAGTTCGGTGACGCAGACGTGCCGGTGCCGGTCGGGGCCGATCGACGGCGTTTCGCGTCCGCGCGGCGTCCGGATGGGGAGGTCGCTTTCCTCATCGAGCGGCGCACCGACGAGGTGCTGATGCTCGGCTCCGATGGCCGCCCTGAGGCCGTCATCCCCCATCTGGCGCTCCAGTCCGGCCGTCCCAGGATCGAACAGCAGGACGGAACGCTGCTGGGCGAGATCACCCTGACGCGGGGCCATACCAGCGACGTGCACTCCATCGTCCGCCCGGACGGCCGGGAGGTCGGCCGTTTCGCGCGGCTGCGCCGCCGGACATGGGCGCTGTGCCTGTCACCGGAATGCTCACCCGCTCTCGCCTACACGGTCCTCGCCTATCTCTTCACCGAGGGCCGCGCCGACTGAGGGTTTTCGCCGCTACTGGCCCATCCTCTTGCGGAGTTGGTCCATGAGCGCGGTGGCGTCGCGGGAGACGCCCGCGAAGGCGGCGTTCATGTCGCGGAGCGCGTCCTGCATCACGGCGGGGTCGAGGGGCGTCTTGACCTTTTGCGCGTCCTCTCCGTAGACCTCGTCGGCGGCTTCCCGCTTCTGCCTGTCGAGGTCCGCGACGGCCTCCTTGGAGAGCTGCTCGATCAGTTCCGCGAGTTCCTCGGACCCCATGCGCATGGCGCGCGGGTCGATGCGCACGCCGGTCAGCCCTTTCTCCGGAGAGAAACCCAGACCGACCCGGCCGTCGGGGGATTCCGCGCGGCCGACCATGTCCGCCAGCCGAGCACTGAACTCCGCGGACTTCTCCGCCACGCGCCGCGCCTGCTCCGCATGCGCGCCGAGGTCGATCCCGAGGGTCCGCTCGATGTCGGGGAACTCGCTCACTCTCACCAATCCTTCGGACGGGCTTCGCGTAAACCGCCCACCCTAGGGGTTCCGTCGCCCGTCCGAGGAATCGAGCATGCTCGCGAATCAGGTCGGCAGTGTGGCCGTGTAGTCGGCGAAACGCTCGTCGACCTCTTCCGGGGTGAGGCCGAAGTCTTCGAGCGAGTACCGGTGAGCTGGTTTCGCGGCGCCGGTCGTGCTCTCGTTGTGGAGTTGCGTCATCGCGGTTCTGGCCTCGTCGGTGAACGGGAGGCCGAAGCGGGTGTAGACGGCCTCAACGGTGCCGATCGGGTCGCGGACGAAGTCGTCGTAGTGGACGTCCGCAAACTGGTCGGGGTTATGGCGCGCCCGCACCTCGCGGAATTGGTCGAGGCCCCGGCTCCAGAGGTCCAGTTGGTCGCGGCCGAGGGTGGCGCCGGTGAAGACGTCCGACCATCCGGCGGTGGCGTGCGCGGCGAGGCTGCACATGGACGCCATGGCGGTACGCGGCTTCCGGTGCGTCTGGATGATCAGGGCGTCGGGGTAGACGTCGAGCAGCGCGTCCAGTGCGAAAAGGTGACTGGGATTCTTCAGCACCCAGCGCCGGCCGGCGTCGTTGAGGCCGATGAGCTGAAGGTTGCGGCGGTGCCTGCGATAGGCGGGCGTCCAGTCTTGTTCGGCGAGCCAGGACGAGTAGGTCGGCAGGTGCGCCAGGCTTTCGAAGGAAATGGAGAGCATGCTCTGGCGAAGGAGTTGCCAGCACTCTTCGACGGAGTCCGCGGAGATGTAGTGGACGCCCATGAACTCGGGGTTCTCGACATGGTGACGTCGATATCCGGCGTCGATCGCCTGGAAGACCGCGTTGTCGGCCCAGGTCTCGCGAGGAGGACGCGGCTGCGGCACTTCGGCGAGCCAGAGGTCGAGGCCCTGATGGGTGGGGTCAGCAGTGAGCAATCTGTGCAGTGCAGTCGTGCCGGTGCGGGGCAGGCCCGTGACGAAAATGGGCCGCTCGATGGGGATGTCCGCGTGCTCAGGGTGCTGTTTCCACGCGGCTTCGGAGAACTGCCGGGCGGCGAGCGCGCCCCGGAGCATCGCCCTCTGAGCTTTGTTTCCGAACGGGGTGAGCCCGGCGTCCTTCACGAAAGACTCTAGAAGAACCTTGAGGCCCTCCAGATATTCGTCACCACCGAAGTCGTCCATGCCGGTGACCTTGCTGGCGGACGCGTGGAGGTCCTCGACCGTCCCGACGCTGTCGCGGCCTGCGCTCATCGGTACGCCCCTTCCTAGGGTGCCTAGTGGTGCCACTCGCCGGAATTGACGTCCAGGCATTGCCCGGTGACCGCACGGGCCAGCGGCGACAGCATGAACACGACGGCGTCGGCGACCTCGTCCGGCTCGGGGAGTTTCCGCAGGTCGGTCGTCGCGGCGTTCTCGTCGTAGATGTCCTGCGCCGTGACGCCGCGCTTCTTGGCGAGATGGTTGAAGTACCACTGGAGGTTGTCGGCCCAGATGTATCCGGGGGCGATGGTGTTGACGCGGATGCCGCGCGGGCCCAACTCGGTGGCCAGGTTCTGCGCCATGGCGAGGAGTGCGGCCTTGGCCATCTTGTAGGCGCCGAACGTCCGCCGTGAATGGCGGAGGACGGCCGAGTTGATGATGACGACCGACCCGCCGTGTTCTTCGAGCGCGGGGATGAAAAGTCTGGTGAGGTGCAGGGCAGCGAGCACATTCGTCTCGAAGCCGGCCCGTACCCCGTCGAGATCGACCTTGGTCAGGTCCTTCAGAGGCGGTGTCGCGAAGGCGTTGTTGATGAGGCCGTCCACACGCCCGAAAGCCTCATGGGCCGTCTCCGCGAGCCGCTCGCACGCCGCCGAATCGTTGATGTCGGTCGGGACGGCGACGGCGCGCCGCCCGATGTCCTCGACTTCCTTGGCGACCTCGGCGAGCCGCTGCTCGTTCCGCGCCGCGAGCACCACATCGGCACCGGCCTTGGCGCACTGAACGGCAAGCCCGCGCCCCAGGCCAGGCCCGACTCCCGAAACGACGACGACTTTATCCTTGAGCAGGTCCGCCATCAGCCGAGCATCCTCTTCGCAACGGCGACCTGACGGGTCGCGATCTTTTCCGACCATTCCTGCGAGGTGATCCGCTGTTTCTCATAGAACGGCAGGACGCGGGGCAGTTCGTCGAACTTCACGACCTCGACCTTCGGGCCGTCCTCGGATGTGAGGTCACGGCCGACGCGCTGCCACCGGAACTGGAGGTAGCCGCGCCGATGCCCGGTCCGCTCGATCCAGTTGGCGAGCCCGGGGTCACGCTCGCTGACGACGTACCGGATCATCCCGTCCTCGTCGACGCGGGCTTGGTCGGCGGTCAGGCTCGTCTGATGGTTGATGTAGTCGAGCGAGATGTACCACATGCTGCCGAGCTGGAAGCCCTGGTAGGGCGCCACTTCCCGGTCGGCGGCCGGCGCGGTGATGACCATGACCTCGTCGTCGTCCAGGTCGTAATGCCCGACGGACGAGAACTGCGTGGCCAGGCCGCCCGGGGTGAGCCGCGGCTCGGTCATCGTGTTGACCGGCAGTTGCAGGTAGTGCCATTCGGGGAAGGCCAGGAAGGTGCGAATCCTGGAGACCAGCATCTTCCCGGCGATCTGATACCGCCGAGCCATCCGCTCGGATGGCACCGACAGCGGCGAGGTGCCGAGCGTGTCAGCCCGATGAATACGAATCTCGCCAGGCCGCTCGTTCTCCCAGTCGCTGAACACCTCCCGCACAATGAGCATGGCCGCGCCCGACGGAAGCGTGACGTACCCAGGCCCGGCATCATCCTTCGGCGGCCCGAACCTCAACTGGAACGACCCGTCCTCGGCGATATCCAGTTCGCGGTCATCGAACGCGGTCAGACTGTCGGGCGACTGCGTAGGCGAGTAGTCGCCGTTCATGACCTGGAAGCTCAGATCGGCGGTCGTCCCCCGCCGTCCGGTCACCACGTACTCGGCGTCGTCCCGGATGTAGGCGTGGAAGTACAGCGTGTCCGGGTTGTCGAGCCCCAACTTGGTGTACGGCCCGGTGGACGACGCGAAGAACGGATAGTCCTGCTGGTAGGCGCCGACCATGTGCAGCGAAGCCTTGATGCTGCCGGCGAGGTAGTCGAGCCCCTCGGCCAGGTCCTGGTCGGTCTTGACATGAGGCGCGTTGCGGATGATCCGCTCGGCCTCGACAACGGCGTCCGCGAACGAACGCGTGGCCGCTTCGAACGAATCGGTCTTGCCTTCAGCTGAGTCGGTGGCCACCGGGCTCTCCTGGGGACGCGGGGCGCGAACGCCGTTGAGAACGCGACACTGAGGACCAGAACCTAGAACCCGTTCTAGGCCCTGGTCAACGCTCGGTCCCGATCAATGGGAGGTGGTGAACTTCAGGCTCGGGGCGTCGTCCAGCGAGACCATGTACTCGTACGTCCGCCGGTGCCCGGTCTTCTCGACCAGCCACCGCCCGTCCTCGCCGCGCCGGTAGACGTCGTGGTAGAACGCGGCACCGCGGATCAGCAGCTTGTGCTCCGGGATGATGATCGTGTCGTCCAGCGACCAGATGCCCGTGGCCCGGTCCCCGTCGATGTCGATCTCCGGGCATCCGGCCGTATGCGCGCTGATCTTCCCGCCGTCCAGGTTCTCCCGCATGTACTGGACGATCGCGTCCCGCCCCTCCAGCCTGAGGGTCTTCTTGAGCACCGGGGTGTCGTACTCGGCGACGGCATCCTCAGTGAACACCTCGGCGAACTCGTCCCACAGCTTGAGGTCCACACACCGCAGGTACCGGTGCTTGAGCCGCCGAATCTCTTCCAGAGCAACCAGATCCATGCGCCAAGACTGGCCGCTACAAGCCAATTAGACAAGAACAGGTTCTATTTTCCCCCTGCAGCGCCCACCAACGCCACCGTCCAGATGGTCCTGGTACAGATCGCCGACCACCCCGCGCAAGCATGGCCGCACTAGCCCGCACCGTCATAGCGCGAAGGATTCGGGACGGGTGTAGTACCTCTCCGAGATCCTCTTCGCGGTGGCCCGCGCTGCCGGGTCGGTCCCCGGCGTCGGGACGACGCCCCCGGTCGGGTTCGAGAACCAGCACAGGAAGGCACACCGCTCCCGGGCACCGCCCGCACCCGTCCGCGCGGCGTAGGAGACCTGGCCCTTCATCCACGAAGTGTCGATAAAGTCCACACACCCGAGCTCGGCGATTCCCCAGGGGACATCCTTCGAGGACGCGAACTCCACAGCAGGCCCCCACAGTTCCTCGCCGCTACCGGTGTTGGAGTAGCCGTCCACGGCGTACAGATCGACGTAGTCGTCACCGGGCCACAGATCCTTGTAGCTGGTGCCCTTGGTGGGCCGCTGCCCCGACCAGGCCTCCACGATCTGAGCCGTGTACACCCGCGGTTTCCCCACCGACTTGACGACCTCGCAGAAGCGCCGAAATGCCGGAAGATACTCCGCAAGCGTGAACTGGCCCCTGCGAATCTTCCCGTCCGGCTCATGCCAACAGGTCAGGAACGCCGCATGAGAGTCCGGGACGGACCGCACGAACTCCCGCAGCCTGTTGTCAAGCTTCCTTCCCGAGAGTTGTGCCAGGTCGGGCTTGCACGACCACACGGAGACGCGCTTCCCGACGTCGATCCCCGCGACCGACTCGGCCCAACTCCTGGGCAACCCTCTGTCATACGACCGCCGAACCGTGAACGGCCCCGCCGCCGCGTCCAACTCCCCGAAGTCCTTACCCTTCAGAGACACACTGCTCGCCCCGACGAGCATCCCGTCCCGCTTCGTCATCCCGGCCCTCCCGCGCCACGGACGTAAAACCAGGACCCCCGCCCAGGCCGCCGAACACCGCCACACGGCCGGTTCCGCTTCGACCAGAAGCTCTCCCAACCAGCATCGCAGGCAAGGAAGGGACCGTTCCATAACCTCCCCGTGAGACTCCCGAACACCCTGGCCAACCACCTCTCGCCCCTCCACCACAAAGCCCACTACGCAACGACCGCCCCGGCCCTCCGACCTGAACTACCGAGAAACGGCGGACCCACAACGGGGCCACCCCAGCCACCTGATTCGCCGACACGCGGGCTCATCAACTCCGGCTCCGACAGCATCAGCGGCCACGCAGACTCAACTTCAGACCGTCGGACGACCACTCTGCCGCAGGGGCCGGCAAGCGAAGATTGCGCAGCCAACGCCCCGCCCCTCCGCCCCCCAGAACGTCGGCCGGCGGACGGCAAAACTACGGCGATCGGCGTTGGTGCACCGTCCGGGCTATCCTCGCGGCGGCCTCGGTCGTGTCTTCGTGCTCCCAGACGCGGATGACCGTCCAACCGGCGTCCCCGAGCAGCCGATCGGTCTCGGCGTCGCGCTCGCGATTGCGCTCCACCTTGTCCGCCCAATAGGCGGCGTTCGTGGCCGACTTAGTGTGGTGCTCAGGGCAGCCGTGCCAGAAGCAGCCGTCCATAAAGACCGCCACCTTCGCCTTGGTGAAGACGAGGTCGGCCGTTCGGCGCACCTTGGGAAGCGGACGCGTTGAGACCCGGTATCGCAGCCCGAGTGCGTAGACGGCTCGACGCAAGGCCAACTCCGGCTTCGTGTCCCGACTCTTGTTGCCCTGCATGCTCTTGCGAACGCCGGCGCTCGACGCCCGGGTCGGCCTCTGCACTCCCACGGCCCAACCGTACGCAAAAGGAATGACGGCCGCTGCCGGTCAGGTGATCTCGACGCCGAGGTTCCCACTTGTCCGCGCGACCTCTAACCTCCGTGGTGATGACGACGGGACGGGATTACACGAGTCTGGAGATCTGTGCTGGCGCCGGGGGACTGGCGCTCGGTCTGGAGCAGGCGGGCTTCCATCCGGTGATGCTCTTCGACGAGGACGCGCACGCCTGCGAGACGCTGCGCGGCAACCGGCCCGAGTGGGATGTCAGACAACTCGACCTTTTCGAGTTCGTGGGGCACGAGCACCCGAAGGTCCTGGACGTCGACCTCTTGGCGGGCGGTCTTCCGCGCCCCCGCGCCAGGCGGCCGGTGAGCGAACAACGTGATCCGCTGCGTGCGGCGATCTGGTTGGCGACGGAAGTGCGTCCTCGTGCGGTCATGCTGGAGAACACCCCCGGCCTCGTCACCGACGACGACTTCGCGGACGTGCGCGCCTTCGTCGAATCGGAGCTGGGGGCGAACGGTTACGAATGCGCGTGGAAGGTCCTGGACGCCCAGGACTTCGGCGTCCCGCAACGTCGGCCGCACGGCGTGCTCGTGGCGCTGCGATCGGAGAACATGGCCCGGTTCCGGTGGCCCGACCCGACCGGTGGCGCCGCCACGGTGGGCGAAGTGCTCTGGCGCTCCATGGCGAGCCGGGGATGGGACGGCGCCCTGGAGTGGCGATCACGGGCGAACGAGATCGCTCCGACGATCGTCGGCGGCTCGAAGGACCGAGGCGGAGCCGACCTCGGTCCCACCGGCTCGAAGAAGACGTGGGCTCGCCTCGGCGTCAACGGCGGCAGCATCGCCGACGAAGTCCCCGGCCCCGACTTCCGGATGACGCCCGAGATGAACCCGGCGGACCGCAACGGACTGCCGAAGCTCACCGTCGAGCAGGTGGCCCTGCTCCAAGGGTTCCCGCCCGATTGGAGGATCGCCGGACGTAAGACCTCGCGCTACAGGCAGGTGGGCCACGCCATCCCGCCGCCACTCGCCGCCGCCGTGGGCCGGAGCATTGCCGCCGCACTGGACTGAAGACGTCGACGCGACCGGCCGCGACCGTCACCGGGACGAGATCGTTCGCGACCCTCCCGAACCCCTCGTCTCGCTAAGCTGACCGCATGGCCGCCGATCACATCAACATCGTGGACCTCTTCGCGGGGTGCGGCGGTTTCACGCAGGGTTTCCACGAGTTCGTCCCCGAGGACGGCGACCGATCGCCCTTCCGAACGGTCGGCGCCGTGGAGATGGACGTGGCGGCCGCGACGACGTACGCCGCGAACTTCGCCCAAGAGGCCGGGGGCGCCGGGTACATCTTTCCGGGCGACATCAAGGACTGGAATCCCGGCGACGTCAAGGAGGACGTGGACGTCATCCTGGGCGGCCCGCCCTGCCAGGGCTTCTCCGGGCTGGGCCGGGAGGACCCGGAGGATCCTCGCAATCAGCTCTGGCGCGAGTACATGCGGGTGGTGCAGAAGATCCGGCCGAAGATCTTCGTGATCGAGAACGTCGACCGGTTCTTCTCCTCGATCGAGTACGCCGCCCTCAAGGCCGCGGCGGACGACGGCTCGCTGAAGGACTATCACCTGGAGTCCCGCCATCTGGTCGCGGCGGATTACGGAGTTCCGCAGGCGCGCAAGCGCACCATCGTCCTCGCCACCCATCGGGACCTGATCGCGGCTCACCCCTCATCGCTTCCGTTGATGCATCCGGAGGCCACGCACTCCGAGGTGAAGGGCGGACGCCATGACGACCAGGGAGCCCTTTGGGAGGACGGCGATCCGTCTTCCGGCACCCTCGCGAACGGCCTGCGGCCCTGGACCCCGACCAGCACCGTCTTCGGTACGAAGCGGGAACCCAAGACGCCGCTGAGGCCTCGGACCACTGAACTTCCGGACGCTCGCATCGACCTGTTGGGCAAGTCGATGCCCGGCCCGTTCAAGACGACCGAGTTGCACATCGGCCGGAACCCGACGGAGTTGTCAAGGCTCCGTTACGCCAGCATTCCCGAGGGCGGCAATCGCTGGAACATTCCGCCCGAACTCTCGACCCAGAACTGGCTCAACCACCGCAACGGTTCCGGTGACGTCATGGGCCGGATGTACCTGGACCGCCCGGCCGTGACGATCCGCACCGAGTTCTACAAGCCGGAGAAGGGTCGATACCTCCACCCCTGGGCGGACCGGCCGATCACCCACTACGAGGCCGCATTGTTCCAAGGGTTCCCCGAGGACTTCCTCTGGTGCGGTTCCAAGGTGCAGATCGCGCGCCAGATCGGCAACGCCGTTCCGGTCGGCCTGTCCCGCGCGATCGCGGGACAGGTCTACCGATACCTCGAGGACGCCGGCGAGGTATCGGACGTCCGCTGAGGGTCGCTTCACTCATGCTTCGGCCTCGCCCTGCTCCTTTCCGCGGATCGGGGCTTCGGTGAAGAGGTTCTTGAAGAGGGGTAGCAACGCGTCCACGGCGGCGTCCGGCACCTGAAAGTCGTCCGGGCCGTCCGGCAGCGACTCGTACTGGACGTGCGCGGCGCCCGCCTCCGCGACCCAGGCCCGGTGAGCGTCGGCGTCCCACGGTTCGTCGGGCGCCATCACTTCGAAGAAGAGCGTGCTGCCCGCGGCGTTGACGGCCTTGAAGAAGGCGTTCGCCTCGCGCGTCGTCCGTACGGTGCCGTCCTCCATGAGGCGCGCGATCGTCCGGGCGGTGGCACGGTGGTAGACGATCTCCAACCGGAGGAGGCTGTTGAAGGTCTCCTGGTTTCGGCAGACGATCTCGACCGGACCGTAGTCGGGCCCGTTCCTGAAGAACTCCGCGGCCCACCACAACCGGGAGAACGTCTGCTTGTGGAAGGACCCGATGAAGTGGTTCTTGTTCACCTGGGGCACGGGACTGGTGCCGGACGAGCGCGGAGGGTTCCGCCAGATGACGTAGTCGGGGGCCAAGCGCAGCGCCAGGAAGTTCCACAGCCGCGGATCCGCGGCCTCGCGCCGGCTGAGCCGCAAGGTCGCGTGGAGCCTCGGCGGCAGCCAAGCGTCCGCCCTGGTCGGCTCGTCGTCGAATCGATCCATCGCCTCGTCGAGGAGTTCCCGAACGGGCGCGGCCTCCCAGCGCACATCACCCGGCAGCGGTTCGCACGCCTTCTCCAGGGCGGTCTGCGGGAGACCCTCCAACCCCTGCAGCACGGCCGAAGTGAGATGCTTCGTCGCCTCGCGCTCGGCCAGCAGCGCGAGACGCTCGATCGGTCCGGCGGGCCTCTGCACGGTCACGAGTGCTCCTTACGGTTGGTCGTGCGGATGAACCCGCCGAGTCGCCGCGCGATCCCGGCCTGCCGGCCCGCCGCGTGGACGAGCCTTGTCTGCAGGTCGCCGCCGTCGCCGTTCAGGCGTCGCGTGACCACCTCGATCAGTGCGTCGTCCGGGGAGAGATCGGGGAAGACGTCCGGGAGCATCCGTCTGAGGACGACGCCATGCCAGCCCCCCGGCCACAAGGGCTGCCCGTCCTCGATATCGGCCGAATAGACGGCCGCGTTGAACAGCGCCGTCCAGGCGTCCGCGGCGATCTGCGCGGCCAGTGCGTCGCGCGCGACGCGGTCTCCGCCGTTCAGCAGCGGCACCAATCCTTCGAACCTGGAGTTGAGGTAGACGACGGGCTCCTCCCCCACCGCCTCCACCGTCCACGGGTCGTCCTTGTAGGGGTGGAGATGAGGGTGTTCGGCGTCCCCGAAGTCGATCGTGCGGATCTTGATGCCGTGCTGGCGGGCGGGCGTTCGGGCCTGCAGGTCCACCGTCCAGGCCCGGTCCGTGGTGCCGATCGCCCTTCCGGCGACGCCGTCGACAGTGGCGATCACGTGCCCGCTGAGCTGCGCCTGACCGAGGTGCCGGTCGCCGTGCAGGACGATCGCGCCGGTCCATGTGCCGTCCGGCTCCCGTGAGAGGGGCGTCACCGACCTGGCGTTGGTGCGGCGTTCCGCGAGCACGGCGACACAGGCCACGTCCGACCAGACGGAGTTCTCCAATTCGTGCCGCGGCGGGTGGAGCCGAACCGAGAGCCTCGCCTCCTCCCACCCCTCGCGCTCGACCTCGTGGAGGGCCACGACACGGCGCGCGGCCGAGATCATGTTGAGGTTGAGCGGCACGCCGTCGAGCCGGACCTCCCGTACTTCGAGGGAGATCTCACCGGCCAGGGTCGGGTACGGGATCAGCCTGTTCACGCCGACGTCTCCTTCACGCGTCGCAGGTCCACGTCGGCGGCGGCCATCGTGGCGGACACCGGGTGGCTGGAGACGTCGCTGACGCCTCGGAAGGCGGCGGTGCGGGCGCCCGCCGCGAACCGCAGATGTCCCGCCTCGGTGAGTTCGCAGTTCGACTCCGGGACGAGCTCCGCCCATTCCGCCATCGGCTTCGGTCCCGAACGGGTGGCGAATCGGAGAGTCGGGCTGAGCAGCCACGGATCGTCCCGCCGCGGCAGCTTGACCTCGACGCGCACCCGCCAGGCCCCGGAGGCGTCCACGGTTCCGTCGACGTGCTTCACCGTGGGGAAGCCGGGGCTGCGCGGTGCGGACGGCGGTTCCAGGCTGAGGAGTTCGCGCAGGGCGGCCGGCCCCTCGTCGCTCTTCTGCTCGTGGGGGCGGAGCAGTCGACGGACCTCCTCCATCATCGCCGTACGGAAGTTCCTGATGGCGGTGGCCGCCCCTCTGGCGTAGGTGGCCGTCAGATCGTCGGTGCGTTTCCAGTCGTTGTGCTCCGGGGGTTCGGCCGTCCGGAGGAAGTGTTCGGCCGCGTCCGCACCCTGGGCTCCGGCACCGGCGGCGTGCCCCGCGAGCAGGACGCCCTGCACCCGCTGCGCTCCGAGCGGCAGATCGGTCATGGGACGGGCCATGACGACCATGCGGTTGCTGCGCATGCAGACGAGCTGGTTGGCGTCCACGTCCTCCTCATCCGTCGGAGTGATCAGCAAGACCGCCCGATGTTCGATCTTGGGCGTCTTCCCCGCGCTCTTCAACGGCGGCACGTAGAGCGGCACGGAGGCCTGAAGGACGTCCTCCGTGGACGTGAGGGTCTCGGTCGTGGCCCCTTCGAGGAACGCACGGAGCGCCCGAGATCTTGCGGGCTCGTACCGATACGGGTCTACGTGCTCCTCCTCCACGACGACCACGCCGTCCCGTTTGGCGACCACGGACGCGTCGAGCATCGCCCGCGTGTCCGCGGTCGACACCATCGACGCCCAGAAGCTCCGCACGAGCCCCTTCACGAGAGCGGCGTGCATGCTCTCCAGGTCGTCGGCCTCGCCGCTCGGGTCGTGCGCGCCCACGATGAGGAAGCTCGTCCCGGGCGCACCGCTGTCGCGTCGGATGTGAAGTCGCTCGGCGGTCTGCTCGTCCGCCCACCACGAACGGGTCGCGCCGTTGCGCTCGGGGTCCGGCTCCCCGAACCATGCCGGCCCGGCCCATTCATCGCCGGCCGCTCGACGCCACGGAAGCTCCAGGCGACCGATCATGCGCCGCTCGCTGCGTCCCTGATGCGGAGTCGACAAAGTGCTGTTGATCAAGACGAGACCGAGTCGACTCGTCGCCCACAGCGTGGCCTTGCCGAGCCCGTACGAACCTCCGGCGCCCGGACCCTCCTTCCGGCTCTCCAACTGACGGCGGACCACGGCGGCGAACCGACCGTCGTCGTAGTCGGGCCCGGTCAGGCCGGAGGCGTTGTAGTCGTCGATGCGGAGGAGCAGCAGCCGCCCGGTGTTGCGGAGGTCGTCGAGACCGTCCGCGATGACGCGCCCCACCTTGTTGTCGGCACCCGCGGACGCTTCGAGGTGCGGCTCGATCTCGCTCCACCGAAGCACCTCGAGAAAACTGTGGAGCCGTTCGCCCGTCAGCTCGTGGAGCGTGTACCGGACGCGAACGGGCTCGTCCTCGCCGAGGCGCTCGTCGAGGCTGTTCTGCGTCGCCTCCCGCGCGAGGACGCCCAAGTCCGCGTCGAACGCGAAGGCGGCCGCGTTCCCGAACTCCCGCCCGCCGTCCTCGTACGCCGGCCGGTGGTACCAGGTGAGCCCCTCCACCGGGGTCCCCGGATCCTGTCGGGTCACGAGTGACCCGGACGACAACTCGAGAACCTCCTCGATCGCCTGGATCTTGTCCATCCGCGGCTGCGCCCGCCCGGTCATCCACGCGGACACGGCCGCGCGGGTCACACCGATCTGCTCGGCGAGATCCGCCTGACTCAGCCCGCGACGCCGCAACTGCCGCCCGAGCCACGGCCCGAACTCCTCAGCCTCGCTCACAGGGCCTCCCACCTCGAAAAATTGACATCAGCAGGGTACGACAATTCTCTTAGACAAGACACCACCTTAACCCTCCCTATAGGGACCACAAGGTTTGGTTGACGACAGTGCGTATACGATCACACACTCACGGTGACGTTCATTACTTCCAGTAATTGAGATATTACTTTGAGAAGTATTACGAGGTAATCAGGCATTTAGCCGCCGCGCGTCGGAGTTTCTGGGCTTTTACCTTGCGCCGGAGCACATCTCCGGTTTATCTTCGTTCATCGAACGGCTCCACGAGCGGAGACCGGAACGGCGGTAAATCCGTCGACAAAGGGGTGAGGTGTGTCCCGACCCCGGGAACGCCCCATCCTCTTCAGCACGACCTCATTCGTCTGCACCGTCGAGTCCTCGGCTCGCATGACCTGCGTGACGCGGCGACGAGAGCGGAGGGCGGGGAACGTAGGTGTTCGGGGCTTGACTTGCGTTCTATGAGTAGTAGTACGGTCCTGAGACTGATCGTCGAGCGAGGACCGATCAATCCGACACTTCTCACCTAGAAAGGTGAATGGGATGAACCGATCCCACGGGGGCAGGCGGACCCGGCGCACCTTCCCTGTGCGCTACAAGGAGACAGTGGTCCAGGCCTATGACCTGGCTCTGCAGGTTTCCCCGTCCGCCGCGGAGGCCCTCCTTCGCGCCGAGGACATCTCCCTGGCGTACGTGAACCGCTGGCGGCGGGAAATGCGGGACGGCGGCGCCGCGTCGCCGATGTGCGCCGCTTGCCACGGCTCCGTCCACTACCCGAGGGCGGGAACCCGGCGCAACAAGAGGAACAGGCCCTCCTAACAGACTTCACAGAGCGAGGGCGTTCAGCCACGGGGTACATGTAGGACACCCTCAGACCCGGGCGGTCGTCACCGACAAAAGAACCGTCTCGGCTCTCGTTCTGTGGCCCGACGTTCGGAGAGTCCCGGCAATCTGCGGCCAGGGGCGAGGCGCGAGCCTCGACTATGAATCGCGTTTCGCCCTTGGCCGGCTCATCGCTCCCCACGCCGGCCGGTAAACCCCCAACGCTCCCCGCCGTCCTTTCGCGTTTCAAAGGAGTCGATCGATGTCCGAGCCCTCTCCCCGACAGTCCGTGCTGGACGTGGTGATCGAGCAGTCACGTCGAGTGTTGGAGACCTACAAGGTCGATCCGCGGCTGATCGAGGAGCACGCCAACGGGGAGCGCCGCATCAGTCAGGGCGGCTACGGCGACCGCCAGGTCTATGAACTGGTGCAGAACGGTGCCGATGAACTCCGCGCCGACCCGGGCGGCGAGATCGCCGTGATCCTGACGGCGACGCACCTGTACTGCGCCAACCAGGGCGCGCCGATCACCCCCGAGGGTGTCGACACCATTTTGCGGATGGGTGTGTCGCGTAAGCGAGGCGGCCAGATCGGGCGTTTCGGCGTGGGCGTCAAATCTGTGCTGAGCGTGTCCGACTCCCCCCAGTTCTTCAGCAGGACGGGATGCGTCGGGTTCGACCGCGACTGGTCCATGGAACAGATCAGATCCGTCCACCCGGGGGCCGAGGAGATCCCCGTGCTGCGCATGGGACGGCCGTTGGACCGTGACGAGGCCATGGCCGCCGACCCGGTCCTCGCAGACCTCCTCACCTGGGCGACCACGGTGGTTCGGCTTCCCCTCAAGCCCGAGAGCGTGAAACGGCTCGGCGCGGACCTCAAGAACTTTCCCGCCGAGTTCCCCCTGTTCTCCTCGCACGTGGGGACGGTCACGCTGGAGGACCGTCGGGTCATTCCGGCCGCCCGGCGCATCATCTCGCAGGCGGTGGACGGGAACCGTCACACGATCCAAGAGGAGAAGAGCGACGGGTCGGACATCACGGCCGAGTGGCGCGTGTTCACTCGGACGGTCCGCCCGAGCCGCTCGGCACTCGCGGCGGCCGGCGAGCTCCACGATCGCCCGGAGATCGACCTGTCCTGGGCGGTGCCCGACGGACGGAGGATTCGTAAGCTCGGCAGGTTCTGGGCTTACTTCCCGACCAATTACAACACGCTGCTCCGCGGCATCCTCAACGCACCGTGGAAGACCAGCGAGGACCGCCAGAACCTCTACAAGAACAACGCCTTCAACGACGAACTGATCAACGAGGCCGCGACACTGGTGGTGGAGTCTCTTCCGGAACTGGTTCCGGTGGACGACCCGGCGGCGTACATCGACCTGCTTCCCGGACGTGGCAAAGAGGCGCCCCAATGGGCCGACGAGCAACTCACCCACGCCATCTGGAAGATCGCGGGGCAGAAGCCCTCGTTGCCGGATCAGAGCGCGGTTCTGCGTCACCCGAATGAGATCCGTCTCCACCCGGACGAGTTGAAGGACGAGTGGCTCAAGCTGTGGGCGAGCCACCCAGGCCGTCCGGCCGCCTGGTGCCATCACTCCGTCCAAACGCGCGAGCGGCGAGCGCGGGCAGAGCGCATACTCTCGGCGGCCGACCTTCACCCCGCCTCTGTACGCGAGTGGTTGGAGGCTCTCGTCGAGGACGGGTCGCCCGAGGCGTCGGTGTTGGCGATCCGCATCGTCGCCGACATGCGCCGCGACCAGAGCAAGTTCGCGGAGGAGGCGGCCAAGGCCCGGATCCTCTTGACCGAGTCGGACGGTCTGGTGGCACCGGTGCGAGGCAAGATCTTCCGCCGTAGTTCCGGCGACGCCCTCGGCGACAATCTGCTCTACGTGCACTCGGACGTGGCCGCCGACTTCGAGGCGTCCCATGCCCTCGACGCGCTCGGCATTCACGAGGCCGACCCCGCCGGGCGGCTCTCCGCAGTGCTCGAGCAGGGGTTCCACGGCTACTCCGATGCCAAGTGGGAGGCCTTCTGGGATCTGTCTCGCCAGGCGGACCCCACCGATGTCCTCGCGGTGCTCCAAGAGCACGTGAAGAAGCCGACCAACGAACTCAAAGTGCGTACCGTGGCCGGTGAATTCCGGAGCATCGCCGAGTGTCTCGCACCGGGGCCCGTTGTTCCGGCGGACGGCTCACGCGACGCACGGATCGCCGTCGACATGCGGTTCCACGACCACGACCGGCAGATCCTTCGCGCCCTCGGCCTTCTCGACCGTCCCGTGATGAGCGTTGACCCACGTGAGGAGCCGTGGTTCGAGTCGTACGTCGAGGCCGGCTGGAAGAAGTACCTCAAGGGCCTGCCCACCGATGCCTCTCGGCCTCAGTTGAAGACGATGCGGGCGCAAGGCGCCGACCCCGCCGGCCCGCTGCACTTCCTCACGGAACTGTCCAAGGAGGGACGTGCGGCCTTCCTGAAGAGCCTTCCGCCCACGGGCCACGTGACCAACTGGACTCTCCAGGTCGGTGCGTTGCCGTCCACCCGCCACCACAGGATGTCGCCCCTGGTGTGGATGGCGCGAATGCACGGGTTCCTAGAGACGTCCCGCGGTCTGCGGCGCGTGCCGCTGTCCGTCGGCCCCGGGCTCGGGGCCCATCGGGACCTGCTTGCCGTGGCCGACGTGCCGACCGGCATCGCTGAGACGCTGAAACTGCCCGGAAGCCTCGGGGAGATCCGCGAGGGCACCTGGACCAGCCTTCTCAAAGAGGCCGAGTCGAGTGAGGACGACGCGTTCCCGGGCAAGGTCTACGCCTTGATCCTGGAGGCCGAGGCCGAGTGGCCGGCCGACATCACCACCCGCTGCCGGGTCGGCGAGAGCTGGTCGAACGACCACCCGGACGAGGAGATCGCCGTGACGGCGATCCGCTCGGAGTACGACGCCCTCGTCCGGGAGGGCCTCCCGGCGCTACTCGCGCCGACCGTCGAGAGCGCCGAGCTGATGATCGAGACGTGGGGGATGATCGCCCCGTCCGACGTCATCCAGAAGGAGCTCCGGTACGTCCTGGAGACCCAGCCCGCCTTGCTCGTGGACGAGTTCCCGCATCTCAAGGTCTCGCATCGGGCCAGAGTGGACGGCTGGTCCCTCGGCCGCTGCACGGAGCTGGAGGAGATCACCCGGTCGCCCAACGGTGAGCGTCCCATCCCGATTCCGGAGGCGTCCCAGGACCAGGTCGTACTCGTCAAGAGTCCGGAGAACGACCTCGCGGCGCTGATGTCCGTCGATCGGGTGCTGAAGCTGGGCTTGGGCCGGGCGGGCTGCGAGTCGATCTTGAGTCGACGCGAACAGATGCGCAATCACGAGCGCGTTCAGCGGGCGCGCAAAGCGCAGAGCTCCGCCGAAAAGGTCCTCCAGATCGTCGGTGTCGAGAACCTCAAGAGCCGGCTCCCGGAGGGGCTCATCGAGAGCGAGAAGGCGCGCACCGGGCAGGCGCCCGACGACAAGAGGATCGCCGAACTCGCGGTCAACGCCCATGGCGCGGGTCTGCTGCGAACCCACAGCAAGGACATCGCGGCCCGCATCCCGGACGCCCCGTCCCGCTTCAGCGGCGACAACACCGCCCGTCAGTTCGTGAACGAACTCGGCCTGCCCGAGGAGTACGCCGGGACGAAGGTCGAGTCACTCGATCCGACGGAGGTCGTGGAGGGGCCGACGATGTTCCCCCGTCTCCACGACTATCAGGAGCGGCTCGCCACGAACATGTACGACCTCCTGACCCACGGCGAACCCGGCCGGGCCATGCTGAGCATGCCCACCGGCGCGGGCAAGACGCGGGTCGCGGCCGAGTCCGTCATCCGAGTCTTCAAGGAGCGGGGCCTGACCGGCCCGGTGCTCTGGATCGCGCAGACGTGGGAACTGTGCGAGCAGGCGGTGCAGAGCTGGAAGTTCGTATGGCAGAAGGTCGGCCCTGGTGAGCCGCTCACGATCAGCAGGCTGTGGAGCAGCTTCGAGGCCGCCGCGCACAAGAGCGGTCCGCATCTCGTGGTGGCCACCGACGCGAAGCTCGAAATGGTCCTGGAGAAGGACGAGTACGCGTGGCTGCGCGAGGCCGCGGTCGTCATCGTCGACGAGGCCCACAGCTCGTACACCCGAATGACGTCGATCCTCCGGTCGCTCGGGCTCACGTCGAGCATGACCTCCCGTCCTCTGGTGGGCCTGTCGGCGACGCCCTACCGTGGCTTCAACCAGGACGAGACTCGGCTCCTCTCCCAGCGATACGGGAAGCGGCGGCTCGACCACGGGGTCTTCCCGGACGGCGATCCGTTCACCCACCTGCAGGAGTTGGGCGTGCTGGCGCGGGTCGAGCACCGGGAACTGCGGGGCGCGACGATCAGCCTGTCCGACGACGAACTGCGGAACATGGCCTTGCTCCGCGGTCTTCCCACCACCGCCGAACAGCGGCTCGCCGCGGACGAGGAGCGCAACAGGATGTTGGTCGACGAGATCGAGGCCATGCCGGCCGACTGGCCGGTCCTGTTCTTCGCGACATCGGTCAACCATGCACGGCTGATGACGGCGGTCCTCAACGGGATGGGCATCAGATCCGCGTCGATCGACTCCGGAACGCCGACGGCGGAGCGGCGCAGCAGCATCGACCAGTTCCGCAGTGGCAAGATCAGGGTCCTCACCAACTACAACGTGTTGGCGCAGGGCTTCGACGCCCCGGCGACGAGGGCCGTGATCGTCGCCCGTCCGACCTACAGCCCGAACACCTACACGCAGATGATCGGGCGCGGCCTGCGAGGTCCGCTCAACGGCGGCAAGGAGGTCTGCAGGATCCTGGACGTGCACGACAACATCGTCAACTACGACAGAAAACTGGCCTTCACGGAATTCGAGGACCTGTGGAGGAGCCGGTGAACACCCCCTATGAAGGTGCGCCGCCGCTGACCGAAGAGCAGCAGGCCGTGGTGGACCTCCCCGCCGACGAGATGACGCTGGTGATCGCCGGTGCCGGTGCGGGCAAGACCCACACGCTCGTCCGCCGTCTGGACGCCCTCGTGGACCGTGAGGGACTGGGCGCCGGTGAGATCCTCGTGCTGAGCTTCTCCCGGGCCGCCGTCCGCGAACTGAAGGAGCGTCTCGCCCGGCACGGGGACGCCGCACGCCACGTCCGAGTGCGGACGTTCGACTCGTGGGCGCTCGAACTGCTGACGCAGGTGGACGCGGCCGGCGATTGGCAGTCGCGCGATTTCGACGCGCGCATCGTCGCGGCCGCGGGACTGATGGGTGACGACGCGGTGAACGACCTCTACGAGGACCTGCGCCATGTGGTCATCGACGAGGTGCAGGACCTGGTCGGCGCGCGCCGAGAGCTGGTCGAGGCCCTGCTGGACACCTACGACTGCGGCTTCACCGTCGTCGGCGATCCCGCCCAGGCCATCTACGGCTTCCAGGTGAAGGATCCCGACGAGCGGGCCGGGGAGACGAACCGGTTCTTCGACTGGCTGCGAGTGAGGTTCGGCGAGGACCTCACGGAACTGCGGCTCAGCCGGAACTTCCGGGCCGCGACGGACGAGGCGAGGACCGCCCTGCCCTTCGGACCTCGCCTGCAGGCGGGGGCGGAGGGGCGGGGGAAGGTGGCGGGCGTCCCGTACGAGGAGCTTCGCACGGCCTTGCTCGACACTCTCCTGATCGGCGACCTCGAAGACGAGTTCGTCTGCGCCGGGCTGCGCGGCCACGACGGGACCACGGCGATCCTGTGCCGGACGAACGGTCAGGCCCTGCTCGTATCGGAGTTGCTGCACGCGGGCGATGTGCCGCATCGGGTGCAGCGGTCCGCACGCGACCGCGCCGTTCCCGCCTGGGTGGCGCTGTTGTTCCACCGTGCCGAATCATCGATCGTCACGCGCGGCGCCTTCGACGAACTGGCGAAGGACCTGCCGCTGCCGCACGACGCCGAGCCGGAGACCGTGTGGAGGTCGTTGCTCCGGGTGATGCCGGGCCGGTCGAACGGCCTGGACCTGTCGCGGCTCAGGACGTTGTTGTCCGAGGGGCGCATGCCGGACGAGCTGACCGCGCAGCCGCCCTCCCCGCTCGTCATCTCCTCCATGCACCGGGCGAAGGGCCTCGAATTCGACCGAGTGCTGGTCATGGATCCCGAAGTGCTCCGCGAGGACGCGCAGGACCCGGACGAGGAAACGCGGATGCTCTACGTGGCGATGACCCGTGCGCGCCACGAGCTCATGCGGTTGGCGCCTCTGAAGACCTGGCCCATGTACCCGTCCAAAGATCGGTCGGGCCGCTGGGGCCGCTATCAGGTGCGCAAGCGCTCGTGGCGGTTGGGAATCGAGGTCATGGGGGGCGACGTCGACGCCGACCGTCCCGCCGGCTCGCATCTCATCCTGCCGGACGAGGTCTTCGACAGGACCGCCTCGGATCTGCAGCAGTTCTTGGCCGAACGAGTTTCGCCCGGCGACGAGGCCGTGTTGAAGCGCTTGGAGGACGCTTCGCCGCATGAGCTTCAGGCCCCGCGATACGTCGTCGTGCACGGCGGTTCGGGGGTCGCGGTCGGGCTGACCTCGGAGCGGTTCGCCAAGGAGCTGTACTCCCATATGCAGTGGTCGAGAAAACACGTTCCGGACAGGTGGCCTGCGACCATCACCGGAATACGCATCGATGCCGTCGAGACCGTGGCGGGCAGTGCGTCCGCCGGGTCTCTGGCGGGTCTCGGCGAGCGAGGGGCCTGGTTGGCTCCGCGGCTGGTCGGCCTCGGCCGCTTCACCTATGACCCGTACACCCACGGCGGGGAGGAACAAGGTGCCTGACCACTCCGATCACTACCGCTTCCGGGAAGAACTCCTCGAACGGTTGCGCCGCGATCTGTCCGGCCCGGCGGGCGGCGATGAGGAGATCATCGACGATGCCCCGGTGACGGCGTACTCCGCGGGCGTCCTCTTTCCGCGTCGCCGGGACGACGAGGTCGTCGCGCTCGACCAGGCCGAGAAGGACACCGATCTCACGACGGCCGAGGTCTCCGTCGACGAGGTGCCCGACATCGGGGTCTCCCTCGCCAACGTGCAGACGCCCTCGTCCATGGGCCTGACGTTCGCGGTCGACCCGACCGTCTCGGCGACGGTGACCGCCACGGTCACGGCCGCGATGTACGACCCGATCGACGAGGCCGGCAACATCGTCGCCGCCAGGCGGGCGGAGCGGCGCACGACGGAGAAGCTGGATCTGCGCTGGCGTCGTCGCCCGCTTCTGATCGCGCCGGTCACCATCGACGTCACCGTCCCCGGCCAACGCGTCGAAAGCCTCCTCGACGGGTTCGAACTGCGTCTTCGCGTCCGCAGCCCCCGCGACGGCGCCGTCGCGGTCACCGTGACGCTCATCAACGTCCACGAGGTCTCCCGGTTCGACTTCCAGGACGCACGCTGCTTCTTCCAGCCGCAGCTGCGCATCGCCGGACCGGGCGGTGTCCCGGCGCTCGTCGAACGTCCTGTTCCGGTCGGCGCGGACGAGGACGAGGTCAAGCTCAATCGACTTCTCCATCGACACGCTCCCACCTTCGCCACGGGCCATGGCTGCGCGGCCGAGTGGGACTGGTCTCCGCTCCCGCCTCGCGGTTCGGTGGCGGAAGGGACTCACCGGTCGGCCGTATCCGCCGTCTGGACGGAGTTCGTCCCCTCCCACGAGGTTCTCCTCGCCGATTCGAATCCCGACATCGACACTCGCTCCCTGGGCATGCTCCATTTGGCGGAGGCGTCGGATGCGGACGTGTTCGGCGCGCTCACCGCGTTGGTCGACGGCTATCGGGCCTGGATCGCCGAACGATCCGATGAGGTCGCACTGCTCCGGGACACCGAATTCGGCACGGTCGCCCGCGACCAGATCGACCAGTGCCGGATAGCGGCCGAGCGGATGGCGGCCGGAATCGGAGTACTGGAAAGAGAGCCCGATGCGCTGGCGGCATTCCGCATGGCGAACCGTGTCATGGCCGAGCAGCGCGGCCGGACGTCATGGATCAAGGGCGGCTGCTCCGGCGAGGTGACTTTCGACGGACGCTGGCGTCCGTTCCAGATCGCCTTCCTGTTGCTCTGCCTCCAAGGGATCACTGATCACGACCACCCCGACCGCAAGCTCGCGGACGTCCTGTGGTTCCCCACCGGCGGTGGGAAGACCGAGGCCTATCTCGGACTCATCGCCTACACGACCTTCTTGCGTCGGCTCCGCCTGGGCGAGGCGGGCGGTGGTGTCACGGCCCTCATGCGGTACACCCTGCGCCTGCTGACGCTGCAACAGTTCGAACGGGCGGCCTCGCTGATCTGCGCGATGGAGATGCAGCGCCTCCGGGACCCGGCGAGGCTGGGATCGGAGCCGGTGTCCATCGGCATGTGGGTCGGCAGCGCCGCGACGCCGAACCGGTTGAAGGTAGCGGCGACCAGCCTGAAGAAGCTTCGGAAGGGCGAGGACCTTCAGGAGGAGAATCCCGTGCAACTCGGCGTGTGCCCCTGGTGCGGCAGCACGCTCGATGCGCACGACTACCACATGTCGCCCGACGACACCGAGATGACCGTCCGGTGTCCGAACGGCGAGTGCGACTTCCACGACGGGTTGCCCGTCCACGTCGTGGACGAGCAGATTTATCGGGTCCGTCCGACGCTCGTCATCGCCACGGCCGACAAGTTCGCGCAGATCGCCTGGCGAGCGGACGTCGCGGCGCTGTTCAATCGGGACCGTCCGGGCACGCCGCCTCCCGAGCTGATCGTCCAGGACGAGTTGCACCTGATCTCCGGGCCCCTCGGCACCTTGGCGGGCCTCTACGAGACCGCCATCGACATCGCCGCGGACAGGCCCAAGGTGATCGCGTCGACCGCGACGATCCGTAGGGCCGCGGAGCAGGGCAGGGCTCTCTTCGACCGTGAGGTCCACCAGTTCCCGCCCGCCGGCCTCGACTCGCGGGACTCGTGGTTCGCGGTCGAGACGCCGCGCGAGAAGAAGGCGTCTCGGCTCTACGTCGGGCTGATGACGCCCAGCACCAGCCAGGCGACGCTGCTGATCCGGGCCTACGCGGCGCTGTTGCACCATGCCGGACGCATCGAGGGCGACGATTCCGTCCGGGACGCCTACTGGACGCTGATCGGCTACTTCAACAGCCTGCGCCTGCTCGCCGCCGCCGAACTCCAGGTTCATGACGACGTGCAGGAACGCCTCGGACTGCTCGCCGAGCGAGCCGGCGTCGGCGCGCGCGAGGCCGACCGGTATGCCGAGCTGACCAGCCGCGTGAAGTCCAGTGACATTCCCACACGTCTGAAGGAACTGGAGCGGAGCCTGCCCGGTGACGCGTTCGACACCGTCCTGGCCACGAACATGATCTCCGTGGGCGTGGACGTCGACCGGCTCGGCCTGATGGCCGTCATGGGACAACCGCAGACGACGGCCGAGTACATCCAGTCGACCAGCCGGGTCGGCCGGCAACATCCCGGGCTGATCGTCACCCTGTTCAACGCGGCCCGGTCCCGAGACCGGTCCCACTACGAGCAGTTCGCCTCCTACCATTCGGCGCTCTACCGTCAGGTCGAATCAACGAGCGTCACACCGTTCTCGTCGCGGGCCCGGGACCGAGGGTTGCACGCCGTCCTCGTCGGACTCACCCGGCTGATGGTCGAGGAGGCTAGGGACAACACGGCCGCCCAGAACATCGGGGAGTTCCTCGACGGAGTCGAGGAGATGCGCGACCACATCCTCGACCGGGTTCGGAGCGTTGCACCGGAGGAGGAGTTGGGCACCGAAGACGACCTCGACTTCATCATCGGTCACTGGCGGAAGCTCGCCGAGCACCGCAGCCCGGACCTGGGCGACGCCCCCCTCGTCTATGAGGCCAAGTACTCCTTCAAACGCAGCGAGCCGCGGCCGGCCGATACCGCACTGTTGTGCTCCTATTCCGACGAGGACCTGCTGGACGCCTTCCCCACCCTGTGGAGCCTCCGCGACGTCGACGTCGAGTCCGACCTTTACCTGGAGAAGTGACATGGCTCTGCGCAGCACCTCCAACCGGCGCCCGCGCCGCGAATCGCGGGAGACCACGCGCACCCGTGAAGGCGCCGTCCGCCGCACCCAGATGATCACCACCTACGGGGTGGGCTCCATGGTGGCGCTCGGCGACCGCTCCTTCATCGTCAGCGGACTCGACACCTGGAACGCCGACCGGGCCGAACGGATCTACGAGCCGAACCTGCAACGATGGCTCGGCGTGCACGAGTTCCGGCTACCGCCCGCCGCGAGCCCACCGGCCGGTGACGGCGTCAGGATCCGGCTGTTCCCGGAGTGGTACTCGTGCGGGACGTGTCGAGACCTCCAGCCCTTCGGTCGTTTCGGCTCGCCGGCGGGTAAGAGCGTGTGCGGTGCCTGCGGGTCGGCGCTGACCCCGTCCCGTTTCGTCGTCGCCTGCGCGAACGGGCATCTGGACGACTTCCCCTACTTCGACTGGGTGCACAAGAGGACGACCCCCTCCGACGACACCGTCCAGAAGCATCGGCTGACTCTCCACAGCACCGGCGGAAGCGCCTCCCTACGTTCCATCATCATCAAATGCTCCTGTGGCAAAGACGCCTCCATGGAGGGGGCGTTCGGCAAGGCCGCGATGCCGTCCATCGGGGTGAAGTGCAGCGGCCGACGCCCATGGCTGGGCAGGTACTCCGAGGAAAAGGGCTGTGACGAGCCGCCGCGAACGCTGCAACGAGGCTCGTCTGCGGCGTGGTTCCCCGTCCAGCGCTCCTCCCTTTCGATCCCGCCCTGGTCGCAGGGCCTCCAGCGCCTGCTCAACAAGCACATGGACAAGCTCGCCAAGTACGAGGAGAACGAGGCCGCCCGGCTGGCCGTGATCGAGACCTTCATCGACGGGACGGGATTCAGCGTCGATCAGGTCTTGGGCGCGCTCGAGGAGCGGAAGAAACTCGCCGGTGAAGAGCCCGAGGACGAAGACGTCAGACTCGACGCCTCCAGTCGCCTCCGGCACAAGGAGTACGAGCAGCTCTACAACGGCACGTCGGAGGTGACGCGGGACGACGACTTCGAATGCGAGGCGGCGCCGGCGGATCCCTCCGCACCGCCTCCCGAAGGCCTCACCAAGGTCATGCTCGTCAAGCGGCTGCGTGAGGTCCGCGCGCTCCAGTCGTTCACTCGGATCGAGATGCCGGACCCGGCCGCGACCGTCCGTCGGGCCGAACTCTCCCTCGAGGAACTCGACTGGCTTCCCGCCATCGAGGTCAGCGGCGAGGGCGTCTTCCTGTCGCTCAACAGGGACCGGCTGCATGAATGGGAGAACACTCCGGGACCGCGCGACCGAGCGCGGCGCATCAGCGAGAACCACAGCGCGCAGTTGCTCAAACGGGCCCAGATCGCGGGCCGCAACCCGACCAGGGAGGACGTGACCTCCCCGATCGACGCCCGCTTCGTCCTCCTCCACACCCTCGCGCACGCACTGATCAATGAGTGGAGTCTCGACTCCGGGTATCCGGCCGCGGCCCTGCGCGAGCGCATCTACTGCTCCCCCGGCCCGAAGGGCATGGCGGGAGTGCTCATCTACACGGCCACAAGCGACTCCGCCGGCAGCCTCGGCGGCGTCGTGGGCCAAGGCGAACCCCGCCACCTGCGCGCCTCCCTCGCCTCCGCGCTGAACCGCGTCTCCTGGTGCTCTCAGGACCCGCCCTGCATGGAGACGGAGGCGGGCGGCACGGACAGCCTGAATCTGGCCGCGTGCTACGCCTGCGTCCTCCTGCCCGAAACGAGCTGCGAAACGAACAACACCTTCCTCGACCGAGCCCTCCTGATCGGCACCCCGGACAACCCCGAAATCGGCTACTTCGACACGTCCGACTGAAGGCCCGAGCAATGGCCCTCGTGCAGGCGGTACGACGACACGGGACCGCCGTACCGCTTGCGGGCATGGCTCTATAGGCCCCGTTCCAGGCCGCGGCCACCACGATGCTCGAGTTCACTTCGCACCACCGCACCCGCGTTGGAAGCCGACGTTCCGACCTCGTCACGAACACTGCCGAAAAGTCGGCTGGACGTCATATATTTCTTTCGACCTGCAAACCTCTGGCTCCCAGGGAGGAGAGGCGCCGATGGGCACCTCGATCAGCCGTGTGGATCTCGCGTGGGACGATGCCGATGGCCAGGTGTCCCGGGTCGTACTGGAGCAGTCCGAAGGGTACCTGCGGTCTTACGAGGCCAAGCCCTCTTTGATCGAAGAGCACGCGAACATCGAACGCTCGATCACTCAAGGCGGCTATGGGCGCCGCCAACTTTATGAGTTGGTCCAGAACGGCGCCGACGAACTTCAGCACGAGCCCGGCGGGCGGATCCAGGTCGTCCTGTCGCAGGACGTGCTGTACTGCGCGAACCTTGGAAGACCGATCACGCCTGAGGGCGTCGAGACCATCCTCGCATCGCACATGTCCCGCAAGAGGGGCACCGAAATCGGGCGGTTCGGCCTGGGCTTCAAATCGGTTCTGACCGTCTCAAGCCGGCCACAGTTCTTCAGCCGAACAGGTTCGTTCGGCTGGGACGCGGCCCGCGCCGAGGAACGAATCCGGGAGAGAGTTCCCGGAGACGGTCCCACTCCCGTCCTCCGCTTGGCGGGCCTGCTGGATCCCCTCGCCGAGAGGGCCGGTGATCCGATCCTTGCGGAACTGATGTCATGGGCCACGACGGTGGTGAAACTGCCGTTGCGCGAGGGTCAAGCAGACCGTCTGGCGGACGACCTGAACGATTTCCCTGCCAGATTCGCCATCTTCTCACCGCACGTCGGGAACATCATCCTCGAGGATCGTCGGCGGTCGACAGAGCCCCTGCGCCGGGAGATCTCCGTCCAAAAGAAGAGGAACAAGCGAATACTGGTCACCGTGGAGGGCGGGCACACTGATAAGTCCGAGTGGATGGTCTTCCAGACGGTGCACACACCCACCGAACATGCCAGACAGGACGCAAGTGAATATCACAACCGCGACGAGATCCCCATTGCCTGGGCCGTTCCCGTCAGCGGCCAGCAAGGTCTGGGAGAGTTCTGGGCGTTCTTCCCAACGATGTGGGCGACCACGCTGCGCGGAGTACTGAACGCCCCATGGAAAACGAATGAGGATCGACAGAACCTCATCAAGAACAACCGTTTCAACGATGAACTCATGGAGGTCGCAGCAGACCTCATCGTCACCTCTCTCCCACGTCTCGCCACGGCCTCGGACCCTGGCCGGCCACTCTCGTTGATAACGGCGCGCGGACGAGAAGCGAGAAACTGGGCCGACGAGATGCTGACGGATCTCGTCTACAAGAACGCCGCTCAAAAGCCGTCCATACCAGATCAGAGCGGCACGCTTCGCAGACCGATCACGCTCAACCTGCATCCGGAGCGGCTTCGCAAAGAATGGCTTGAAACGTGGTCGTCGTACCCGGGACGGCCGACGAACTGGTGTCACCCTTCGGTGGAGGATCCGACTCGACGCTCCCGCGTAGAGACCATCTTGGACCTCGCGGGCCGGCGACCCGCGGACGTGCGCACCTGGCTGGAGGCGCTCGTCTCCGACGGAACCGCGGCCGCCTCCGCCGCGGCACTGTCGATCGTTGCCGACATGGTGCGCCAACGACACCAACTGGCGGCCGATGCACGTCAGGCCCGGGTACTGCGCACCGACCGAGGACTCATGGTCGCTCCGCTCGCCGACACCGTCTTCCGGCGCACCCCGCTGGACACCAGCGACGATCTCAGGTTCGTCGATCCCGAATTGGACCGGGACGACACGGCGGGAGACGCACTGACCGTCCTCGGCATTCGCGAAGCGGACGCCGTGGGCCGATTCGCCGCCATCGTCAGACCGGGATTCCTCGGCTACGGGCCGGCTCAATGGGAGCAATTCTGGCGCCTGGCTCGCGCGGCGGGGCCGGAACCGGCCATAGAAATATTGAAAGAGCAGAAGGTGGACGTCCGTGACCTCTGCGTCCGCACTGGTGCAGGGTCATTCCGTCCACTGCGTCAGTGCCTGCTGCCCGGACGCGTCATTCCACCTGGAACACAGGACGATGCCCAATTTGTCGTGGACCTGTCGTTTCACCATGCGGACATCGGCATGCTGCGCACCTTTGGACTCGCCGACGTTCCGGAGAGCGGCGTCGACCCCACGTCGGAAGCCTGGTATCAGCGCTATCGCAAGTATGCCCTCGACATCTACTATCACACCATTCCGGCAAATGAAAGGCGCCCCCAAGAAGGCAACATCATCATCGAAGGGGCCGCCCCGGTAGGCTCATTGGGACTTCTTTCCGAGCTCAGCCCCGGCGCCCGGGCCCGCTTCCTGGAAGCGATCCCCACAATGGGAATGAAGTCACTCTGGCATGTCTGGGCCAGGACGCGCCGGGATGACTTTCCGGTGGCGATCGATTCACCGCTCGTCTGGATGGCGAACGAACACGGCCTTCTTCATACCTCACTCGGGTTACACGCCGTCAGGGAATGCGCCGGTCCGGCACTCTCCAATTACTCGTCTTTTCTACCGGTGGCACATGTCGATGCCGGCCTGGCTACCGTCCTGAGCCTTCCCGAGCAACTGAGCGGGATATCCCGGAGGGCATGGGCAGCCTACTTCGAGAAGGCGAGGTCGTCGGAGAACCATGAGTTCGTCGGCGGCATCTGTGCGGTGGCCGCAGAGGCCGGCGTCCCGGCGCCCGAACGGCTTCGATGCCGTGTCGGGAAGGGGTGGTCGGAGCGCAGCGCCGGAGAGGTCGCCGTGGCAGCGGACGAAGCGCAGTACGCCCGACTCACCGCACACGACGTCCCGGCGATCCTCGCGCCCGGCATGGACGCCGCACGTCGCCTCGTCAGCGACTGGTCGATGCGTTCCTTCGCCCAGTCCCTGGTGACCGAACTACGGGCCATGCCACTCGGCCCTCCGACGCCTTTGGAGGACACCTTTCCCCAGCTGCGGCTCTTGCCGGGCAGACCCCTGCGAGCACTGTCCCTGGTCCGGTGCAGTCGCCTGGACGAGTTGATCCGAACTCCGTCCGGGCAGATCGCCCAACCGCTGAACATCGGACGTGATGAACAGTCCGTCTTCTGGCGCGAAGTCGAAGACGATTTCGCACTGCTGCAAGAGCTGAGTGCACTGATGCATCTCGAGCTCACGCCGGAGCGCTGTCGACAGGTGCTCAGGCATCGTGAGGAGATCCGCAAGAACCAGCGCATGGTCGAGGTTCGTCGACAGAAGGACGATGCCGACCGGCTGACGAGCATGCTGCCGGCGGCCACGCTCCAAGAGAAACTTCCGCAAGGGCTCGTGGAGTACGTCGAGAAGGCAGAGGGAAAGGCGGACGACCGAACGATCGCCGAACTGGCGATCTCGGTATATGGGACGGCTGTTCTTCGCAAGTACCGCCCCGAACTCGAGAAGGCGGGTTTCGTTCTCCCAACACAGATGGCGGGCGGGCATCGCGCTCGCTCTTTCGTTGCGGATCTGGGCTTTTCCACAGAGTTCGCAGGCTACGCCACGCCCGCCCTTGACCCGATGCTCACCGTAGAAGGTCCTGTGGACTTCCCTCCTCTCCACGACTACCAGGAGCGCATGGTCGGTCGTATGACCGATGTCCTTCGAAGTTCACCACCACAGCGAGGGATGCTCAGTCTGCCCACCGGCGCCGGCAAGACTCGGGTCGCGGTCGAGGCGGCCATCCGTCTACTCACCGGCCTGCCCGAAGAAAGGGTGTCCGTCCCGGTTCTCTGGATCGCGCAGACCGAGGAACTGTGCGAGCAGGCCGTGCAGAGCTGGCAGTTCGTCTGGAGGGCGATCGGCCCGGAACGTCGCCGCCTCACCATCAGCAGATTGTGGACCGGCCACGAGGCAGACCCGGTCTCCGCGGGCTTCCACTTGGTCGTCGCCACGGACGCCAAGTTGGAAAAGGTCGTGAGCGAACCCGAGTACGAATGGCTGCGTCGGGCACAAGCGGTCATCGTCGATGAGGCGCACACGTCGTTGAGCCCCCGCTACACCAAGGTCTTGTCAGCGCTCGGCTTGACGGCACGTCGAACCAGGTGCCCACTGATCGGGCTCAGCGCGACACCGTTCCGGGGCGTCGACGAAGACGAGACCTCCCGCCTGGTGGCTCGTTACGGCGGGATTCGCCTCGATCACGACCGTCATGGGCGGGAAATCCTCGGCGAGAATCCCTACCCGCCGTTGCAGGAACTCGGGGTGCTCGCCCGAGTGAACCACGAGGAACTCGCCGGTGCGAACATCGAGTTGGATGCCGACGAGCGGGCCAACCTGGTGCGGCTGCGAAGGTTGCCGCCGACAGCGGAAGATCGGCTCGGCCGGAACCATGACCGCAACGAGATTCTCCTGCGAAAGATCCGCTCTCTGCCGGAAGACTGGCCGATCCTCCTGTTCGCAACGTCGGTTGATCACGCACATATGATCGCCGCGCTGCTCACCCGAAAGGGGGTGCCGGCCGCAGCCATCTCCGGTGACACGGACATCGGCGTCCGACGTCGGGTGATCGAGCAGTTTCGCAATCATCGGATACGCGTCCTGGCCAACTACGGAGTTATTTCACAGGGCTTCGATGCGCCCGCGACACGCGCGGTCATCGTGGCGCGCCCCACCTACAGCCCCAACGTCTACCAGCAGATGATCGGCAGAGGACTACGCGGCCCGAAGAACGGGGGCAAGGAGGAATGTCTGATCATCAATGTCGCCGACAACATCGCCCAGTACGGCGAGGAGCTTGCCTTCCGCAAGTTCGAGCACCTCTGGAAGCGGCGCTGACCCCGAGGACGCACGTCACGCGTGTTACGTGTTCTGACCCCTTCCTCATCCGCTCGATGTTTGATCGGCTCATTGTTCGAATCGAGGTCGACCGCCCGCCTGACGCCCGCTAAGGCTCTACGCCCATGAAGTCGGCGAGGTCGAGCGTGGCTCGTGAGGGCATTCTGGGACGCGCGTCCAGTAGTTCGCGGGTGATGTCGCGGGCATACTGCTGGTAGCGCAGCCATTCGGGGTGTTCCGCGCGGATCGTCTGAACGATTTCCGTGCCTTTTTCCGGGTCGCCGGTTTGTGCTTTCGCGCGCGCGATGTCGAGACGATGCCGGTCCCAACTGGAGGTGTTTCCGGTACCGACATCGCGTGGTATGTCCCGGGCAAGGTCCAGGGCGCGATCAGGGTGGCCGTCCAGCATCTCGATTTCTGTCATCATCAGCGCCGGAGTCAGAGGCCCAAAGGCCCTGTGCCCCACAAGATCTTCGTGTTGTCGGCCGAGGCGGGCACCTGCCGCTCCGGCAGCACGGGCGTACTCGCGCGCCTCCTCGGGGCGATTGTTGCGGGATGCGGCAGCCGCGGCCCTCAGCAGCAGGTAGCCCCATCCCGAGAGCTCGTCCGGCGATGCCTTGCTCATCTTCGGTTCGATCTGTCCCGCGGTGTCGACACATAGCCGCTCAACCTCGGCGAAGCGTCCTTGGCGCAGCATGGCCCACGCCTGCGAGCTGACGGACGCGGCAGCGAGCGGGATGTCGCCGATCTCCATTGCGTCTCGCAACGATGCGTGGAGTGCGATCAGCGATAGGTCATGTGCGCGAACTTGGATGAGGTACCGTCCCGCAAGGCCAAGGACGTCCGCGCGAAGCCGGAGGGCGTCCCGATGCTCGTCCCCCGTGTCGTGGACTTCCACATGGTGGTGGGCCGACCGCACGAGAGCCGGCATGAGCTGCGCAAGATCGTCGTAGGCGTCGGCATGGTATTTGGCGGCGACGGCGGCCACTGCGCCGGCGAGGCGCGCGAGGTCGGGCTGATCAGCGTCGGCGGTCCCGTAGAGGGGACGGCCCGTCAACCCGACGGGCGGATTGATCGCCGAGCGTATGTCCGCGAGGACGACCTCATCGACGGTCGCTTCAGTCGGTTCAGGGGATCCGGCGGAGACGAACCAGACGGTGGTGACGCCGAGCGCGCGGGCGAGTTGGTGGTAGGTCTCCATGCGGCAAGTGCCGCCCTGCTCCAACTTCTTGATCACCGCGAGCGACAACGCGGCCCGTTCGGCGAGTTCTTCCTGGGTCATTCCGCGTCGGCGTCGCAGCTCTCGGACGCGGTCGCTGATGCTGGCGTCCTGCATTTGCCCTGCCCTTCTTCGAGCGTCTCGACAATCTCAGCGTAAGTCGCCGCAGCGGCCATGTAGGCGTCTGTAGTCAAACGACTACGCCTCATATCCCTTTTGATGCCACCCCATCGAACGACTGCGCAGCGTGACTGTATCGACACGTTGAGCCAACGTAGCGTCTCCGGCGTCCGAGCAGCCAGGCAGCGAGATGAAGGGGTCACTGTGGAAGCGCCTCGTCCCTCACCTGCCGAAATGTTGCGTGCCAGGCATGGGCACGCGTGGGACATCTGGCGTGAAGTCCTGCCCGACGGTCGGCACGGAGACTGGCTCGCCCAGACCCTGCCCGGCGGGTCACCGCAGCAGTTGCTTCGAGCGCGAACGGTCGAGGAGATGGACGCGCGACTGCGTGAGCTGGAGGCGTGATGGCGACGTCGGACGCGACCACCCGCATAGACGTGGGCCCCATCCATCGTGCGGAGGTCCGTGAGCTGGAGCAGCGTTTCGGGGTGGTCGCCTGGTTCGGTTTCCACACGCGCCGTTGGTGGGCGCTGGTCGGAGACCGTCTCGTCGAGGCCGCCACCCCGGCCGGTCTTGCCGACGCGGTCATGGCGGTGCGCGGAGCTACGACTCCTCCGGCGGCCTTGGCGAACGAGTCCAACACGGCCTGGTCCGCATCAGCGGGCCCGCCGGCAGGGCCGGTCGCTGCGCCGGAGCGGTGGGACACGCCCCAAGGCATAACGAATGAGGAAGGTGGGACGCGTTGGGCGGCCACATTGAGGACGAAGAGGTGATCACCGCGGTGGGTGATCTGGAGCTGCTCGTGCGGGGAGCGGACAAGCAGGCGCCCGCGGCCGCCCGGCGCTTCGTCGGCGAGTGGTTCCAGGACCACGGCATCGGCGACGCCTACACCGCGCAGCTCGTCGCGTCCGAGCTCGTCACCAACTCGATCCTGCACGGCGACCCGCCGATCGTCGTCCGGGTGGTGGTGGACGAGGCGGACGGGCTGCCCGTCATCGAGGTCGAGGACGGTGGCGACGGCTCCCCCGTCGTCCAGCCGGAGAGCGACACGGCGACCGACGGACGCGGGCTCGTCCTGGTGTCCGTGCTCGCGAAGGAGTGGGGCACCCGACCGCTGCACAGTGGGGGGAAGGTGACCTGGGCCAAATGCGCACTCTGAGCGTCCAGGCCGAACGTCAGGTGCTCCGCCTGCGGACGCGGTTGGGCAGGCGGACCACCACCCGCTACCTGGATGCGCTGGCGATCGCGCTCCAGGCACGGGGATGGCGCTTCACGAAGCTCTACCGACCCGACGAGTTCCCGACGCCGTTGCCCATGCTTTGGGTACACGCCGGTCTCACCAAAGACGTCGGGCTCGTCGTGTCCGTCCGGGCCACACCGGGCGGTACGTGGGGCTACTACGAAGCACTGCGTGGACGTCAGGGCTACCTCTGGCCATGCGGGGACGCCAAGTCGGCGGCCGAGCAGATCGATCGGCTCCTCAAGCACCAGATGTTCCCGGGCACTTGGTAGCCCATGGCATGAACATGCACACGTCCTAGCGCCGGGACGCCCGCAGGCGTGGAGTGCATGAGCCACCCCTGCTGCGGCCGTGTCCGGCTGGCCGCAGCAGGGGTCTGGCGGGGTCAGGGGACGTCGAAGAGGGGCAGGTTGAGGGTGGCCAGGCGGGCGGGGTCGGCGTAGATGTCCAGTTCGGCGATCTTGTCGTTGACTACCGTGAAGGCCATCACGGCTATGGGTTCGTCTTCGGTCGCCACTACCAGGCCGGCGGTGCCGTTGATCAGGGCCGGGCGGGCGAACTCCGCGCGGAACGAGAAGGCGATCGCGCGCTGGGCGATCTCCCGGGCGCCGCGCAGGTGCAGGAACTCGCCCTCGGCCTCGGCGCGCAGGACGATGTCGGGTGCGAGGGTCGCGACCAGGGCCTCCAGGTCGCCGTTCTTGGACGCGGTCAAGAACGCGTCCACGACGGCGCGTTGGCGGCTCATGTCCGGGTCCGGCACGGGGGCCGCGCGGACGCGGCGGCGGGCCCGGCTGGCCAGTTGGCGGGTCGCCGTCGGGCTCCGGTCGAGGATGCGGGCGATCTCGTCGAACGGCATCTGGAACAGGTCGTGCAGGACGAAGGCCAGGCGCTCGGCCGGTGTGAGGGTGTCGAGGACGACGAGCATCGCGACGCCGACCGCGTCCGCGAGCAGCGCCTGTTCTTCGGGATCGGAACCGTCCTGGCTGATCAGCGGCTCCGGTAGGCGCTCGTCGAGCGGGTCTTCCCGGCGGGACGTCCGGGTCCGCAGCATGTCTATGCAGATGTGGGCGACGATCGTCGTCAGCCACCCGTTGAGGTTCTCGATCCGGTCGGTGTTCGTCCTGGACAGGCGCAGCCACGCCTCCTGGACGGCATCGTGCGCCTCTGTCGGCGAGCCGAGCATCCGGTACGCGAGCGCGGCCAGGCGCGGGCGATTGGCCTCGAACCGTTCCGCGAGCTGCTCGTCGTCCACGGTCACATCCTTCCCCCGGGATCCGTCGTGTCTATGACGGATTGCTCAGGGCAGATGTGACTGCATCGGGAGGAGACATGACCGCCTTCGTGAACAGCATCGAGATCAACCGGCCGGCGGACGAGGTGTTCGCCTACGTGGTCGATCCGGCGAAGTTTCCCGAGTGGCAGCGGGATGTGACGCGTGTGAGCGTCCAGGGGGACGAGGTCGGGTCGCGGTTCACCACCGTCCGGAAGATCGGTGGTGCCGAGAGGTCCATGACGCAGGAGATCACCGAGAGCGTTCCGCCGCGCACCTGGGCTGCCCGGGGCGTGGACGGGCCGATCCGTCCGAACGCGACCGTCGACATCGAGCCGATCACCGACGACCGGTGCCGGGTGACCTTCGGGCTCGACTTCGACGGACGCGGGATGGCCTCGGCCCTGGTGCCGATGGTCCGCCGCATGGCCGCGAAGGCCGCCCCCGCGAGCCACCAGCGGTTGAAGCTGCTGCTTGAGGGACGCGGGTAGCAGGACGATCGTCGGGCTACCGACTGGGCGCTGCGGTGTCTGCGGGTTGTTTCAGGTGGCGGCCGCTTGCATCACGGCGGCGGGACGTGCGTGCTGATCGACGACCATGCGGTTCTCTTCGGACTGGCACCTGCGGCCCTTCACGCAACCGTCGGCCCCTTTCCCCGGTGACGGACGGTTCTTAGGGTTGGGACGGAGGTGGCTGCGGTGTTGACACCTGAGGAGGTGCGGCGGCTTTCAGCCGAGCAGCGCACCGAATTGTTGCGGACGCTCCTCGCGGCAGAAGACCTCGACCCACTGGAAGACCCTCGGAACCGGCGGCGGCGCGTCCTGGCGCTCGTCCTGCTAATCGCCTGCTGCGTTTGGCTCGTCCCCTGGACGGTCGTACTCGCCTTCACGCTGCCGCAGCATTTCACCGCCGGGCAGTGGGCGGTCGCCTGGATCGGCTTCGACGTCGGACTGACGCTGGCGATCGCGGCCACCGCGTTCGCCATCTGGAAGCGCCTGCAGATCGCCATTTTCGGGCAGATCGTCGCCGGGACACTCCTCATCTGCGATGCCTGGTTCGACGTCTGGCTCTCCTGGGGATCGGGAGAGTTCCCGCTGAGCCTCATCACAGCGCTAGTGGGCGAGTTGCCATTGGCGGCGCTGCTCTTCTTCGGGGCACGGCAACTCGTATTGCTGACCGTCCATGCCCTCTGGGTGCGCGAGGGCCGGATCGGTCCCGAGCCCAGGCTCCGGCAGGTGCGGCTCTTCGCCGCCGACCGGCCCGCCCGGCGTCGATAAGGCCATCTTCGGGCAGGTGTCCAGCCGTCCCCCGTTCACTTGCCGGTTCATTCGTGTCGATAGCCAGGGAGTGTGCGGCACTTCCTGATGAGTCTGGCCCTCGTGATCGGCCTTGCGGGGTGCGCTACCGCGAGTGCGTCCATTCCCGGCGGGGATGTCATCGTGGTCGGGGTCAAGGCCGACCAGCCCGGACTCGGCCGCGAGGAGAACGGCGTCTTCCGCGGCTTCGAGGTCGATGTCGGCTCCTACATCGCCCGCCGGCTCGGTGCCTCCCGCGTGACATTCAAAGAGGTCAGGTCGGACAACCGCGAGGAGAAGCTCGACGAGCATTCGGTCGATCTCGTGCTCGCCTCCTACTCCATCACTCCCGATCGCGCGCATCTCGTCACGTTCGCCGGTCCCTATTACGTCGCGCATCAGGACGTCATGGTCCGGCGCGGCGCGGTCGGCATTCGGAGCGTCCGCGACTTGGCCGGACGGCGGATGTGCCAGGCGAGCGGGTCGGTTTCGACAGAGCGCGTGGTCAGCGGCCTCGGCATTGCCGCCGAACTCGTCCCCGCCTCGTCCTATAGCGATTGCGTGGCGAAGCTGCGCGCGGGCGCGGTTGACGCGGTTTCCACCGGCGACCTGGTGCTGGCCGGGTTCGCGGCACCGGATCTCGAAATCCTCAACACGCCGTTCACCGACGAGCGTTACGGGATCGGCATGCGGAAGGGCGACATCGACGCCTGCGAGAAGGTGAACCGGGCCGTCACCACCATGTACCAGGACGGGACGGCGGGTTGGCTGCTGCGCAAGTGGTTCGGGTCCAGCGGCCTCAAGCTCGTCGATGAGGTGCCGCAGTTCGAAGGCTGCTCGTAGCGTCACGCGCACCGGCGTCACCCGTAATGTCAGTGCCCCTCCCTACAGTGGAGGCGTGGCTGAAGACCGGGATGCTTGGGACGAGCTCTTGGCGGCGGGCTTCCTGCACGGCGTGCGGGAGGCGCACCGCGAGGCGACGCTTGCCCTGTTCAACGGACTGAGCCGTGAGGCGGGCTTCAAGGAGCGGACGTACGGCGTCGGCGCGTTCGAAACGCTGGCGCACCACCTCGACCGCGTCTTCGGGCGCGGCGAGCTGGCGAAGCAGGTCGTCCGGGACGACTTGAACGGCTCGCCCGGCTGGCGTTACGGGCGTTACCGCGTCCTGCTCAAGCGGCACGAGTTCGGCAACGTCCGAGCGATCCGGTGGGACCGGGACAGCCCCACCAAGCAGGCCGTCGCCCGCCAGGGATACGTCGAAGACCCGCAACTGACGCTGCCCCTCGGCCTCGACGTCCACGACACGCCCGGCGTCGTGACCTTGGTCCTCGCGCACAGCGCCACCGAGGACCCTTTCGAAATGGAGCTCTTCCTGGGCCGTCCCCGATGGAACGCGGACGGCGGCACCGCCTGGCACTGGGTGAAACAGCTGGACGACGCCATCGGGCCCGATCCACGTCGTAAGCTCGTCGAGCGGACGATGCCGCTCTGGGACGACAAGGAAGACGACGTCCCCATGCGGCTCCGCGGGGAGACGAAGACGGCCTAGCAAAGGGTGGCGCAGGGTGCTGTTCGACTGCGAGCGGCTGACGCTGGCCCGGCGGCTCAGAGGCTTGCGGAAGAACCAGCTCGCGGACGCCGTCGGGACGACGCCGAAAGCGATCGGACGGTACGAGGCGGGCGTCCAGCCGCCGGACGAGCTGACGCTGAAACGGCTCGCCATCGCGCTCGGCGTCCCGGCCGAGTTCTTCCAGGCCGGGCGCAGTCCCGTCTCCATGGACGGCGCCCATTTCCGGTCGCTCAGGTCGACCAGCCAGATCGAGCGCGACCAGGCGCTCGCCTACGGACGCATCGCCACCGACGTCGTCGCCGCCCTCGAAGACCTCGTCGACTTCCCCGAAGTCGACCTGCCCGAATACCCGGTGTCGCCGGACGAGATCGCCGGCCCCGGGCCCGTCGAAGCCGCCCGGCTGACCAGGAAGGCGCTGCTGGCGCAGGCGGGGCCGGTGCCGCACGTGGTCCGGCTGCTCGAACAGCACGGCGTGATCGTCCTCGTCCTGCCGCAGGCGGCGGAGCGGGTCGACGCGTTCAGCGTGGGCGTCCACCCGCGGCCGATGGTCTTCTTCAACCCGGCCAAGGGCGACTACTGGCGCAACAGGTTCGACGCGGCCCATGAGCTGGGGCATCTGGTTATGCACGCCGACGCCGAACCCGGCGAGAAGGTCGTCGAAGACCAGGCGCACCGCTTCGCGGCCGAATTCCTCATGCCCGAACAGGACATCGCCGCCGAACTGCCCGCCACCCCCGACTGGGACCGCCTCGCCCGCCTCAAGACGACCTGGGGTGTCAGTCTGGCCGCGCTCCTCTACCGTGCCCGCACCCTCGGCATCATGAAGGAGACCGCGTACCGGAACGCGATGAGCGCCATGAGCTCGCGCGGCTGGCGCCGCCACGAACCGGGCCCGGCGAAGCCGCTGGAGCAGCCGACGATGCTGACCCGCGCGATCGAGATCGTCGCCCACGCCGGTACCGACCGCGACGCCGTCGCCGACCGAGCCCGCGTCCCCCGGGCCGACCTGGACCTGCTCGTCCCCCCGCGCTAACCCTGCTCGGGGCTAACCTGCGCGCACCACCTCGCCACGGCAGGCGAGGCGTCATTCCTGGCCACAAGCACTGAAACCCGGCATGGCGCCGTCCCGCCCGCCGCCACCGCTCATGCCGGACCGCAGGCTCCGGGCGCCACCCGATTGGGGACGGGAAGGAACGTGCCCTATGCCGGAATCAGACCGAGTTGTTTCATCTGCGCGAGGACGTCAACGATCCCCCAGGTCTCGGCGATCCGCCCGTCCGCGAAGCGCACGATCATGATCTCCCTGTAGGTGATGGATCTGCCGGTCGGCGCGACGCCCATGTACTCGCCCCGATGGGTCCCGGTGACCGTGTTCCGGAAGACGATCTTGTCGCCTTCGGCGATCACGTCCTCGACCTCGACGTGAAGGTCGGGGAACGCGCGCAGGAGCATCGCGCCCACCTGCTTGAGCGCTTCGGCGCCCGTCGCCTCGATCGGCAGCGACGTGCGGATCAGCACGTCCGGCTGGACGACCTCGTCGACCACCTTCCGGAAGACCTCCACGTCACCGCTGCTCTGGGCCTCGTGCAGACGGCTGAACGCCGCCTTGTTCCGGGCTATCTGATCTGCTGACATGTCCCCCTCCAAGGTCAACCCACCGTCCCTGCTCCCCGCCAGATACCGATCGGTCGGCGGCTCATCGTCGGTACTCCCCGTCCCAGAGGTGCAGAAGGCGCGCCCCGGCTGCGAACGCACGCCACCGGTTCAAAATCCGATGGCTTCGCGGAGCAGCAGGACGGTGCCGCGTCCGGGACGAAGTTCGGCGTTGAGGACGAGGAGGCGGTTGATGGCGCTGGGCGACCCATAGGCCGCCTGGGTGCGGGTGCTCTCCAGCCGGAGGCAATGGTCCTCGATACGGCGCAATGCGGTGCTCAGATCAGGTACCACTTTCTGCGCGCCGACGATCCAGATCGCGCGGGCGGCGCCACCGGCGTAGCCGGGCAACTGGCTCCCGCTCCCCGAGGCGACCACGAGCGAGCCGGTTTCGGTGACCGCCTGCACGCTGCCCACGATGACGTCGGGGGTGGCGCTCAGCCGCCGGATGTCGTCCATCTGCGTGGCGCGGTCCATGGCCAGGAGGAGTGGCCTGCTGGCCCGGTACCGTCCGCTGGCGTTGATGTCCTCGTCGATCCCGGACAGGCGGAGGGTCTCGCTGGCCCCGGTGAACACCTCCGCGCCCTCGGGGATCAGTTCCTTGATGCGGGCACGCGCTGCGGCCACATCATCGAGGACTTCCACCGTGAAACCATTCGCAACCAGCGCGGCGGCCGCCCGCTCCAAGCGCTGCGCGGGAGCCGGGTCGACGAACGCGGTGTCGTGCATTGAAGTGGTCATGATGTCGCTGAGCTCCCCGTTCACTGGATGATGTGTTCGTCTCAGCAGTTCGACAACGCAGCCCCCGGGAATGTGAGGCGGGCACGTCGCCTCACATCCCATCCCGCTGTCTTGTCGAACTGGTGAAGGCGAAAGCAACCGAGGGGAGGCGGCGGGCCATGACCACCCGGTCCACACCGGACGCGGCCGACTCGGGCGGAGACCGGGCCGAGCCGGGCCTGGACGCGATCATGAGCGAGCGGCGCCACCTGATCAATCTCGCGTACCGTCTGCTGGGCTCCCTCGTCGAAGCCGAAGACGCCGTCCAGGAGACCTACACCCGCTGGTACGCCATGTCCCGGCAGCAGCAGGGCGCCATCGCGTCCCCCGGCGCCTGGCTGACGACGGTCGCCAGCCGCATCTGCCTCAACCTGCTCAAGTCGGCACGGGCCCGCCGAGAGACCTACGTCGGCGAATGGATCCCCGAGCCACTCCCCGGAAGCACGGAATGGGTCACCGGACGCCCGGCCGGCACCGCCATCGACCCCGCTGACCGGGTCACCTTGGACGAGTCGGTCAACCTGGCCTTCCTCGTCGTGCTCGAATCGATGACCCCGGCCGAACGCGTCGCGTTCATCCTGCACGACGTCTTCTGCCACTCCTTCGCCGAGGTGGGCGAGATCGTCGGCCGTTCCCCAGCCGCGTGCCGCCAGCTGGCGTCCTCGGCCCGCCGCCGCATACGCACCTCGCAGCCCGCCGCGACCCCGCCCGCCGAGCGCGCCGGCATCGTCCGCGACTTCAAGCAGGCGTGGGAGGCCAAGGACATCAACGCCCTCCTCGCGCTCCTCGACCCCGACGCCACGGCCATCGCCGACGGCGGCGGACTCGCCTTGACCTTCCTGGACCCCATCGAAGGCGCCGAGCCGATCGCACACGCCTGGATCGACCTCGCCGGCCGAAGGCCCGACAACATGCTCGTCCTGGAGCGAACGGTCAACGGCCAGCCCGGCCTCGTGGCCCAGCAGGACGGCGTCACCGTAACGGTTTTCGCCTTCGATATCGCGGACGACCGAATCAAGCACATCTGGGTAATGCGCAACCCCGAAAAACTCCGCCCCTGGACAACGGACTAACGTCACACCACACCCGGCCAGCCCATCCCCAACGCTGCTGACGCCCAACACCCAATGCCCTAAGCCCGCCGCACCGGCATGCACCAAAAATCCTTGCCGCAAACGCCGCACACGATGCCGCGCCACGCACCACCGATCTCCCCCGCTCCACACACGCTCCGTAACCACGCGCAGTTCGCCACCGCGCAGGGTTCGGAGCCGGACAGCCGGTGGTCTGCCGCCGTACTGCGCACTGTGTGTCACGACGCCGCAGGGTTACTCGTCGTGCAGTGGGCGGCTCCCCCACGCCGCGCGGCATCCGGCAGCACGCACCGTGGGCGCCACATGGGGGCTTTGGTCACGCTGGGTGCGGTTTGCCCGGCATGCCGAGCGGGGTTGGCTGGGTGTCCCTGCGGGGTTCTTGGGAGGGGTGGGTGGTTCGGTCTCTGGGAGTGGTGGCGCTGCGGCTGGTGAATCTTGGGGGTGGGTTGCGTCGGGCGGTGTGTGAATCGACCAATTTCTCCTTGCCGGTGGGCGTCGGGAGTTACATATCTCTGGCCGGAGGTTTCCTGCGCTTCCGGGATTCGCTGTGAGACCCTCCGAGGGTTGTCGGGACGTACGGGACGCTGGAGATCTTGTGCTGGACAATCGGCAGGCAGGTCCGCGCGCGCAGGCGGGGCCGACCGCGCTGCGCATGCAGATCGGGGCGCGGCTTCGGCGGATGCGGGAGGACAAGGGCATCGGACGGGCGGAGGCGGGCGACGCGATCCGTTCGTCGGCGTCCAAGATGAGCCGGCTCGAGTTGGGGCGGCACGGGTTCAAGGTCCGGGACGTCCTCGATCTGCTCGACCTCTACGGCGTCCACGACGAGGACGAGCGTGCCAGCTTCCTTGAGCTCGTCCGGGAGGCGAAGAAGCCCGGCTGGTGGCAGAGCTACGGCGATGTCGTGCCGAGCTGGTTCGAGCAGTACCTCGGGCTGGAGCAGTCGGCGGCGACGATCCGCAGCTACGAGGTCCAGTACATCCCCGGCCTGTTACAGACGCGCGACTACGCGCGGGCCGTCATCGGGCTCGAACACCATGACGCCCCGTACGACGGGCTCGAGCGGCGGCTCACCGTCCGGATGACGCGGCAGCGGATCCTGCACCGGCCGGTCGGGCCGGCGACGCTGTGGGCGGTCATCGACGAGGCGGCGCTGCGGCGGCCGTTCGGCGGGCCGGAGACGATGCGCGGCCAGATCGAGCACCTCATCGCCGTGTCGGAGGGCATGCCGAACGTGCGGCTACAGGTCCTGCCGTTCGCCGCCGGCGGGCATCTGGCGCTCGGCGGGCCGATCACGGTCGTCCGGTTCGCCGAGCACGACCTCGACGACGTCGTCTACCTGGAGCAGCTCACCGGCGCCCGCTACCCCGAGGGGGGCGAGGCCGCCCGCTACCAGAAGATCATGGACCTGCTCGCGATCCGCGCCGCGCGCCCGGCCCGCACCACCGCCTTCCTCAAGGACCTCCTCAACGACTACTGACGGCGGTCCGGCCCGGCGCAGGAAGGCCGGGGTCAGCAGGAACCCGGCCGCGCCGACCGGCATCGCCGCGCCCGCCAGTGCCACCAGGCCCGGGACGGCGAACTGGGCGACGCCCCACGACGACCCGAAGAACGCGAACCAGCGGGGTCGTTCCATCTCCGGCGCGACGTCGGCGATCACCGCCTGCCAGCGCCCCATCAGGACGCTGTCGACGGCCGCCCAGGCCAGGTAGGCCGCGACCGTCAGCGGGACGGCCCGGCCTGCGGCCAGCACCAGCGCGAGCACTCCGAGGACGCCGCTCCCGACGGCGAGGACGCGCTCGTGTGCGAACGCGTTCAGGCGGCGCCGCCCCAGGCGTCCGGTCAAGGGGGCGAGCAGTGCGGCGGCGGTCAGCGTCAGCCCGGGGAGCCAGGCGGGCGCGCCGCGTTGGAGCAGCATCAGCGGCATGAACATCAGCACGGCCAGGTAGCCGCACGCGAACGCCGTCCCGGCGATGGTCAGCCGGAGCAGCTGCCGGGACGGGCGCCATGGGACGGCCTGTGTCCGCTTTGTCGGCCGCTCCCGTTCCAGGAATGCCACGGCAACGGCTGCCGCCAGTAGGCACGTCGTCCCGTCCACGACCGCGAGCCAGCGCGTGCCCAGCGGCAGGAGGACGGCGGCGAGCAGGCCGCCGAGCGCTCCGGCGGCGACCAACGACGTGCCGAGCACCCCATAGATGTCGTCGCGGCGGCCGCCGACCCTGGCCAGCGCCTCCTGCGTGGCGGGTTCCTGGATCTCGAAGGCCAGGCCGACCACGGCGACCGCGGCCAGTACCTGCACGCTCCCCTGCGCGGCGGCCAGGAGCAGGAGAGCGGCGCCCGTCGATGCCAGGCCGACGACGACGAGCGTCCGCGGCGCGAACCTGTCGAGCAGCACGCCGCCGAGCCAGCGCGAGACCAGCGCGGCGACCCCGAAGACGGCCAGCGCCGCCGCCGCGAGGTCGGCGCCCGCCAGCACGGCGAGGAACGCCATCACATACGCGCCGAGCTGGTTGATCACTCGGACGCCCACGAGCGCCTTCGCCGGACGCGGCAGATCTCTCATCACGAGCGAAGGCTACGGTCCGCCACCGACAGAACACGCTCCCGCACCATGATCGAACACATGTTTGAGCGAAAAGGGTACAGTGGCGGCATGTTCCAAGGCTCGCTACTGGACTTCACGGACGAGCACGGCCCGCGTCCGCTGGCCTCGGCGCGCCGGACACGCCTCGCCCGCGGCGCCTGGGTGGACGTCCTGCCCGGCTGGATCCCCGGCGCGGACGCGCTGTTCGAGCGGCTGCTCACGTCCGTCCCGTGGCGCGCGGAACGGCGGCGCATGTATGAGCGGGTCGTGGACGTGCCCCGGCTCCTGGCGTTCTACGACGAGAACACGCCGCTGCCCGATCCCGTCCTGGACGAGGCCAAGGCCGCGCTCGACGACCACTACGCCGACGAACTCGGTGAGCCGTTCCGTACCGCCGGCCTCTGCCTGTACCGGGACGGCCGCGACAGTGTGGCATGGCACGGCGACACCATCGGACGCGGTGCCACGCACGACACGATGGTGGCGATCCTGTCCGTCGGGACGCCGCGAAGCCTTCTGCTGCGTCCGCGGGGCGGCGGCCAGACGATCCGCCATGAGCTGGGACACGGCGACCTCATCGTGATGGGCGGAAGCTGCCAGCGGACATGGGAGCACGCCATCCCGAAGAGCGCCCGCGTCACCGGCCCCCGCATCAGCATCCAGTTCCGCCCTCGCGGCGTACGCTGACCCGAGTCGACGCAGGGCGTCGTGACCATTCCGGGGGGCGGCCGAGACCAACCTGTACGGGCCCTGGCGCCTCACGCAGGCGATGCTCCCGCTGCTGCGCCGCAGCGCGCACGGCCGGATCGTCAACGTCTCCAGCGAAGTCGCCTCGCTGACCGGCATGGGCGGCGGTATTCCCGCCTACACCGCGTCCAAGGCCGCCCTCAACGCACTGACCCGCATGCTCGCCGCCGAACTCCATGCGGACGGCATCCTCGTCAACGCGGTCTGCCCCGGCTGGGTCGCCACGGACATGGGCGGCCCCGGCGGACGTCCCGTCGCCGATGGCGCGGCGAGCGTATTCTGGGCCGCGACCCTCCCCGACAACGGCCCGACCGGCGGCTTCTTCCGCGACGGCCGGCCGCTCCCCTGGTGAAGGACTCCAGATGATCCTGGTGACGGGCCCTTTCCGCCGGTGGGCCGACATCCACGCGGGCGCCTTCGCATGATCTCCCTCGCCGAGATCAGCGCCGCGACGCAGGCCCTCCTGGCGACCGCGGCCCGGCTCGACGACGCCGACGTCCGCGGGCCGTCCCTCCTTCCGGGCTGGACGCGCGGACACGTCCTCACCCACGTCGCGCGCAACGCCGACGGCGGGACGCGCCTGCTCACCTGGGCGCGCACCGGCGTCGAGTCCTACGAGTACGCGAGCCTGGACGCCCGCGCCGCCGAGATCGAGGAGGGCGCGAACCGTCCCGCCGACACGCTCGTCGAGGACGTCCGCCGATCCGCCGACCGGTTCGCCGAGGCGTTCGCGCTCATGCCGGACGAGGCCTGGGAGCGGACCGTCCAATGGACGACGGGCGCCCGCCACCCGGCCGCCCGCGCCGCCGACGCCCGCCTCACCGAGGTGCTCGTCCACCACGTGGACCTGGACGCCGGCTTCGCTCCCGGCGACTGGCCCGCCGATTTCACGAGCCGCATGCTGGCCGGCGTCACCGCCTCCTTCGCACGCCGCGACGACGGCCCGGCCCTCCGCCTGCACGCCACGGACACCGGCGAAGACCACGGGACCGGCGACCACCTGGTGACCGGTCCCGCACCATCTCTCCTGGCCTGGCTCTTGGGCCGCTCGCCCGCCACGGGCCTGAGCGGTGCCACGCACCTCGAAATCCCTTTCCTCTACTGACCGTCCCGTCCTCCACTTGACGGGACGGCCGACCCAGTACCGGACCGAACCAGCGCCGGCACCGGGCGCGGTTTTGTCAAAGATCGCTGGTAAAGGTGTCGACGGGGTGCAATGGTCGACAATTATTGAGAGTGGCGCGGAAAATGAGTCACGGGACTCAAACCAGATCCAGGTCGCCGCCCCGGACGGCGTCCATCAGCGCATTCCACTGCGTGCGGCCGAGAGCGATGACACCGGCGGAGTGATCGCGCGAGTCGCGGACCAGCACCGACGCGTCCAGGGCGGCGACCTCCACGCAGTTGCTGTCACTGCCGCTCGCGCTGCTCTTCCGCCAGTTCAGCACGTCTCCCCGAGTCGACCGGTAGACCATCCAGCAACCTCCGTCCATTGCCGGCGGGTGCCGTCTCGCCAACCGATCGGCCGAGAACACCCGCCGGATGAGCACCGAGCAGGGCACAACAAACCACGACCTTGTGGATAATTTCCCGATCACGAGTGTAAACGGTTCTAGTTATTCCGCCTACAAGGGAACACAAGATCACGCTGTGTGCTATGACGGCCACTCGCCTTGTCGGATGTCCGCTGCGGCCTTCACCTCCGGTCGGGTCGAGTTGCGGTTCCTCAGTCAGGCCATGAGGTCTTCGGCGGCCTGCCGCATCAACGCGATGGACTGATCGGCGGGCAGCGCCTGTTCCAGGAGGAGCTCGAAGGTGTCGCGGTACTCGATGACCGTGTCGTCCTCACCGCTGATCATCACGCTGGCGCCCGACCGTCCCTCCAGATAGAGGACGTCGTCGAGGTCGCCGTCGAACTCCAGAATGCTGAACGGCCCCTCCATGCCGAGGTGCGCGCCCGTACTGAACGGGATGACCCGCACCGTCAGCAGGTCGTCGCTCTCGGCGGCGTCGGCGACATGGTTGAGCTGGGCGGGCATGATCGCGGGGTCGGTCCTGATGCCGACGTGCCGGCGGATGACCGCCTCGTCGATGATGTAGTGCTGGCGGGGCGGATTCTCCCGCTTGGCGAGCTCCTGCTGCCGCTGGATGCGCAGCTTCGCCGCGAGCACCCGCGCCGTTTCGGACGCCTTGCCGGTCGACAGGACCTCGGCGTACTCGGGCGTCTGAATGAGCCCGGGGATGACCGTCCCATGGAACTGGCGAATGAAGGCCGCACCCGCCGAGTACCCGACGTAGTTGAGGAAGCTGGGGTCGAGCTCACCGCGGTAGACGTTCCACCAAGCGGGTTCGCGCGCGCCGCGGGCCAGTGCCTGCAACCGCTCCTGGCGGCCTTCCGAGGTGACGTCGTACACCGCGAGGAGGGCCTGCAGATCGGTCCGGGTGATGGCGTTCTTACCGCCTTCGACCCGGATGAGCTTCGACGGGGACCATTCGAGTTGCCGCGCCACCTGCTCCTGCGTCAGCTTCTTCTGCTTGCGGAGCCGGACGAGCTCCGCCCGCAGCAACGCACTCTGGACTATCGGCCCCTGGTCACTGGACATGGCGTTCGCTCACTCTAAGTAGTTGGTGCCAGCAACCTGGATGCTACATGGCAAACGGGGACCTGACATCCCGCTTGCCACCACGACGCTACATCTCTTGGTCATGTGATCTTCGCTCCACACGCCAGACCCCGTCATATCGCCCAAAACTCGCGCCGGAAGCTTCCAGACTGCTGCACACCGGAAAGTCGTCTGTTAGTCTGCTACCTAGCACATTACAACATAGTCAGCTGCAACAGAACGTCGTGCCACATCGAAGGGGCAGGCGACCTGACGCACGGTGAGGGTCCGGACGGGGACGCGTGTCATCCGGACGGACGCTCGCGACCGGCCGGGGGCGCACGGGCCACGGGGCAACGGGCCGCCCGGGCACCGCCGGCGCAGGCAGCACGAACGGGACACGCACGAACGGGGAGGTCAGCCGCACCACGAGACTTCGGCACCGCCGGCGGGAACGCCGGCGACCGACCGCGAAAAACAGAGTCGCCCGCCACTTTCAGCCGATCACCGGTTGGCAGCCAAGACGATCGACGGAAAGCGGAGAGCGACTCCCGAGCCGCGCGAAAGCGCTCCGGCGGGTCTGCGCAGATACCCTGCGAAAACGCAGAAAGATCCAGGCTGACCTGCCAAAACGTTTTCTGCGGACTCACCCAGTCTAACCGCGATCACGCGGAACGGGCTATAGGTGATGCGACTTCGGCCGCCGCGACCGGATGCCGGGCGATCCCGGGCACCGGCGCACGGAGGCTGAATTCGCGCTTCGAGGCATGGGGTTCCTGACATGTCAAGACAGCAGATTCGTCCCCCGATCTTCGACGTCCACCCCACGAGTTCTTTCAGCCCCAGGGGTTCCCTTCGGCCGATCGCCGGGGCGGTGTTCGGATGAGCGAACACGAGCGCCTGCACGACCCGGACCAGATCGTCAGCCCGGACGCGTCCTCCACCGGTTCCGGGAGCGAGCACAGCCGATCTTCGAGCGAGAACACGGACCTGGTGAGCATGGCGGCGCCGGCCCCGGCGGCGGCGTCCGGCCCGGCGTCCGGCCCGGCGTCCGGGCGGGCGGGCGGACCGTCCCAGCGGCCCGGGTTCTGGCTCGCCCTCACCACCATTGAGCGGGCCGAGTTCCTCGCGACCGCGCAGGAGGTCGTCTACCCGGCGGGCGCGGTGCTCTGGGAGGAGGACCAGGCCGCCGACCACACCATCGTGATCAAGTCCGGCTCCGTGCGGGTCTGCGTGGAGCGGGACGGGCACGAGCGGATCATCGCCTTCCGCGGTGCCGGCGACATCATCGGCGAGCGCGCCGCACTGATGCTCCGCCGCCGCTCGGCGACCATCGTGGCGATGGAGACGCTGCACGCGCTGCACCTGACCACGCAGCAGTTCGTCACCTACCTCAGCAACCATCCGCGCGTGGTCGCCGTCCTGGAACGCGAGATGTACCACCGGCTCACCGAGCAGTCGGGCGCCATGCGGGACGAGACGGGCCAGTACAGGCCGGCAGACGCGCCAGGGGCGGCCGCCCAGTACGGCTCACCCCAGGTGTACGCGACGGCGTACATACCGATACCGGCCATCTGGCCGCACGCACCGCAGGGCGTACCCGCTCCGTACGGGCCGTCCCCCGGCCCTTATGTCGCGGGTGACCAGTACAGGCCACCGTCGGGCCCGTACGCGACGTCCAACCGGTCCAACCCGTCCGTAGCGAACGACCCGTACGCGACAACCGACCCCTACGCGACGGTCGCCCCATCGGCGGCGAACGCCCCGTCTGCGACGACTGACCCGTATGCGACGGGCGACCGGTACGTGACGGGCGCCCCTTACGTGACCTCGGAACTGCCGGAAACGAACAACCCCTACACAACGACCGATTCATACGTGGTGGGCGGCCAGTACGTGTCGTTCGACCCGTATGCGTCGTCCACAGTGCCCGCCGACACCCTGCATCGTGCGAACGGGGCCCATGGCGCCCCTGCGGGCGGGTCGTCTGCCGGGCGTTGGGCGCACGTGGAGGAGACGGTCAACGCGGCCTGGCAGGCGCGTCCTGCGGTCGACGTGCGGGTGCCGTTCCATGGGCAGCCGACTCGGCCCGTGGCGATCACGCCGCCCGAGTCCGCCGGTCCGTCCTGGGCCGGGCAGAACTGCACGATCGTGTTCACCGACATCGCCGGCTTCAGCTCGCGCGTCCGGGACGAGAGCGACCGGCTGGAGGTGCGGCGCGCCATGTACGCCGCGCTGCGGCAGTCCTTCGAGGAGTCGAGGGTGCCGTGGGACGCCTGCTACAGCGAGGACCGCGGCGACGGCGCGCTCATCGTCGTCCCGGCCGGGATACCGACCGCCGCCGTCATCGATCCCATGATCGCCGTGCTCGGGATGCGGCTGCGGCGCCACAACCACCGGTCGAGCGAGGCGGTCCGCATCCAGCTCAGGGTCGCGGTGGACGTGGGGCCGGTGCTGCCCGATCCGCCCGGCGTGTCCGGCTGGACGATCATCAACGCGGCCCGGCTCCTCGATGCCGCCCCCTTCAAGGAAAGGCTCGCCGCGACGGGCGCCGATCTCGGTGTCATCGCGTCGAGGTTCGTCTACGACTCCGTCATCGCCCACAGCCCCGGCTACGTGAACGCCGCCGAGTACGAGCCCATCGGCTGCAGGGTGAAGGAAACGGACATCGAAGGCTGGATCCACCTGCGCGGCATGCCCGCCCGATCCGCCATCTGACCGCACGAAACCCGCTCCCGGCCCGTCCCCGCGCGGGCCCCTCACACCTGTCGACAACCCCGCGTGCACCGGCGCCGCGGGGTTTTCCACGTCCAGCCCGAACGGCCCCCCGCACGCAGCCCCATCGGGCCCGTTGCCGTCCTGCGTCACCAGGAGTCCCTGATCAGGAGCCCTGGCTGGGACGGCCTGGAACGTTCCGAGGGATGCACAGGACGAAACGGGCGCCGCGCTCGCTGTCCTCGATCGTCAGGGTTCCGCCGTGCAGCCGCGCGATCTCCCGCGCGATGGGGAGGCCGAGGCCGGTCCCGCCCGGGTCGCGGGACTTGCTGGCCTCGAGCCGCGCGAACCGCTGGAAGACGACGTCGCGGTGCTCCTTGGCGATGCCCGCGCCGTCGTCCTGCACCTCCAGGATGGCGTGGCCGTCGCTGCGCCGGACCGTGACGTCGACCTGCGATTCGGCGTGCCGCTCGGCGTTGTCCAGCAGATTCGTGAAGAGCCGGACGAGCCGGAGCCGGTCGCCGCGGACGGTGACGCCCTCCTGGAGGTGCGGGACGATCCGCTTCGTCCGGTCCGACCGCGCCACCTCGATGGTGACGAGGGCGCCGAGGTCGATCGTCTCGACGTCCTTCCAGGCGGCGGCGTCCAGGCGGGCCAGTTGCAGCAGGTCCGTGACGATCGCCTGGAGGCGCTCCAGGCTCTGCAGGACGGCGCGGGCCGTGCGCGGCCAGTCCACCTCGTCGGGGTAGAGGAGCGCCTCTTCGATCTGCGTGCGCGCCGCGGCGATCGGGCTGCGCAGGTCGTGGGACGCGTCGGAGGTGAAGCTGCGCTGCCGCTCCAGCGCGCTGTCGAGGCGGTCGAGGGTCGCGTTCGCGGCCTCGGCGAGCCGCCTGAGCTCGTCCCGGTTCTCCGGGACCGTGACCCGGCGGCCCGACTGCAACGCGGTGATCTCCGCCAGTTCGCGCCGGATCGCGTCCACCGGGGCGAGGGTCTGGTCCACCGTCCCCCAGGCGCGCAGGCAGGCCAGCAGGGTCACCAGCAGCGAGACGCTGACCAGGAGCATGGTCAGGCCGGGACTGACGTACCAGGGGACGGTCGGCGCCGCGGCGTAGACGAACCAGTCCCCGGTCGGGTGGTAGACGCGGAAGCCGATCACCCACGCGCAGCCGGGCAGCTCCACCGACGAGCAGACGTCACGAGTGGAGTACACCTGTGCCTGAGATGGGTGGAAATGGGCGATCGGCGGACCGTCGAGGGACGGCCCCGGGGTGCCCGCGATCACCGTCCGGTTCTCGTCCATGACCTGGACGACCACGCCGTCCGGCGCGTCGAGGTCGCCCCGCACCGGACCGCGGCGCATCTCGTAGCTGATCCGCAGCGCCGCCGCCGTCGCCTGGCTGCGCTTGGACTCGGTCTCGGAGCCGCGCACCTCCACAAGGATCAGGATGGCGACGATGACGCAGATGACGGCGGTGACCATTCCGGCAATCACGGTCATCCGCACCCGTATGGACCATGTGCGCCGTCCGTACACCCGACCTCCCGCAGGTGAGGTATTCACCGCCCAGACCGGAATCAGTCCTCTGAACTGCAGCGACGCACCCAAGAAGGTCCAAAGAAATGGTTGCCGAGGCCGGCCGCCCCAGCCCTCGCCCCCCGCATTGGACGGCCGGGCACACTCTTTGCGCACGCCCCGGGGTGGACGGCGCGGGTCGGTCCTGGCAGAAGCCATGGCGCTGAACGGAGGCCCGGTTAGCATGGCCGGTTATGGAGCTGCGCCAACTGGAGTACTTCGTCGCGGTGACCGAAGAGGCCAGCTTCACCAAGGCGGCGGCGCGGCTGCACGTCGCGCAGCCGGGCGTCAGCGCGCAGATCCGGCAGCTGGAGCGGGAACTGGGCCAGCCGCTGCTGGACCGGTCCGGACGGACGGTCCGGCTCACCGAGGTCGGCGCCGCCGTCCTCCCCTACGCGCGGGCGGCGCTCGCGGCCGTCGAGGGCGCGCGGCTGTCGGTGGACGAGCTGACCGGGCTCCTGCGCGGGCACGTCACCGTCGGCACCATCGACTGGATCAGGTCACTCGACCTTCCCGGCATGATCGCCGAATTCCACCGCGATCACCCGGAGGTGGAGATCACGGTCATCCAGGAGGACGCCGACACCCTGACCGACCGGCTGCGCACCGGACGCGTCGACCTCGCGTTCCTCAGCCTCGGCGCCGAACCGCCCGAGGGCATCGCGACCAAGGTCGTCATCGAGCAGGAGGTCCACGCCGCCGTCACCCGTGATCATCCGCTCGCGCGGCGGTCGACGATCACGTTGCGCGCGCTCGCCGACGAGCCGCTGATCAGCCTGCCGAGGGGGACCGGGCTGCGGGCCGTCCTCGACGCGGCCTTCGCGGACGCGGGCCTGCGCCCCCGCATCGCGTTCGAGGCCGGCGAGCCGCCCGTGCTGGCGCAGATCGCCGCGCACGGGCTCGGCGTCGCCGTGCTGCCCGAGTCCGCCGCCCGCGGCCTGCCGGACGCGCTGCACGCGATGCCGATCGTCCGGCCCCGGCTGAGCGGCCGGATCGCGCTGGCCTGGCGGGCGGACGGCCCGCGCAGTCCGGCGGCGCGGGCGTTCACGGCCCACGCCCGCCGGCTGCTGCCCTGACTCGACGCACCGACCGGCCATCGCCGCCGTGGCGCCGGGGCCGATCGCGGCCGATCGCGGCCGGTCGCGGCCGGTCGCGGCCGGTCGCGGCCGGTCGCGGCTGGTCGCGGCGGCCTCAGGCCGCCTTGGACTCCTGGCTCCGCGACGTCTTCAGGACATGGCGCAGGACGTCCGGTTTGTTGGTGATGATCCCGTCCACGCCGAGGCGGGCGGCCTTCTCCATGTCGCCGCGGTCGTTGATCGTCCAGGTGAGGACGTCCATGCGCGACGCGTGCACCTTCTTGACATAGGACGCGGTCAGATCGCCGAACGTCGGGTTGATCTGGTCGGCGTACTTGGCGAGTTTCGGCAGGTCCGCGACCTTCGGGGTGCCGAGCAGGCCCGTCGGCACCTTCGGCAGGACGGCGTGGAACCGCCGCACGGAGTGCCAGTCGAAGGACTGGACGGCGAGGCGCCGCTCCCGCGGATCATGCCGCAGCCAGGACGGCGAGCGCTTCAGCGCCGCGGCGACCCGCTTCTCGATGCCCGGGTACAGGGCCGGGCTCTTGAGCTCCAGCAGCATGCCGAGCCCCGTGCCGCGCATCGCGGACAGCACCCTGCCCAGCGTCGGGACGCGCTCGCCCTTGTACTTCGCCGCGAACCACGACCCCGCGTCCAGCTTCTCGATCTCGGCGAGCGTGAAGTCGGCGACCTTCCACGGCTTGCGGTCCGGATAGACGTCCTCCACGTTCGTCGTCCTGTCGAGCGTGGTGTCGTGCATGATCACGAGCTTGTGGTCCTTGGTCTCCTGGACGTCCAGCTCGAACATGTCGGCGTGCTTCGCCTTGGCCAGCTTGAACGCGGCCAGCGTGTTCTCGGGCGCGTACGCGGACGCGCCGCGGTGCGCGACGTCCACGATCCCGGCGCGCAGCGCGCTCCCGGCCCCCGGCCGCGGCTCCGACGCCGGCTGCTGCGCACCCGGCTGCACCGCCCCAGGCTCGTCCGCCCCGGGCTGGGCCGCGCCAGGCTTCGAGGCACCCGGCTGGGACGCACCCGGCTGCGAGGCGTCGGGCTGAGTGGCGCCAGGCTGGGACGCGCCAGGCTGCGTCGCGCCAGGCTGCGTCGCATCAGGCTGCGTCGCATCAGGCTGCGTCGCGCCCGGTCGTGGATCGGCAGGCCGCGGGTCGGCAGGTCGTGGATCGACAGGCCGCGGTCCGCCGCCGGGACGCGGTGCGCCGGGGTCCACCGCGCCGGCCTGCTGCGGAGCCGCGACCGGATCGGGCCCGGGATCGGCGGCGGCCGCCGTCGCCGGTACGACGAGCGCCGTGGTGGCCGTGACCGTGAGGAGCGCGAGACGATTCCGTCGGTGCATGTGTCACCTTTCGGGAGCCGGAGCTGTCCGCCCCAACCCTCGGGCCGTCCGGTGACACCGGAGTTTTGGGCCGGTAGCAGACCGTTTACAGTCGGTGACGATACGCAGTTGATCGGTTCGCACCGAGCAGGACACGGCGCTTTCCCCGGAACCGCCAGCCCCGCTACTCGGACTCTTCCGACTTGTCCGGCGTACGCGCGCTCTTGGCGGCCTTCGAGAGGATCAGCGCGCCGACCAGCAGCCTCCGGCTCCTCCGCAGCGGACGCGGGAACCGGACCCGCCGGACGGGCCGCTCCGCATCGGACGCCCGCTCCGGCTCCGGCTCGACGGCCGGCGCCGAACGACGCGGAGTACCCAGCCGTGTCGGGCGGCTCCGCCCGCGCAGCGTCACCGACCGGCCGACGTCCCATTCGCCGGCCTCGGACAGATGCGCCAGGTCGAGCACGGCCGCCGAGGCCAGCACCCGTCCCGCCTCGCCCTTCGCCAGGTCGCTGAGCCGGGCCGCCTCGTTCACCGGGTCGCCGATCACCGTGTACTCGAACCGCTCCTCGGCGCCGATGTACCCGGCGACGACCGGGCCCGCGGACACGCCGATCCCCGCGTCCAGCATCGGCACCTCGGCGCGCAGCCGCACCGCCAGTTCGCGGGCCGCGCCGAGCGCGCCGCCGGCCGAGTCCTCCATCCGCGTCGGCGCCCCGAAGATCGCGAGCGCCGCGTCCCCCTCGAACTTGTTGATCCAGCCGCCGTGCTGCGCCACCACCGACACCACGACGCCGAAGAACCGGTTGAGCAGCCCGACGACCTCGTCCGGGCTCCGCGTGTCGGCGAGCCGGGTCGACCCCGTCAGATCGACGAACAGCACGGCCACCTCGCGCGTCTCGCCGCCGAGCGTGATGGCGCCGCGCTCCAGCGCCAGGTCGGCGACCTCCTCGCCCACGTGCCGTCCGAACAGGTCGCGCAGCCGCTCGTTCTCGCGCAGCCCGGCGACCATGTGGTTGAACCCGGCCTGCAGCTGCCCGACCTCGCTCGCGTCGTACACCGCGACCTCGGCGCCCAGGTCGCCCCGCTCGACCTGCGCCATCCCCTTCCGGACGGCCTTGATCGGATCCGCGATCGCCCGTGTCGCCATATAGGTGACATAGACCCCGGCCAGGATCGCCACGCCGCCGAGCCCCAGGATCGTGATCGCGAGCTGCTCGACGTTGATGTCCGGCGCGGCGAGCGCGGCGATCGCGACGCAGATCAGCCCGAACACCGGGATCGCCGTCCCGAGCGCCCAGGCGAGCATCACCCGCGTCGTCACCCCGGGCAGCCGGAACCTCTTCGGACGCTCCGTCCCCAGCACCAGCGCCGCCGCCGGCCGCAGCAGCCGCTCCGACAGCAGGTACACGATCGTGCACGTCGTCGCCGCGCCGAGCAGGCACGTCAGGCCGGTCTTCACCGCCAGCCGCCCGGTGAACAGCACGAGATCGAGCACCGCCCAGCCCAGCGCGCCGACCGTCCACAGGGCTCCGATGAGCAACGTCAACCGGAGCGGCCCCAGCAGGACGGCCCGCCGCTGCTCCCGCCCGGGCTCTCCCCCGTCCCGGACGAACGTCACGACGGGCCGCCACAGCCACAACCCCATGACCAGCGCCACCGGAGCGGCCACCACCGGATAACTGAAGAACGCCACCGCGTTCACCATGTGGACGTAGTCGCGGTCATCCAGCGGCGGGTCGGGCACCACGAACGTCGCGAACAGGAGCACGACCAGCGAACCGACCAGGTTCGCCACGCCCACCACGACCAGCAGGACCCAGCGCACACGGATCTCAAGCTTGCTGGTCACGCGCGCCTCCGGGGGGATGAGACCGCCATACGGAATCATCCCATGGAGGTCAGGCGCTGGTGCTCTCCACCGCCACCTTCATCTCGGCGCTCTGCGAGTTGCGCCGGACGAACGGCCACCCGACCACGATGAGCGCGACCCACGCGGCCATGACGTACAGCGCGACCCGCGTATCGGCCCCCCACGCGATCGTCACCGTGACGAATACGAAGAACGCCAGCACGGCCCAACTGCTGTAGGGCGCCCACGGCATCCGGTAGGGCGACTTGGGCAGCGCACCCGCCGTCGCCCGCCGCCGGTAGATCATGTGCGCGACGAGGATCACCGTCCACACCAGGAGCGCGCCCCCAGTCGAGACCGACGTGATGTACTCGAACGCCTTGTCCGGCACGATCGCATTGATGACGACCCCGATCCCCATGACGAGCGCCGAGATGACGACCGTCAGCACGGGGACCCCACGTCCGTTCAAGCGCGAGAGCACCTTCGGCCCGTCACCGTTGACGCCGGCCGTCCTGAGCATCCTGGACGTCGAGTACAGCCCGCCCGCGTTGCAGGACGACAGCGCCGCCGTCAGCACCACGAAGTTGACGATGTCCCCGCCGCCGGGGATGCCGATCTTGTCGAACGCCAGCACGAACGGGCTGGCCCCGCCCTTGAACGCCGTCCAGGGAACCACCGCCAGGATGACCAGCAGCGACCCGAGGTAGAACAGCGCGAACCGCAGCGGCAGCGCGTTGATCGCCCGCGGGATGTTCTTCTCCGGATCCTTGGCCTCGCTGGCCGTGACCCCCACCAGCTCGACGCCCAGGTAGGCGAACATCACCATCTGCAGCGTCATGATCGTCGCGGAGTACCCCTCGGGGAACACACCCCCGTGATTCCACAAGTTCCCGACGCTCGCCGTGTCTCCGGCATCGCTGAACCCGAAGGCCAGCACCCCGATCCCCACGAGGATCATCATCACGATCGCCGCGATCTTGATCATCGCGAACCAGAACTCCAGCTCGCCGAAGAGCTTCACCGAGATCAGGTTCACCACGAACAGCACCAGCAGCGCCACCAGCGCCGTCTGCCACTGCTCCACGCCCGGCCACCACTTCTCGATGTAGGTGCCGGCCGCGGTGAGCTCCGCCATCCCGGTCGTCACCCAGATGATCCAGTACGTCCAGGTCGTGGCGTATCCCCAGAACGGACCGAGGAACTCCCGGGCATACCCGGCGAACCCGCCCTCCGTCCGCCGGTACGTCAGCAACTCGCCGAGCGCCCGCATGACGAAGAACAACGCCAGCCCCGCGACGGCGTACGTCAGGATCAGGCTCGGCCCCGCCTTGGCGATGTTCTCCCCGGCCCCGAGGAACAGCCCGGTGCCGATCGTCCCCCCGATCGCCAGCATCTGGATCTGCCGCGTACCGAGCCCTCTCTGGTAGTCCTCGGCGCTCTGGTCTGGGAGCTTTGCGACCACGCCGACCTCCCTTCTCCGGCCGTCCTGGCTACAGACGGCGCCACCCTCCGGTCACGCACGGTTGCGCAACCCGGACAGACTAGGACCCCAGGCCGCAAACTCGCGCCACCCGCCAGCAATCCGTACTCACCCGGTACCTCTCCGTTACCGCTCTATCCCCCACCGCCTCCCCCGTTAACGAGTTGGCGCCGCCCTCAGCCATCGCGTATGCTCTCGGACGTGCCAAACGCCGGGGGGTCACCACCGGCCGACACACCCCTCCGAAGCCGCTAAGCTCGGAGCAGCAAGGTCCTGTGGAGCAGTTAGGAGTGCTCGCCACCCTGTCAAGGTGGAGGCCGCGGGTTCAAATCCCGTCAGGACCGCCAGGCGCACCAAGCGTCCTGGGCAGGTAGCTCAGTCGGTACGAGCGTCCGCCTGAAAAGCGGAAGGTCGGCGGTTCGACCCCGCCCCTGCCCACTCCCTTGACCAGCCAAAAGGCCCGGAACCTGATCAGGTTCCGGGCCTTTTGACAGCAACAGTGACAGCAACGGCCTCAGCCGAGCGCATCCCCCAGCTTCCGAAGCGCCGCCCGCTTCTCGTCGACGGCCGCGTGAGCGTAGATCGTCATGGTCACCTCGATGTCGCTGTGACCGACGATGTCCCGGACGATGTGAGGCGGAACGCCGAGGTCTAGGAGCAGCGTGACGCAGGTGTGCCGCATGTCATGGAAGCGGACGCCGTCGAGCCCGGCCGCCGCGCGGATACGGCCCCAGCTACGGCGAAGGTTGTCCGGCTCCATAGGCGTGCCGAGGCGGGACGGGAAGACGAGCCCGTGATCCTGCCAGTCCGGCCAGGCGTCGGCCCGTTCGGCGTTCTGCTTCACCCTGTGCTCGCATAACGCGGTGATGCACAGATCCGGGAGCGGGACCGTGCGTTTGGAGTCGGCAGTCTTGGGCGGGACGAACCGCAGCGCTCCCCCGACCCGTTGCAGCGTCTGGACGACTTCGAGCGTGGCCGACTCGACACCGGACTCGGCGCACCGGCCGCACGGGTCACCGTCGAGGGTGCCACCCTCACCGCCGCAGGCCCGGCAGCCAACGAGCCGCACGTCTTCCCAGCGCAGCCCGAGCAGTTCGCCGCGCCGCAGGCCAAGGCAGAGCGCCAGGACATAGAGCGCGTAGAGCCGTTCGGGCTGAGCCGCCTTGAGGACGTCCCGCACCTGGTCGACCGTGAGCCCCCGGTTGACCCCGTACTTGGGCGTGGAGACGGTGACGAGCTTGGGGACATAGCCGATGACCTGCGGCAACAGATCCGGGAAGGGCGCCTGGTCGCCGACGGCCCGGCTCCGTGAGGAGTACGCGGTGTCAGCCGGAGTCGTGAAGGCCGCCATCAGCGTGTTGCGGACCGAAGGCGTCGTGATCGTCCAGCAGGGCAAGGGCGTGTTCGTGCGCGACCAGCCCGACGCCCGACCGTCCACCGCGGCCCCGCCGGCGACCGGCGAGGACGACGTGACGATGAAGCAGCTCACGGAAGTACTCGCCGCCGTCCGTGATCTGGGAGAGCGCGTCGCCCGGATCGAGCGGACCGTCTTTCCAGCGCCTCCGCAAGCTGGTCAGCCCGGCGAGTGAGCTCGTCCAGCTCCGCAAGAACCAACTCCAGCAGTTCCCGCGGAGTCCGCCCCTGCTCGCCACTGCCCGCCACCGGTGATCGCCTCCCGCCTTGACCTTTTCTCTCGTTCGGCACACCGATATTTCAGTGCAGGAGACGACACCTCTAGCCCATCACTAATGCATCATCGGGTTCTTTCACGTCCGTTTATACTCAGAGCGCCTGCTGATCTCGCTCGGCGTCGACCAGCACGACCGCCACACCGACCTCTACCGCGCCGAGGTACGTCCCCACGAGTACCGGTGCCTGATGAACACCGCCTACGGCAACATCGACTGCGGCGTGTCGATCATCCTCGCCGCGCCGTTCATCACCGAGCTCAGCAACCCGAGCTGGCTCCCACGCCTCACCCACCGATGCCAGGCCAAGGGCGTGGACGTGACGTCCAACGTCTTCAAGGGCGCCCGCTACGCGGCCGCAGCCGGCTGGTTCGGGCCGGGCATGCGGCCTCTGCGGGCCGCCCGGCCCGAACCAGTCGACCGCCCAGCAGCGCAGCACGCAAAAAGCCTGAAGAGATCACATGACTCCGTCTCGTTTCAGCGCTGCACGAATCTCCCGGCCATGTCCGGCGCGTCGAGTCCGAGCCGCTACGTGGTCGACTTGGTCGAGCCTCAACCGTTTACTGACCAGCACGATTTCAGCTGTTTTGGCCGCTGCCCTATCCGGTTCCGGACAGGATAGGTCCATGGGGTATTGGGGCACGTATATAGTCGCGCGCAGCAGCCGCCCGATTATGGAACTCGACGCGCTGCGGGCGTCGGCGGACCGGCTGGCCTGGCGCGGCGTAGCCTCGGACGGCTGGCAGGTGGCGCAGATCCACCGTGGCCCGGAGGGGTGGGAGTCGACGTCGTTGCCCGCTGAGTGGGAGGACCTGCTCGTCGCGGTGATGGAGCAGACCAGGCATCCCGTGCTCGCCGCTGTGGTGATGGATAGCGACGGCGCCCAGTTGATCGGCTTCAGCCCGAAGGCGGGCCGGTGGGGCGGCTGGCTTGAACTGGACAGCATCATCGGGCACATCGTCCCCGGGGCGTGGCCGTACTTCTATGAGGACGAGAACGGCGAGATGCAGCCCGATGAGGGCGAGGACTACCAACGCCGACGCCGCGCGGCCGAACAGCAGATGCATGCGGTGGGACCGCCCGCTCCCCTCGCGGCGCCACTGGCCGTGCAGTGGGCGACCGAGGCCGGGTTCACGTCAAGCATCGCCGCTGTGCAGGCCGTTCTGGACGGTCGAGAGGTCTTCGTCGAGGACCTCTTCTTCCGACTCCTTGAGACGCTGGGCCTGCCCGAGTTCGCAGACGCCGAGTCCTGACCACCAGCGCCTACAGGCCGACGAGGACACCGGTTGAACGTGCCCGAAGCAGTGGCTTCGCAGCCCCCGGTCCCCCGAGCACCGGGGCACTCGTTCGCGCGAGACGGTCTGTCACACCTTGCTCGCCGTTCGCGCGAACGAGCACCCCGGACCGGTTGAGGTCGGCGCGGGTGCTAACGGCAGCGCTGACAGCAACCTCGGATGATCTCGGACGGGTATGGACGCTCGGGGGGGCAGTCGCACTGGTCAGAGGGCAAGTGTGGACATGCCTGGACGGGGCTGATCTTGCTGCGGATCAGAAGGCAACGGACGCCCGACCGGCTGACAGTCGGGGCTTGCTCACCGATGATGGGAGCGTGGTCCGGCGGGAGCAGTACGAACGGCTAGAGCGTCATCTTCGGTCAGACGGTCGCGAGCGTATTGACATGACGTTCGCTGAGGTGTCGACGCTGATCGGTGCGGCGTTGCCCAGGAGCGCCCATAATCACCCGGCTTGGTGGGGTACAGACCCGAAGCACACTCAAGCGGTCTGGCTGGACGCCGGCTACCAGGCACGCCCAAACCTAACCACGCAACGCGTGACCTTCATCAAGACCACCCGAGGCTGACAGCAACAGCGGCAACCGTCCCAACCACGAGCGCACGCCGACAGCCGTCCAACCTCGGACGACGCTGCCCCAGCGGGGAGGGTGCTATAGCTGAAAAGCGAGGTCGGCGGTTCGCCCCCGCCTCTGCCCACATCTTTGACCAGCCAAAAAGCCCGAAACCATAATCGGTTCCGGGCCTTTGACGGCAACCCTGACGGCAACGGCCACGTTCAACGGCTCCCACCCACGTAAGATCACCACCCATGGCACGCCCATGCCGGTCCGCAGTGCTCGCCACACTGATGATCTTCTTTCTCATCTGTGTGAGCATCGCGGTGTGGCACCTCGCCGCCAACGGCCAAGCCGCGGAGCGCCGAGAACAGGTACGAGCTCGCGCGACGCTGGTCACCTATCTCGACCTGGTTCGCCGCCGCAATTGGACGAAGGCTTGCGCCATGCAGGACGAGGACTCCGGGCTGGATGATGCTAACTGCAAGAAGTTCCTGTCCAGCGGTTCACGTCTTGTGATCTTCGACGTTGGCCGCGTTCTGAGGACCGGGTCGGGTATCGACGGCACCTTTATCACGTTCGTGGTTTCACTCACTTACGCTGACGGAAGCCATGAGCAGATCGAAATGCAGGTCAGCCCGAAGGTCAGCGGCTACCCGGACACCGTCCTCGACGGCCCGTCCGTCCACACCCGCAAACGCCCCTACGACGGGTGAACCCCGCCAAACTACAGCAGTGAACGCCGTCCGAACAGGCAAGAAGCTCCGGGCGACCTTCAGCCCGGAGCTTCTGAACCCAACCTCTTAGCCGAGCGCATCCCCCAGCTTGCGGAGCGCCGAGCGCTTGTCGTCGAGGGACGTGTGAGCGTAGATCGTCATGGTCACCTCGATGTCGCTGTGTCCGACGATGTCGCGGACGGCGTTCGGCGCGATGCCCAGGTGGAGCAGCAGGGAGACGCAGGTGTGCCGCATGTCATGGAAGCGCATCGACTCCAGGCCGGCGAGGGCACGGACACGCCCCCAGCGACGGCGAAGGTTGTCCGGTTCCATGGGCGTACCGGGCCGGGACGGGAAGACGAGGCCGTAGTCGTCCCAGGCGTCCCAGGCGTCCGACCGTTCGGCCACCTGCTTTACCTTGTGCTCGCACAGAGCCGTGATGCAGACAGGAGGCAGCGGGATGGTCCGCTCGGAGTCGTCGGTCTTGGGACGGACGAACCGCAGCGCTCCGCCGACCCGTCGGAGCGTTTGCGCAACTCGAGCATGGCGTTCTCGACTCCGCTATCGGCGCAGGTCTAGCACTCAGCGCCGTCCACCTCACCACGCTCACCGTCACAGGCCCGACAGCTGACGGGGGTGACAGACTCCCAGCGCAGGCCGAGGCAGAGGGCTAGAACGTGCAGAGTGTCGTTCGTCCTTCCGCTGGTAGGTCGTCCCTTCGCGGACAACGCTTAGGCACACGGGGCGACGGCATACACAGCAAGACCACTGACCACATCTGCCACGTCGGGTATGGACGGTGCCACGGCTGGGTTCGTTGGCGCGATGCTCAGGTGGAGCAGCGGGGAGATATGGGTGTGCCGCACGTCATGGAAGCGCGCCGACTCCAGGTCGGGGACGGTGCGCGGAAACGGCGCCAGCTACAGCGAAGGCCATCCGACTCCGTGGGCGTACCGCGCCGGGACAGGCGGACGAGGTCGTAGTCCTCCTCCATCCCAGGCATCCGCCATCTGTCCACCTTTTCGTGGACACCTTCGCATCCGCTGCCCTGAGCCGACTCAGCGGCCGTCTGTCGGTGACTGGCCGCTCCCTGACCTCGGGGCTCATGTCTGCTCGGTGCCCGCTGCCGCAGCGGTCGGCCAGATGCCGAAGGCGATGTGGTCGTAGAAGGAGTACGTCGCTATGTCGTCCTCGATGGAGAGGGTGAGCGCCATCGTTCCCCGATCCCAGATCTCTCTCTTCCATCCGATGGTGATGTCACCGACCGAGCGGGTGGGCGGTCCGATTCGGTGCTCGATAAGCGCGCGCACGCGGTGGTACTCGGCTTCGAACTCCGCAGGACCGGCGTCTGGGTACCGGATCCACTCGGCCGAGTAGTCCTCCTGCAGATCGTCTTCGTCGTCTTCGTCATCGTCGGGCTCTTCGGTGTTGAGCGGCGGCCACAGGAGCGCGAAAGGGAAGGCCACGAAGGAGTGACGGTCCACCTCGCCGGCCTCGTCGTCCGGTGGGGGCGTGCCCAGGTCCAGTCGCCATCCGGCGCCATCCGAGTCGTCGGCTAGAGGCCCGGAATCAATAGGTAGGTCCAATTGGGGCCAGATTTCACCGCCCGCCTGCCAGGGCACTCGGGCGGTGCCCGCGTCGTCGGCCTGTATCCATCCGCGGTCCACGAACAGACGCTCGACGGCCTCCCTGGTCCAGGGGCCGGTCGCGAGCGAGATCATGGCATCGACCCACGCGCCGTCCACCGGTAGCAGCTTCATACTCATGTTGGGACCCTACGGTTCACCTCGGACACCGGCTCTTGGGATGCGATGTGTCCAACTGGGGCGCCTCGTGTCTTCTGTGCAAGGCCACCGCGGTGGGGCTTCGGGGCTCGCCTACTGCTTCCCAGCGAGGAGCGTCGAGTTCCGGCACTGAATCCGTCGCATTGCAGCGCCGTTCTTCGCCCGAGCGGGACGGTCGTGTTGAAGGTGGCCGAAGGGTGCATTGGAGGCGATCAGGGACCTGGTTGCGGGTTAGGATCTCCGGCATGAACGGTGATGTCGGGTACATGTGTTCCTGCTGCGGAGAGCGGCATGACGAATTGCCCATGCACTATGGGTCTGACGCGCCTGCGTACTGGTCCGATGCTGTTGCGACGCAGCCTGACAGCGAACTCACCTCCGATCAGTGCGTGATCCAAGGGGAGCACCTGTTCGTCAAGGGGCTCATCGAGATTCCCGTCGTCGGAGGGGACGTCTTCTCATGGGCTGTGTGGGTGTCGCTCAGCCCGCAGAATTTCGCTCGTATGAGTGAGTTGTGGGAAACCCCTGACCGGGAGCAGGAGCCGCCCTATTTCGGGTGGCTGGCGAGCGAGTTGTTCCTTTACGAGCGTCCTACGCTGAACCTCAAGACGAACGTGCACACCCGTCCTGTGGGAGAGCGCCCGTTCGTTGAACTCGAACCGACTGACCACCCTCTCGCGGTCGAGCAGAGGACGGGGATCACCCGGGAGCGCGTGCAATGGTTCGCGGAGCAGATTCTGCATCCGGAACCTCAGCGATGAACCCATCATTCCGGTGGACGGGATCCTCGGGGTCGGCGGCCAGGGTTCCGTCGCTGCCGGCGAAGGCGGGCGGCTGTCGCTTGGAGTCGTTTGTCTTGAGGTGACAGACCGTCGCGCTCTCCTGACTCGGTGGAGCGCCTGTGCGACTTCCAGCCGCCTCGTCGTGCGGAGGCGCGGCACCCGGTACGCGGCCCTGTCCAGGCCCGACGTGCCGGATAGGGGGCCCGTTTCACGGCTTCGGGCATCGGATTCCGGCCTTGAACCCTTCTCTCTAATCTACCCACGGCGTGACAGTTGTGTATTGGAAGAACCTCGCGGCCATTACCTCTCCTTTGTGAGATTCTCAAATTTGACTTTTGAGTGAGATTTCCTGCCTCTGGCCCTCCAGCAGGGCATCTGCCAGGGCAGGCGCCACGGGGGCGAGATTTCTCATCGGGTCTTGACAGACGATCTTGGTCGGGTGATGATCAACTTACCCAATCCCCCCGAAGGGAGCTCGAAATGCGAATGGCGGCTAACCGTGTCATGGCCATGGCGGCCGCGGTGATTACGGCGACCATGGCCCCTGTTGCGTTCGCCATTCCAAGCGCAGCGGCGAGCGAGCAGGGCGTCCAGGCTTCCTGCTCGGACTGGACTCCGCACATTCGCCGGGTCATCGTCGGCTCGGCGAAGGTGCACACCAGCTACTCGGGGTCTTCCTCGGTGATTGCCACCTGGAAGTCCGGCACGCTCTTCCGGATCGACAAGCGGTGCGTGAACAACGCCGGCAACCTGTGGTGGCACTCGGACTGCTGCACCGGCGTCAAAGGCTGGATCTGGAACGACTACACAGAGTTCGCCCACTACAACTAACACATACTCATTCAGCAATCTGCGGCTGTGGGTCACAGCCGCAGATCGCCCGGTAGACCTAGAACGATGAGCGGCGAACTCAGTCCCACGGGGAGCCGGAGTCTGCACTCGATATTTCTTTTAAGAAATCGCAGATATCGGCAGTGGTAATCATTCTATTCAGGGGTAACTGCGGACGCGTGCCACCCCGTGCTCGCATGATTCTCGCAAGCCAGGCATACGACCGTCCTCAGTGGGCGGTTGAGGCGCCTGCGAGGAAGAGGGTGATCGCGTCCTTGATGAGGCCCTCGCCCTGGGACGTGGTGATCCGTCGAGATGCGATGAGTGACGCGGTGCCCTGCACGGTCGCGGACAGCACCAAGGTCAATCGGTCTACATCGCTCGCGTCGTAAACGCCTGCTTCGACACCCGCGCTCATGATGTCGGCCATCGCGGCGAACAGGCGTTCCGCGGCGGTTCGGACGGCCTCGGAAGGGGCGTCCACCTTGGCTGCGAACATCAGGTCCAGCAGCGCCGGCTCTTTGACGGCGAACCTCACGTACGCGGAGCCCGCCGCCTGGAGGGCGTGTGCGTGGTCGGGCGCGTGCGCGGCTGCTTGGTGTATTTCGTCGGCCAGGCGGACGAAGCCCCGTTCAGCCAAGGCGTCCAGGAGTGCGTTGCGGTCGATGAAGTGCTTGCGGGGCGCCCCGTGGCTGACGCCCGCCTCCCGTGCCAGTTCCCGGAGGGACAGCCCGTCGAGTCCGCGCTCGCGAAGCACCGCCTCCGCCTGATCGAGCAGCACGGCACGCAGGTTGCCATGGTGGAACGGCCGGTCGGGCATCTCGCCATCGTATCTCGAAGTAGGCGTTGACTACTTTGTAGGCGGTGTCTACTCTGACACCGGGCGTCCCGCGCGTGTGGATGCGGTGGCATGGCCCGGCGATCGTGGGAAGAGGTCCGGAGATGACCGAGCAGAACGTCGCATTGTGGCTGCCCAAGCGGGGCGGACGGTTCGAGGTGGGGCCCGCCCCGTACACGTCCCCGGCGGCCGGCGAGGTCGTGGTCCGCGTGCGGGCGGTCGCCGTGAATCCCATCGACGGCATCCCGGGCCTGCTGTATCGCGCGGTCCTGCCGTGGCTGACGTTCCCGGCCGTCATCGGCTCGGACGTCGCCGGCGAGATCGTCGAGGTCGGCGCGGACGTGACCCGGCTGCGGCCGGGGGACCGCGTCCTCGGGCACGCGTTCGGCGTCGAGAAGTCGCAGAACCGCGCGGCGGAGGGCGCCTTCCAGCGCTACGTCGTGCTGATGGAGCACATGGTCTCCGCCATCCCCGACTCGCTGCCCTTCGAGCAGGCGGCCGTGCTGCCGCTGACGCTCTCGACCGCCGCGACCGGCCTGTTCCAGCAGGACCACCTCGGGCTTGCGCTGCCCGCCGCCGATCCCGTTGAGCGGACGGAGACCGTGCTGGTGTGGGGTGGTTCGCCGAGCGTCGGGAGCAACGCGATCCAGCTCGCCCGCAACGCCGGCTACCGGGTCGTGGCCACATCGTCTCCGCACAACTTCGACTACCTCCGCTCGCTGGGCGCGGTCGAGGCGGTCGACCGCCGCAGCCGCAGCGCCGTCAAGGAGATCGTGGACCGGATCGGCGGCAGCCCTCTCGCCGGCACGCTCGCGATCGGGGCCGGGTCGCTCGCGGCGGCGGTCAAGATCGCGTCCCGTACGTCCGGCGGCAAGCGCGTCACCTCGGCCCAGCCCGAAAGGGTCACGCGCCTGCGGGGGCCGCGCGCACGGCGGCCCGGCGTACGGGTGAGCGGGATCTGGGGCGGCACGCTCAAGGACAACGAGGTCGGACCGGCCATCTACGCCGATTTCCTCCCGACCGCTCTCGCCACGGGCGCCTACCGGGCCGCGCCGGACGCGGTCGTCGTCGGCCACGGGCTCGATCGCATCCCGGACGCACTCCGGCAACTTCGGGACGGGGTCTCCGCCAAGAAGCTCGTCGTCACCGTCTGACCGGAGCGGCACCCGTCCGATCGGGAATCATTCGCCCAAGGTACTTGTTCGGCTAACTGTTCAGTGAGTCGAGCAAGAAATGAGGACGGCGGCATGACTGCTTCCATCGAAGGCCAAGCCCGCGTGAACCCGTTCGAGAGCATGGAGGTCGGGTTCGGAACGCTCAAGAACCGGGTCGTGATGGCGCCGATGACGCGCAGCCGCGCGTACGGGCCGGACGAGAGTCCCACCCGGCTGATGGCCGAGTACTACGCGCAGCGGGCCGGTGCGGGGCTGATCGTCACCGAGGGCGTCCAGCCCAGCCGGATCGGCCAGGGCTACCCCGATACGCCCGGTCTCCACAGTGCCGCCCAGGTCGAGGCGTGGCGCCGGGTGACCGGTGCCGTGCACGGCGCCGGCGGGAAGATCGTCGCGCAACTGATGCACACGGGGCGGATTGGTCATCCGGACAACTATTCTTCGCCTGCCGTGCCGGTCGGTCCGTCGGTGGTCCGTGCCGAAGGCCAGATCTTCACCGCCGGCGGGCTGCGGGACTTCGTCGAGCCGGTGCCGCTCACCGGCGAGCAGATCTGGGAGACGGTCGCGGACTTCGCCTCGGCCGCCCGCAACGCGATCGCGGCCGGCTTCGACGGTGTCGAACTGCACGGCGCCAACGGCTACCTGCTCCACCAGTTCCTCTCCACCAACGCCAACCGGCGCGAGGACGAGTGGGGAGGGCCGGCGGAGAACCGGATCCGCCTGACGCTGGAAGCCGTCCGCGCGGTGGCCGGGGAGATCGGCGCCGGTCGCACCGCGCTGCGGATCTCCCCGGCGAACCCGCTGAACGACATCGAGGAGCGCGATCACGCCGAGACGTACGTCCAGCTCGTCGACGAGCTGGACGGCCTCGGCCTGGCCTACCTGCACGTGCTGGAGTCCACGGATCCCGGGCTGACGTCCGTCCTGCGGGCGCGGTGGTCCGGCGTGTTCATGGTGAACCCGGCCACTCCCGGGTCGCGGACCGGGCCGGAACACCTCTCGCTCATCGAGGAGGGTGCCGCCGACCTGGTCTCCTTCGGCCGCCTCTTCATGGCCAACCCCGATCTGCCGCACCGGCTGGAGACGGGCGCGCCCCTTCGCGAACCGGACCTGAGCAGGGCCTACGGCGGCGACGCCGCGGGCTACACCGACTACCCCTCCCTGCGGCCCGCGCCGACGGCCGGGGCCTCCTCCTGACAAGGGACACTGCTATGAACACCACCGCACGCACTGACCACGGCACCGGACGGGTCGTCGTCATCACCGGCGCGGCCGGAGGAGTCGGGTCCGCTCTCGTCGGCCGATTCCTGCGCAACGGCGATCGGGTGATCGCCGCGGACCTGTCCGCCGCCGCACTCGGCAGGCTCCGCGCGGATCTTGGCGGCGCGGACGAGTCGCTCGTGACCGTCGCGGGCAGCATCGCCGACGAGGAGCACGTCCAGGCGATCGCCGACGCCGCTCGCCGGTCGGGAGGCGTCGACGTGCTCCTCAACGTCGCCGGATTCTTCCCGTTCGACATGTTCGAGGACACCAGCCCCGACCGCTGGCGCACGGTGATCGACATCAATCTGACCGGCTATTTCCTGGTGACTCATGCCTTGCTGCCCCTGATGAGAGGCCGCGGCTGGGGCCGGATCGTCAACGTCGGGTCGGCGTCGATGTTCCCCGGCGTCCCCGGGCAGGTCCACTACGTCACGGCGAAGGCCGGACTCGTCGGGTTCACCCGCAGCCTCGCACGCGAGGTCGGTGCGGACGGCATCACCGTCAACCTGCTGACCCCCGGCCTGACACTCACCGGGCCCGTGCTGGAGAACTTCCCGCCGGAGCTCATCGCGTCCCAGCGCGAGGGCCGCGCCCTCAAGCGGGACCAGCACGCCGGCGACCTCGTCGGGCCGATCTTCTTCCTGGCGTCCCCGGACGCCGACTTCGTGACCGGCCAGACGCTGAACGTCGACGGCGGCATGTTCATGAACTGACCTCGGCGGGCCGTGCTCCGGCGCGGAGCACGGCCCGGCGGAACGACGGCTGGCTGGTGGTGGGGTCCGCGAAGGGTGCGCCGCGCGACCCGGCCTGGACGGTCGACCTGCGCGCTCACCCCGACACAGAGATCGAGGCCGCGATCGACGGCGATATCGCCACCGTTCCGGTGCGCGCCGTCGAACTGGCCGGCCAGGAGCGCGAGGCCGCGTTCGCGCGGTTCGTCGAGATGACGCCCGTTTTCGCGTCCTACCAGGCCAGGGCGCCGCGGCCGCTGCCGGTGATCCGCTTCGTGCGCCGCGGGCCCGGAAGCCGAGCCGTGTCGCGGACCGGGCCCGCCGTCAGGCCGGCGGGTCCGGATCCCGCTGTTCGGCGGCGGTCAGGTTGCCTTCCAGGACGTGCAGCGCGTGCAGCACCCGGTCCCGCTCGGCGGCGTCCATCTCGCCGACGGTGAGCGACTCCAGCTCGGCCCAGATCCGCTCCACGCTCTGCTTCAGCGCGAGGCTGGCACGGGTGGCCTCGATGATCGTCACCCGCTTGTCGGTGGGGCTGGGGGTGCGCCGGACGAACCCGGCCGCCTCCAGCCGGCGGACCGACCGTGCCACCGAGGGCGCGTCGGTTTCCAGGGTCCGGACGAGGTCGACCTGCCGCTGCGGTCCGCGATCCCACAGCTGGATCATCAGCAGCTCTTGGCCGGGATAGAGGCCGACGTCGCGGAGCAGCCGGCCCGCGAACGCCTTGTGCAGCCGCGCGACGCGGAAGATCGAATGGCTGATGGGACCGAGGCCGGCGACCGAGCCCTCCGACGGCCCGTCCGCCGCACCCGCTGTCTCCGCCACGGTCTCGAGATTACCGAGGCCGATCGCCGGCCAGGCCCTCGGAGGTCGGGCCGCCACCGGTCAGGCTCGCGCCCGGGAAGCAGCGGCCCACGCTCCACCTCCGTGCAAACGCAATGCGGGCTGGCGGGTGGAGCCGTGCCTAACGATGTCGCCAGGCTCGGGTACCGTCGCGCCATGATCGAAGGTCTTGTGGCGCGGGTGGAATCCGGCGATGACGACGCCGTCGAGGAACTGGCCGACATCGCGGCGGCCGACCCTGACGCGCTGGCCCCGTACCACCTGCGGCTGATGAACGCCGGTGCGTTCTGGCGGGAGTCCGCCCTGTACCGGGGCGCGGACGAAGAGTTCCAGCGTGCGGTGGTGGCCCGGATCGAGTCGGGCGGCTCCGAATGGCCGGGCAGGCTGGCGTACGTGCTGGCGCAGACACGCGGCCATGTCGCGGAGGAGGCATTCCGCCGCTGGACGGAGTCACCGCCGACGGCGCCCGACTTCGACCCCTACCAGCGAGGTGTGGCGGCATTGATTCGCGATGGCGGCTGGGAACTGTCGGCGGACGGTGTCCGTGAACTCTGCGGCGCCAGCGCCTATCGCCTCGTCCCGGAGCAGGGCGGCGACGACCGCACCGGAGACACCTGCCCCTGGTGCGGAAGCCCATTGTGGGCCGCGCTGGACCTCGACACCGCCGACCCCAGAGTTGCCGACGCACTGGCGCACACTCATTGGCAGGGCAGGCTGCGCATTGCCACCTGCCACCTATGTTCCTGCTACGGCACCACTTACTGCGAGGTCACCGACGACGGGGGCGCGACGTGGTCTGCGCATAACGAACGTCCGGAGTATCTGCCCGGCGGAGGGGCCGAGGAGCCGCCGCGGATCAGGTTCACGCCCGGCGAGCGGCGGCCCACGCCCCACCTTGCCAGCGCCTGGGATCGGGAGGGGTCCACCCTCGGCGGATGCCCCGACTGGATCCAGGACCCCGCCTACACCGACTGCCCGAAGTGCGGAATGGCAATGGATTACGTCGGCCTGGTCGGTGGGGCAGACCTGTTCGACTACGGCGAAGGCGCCTATTACCTGTTCGTGCACACGCAATGCGGGCTCGCGGCAGTGGAGTACCAGCAGAGCTGAACACGAGATGTGAGACGCCTGCAGCGCACAACGAGAGAAGCGTCCGGCGAACGAACGCTCAGGGGCGTACCCAGTGGTGGTAGTCGTGCAGATTGACGTTGCCGCCGCAGATGATGGTGACCACGTGGCGGTCCGCGAAGCGGTCACGGTCTTCCAGGACGGCGGCGACGCCGAGGGCCGCTGAGGGTTCGGCGACCACGCCCGCGTGCTCCCAGAGCATCCGCATGCCCGCGATGATGGACGATTCCTGGACCAGGACGGCGTCGTCGGCGACCTGGAGGAGGTCGTCCAGGACGGCGGCAATGGGATGCCGTCCGGCGACACCGTCGGCGATGGTGTCGGTGGAGTCGGTGGTGACGACATGGCGCTGATGCCAGGAGCGCGTCATCGCGGGTGCGCCGTGGGGTTGGACGCAGATGACCTCGGTTCCGGGTGCCAGCGTCTTGAGGACGTGGCCCACGCCGGTGGCCATGGCGCCGCCTCCCAACGCGATCAGGACGGCGTCGACGGAGTCCGCCCGTTCCGCCAGTTCCAGGCCGATGGTCGCGGCACCCTCGCAGGTCTCGATGTCCGAGCTGTCCTCGACCAGCCGGACGCCCCGCTGCCGCGCGATGGCCGCCGCCCGTTCCCGCGCCATGTCGAAGTCGCCGTCAACCAGCTCCAACTCGGCTCCCAGGGCGCGGATCCGGTCGAGCTTCGCGGCGGGTGCCCGGTCTGAGGCCACGACCGTCACCTCCATGCCGCGGCGGTGGCCCGACCATGCCAGTGCCCAGCCGAGGTTGCCGGCACTGGCGCACACGACCGCCTTGCGGCCCTGGTCTTCGAGTCCGCTCGCGACCAGCTCGGTCCCCCGCCCCTTGAAGCTGCGGACCGGGTTGGCAGTCTCGAGTTTGATGCTCACCGCGCAGCCCAGCGCGCGTCCCAGGGGGTCGCATCGGTACAGCGGAGTGTCCAGGAACACCGGGTCGATCACGCGGCGGGCGGTACGGATCCGGTCGAGATCAAGGCGCGTCTTGAGCACGGGGTGAAAACGTATCCCATGGGAACCCGAATGCGCACCGCCTAGGCTGGGCTCATGTCGGACGGCGGGAGTCGGCCCGCGCGGGTCGAGGACGTGCATGAACTCGCGCTCGCCATGCCGCACGTCACCATCTACCCCGGCACCGAAGAACGGCCGGTCTACCAGGTGGGCGGAAAGTCGTTCGTCTTCTTCCGGACGCCGCGCCCCGACGCGGTCGATCCGGAGACCTGGGAACGGTACCCCGACGTGATCGTCTTCTGGGTCGCGTCCGAAGACGATAAACAGGCCCTCGTGCAGGACGGGACGTCGCCGTTCTTCACCACGGCGCATTTCAACGGCCATCTGTCCGTGCTCCTGCGGGCGAGCCGCATCGGCGAGCTCAGCCGCGGGGAATTGGCGGAGATCGTCCAGGACGCATGGCTGTCGCGCGCGTCGGCCCGCCGAGCCGCCGATTGGCTCTCCCGCCACGGGCCGGGCAAGTAGCCTTGGGCGGTGTTCTCGGCTCAAGGTCCCTCCCTGCGTGAACTGGCGGTTCAGGCGCTGTCGTCGGTCGAGCACGGTTATGACCTGCTCGCTCCGAAGTTCGACCACACGCCGTTCCGGACGCCTGACGGCATTCTCGACGCGACCGCGGGCGCGCTGCGTTCGCTCGGGCCCTTCAAAGACGGGCTCGACGTCTGCTGCGGTACCGGGGCGGGCATGCGAGTCCTGAAACCGCTCTGCGAAGGACGGAACACGGGCGTCGACTTCAGCGCCGGAATGCTCGCGCAAGCGCGTAAGGCGCACCCCGACGCCGAGTGGGTGCGCGGCGACGTCCGAGCCCTCACTTTCGACGACGAGTTCGACCTCGCCGTCACTTTCGGAGCGCTCGGGCATGTGCTGCCCGCCGAACGGCCCGCAGTATTCGCGGGAGTGCACCGCGCGCTGCGGCCCGGCGGGCTGTTCGCCTTCCCGATCGGCGCGCCGCCGTCCCCCGCCTCGGGCTGGTACTGGGCCCTGCTCGGGTTCGACCTGGCCATGCGGGTCAGGAACGCCCTGTGGCGTCCCCCGTTCGTCATGTACTACCGCACCTGCCCGCTGGGCGCGGTCCGGCGCGATCTGGCCGCAGCCGGGTTCGCGGTGACGACAGCGCCGTTGGCAGACCTGGGACGGCGCGAGGACGGCGGCCCGCGATACCGGCTCGTCCTCGCACGCAAGCCCGGCACCCCCGGCCACGAGGCGCGGCCCGGCGAGTAGAGGCCGGGCCGCAGGCGGACGGACGAATCCGTCAGGCGCATGCCTCCAAGACCGTGTCGGCCACCGCGTCGGGCTGCGAAACGGCGATGGCATGGGAGGCGCCCGGGATCTCGCGGGTGCCGCGCGACCCGGCGCGGTCGGCCATGAAGTGCATCAGGGCCGCCGGGATGTTCCGGTCGTCGGAGCCGAGGATGAACCAGGACGGCTTCTCGCGCCACGCCGGCTCGTCCACCGTGAGGGGCCCGGTCAGGGCGCGTTCGGTCACCGGGCGCTGGGTCGCCGCCATCAGCGCGGCCTCGTCGGCGCCGACGTCGGCGCAGAACTGGGCGTGGAACTTGTCCGAGGCGATCCGGAGGTCGTTGCCGCCCTCGGTGAGCGGGTAGGACTCCAGCGCCGCGCCGAGCGTGCTGCCCTCGAACTTCTCCGACAGCTGGAACGCGGTCTCGTCCCGGTCGGGCGCGAAGCCCGCGATGTAGACCAGGGACTGGACGGCCGGGTTCCCCGAAGCCGCCTCGGTGATGACCATCCCGCCGTAGGAGTGGGCGGCCAGCACGACCGGGCGGTTCAGGCCGGCGATCACGTCGCGGACGTAGGCGGCGTCGCCGGGGACGCCGCGCAGCGGGTTGCCGGCGGCGACGGCGTCGTGGCCGCGGTCGTTCAGGCGCCGGATGACGCGGTTCCAGCTGGCCGACTCGGCGAAGGCGCCGTGGACCAGGACGATGACGGGTCGGTCGTTGCTCATGTGTTCGCCTTTCCGAGCGCGGTCTTGAGGACGTCGATCGCCTGGGCGACGGCGCCCCGGGCGGCGCGGGTCTCGGTCACGTTGTTGAGCATCATGAAGTCGTGCAGGATGCCGTTGTAGCGGACGCTGGTGGTGGGGACGCCGGCCTCGGTGAGGCGGCGCGCGTAGGCCTCGCCCTCGTCGCGCAGCACGTCGTTCTCGTCGACGATCAGGAAGGCGGGCGGGAGTCCGCGCAGGTCGTCGAGGGTGGCGCGCAGCGGGGAGGCGGTGATCTCGGTCCGCTGGACGGGGTCCATGGTGTAGGCGTCCCAGAACCAGGCCATGGCCTTCGCGGTCAGGTACGGGCCGTCGGCGAACTCCCGGTAGCTGCCGGTGTCCTGCCCCGCGTCGGTCACCGGGTAGTACATCGACTGGTGGACGAACCGGACATCGCCCCGCCGCTTGGCCATGATCGCCAGCGCGGCGGTCATGTTGCCGCCGACGGAGTCGCCGGCGACCGCCATGCGGGAGGCGTCGAGCCCCTCCCCGGCGCCGTGCTCGCTGATCCACCGGGCGGTGCCGTACGCCTGCTCGATCGCGACCGGGTAGTGGGCCTCGGGCGACCGGTCGTACTCGACGAACGCGACCGCGGCGCCCGTCCCGGCGGCCAGTTCGCGGACGAGCCGGTCGTGGGTGCCCGCGTTGCCCAGCACCCAGCCGCCGCCGTGGACGTACAGGACGACCGGCAGCATCCCGGACGCCCCGGCGGGCTTGACGATCCGCACCCGCACGTCGCCGGCCTCGGACGGGACGGTGATCCACGCGTCGTCCACGTCCGGCATCGGCACCGGCGCGGACTGCAGGTCGTCCAGGACCTTGCGGGCCCCCTCGGGGCCGAGCTCGTAGATGAACGGCGGCCTGGACGTCGCCTCGGCGAACTCCTGGGCGGCCGGCTCCAGGATGTGGTTGCTCATGCTCCCCCTCGCCTCCTCCGTGATTGAGCCGTTACCGACAACGGTCGCCGGACGGAGGGTCGCGGGGCACCAGGGTCGTGCACGGGCCTTGTCCCTAGCCGGTCCCTAGCCGGCCACGGGGCGGACACGGGGGGGGCGCCGGCCCCCGGGGTCAGGCCCTGCCGGTGGTGGAGGTGCGCTGGAGCTGCCTGCGCGAGGTGATGCCGAGCTTGCCGAACGTCTTGCGGAGGTGCCATTCGACGGTGCGCGGGCTGATGAACAGCCGCGCCCCGATCTCGGGGTTGGTCAGGCCCTCCCGGACGAGCCGGACGATCTGCGCCTCCTGCGGCGTCAGCTCGCTGACGGTCTCGGCGGCGCGCCGGCGGACGTGCTCGCCGGTGGCCTGCAGCTCGTCGGCGGCCCGTCCGGCGAACGCCGCCATGCCCATCGCGGTGAACGACTCGTGGGCGCCGCGCAGCTCCTCCCGGGCGGCCCGCCGGCGCTGCCGGCGCCGCAGCCATTCCCCGTACAGCAGGCGGGCGCGGGCGAGTTCGCCGGGGACGCCGGCGCGGCCGAGCCGGTCGATCGCCTCGCGGTAGTGGTCCTCGGCGGCGGTGCCCTCGCTCAGCAGGGCCCGCGCGCGGGCGTGGACGCCGAGCGCCCAGTCGGTGCCGGCCGGCAGGGCGGCCTCGCCGAGCCGGCGGAGGGCGACGGCGGCCTCGGCGGACCGGCCGCCGCGGGTCGCCGCCTCGATGTACTCGGCCAGGGCCCAGGGCCCGGTGCCCACGTCGGCCGGACGGTCCTCGGCGGCGTCCGGCACCGCGTCCAGCGCCTCCGCGTAGCGGCCGCGGCTGTTGCACAGCAGGGCCTTCGCCCAGGCGCCGACGGTCGGCCCGTTGCCCTCGCCCCGGCGCCGCGCCTCCGCCGCGACGGTCCGCAGCAGCCCGGTGAGCTCGGCATCGCGGCCCTGCCAGGCGGCGACCAGCAGGCCGCCGTAGGGCGGGACGGGGATCCCGATCGCCTCCGACACCGTCGCGACCTCCTCGACCAGCGACGCGGCGCCGGCCAGGTCGCCCGCGAACACGTCCACGGCGATCTGCTGGGTCAGCGCGAGGGGGAGCGCGGCGGTCTGGCCGGACTCGCGCGCAAGGCGGACGTGCCGGGACGCGAGCACGCTCCAGGCGCCGTGGTCCCACAGGGTCGAGGCGGTCACGCCGGCCAGCCAGAGCCAGCGCAGGCCGTCCTCCTCGGTGAGGTCCGGGCCGCGGAACACCTCCAGCGCGGGCCGCAGGACCGGCAGCCCGGCGGCGAGGCCCTCGCCGATCCGCAGCGCCAGGCCGTCCAGGAGGAGGTCGGCGGGGCGCGGCGGGCCGGGCGGCCGGGGCGCGGAGCGGGCGGCCGCGGCCGTCTCGGCCTGCCCGGCGCCGTCGGCCAGCGGGCCCGCGAACAGCGCCGCGCTGATCGCCTCCAGGTAGGTGTCGCGCGCCAGCCGGACGTCGTGCGGGGTGAGCCGGCGGGCCGCCGTGAGCAGCAGGCCGGGCGCGTCGCGGCCCCGGTCGACGGCGAAGGCGATCTCGGCGCGGAGCAGGTCGACCTCGCCGCGCGGCCGCGCGTCGAGCGGGGCGGCCTCGGCGACCGACAGCAGCCGCAGCGCACCGTCGGGCGCGCCCGCCCGGTGCGCCGCCCACGCGGCGGCCAGCGCCCGCTCCTGCCGCCGGACGGGGTCGGGCGTCAGCTCCACCGCCCGGGCGAGGAAGGCGGCCGCCGCCGCCAGCCCGCCGCGGGCCCGCGCCCGTCCGGCGGAGCGCTCGAGTTCGGCCGCGACGTCCTCGTCCGGTGCCGGGGCGCCCTGCGCCGCGTGCCAGGCGCGGCGGTCCGGGTCGGCCCGCGCGTCGGTGACCTCGGCGAGGACGCGGTGGACGCCGCGCCGGTCCTCGGGCGGCGCGGCCCAGTAGACGGCGGACCGGACGAGCGGGTGGTGGAACCGCACCCGGTCCCCGATCTCGATCAGCCCGGCCGCCTCGGCGGGCGTCGCGGCCTCGATGTCGATGCCGAGCCGGTCGGCGGCCCGCCACAGCAGCACCGGCTCGCCGCCGGGTTCGGCCGCCGCGGCGAGCAGCAGCCGCCGGGTGGCGGGCGGGAGCCCGGCGACGCGGCGCTCGTAGACCTCCTGGATGCGGCCGGCGAGGCCCGCGGCGGTCGGCACCCCGAACCCGCCCGCCAGCTCGGCCGGCGTGGACTCCTTCGGCAGCTCCAGCAGGGCGAGGGGGTTGCCGCGCGCCTCGGCGACGACCCGGTCGAGGACCCGCGGGTCCCAGGGGCCGCTGACGACGGACCGCAGCAGCGCCCGCGCCTCCGCGTCGGGCAGCCCGCCGACGGCCATCTCCGGCAGCCCGGTCAGCTCGTGCGCCTCGTCCGGTTCCCGGGCGGCGAAGGCGATCGCGACCGACTCGGCCAGCAGCCGCCGGGCGGCGAACGCGAGGGCCTGCACCGAGGCCCGGTCGAGCCACTGCGCGTCGTCCACCACGCAGGCGAGGGGCTGCTCGCGGGCGGCGTCGGCGAGCAGGCCGAGGATCGCGAGGCCGACGAGGAACCGGTCGGGCGCCCGCCCGGCGCTCTGCCCGAGCGCGGCGCGCAGCGCGTCGCGCTGCGGGGCGGGCAGGCGCTGGAAGCGGTCCGCCATCGGCGCGCACAGCTGGTGCAGGCCGGCGAAGGCGAGCTCCATCTCCGACTGCACGCCGGTGATGCGCACGATCCGGAACCCGGGCGCCCGGTCGACCAGGTACTCCAGCAGCGCGGTCTTGCCCGCGCCGGCCTCGCCGCGGAGCACCAGTGCCCGGCTCTCCCCGCTCCGGACGGCCTCCAGCAGCCCGTCGATCTCGGCGCATTCACCGCGTCGGCCTCGCAACACGAATTCCCACCGCCACTCGGTCAGCCGGCCGCGGGCACCCGCCACGTGTGCCCGCCCGCACCCATCCATCTTTCTCGAACCACGCGGGCCGACCCGCCCGCAATACCCGGTCATGGCGACTTTGTGGGAATACGGTGACCTGTACCGACCGTCCGGCATCGGCCGTCCCGGCCACCGTGCCCGGCATCCGGCGGTGCGCCGGTTAGGTTCCATGCATGGCGATGCTGGTCGGAGCACGGGTCTCGTTGCGGACGGTCGCGGCCGAGGACGAGGACGCCTTCGTCAGGTCGGCCAGGCAGAGCGCGGGCCTGCACCGGCATCTGATCTACGCGCCCACGAGCGCCGCCGAGTTCGGCGAGTACCTGGCGCGCTTCGACGGCGTCCGGGCCGTCGGCTTCGTGGTGGTGCTGAACGGCACCGGGGAGCTGGCCGGGCTGGTGAACATCAACGGCATCGTGGACGGGCGGCGCGCCGGCGGGCCGCGCGCCTGGCTCGGGTTCGGCGGGTTCGCGGCGACGTCCGGGCACGGGTACGTGGGCGAGGGCGTGCGGCTGGCGGTGCGGTACGCGTTCGGGGAACTGGGGCTCCGCCGGCTGGACGCCGACGTCCAGCCGGGGAACGCGGCGTCCCGGAAGGTCGTCGAGCGGGCGGGGTTCCGGCCGGCCGGAGCCGCGCCGAAGAGCATCCGCATCGAGGGAGAGTGGCGCGAGCACGAGACGTGGGTACTGCTGGCCGGAGACGGCCTCCGGAAGGACGTTTAGCGATCTTGAGATAAGTACATATCAGCCCAGAATCCCTCATATGCCGCAGCCCGATCCTGGGTCAGGGAGCGATCAGCGTGGCCGACGGCCCCGAAGGCAGCGAATGGCCGGAGACCCTCGACGTCCAGGCGCTCCTCGGGCGGGGCTGGCGGCCGACGCCGTTCCGGGAGTTCATCCTCAAGGTCCACAGCCGCTGCAACCTGGCGTGCGACTACTGCTACATGTACGAGATGGCCGACCAGAGCTGGCGCCGCCAGCCGCGGAAGATGGCCAGGCCCACCGTCGACTGGACGGCGCGGCGCATCGCCGAGCACGCGCGGGCGAAGCTGCTCGACCGGGTGGACGTCACCCTGCACGGCGGCGAACCGCTCCTCGCCGGGGTGGAGCATCTGCGGTACACCATCGAGACCGTCCGGGAGGCCTGCGCGCCCGACGTCGACGTGCGCTTCAACATCCAGACCAACGGCGTGCTGCTCGATCCGCCGTTCCTGGACCTGTTCGACGAGTACGACGTCCACGTCGGGGTCAGCCTGGACGGTGACGAGGAGGGCCACGACCGGCACCGCAGGACGGCCAACGGGCACGGCAGCTTCCACGCCGTCCGGGACGGGCTGCTGAGGATCGGCGCCGACCGGTACCGGCACTTGTTCAGCGGGCTGCTGAGCACGGTCGACCTGGCCAACGACCCGGAGAAGACCTACGAGGCGATGCTGGAGTTCGCGCCGCCCGGCATCAGCTTCCTGCTCCCCCACGGGAACTGGGACGCTCCCCCGCCCGGCCGGCCGCCCGACGCGTCCACGCCCTACGGCGACTGGCTCGTCGCCGTGTTCGACCGCTGGTACGGGTCACCGGAGAAGCGCACCGTCGTGCGGCTCTTCGAGGACGTCCTGCGGCTGCTGCTCGGACGCGCCTCCACCGGCGAGGCGGTCGGGCTGTCGCCCGTCGCGATCGTGGTCGTGGAGACCAACGGGCAGATCGAGCAGGTCGACACCCTCAAATCGGCCTACGAGGGCGCGCCCGGGACGACGCTGCACGTGTCCCGCGACCCGTTCGAGACCGCGCTGATGCACCCCTCGATCGCCGCCCGGCAGATCAGGGAGCTCGCGCTCGCCGACGAATGCCGGGAGTGCCGGCTCCGGAAGGTCTGCGGGGCCGGCCACTACTCCCACCGGTACCGGAGCGGCACCGGGTTCCGGAATCCGAGCGTCTACTGCCACGACCTCCAGCGGCTGATCACCCACATCCACGGGGTGGTGTCGCGCGACATCGCCGACATCAGGGCGCGGCGGGATCAGATGGGCGGCGCGTCGAAGTCGGCGTCCAAGTGCCGGCCCTCCTGGAACACGACCGCGTCCGGGTGATTCAGGCCGAGCGTCCGCCGGTAGCCGGTCCGGGTGCGCTCGACCAGTTCCTCCGCCTCCTCCGTCCGGCCGACGGCCTCCAGGTCGGCGGCGAGGTTCGCGCCCGCGGTCAGCGTCAGCGGGTGCAGGTCGCCGAACAGGGCGCGGAGCCGCCGCAGCGTGCCCTCGCCGAGCCGGCAGGCCGCCTCGAGGTCGCCGAGCGCCACGAGGTCGGTGGCGAGGTTGATGGCGACCGTCAGCGAGTAGTCGTGGTCCCGGCCGAGTTTGGCGTCCAGGCCGGCCAGGGCGCGCTCGTTCAGCTTGCGCGCCGCCTCCACGTCGCCCTGGATGCGGCGCAGGACGGCGAGGTTGGTCAGGCACGCGAGGGTGTAGGGGTGGTCGGGGCTGAGGACCTCCGCGTACCGGGCGGCCGAGTCGGCGACCAGCCCGGTGGCCTCGTCGAGCCGGTCCGTGGTGCGCCAGAGGTTGGCCAGGCAGACGGCGGCGGCGAGCGTGTCCGGCGAATTGGGGCCGAGCAGCCGGACGCAGCGCTCCTGCACCTGCGTCGCCAGTTCCTCCGCCTGGTCGAATTCACCGTACCTGCGAAGCGCGATCGACAGGTCCTTACCCGTGCGCAGCGTCCAGTTGTGCTCCGCACCGAGGAACTGCTGGCCGATCGCATAGGCGTCGGCCCCGAGGTCGCACGCCTCCGAGTACTCCCCGGACAGCCGGACGGCCCTGGCCAGCCCGCTCAACGCGTTCAGGACACTGGCCCTGACCACTTTGGCGTCGCGGTCCTGCCAGCCGGAATACGACCGGTTGTGCAGTTCGCGGGCCCTTTTGTAGTCGCTTATCAGACCGTAGTCGAGGGCGAGGTTGTTGACGGCGCGGAGGGTCCCGGCATGGTCGGGACCGTACCTTTCCTCATAGCGGCGCAGCGCTTCCTCGTCGCGTTTCAGCGCCTCCCGGAAATCGCCGGCGGCCCGCAGGTCGGCCGCCGATCCCCGCAGCGACCAGAGCGTGACGGAGTCGTCCGGGCCGAGGACTTTCTCCGCCGTCGACAGCACCTCGCCGTTCAACTTGGTGGCGGTGTCGTACTCCCCGAGTTCCCGCAAGGTGTTGGTGAGTTCGAGCTTCACCCGGATGACGTCGGGATGCTCCGATCCCGTATCGGCGCTCCACTTCTCGATGAAGTCCTCCGCGACCTTCCGGGCCGAGTCGTAGTCGCCGGAGCTGAACAGGAAGCGCAGCATCCGGATGGCGAACGCGCGGACGGCCGGGTTACGGCATTCGGAGACCCGCGACGGGGCAAGATGCCCGAGCAGTTTGCCGTAGTCGCCCCAGACCGAGTCGTCGTCCGGGTCGCCGGGGTTGTAGGCCGCCAGCAGCAGATGGACTTCGTGCTGAATCTCGCGCTGCTCTTCCGGCGACAGTTCGTCCTGCACCAGCTTCTGAACGAGGCGGTGGACGTGAATGGTGCGCCCCTGGATGTCCAACCGCGCGAGCGCGTACCGGCCCAGTTCACCGAACGCCCGTCCCAGCCGGATCGTGTCGCCGATGAGCGCCGCGAGTTGCGGTCGGAGACCGTCCGGAGACCGACTGACAACGTCCCGGGGAATGGGCTCGGAACCGAAGAACGCGCAAATGCGCAGCAGGTCGACCGCCTCGGGAAGGCTCTCGTTGAGGTTGGCCACCGAGACGCTCCACGCCGCCGTCATCGGCACCGGGTATTCGACCGGGCGCCCCTGGGAGAGCAGTTGGCTGGTGCGCTCGCGCAACTGCTCCAGGTATTCCGCGACGGTCATCCCGCGTTCGAACAGCAGAGCGCCGGCCTGCTCCAGCGCCAGCGGCAGGTCGCCGAGCTGCTCGGCGAGTTCGCGCGCCTCCTCTTCGCCGATTCCGGCGCGCACCCGCTTGAGGAGGAATTCGACGCTCTCGTCGCGGCGGAACACATCGACCGGGACCGCGTCCACCAGGCTCGCCCAGCGGTGGTTCCGGGACGTGATCAGCACGTGCCCCGGGCCCTGCGGAATGATGTCGAACAGGTCCTCGGGCTGGTCGGCATTGTCGAAGACCAGCAGCCAGCGGTGGTAGGGCTCTCCGCGGCGCAGTGCGTCGAGGACGTCCCGAGCGGCGTCCTCGATCCCGCTCACGGCGGCGGTGGGCAGCCCGAGCTTCGGAGCGAGCGTGGCCAGCGCCGCCTTCACGAGGAACTGCTGGTCGGCGGGAATCCACCAGACGACGTCGTAGGTGTGCCCGTAGCGGTAGATGTACTCCACCGCGGTCTGGGTCTTGCCGACACCGCCGAGGCCGTGCAGCGCGTGCGGCTGCGGGACCACGGCGGTCACCCTGTCGGTGATGCCCTCGCGCAGCGACGCGAGGAGTTCCTCACGGCCGGTGAAGTTCTTGTTGCGCGGCGGAACGTTTCCCCAGATCTGCGAAGGGCGGATCAGCGGACTTCCGACAGCCGTCTCTTCTCCGGACACTCGACCCGCCTCCGACTCAGGCTCGGCACTGCTCACCACCGGTAAGCCTATGTCTGGTCAGCGCATTCATCTATAGTGCCGGGCGATGCCGGGAAAAATTCTCCGCAACCTGCGTCACACGACACATTTGATTCGGTCATTCCCCATACACCATTAGGTCCGGGAACACAAAGAAAAGCCGACCGCCCTGTGGTTATATTGTCGGGGACGGCCTCGGGCCGTGCCACGGAGTCATTGGGGAGAGACCATGCCGCCAATCACCATCGACACCCGGGACTTGACCGCCGACCTGCTCCGCCCGGATGACAACCCCGTTCTCGCGGACGCGGTCATGGAGGTGATCGTCCCGGTCGGGCCCGTGCTCGACGGCGCCGGTTTCGACAACAGGGTCTAGCCGCGAGGGGCCCCGGCTCCGCTCGGCGCCTGTTCCGGCCGCTACCAGACATGAGCACGCGTTTCCCCTTCGTCGGTTTGCGCCCCTTCGACACCGGTGACGAAGCGCTCTTCCACGGGCGGGACGAGGAGGCCGCCGCCTTGGCACGGCTCTGGCGGGACCGCCGGCTGACCGTGCTGCACGGCCCGTCCGGCGTGGGCAAGTCCTCACTGCTGCGCGCCGGCGTGCTGCCCCGGCTCGGCGGGCGGCCGCGCGTGGACGTGCTCCCGATCGGGGGGCCGGCGTTCCGCGCCGACTTCCCGCTGGCCGCGCTGCCGGATCTGAACCCCTTCACGTTCGCGCTGCTGACGTCCTGGTATCCGGACGAGTCGCCGACCCGGGCGTCGGGCTCCTCGGTCTCGGGTCTGGTCCGCCGGAATGTCCGTACCGACCGCTACGGCGACCCGGTGCCCGTCCTCGCCGCCATCGACCACGCCGACCTCCTGTTCCGAGGGGCGGGGCACTGGGACCGGCACCGCGCCCGGTTCGCCGCCGAACTCGCCGGGGCCGCGGCCGCCTGCCACGGCCTGCACCTGCTGATCGCCGTCCGCACCGAGAACCTCGACGGGCTCCTCGGGCTGCTGGCCCGGGCGGGTGTGCCGGACGAGTCCGTGGCCCGGTTCCCGCTGGACGCGTTACGGCCGGCGGCGGCGCGGCAGGCCGTCCGCGGGCCACTCGGCGGCAGCGGCCATCCGCTGGCCGCCTGCGCACCGGAACTCGTCGACGAACTGGCGGCCGGTGAGGCCCGCGTCGATCCGGCCCTCCTGCAGATGGTGTGCCATCGCCTGTGGGGCGAGCTGAGGTCCGGTGGCGAATCCGGGATCGCGCACCTGCCGGAAGCGTTCGACCCGATCCTCCGCGACCACTGCCTGACCGCGCTGTCCAGGACGGCGAACGAGTACGAGCGACTGCCGAGCTGCCTCACCACGTGGTTCCGGGAGACCTTCGGAGGCCGGTCCGGCGGCGTCGCGCAGACGAGGGACATGCCCGGCACGGTGCTGCGCGCCCTTGAAGACGCGCGGCTGCTGTCCGCCGGTGAGCGCGGCGGGTACCGGCTGCGCCACACCCGCCTCCGGCCCGTCGTCCGCGACCTCGATCCGGACCCGGCGTCTCCGGCGCCGCCCGAGCCGCCCCGGCTGGACGCCGCCGAGACGGCGTTCACCTCGGGCGAGCCCGAACTGGCCCGGCGGCGCGCGAAGGCGGTGGCGGCGGCGGGCGGCGACGCGCGGCTGCGCGGCGCGGCCGAATGCCTGCTCGGCACCATCGCCTACCACCAGGGGCGGCCGGGGCGCGCCGTCGAGCACTACGAGAACGCGGCCGGCGCGTTCGGCGCCGCCGGGGACGCGGTCCGCGTCGGCATGCTGCTCGCGGCGATCGGCCGGCTGCGGATGGACGACGACACCGCCGAGGCCGTGAACCGGCTGCGCGCCGCGCTCACCCGGCTGCCCGGCGACCTCTTCGTCCGGACGAGCCTCGCCCAGGCGCTCTGGTACGCCGGGCGGACGCAGGCGGCGATCGCCGTCCTCGACGACGCGCTCAGCCAGGACGGCGGCGTCCCCGAGGCGCTCCGGCTGCGCGGCGAGCTGCTGGCCGACCTGAACCGGGCCGAGCCGGCCCTCCGCGACCTGGACCGCGTCGACCACGGCGACCGCCCCTCCACGCGGGCCGCGTGGGCGCTCGCCCGGCGGACGCGCGACGGGCCCTGCGGCCTGGCCTCGACCGAGGAGCTCGAACTGGCCGCGGACGCCGACGACAGCGGGCCGGTGCTGCTGCGCGTGGCCCGGGTGCTGCGGCTCGGCGGGGCGGCCGACACCGCCGCAGGGCTGGCCAGGCGGGCCGTCAACGCGCGGCGGCCGCCGCTGCCGCAACATTTGCACAAAGAGGCGGAGCGCCTCATGACTCAATAGGCATTGAGTGGGCAGCCTTTGGGGTGAATCGGTCCATCAGCCTGATAGCGTGCGTGGCATTGGCTTCGGGAGGCGGATGACGGGCGCGCCGCTCCTTTGATCACGATCCCATCGCCAAGGGACGCGGATGGCAAGTCTCGTCCGTTTTGTCCCAGCATTGCCCTGCTCCTCAACTTTACATGTGCAATGTTGGTTTTAGCGATCGCTCCATGACCAGGAGGGCGACCCTCGATGAGGATGGTCACTCTGGAAGAGGTCCGCGCCGATGAGAGGGCGTGACTTCACCCTGCTGTGGAGCGCTTCGGCGGCCTCGCAGACGGGGAGCATGTGCCTGGCCGCGGCCAATCCCCTGCTCGCGCTGCTGCTGACGCACTCGCCCGTCGTCGCGGGCTGGGTCGGCGCGGCCGGCACGATCCCGGCCCTGCTGATGCAGCTCCCGGCCGGCTGGTTCGTCGACCGCTGCAACCGCCGGCTGCTGATGTTCATCGGCCAGACGGGGCGGCTCACCGCCTGCTTCCTGCCCGTCTGCGCGATCGTTTTCGATTACCACCCGACGGCCCTGCTGATCCTCGGCGCGTTCTTCGAAGGCGTCTTCCTCGTCCTCTACAACGCCGCCGAGATCACCGCGGTGCAGCGCGTCGTCGACTCCGCGGAACTGCCGTCGGCGCTGGCCACCAACGAGGCCCGCGGCCATCTCGCGCTCATGGCGGGCAAGCCCCTCGGGGGCTTCCTCTTCAGCCTCGACAGAACACTCCCGTATTTCTTCGGCATCGTGGCCTCGGCCGTCTCCATACAGGCGCTGATCTCGATGAAGAAGAAGGACTATCAGCCGCGAGAGGCGGACGGCTCACCCGTCCGGGCGGGCGCGCGGACGCCGCGCGCCCCCTTTCTCGGCAGTCTGAGATTCGTCCTCCTCAGCCCCTTTCTCCGCACGGTGATCGTGGTCTGCGCGGTCGGCAACTTCTTCTTCCAGACCGTCGTGTTGCTGCTGGTGGTGCTGGCCGAGCAGCGGCACATGTCCGGTACCGAGATCGGGCTGCTGCTCGCGTCCTCGGGCGTCGGCGGGCTCATCGGCTCGGTCGTCGCCCCCAAGGTCGGCAAACGGTTCCGGCAGGAGCGGAACATCATCGTGTTCTGCGTCGTGGTCTGGCTGGCCCTGATCGCCATCGTCGCGGGCACCGTGCACCCGGTCGCGGGCCTGCTCGCGTGGGGCGGCCTCAGCGTCACCGGCGGCTTCCTCAACGTGGCGATCATCAACCACCAGACCGGCCGGGTGCCCGAGCACATGCTCGGCCGCGTGATGGCCGTCAACCGCTTCGTCACCGGCGGCGCCGTTCCGCTGGGCGCGCTGAGCGCCGGCTACATCATCGCCGAGTTCCGGCCGGACGGCGCCGCGCTGCTGGTGTTCTGCGTCATCGCGGCCCTGTGCCTCGCCGTGCCCGTCCTGCTGCGTCCGCGGAGGATGCTGCCGGACCGGACGGTCGACCGGCTCAAGTACCGGATCTCCCTGCCGAAGACCCTCCAGGAAGTCCCCGTCATTCCAGCGGTTCCCGCCCTGCCGACGGTTCCCGCCCTGCCGGCGGTCCCGGAGGTTCCGGCCGTCCACGCGCCGCCGGTCGCGCCCGCCATTCCGGCGGCCTCCATGGTCCCGGCCGACTTCGTCATTCCGGCGGCCTTCATCATCCCGGCCGGTTTCGCCATTCCGCCCGCCTACGCGATACCGACCGTGCCGACCGCGCCCGCGCCGGCCATGGCGGCCGTCCGCGCGGTCACCATCGTCCGCGTCACCGCGATCCTTCCGATGGCCTTCGGGGCGCCTACGGTGACCATCATCCGTATCACCGTCGTCTTCCCGATGGGCTTCGGGGTCCCGGCACTGCCCATCGTCGACGTGATCCGCATCCGCGCGACGAGTGCGCTGGAGGTCCGGAGGTCCCTGGCGGTTCCGGAGACCGTCCACGAGCGCCGGCTGAAACCGCTGCCCGCGCATTAGCCGTTTGTGTCACCAGACCTTGACGGGTTCGCGCGCCATGGTGGTAGATGGCATTCGACGGCTCGCGATCTGAAGGCGACGGCGCATGTCCGAATCCGGCGGTGGATGGACGCCCAACGGGTTGTGCTCGCTGTTCGCCTGCGACATCGCCTCGTTCGGGCATCCGGCGCGCAGCGACCTCGACCGGCGGAAGGTGCGCAAGGCGCTCTACGAGGGGCTCCGCGCGAGCTTCGACGCCGACGGGATCGGGTTCCCCGCCTGCTACCGCGAGGACCGCGGCGACGGGGCGCTCGTGGTGGTCCCCCCGTACGTCGACCCGGCGCGGCTGATCACCTCCCTGATCGACCTGCTGCGGGGCGAGGTGCGGCGGCACAACGAGGTCTCCAGCGCCTCCGCCCGCATGCAGCTGCGGGTGGCCGTGCACGCGGGCATCGCCCATTCCGACGGCGAGGGCCTGGTCGGGACGGCGGTGAACCACGTGTTCCGCCTGCTGGAGGCCGACGCGCTCCGGCAGGGGCTGCTGCGGTCCGGCGCGGAGCTGGCGCTGATCGCCTCCGACCGCGTCCACGAGGACGTGATCAGGCACGGCCTGGGCATGGTGCATCCCGGCGAGTACCACCGGATCGACGTCCAGGTGAAGGAGACGGTCACGCACGCGTGGGTGCGGCTGCCCGGCGTTCCCGCGGCGGGACGTCCCGTCCCCGAGCCGCCCCGCGTGACCAGGAACGCCCGGGTGATACCGCCGCCGGCCGAGCCGACGGAGATCGACCCGCCCCCGCCCTCGGTCCAGCCTCCGGTCCCGCCTCCGGCCCTGCCGCCGGCCTCGGTCACGATCGTCGAGCGGCCGCGCGGGCTCGACGCCGCCCTGGACATCGCGCTGACGATCCGGCAGCTCCGCGGGCGCCGTCTGCGGGACCAGATCGTCGCCGAGCTGCCGCTGGCGCTCGCGACGGTCATCGGGCGGCGGCGGGCCGAGGACGACCGGGACGACATGGCCGCCATCGTCGGTGCCTGCCGCGAGCATCCGCAGGGCATCGCGGAGCTGCTGCGCGCGGTGCGGCAGTTCGCGGGCGACTCCGCCGATCTGGAGGAGTTCCGCAGGTCCGTCGAGGCGCTGGGGCGGGCCTAGGGTGGCGCCGCGTCCGCTGGAAGCCGGCGATCCGGAGCGGATCGGCGAGTACCGGGTGATCGCGCGCCTCGGCTCGGGCGGCCAGGGCGTCGTCTACCTCGGCACCGCACCGGACGGCCTGCGCGTCGCGATCAAGCGGCTGCACCCGTGGTTCGGCGGGACGGCCCGCGGCCGGCAGCTGTTCGCCCGGGAGATCAAGTCGGCCGACCGGGTGAAGGGGTACACCGCGCGCGTGCTCGACTCCGGCGAGCAGGCCGGCCGGCCGTACGTCGTCAGCGAGTACATCCCCGGCGAATCGGTCCTGGACCGGGTCCGCCGCGAGGGGCCCTACGGCCCCGCCGAGGCGCTGGCGCTCGCCTCGGGGACGGCGTCGGCGCTGGCCGCGATCCACGAGGCCGGGCTCGTGCACTGCGACTTCAAGCCCGCCAACGTCCTGACCGGGCCGGACGGCGCGCGGGTCGTCGACTTCGGCATCGCCCGCGCGCTGGACACGATCGCCCACCGCGACAACGAGCTGCGCGGCACGCCCGCCTACATGGCGCCGGAGCAGGTCACGGGCGGCGCGATGGGCCCGCACACCGACGTGTTCGCGTGGGGCTCGACGATGGCGTTCGCGGCGACCGGGAAGCCGCCGTTCGGGTTCAGCGAGGAGTACGGCCACGGGGTCATGTACCGGATCGCGCACCAGGAGCCGGACCTCGACGCCGTGCCCGAGCCGCTGCGCGGGATCATCGCGCGGTGCCTGGCGAAGGACCCGGCCGAGCGTCCGAGCGCCGCCGACGTGGTGGCCGTGCTCGGACGGGACGCCGCCCCGGGCGCACCGTCCGCCGGCGCGCAGGTCGGCGACTCGCTGACCGGCCACACCGGCGCCGTCATCTGCATCGGCGGCGGGTCGCTCGGCGGCGAGCCGGTCGCGGTGACCGGCAGCGACGACCGCACCGCGCGGGTCTGGGACCTCACCGCGTGCGAGCAGCGCGGAGCGCCCCTCCGGCACGACGACGCGGTCCTGTCGGTCGCCTGCGGCGTCCTCGACGGCGCGCCGATCGCCGTGACCGGCTGCCAGGACCGCACGCTCGGCGTCTGGGACCTGGCGACCGGGGAACGGATCGGCGAACCGCTGCGGGGCCACACCGGCGCGGTCCTCTCGGTCGCCGTCGCCGTGCTGGACGGCGGTCCCGTCGCGGTCAGCGCCGGCGACGACCGGACCGTCCGGCTGTGGGACCTCGCCGGCCACCGGCAGCTCGGCCCGCCGCTCGTCGGCAACAACAGCGTGATGTCGGTGGCGTGCGGCGACCTGGACGGACGGGCGGTCGCGGTCATCGGCGGCGCCTGGGACCAGTCGCTCCGCGTCCTCGACCTCGCGGACCGGCGGCCGGCCGGGCTGCCGCTGACCGGCCACACCAACTCGGTGATGGCGGTCGCGTGGGGAAGCCTCGCCGGGCGGCCGATCGCCGTCACCGGCGGATACGACCGGACGGTCCGCGTCTGGGACCTCCGCACCCGCCGCGAGGTGGGCCGGCCGCTGGTGCACCGGAGCGCGGTCATGTCGGTGGCCTTCGGGACGCGCGGCGACGAGCCGATCGCGGTGACCGGCGGCGCCGACCGCGCGGTCCGCGTCTGGAGCCTGCTGACCCGGGAGCAGGCCGGCGACCCGCTCCTCACCGAGCGGACGCTCACCGGCCCGGCCGTCCCCGTCGCCTGCGCGGAACTCGGCGGCCGGCCCATCGCCATCACCGGCGGCGAGGATCGGGCGCTCCGGCTCTGGAACCTCGGCACCGGCCCGTCCTCCCCCGCCGCCACCAGGGACGACGAGCAGCCCGCGGGCCGATGAACCGGACCGGGCACCGCGCCGGGTGCACGACGAGGACATGGCCGAGACCGTGCTCGTGCGCCGCATCGTGAACCCGTCCGGAGCCCGGTACACCCGAGCCCGGTACACCTGAGCCCGGTGCGGGTGGGGCTCGACATACCTGGTCGGTCTACGGGCACTACCGGTTGGTGACGTGGACGCCGCGGCCGTGGAGACGGGTGGGCGAAGCCCTCGCGGACCGGCTCGGCGGGCGGCGGCGGGCCCGCATCGTGCTGCTGCTGGCGTGCGTGCTCGCGCTGAACACGGCCGACACGGGGGTCATCGGGGCGATCGTCCAGCAGTTGCGCGATTCCCTGGACATCGGCAACACGCAGGTCGGGGTGCTGACGGCGGCGCCGGCGGCGGTCGGCGCGCTCGCGACGCTGCCGGTGGGGCAGCTGACCGACCGGGTGCCGCGGGTGCCGCTGCTCGCGGGCAGCATCGTGCTGTGGAGCCTCGCGATGATCGTCGGCGGGCTGGCCCAGTCGTACGAGTGGCTGCTGGCGTCGCGGGTGGCGCTGGGCGCGGTGACGGCGACGGCGGGGCCCACGGTCGCGTCGCTGATCGGCGACCTGTTCCCGCCGGAGGAGCGGGCCGGGACGTGGGGCCGCATCCTCGCCGGCGAGCTGGTCGGGGTCGGGTTCGGGCTGATCGCGGGCGGGAACCTCGCGGCGTTCCTGAACTGGCGGTTCGCGTTCTGGCTCGTCGCGGCGCTCGGGCTGGTGCTGGCCTGGCTGCTGTGGCGGATGCTGCCGGAGCCGGAGCGGGGCGCGCAGGCCACGGCGCCGGGCCGGGGCGGGGAGGAGCCCGCCCAGCGGCAGGTCGAGCGGGCGCACGTGGAGCCGGACCCGCGCACCGTCCTGGCGGCCGATCCGGAGCGGATGACGCTGCTCGCGGCGGCCCGGTACGTGCTGCGCATCCGCACCAACGTGATCATCATCATCGCGTCGGCGATCGGGTACTTCTTCTTCGCGGGGCTGCGCACGTTCGCGATGGTGTTCGTGCAGGAGCACTACTCGATCAGCCAGGGCGAGCTGACGGCGTTCATCCCCGTCATCGGGCTGGCGTCGCTCGCGGGGGTGCTCGTCGGCGGGCGGCTGGCCGACCGGCTGGTGCGCCGGGGCGTGGTGACCGCGCGGGTCGCCGTGCCGGGGGTGGCGTTCACCGTGTCCGCGCTGCTGTTCCTGCCGGGCCTGCTCACCGAGCGGGCGCTGATCGCGCTGCCGCTGTTCACGCTCGCCGCGGCCGCGCTCGCCGCCGCGAACCCGCCGCTGGACGCGGTGCGGCTGGACGTCGTCCACTTCCGGCTGTGGGGGCGCGCCGAGGCGATCCGGACGATCGTGCGGATGGCCGGGGAGGCGGTGGCGCCGGTGCTGTTCGGCTGGCTGTCCGGGCTGCTCGCCGGCGGCCGGGAGTCGGCGGTCGGGCTGGACCGGGCGTTCCTGCTGGCGCTCGCCCCGCTGCTGTTCAACGGCCTGCTGCTGGTCAGGGCCCGGCACAGCTACCCGAGGGACGTGGCGTCCGCGCTGGAGTCCGAGCGCCGCTACGCCGACGGCCCGCGCTGAGCCGTTTATGCGGTTCTCATGATCGGAGGGTAGACAGGGCCGCATGAGGGTGATGACACGTCGTGGTTTCCTGCTGTCCGGGCTCGTCGGAGGGGCGGCGCTCCTCAGCGGCGCCGGGTCCGGCCGTCCGCCCCCCGCCGAGGCCGACGCCCCGAGTGGCTACGCGACGATGCCGGACGTGGAGCCGCCCGGCCTCACGGCGCGGCGCCTCGGCCCCACGGAGGGCGGGCTGCTGTTCCTCGCCCCGTTCCGCGGGACGGGCTCGGCCGACGCGCTCATCGTCGACGACACCGGCGAACCGGTCTGGATCCACCGGTCCGCGCAGCTCATCACCGACGTGCGGGTGCAGGTCTTCGAGGGCGAACCCGTCCTCACCTACTGGGAGGGCGAGCGCCGGACGGGCGGGCACGGGGCGGGCACCGGCGTCCTCCTCGGCCGCGACTACCGGCGCGTCGCCGAGGTCCGGACCGGGAACGGCGTCCGGGGCGACTTCCACGAGTTCGTGCTCACCGACCGCGGGACGGCGCTGATCATCGCCTATCCGACGGTCACGGCCGACCTGCGTCCGATCGGCGGGCCGCGCGCGGGGGTGGTCCTCGACAACCGGGTCCAGGAGATCGACGTCCGCACCGGCGAGGTGCTGCTCGACTGGAGCGCCCTCGACCACCTCGACATCACCGAGACCCGCATGCCCCTGGCCAAGGACGCGAACGGCACGAAGGGCAAGGCGTTCGACCCCGTCCACGTCAACTCGGTCCAGGACGACGGGGACACGCTGCTGCTGTCGGCGCGCAACACCTGCGCCCTCTACTCGCTCGACCGGCGGACGGGCGCCGTCCGGTGGCGGCTCGGCGGCCGGCGCGGCGACTTCGCGCTCGGCGACGGCGCCGCGTTCGCCTGGCAGCACGACGCCCGCCGGCAGCCGGACGGGACGATCACGCTGTTCGACAACCACATCGACGAGCCCGGCGACGGCTCCTCCCGGGGGCTCGTCCTCGCGGTCGACGAGGACGCCCGCACCGCGGAACGGGTCCGCGAGTACGCCGACGGCAAGACCTTCGGCCAGTACATGGGCAACATGCAGGTCCTGCCGGACGGGAACGTGCTCGTCGGCTGGGGTTCGACACCGGCGATGACGGAGTTCGCCGCCGACGGCACCCCCAGGCTGGAGATCACCGGGATCGGCGACGGCTCCTACCGCGCGTACCGCGCCGACTGGTCCGCGCGCCCCGCGGCCGCCCCCGACGTCGCGATGACGCCGCTGCCGGACGGCCGCATGCGCGTCCACGCGAGCTGGAACGGCGCGACCGGCGTCGCCCGCTGGCGTTTCGTCACCGGCTCCGAGACCCGCCCGGTGGTGGCGAAGACCGTTCCCCGCAAGGGCTTCGAGACGGCGGTGACGCTCGCGCACTCCCCCAACGTCATCGCCGAGGCCCTGGCCGCCGACGGCACCGTCCTCGGCCGGTCGGAACCGCGGGTCGTGTGATCAGTCCTCTTTCGGTGGGTTGTTGAGGACGCGGTAGCGGTCGAGGATGCGTTCCAGCTCGCGGCGGTCGCGCTTGGTGGGGCGGCCCGCGCCGCGCTCGCGGCGGCCGATCGGGATGAGCGCCTCGCGCGGCGGCGGGGGCGGGCTCTGGTCGATCAGGCACTCCTGCGCGGCGGGCGCGCCGACCCGCTTGCGGACGATCTTCTGCACGACGACGACCCGCTCCCGCCCGTCATGGCGGAGCCGCACCGTGTCGCCCGGCTTCACCGCGGTGGACGGCTTGGCGCGCTCGTCGTTCACGCGGACATGGCCCGCCCGGCACGCCGTCGTCGCCATCGAACGGGTCTTCAGCAGCCGCACGGACCAGATCCACAGATCGACCCGCACGGACCCCTCGTCGCCCATGCGTCCATGATGTCACCCGGACACGGGTGCCCGGTTTGCGCCGATCCAGGCGTCGGCGCGCTCCCACTGCCCGTAGAGCCAGCCGACGCGGGCGTCCCGGCCGGCCGGGACGTCCTCGGCGGGGATCCGCCACCAGCGGGCCTGGACGGGCCCGGTCAGCGGGATGCGCCGCCAGACGTCCCCGACCGTGGCCATGTGGTCGAGGCCGATGTGCGCGACGAACACCACGTCGGCGGACGGCGCGGCGTCGAGCGCGGCGAGGACGCCGCCGGGGCGCGGCGGCATCAGATGGCGCATCGCGGCGGCGCGGGCCGCCTCGTCGGTGCGGCGCAGCCGGGTCAGCCGCCGGATCGCGCGGCGACGCCGCTCCGGGGAGAAGTTGCCGCCCTCGGGGAAGATCAGCAGCGCGTCGCGCGGGCCGAGGCCCGCGGCGAGCCGGCCGATGTCCTCGACGGCGCCGCCGCCGGGCGTGACGAACACGTTCGGCATGCGGTTCGCGGCGATGTCGATGCACGGGTCGAACTGGAGCTGCGCCTTCATGACGACGCGGGGCCGCCGCCGGTAGTCGGTCAGCAGGTGGTGGACGAGCAGGAGCGCGTCCCCGGGCCCGGCGTGCCGGCTGAGGACGATCAGCGGGCGGTCGCCGGGCGGCGCGGCGCCGCCGCCGGAGATCTCGACCCGCAGGCCGAGCCGCCGCTGCGCGGACCCGTACAGCCCGGCGACGTAGCGGCGGATGACGTCGTAGTGCCGGTCGTCGCGGGTGCGGCGGCGGAGCCACAGCAGTCCGCACTCCAGCACCGCGACCGACTCCCGCGTCCCCCAGGCGAGCGCGAACCACAGCAGCCGGAGCGCCCTCTTGCGGTCGCGCCCGATCAGGAACGCCACCGCGTACCCGACCGGGAAGACCACGATGATCAGCAGGGTCAGCACGAACAGCAGCGGCGTGAGGACCAGGCGGCGGACGACGGGGGGAGGCAGCATGTCACGCTCGTTCTTTGAGGTACTCCAAGGATGCCTGGTAGGCGCGTTCGATGTGAGCCCGGATTCCGGACACGTTCCTGTAGCGCATCTGGGCGAGGTCCACGCCGGCCTTCTGCGGCTTGGCGCCCGCCGGCAGGACGTGCACGGCCAGGCCGTCCGGGAGGGTCGCCATCTCCTCGAAGAACCGGTGCCGCCGCGCGATCTCGAACGCGACCATGCCGACCTCCCACGGGCGGCGCGGCGGCGGCAGGTCGCGCTCGATGCGGCCGACGTGCAGGACGTAGACGGTCGTCGCGCCGAGCATCACCGCCCGCCCGACCGGGATGCTGTGGACGAGCCCGCCGTCGACGTAGTGCCGGTCCCCGACCCGGACGGGCGGCAGCAGCCCCGGCACGGCGGACGAGGCCAGCACCGCCGGCACCAGCGGGCCGGAGGTGAACCAGTGCGCCATCGCCGTCTCGATCCCGGCGGCGACGCACTGGAAGGGGACGGCGAGCTCCTCGAACGTCCGGACGGGGAGCAGCTCGTCCAGCATGCGGCGCAGCGGCTCGTTCGAGTGCAGGTGGGTACCGGAACGGGCCAGCGTCCACAGCCGCGCCCAGAGCCGAGCGCCGAACACGTCGCGGGTCGCGTCGTCGGACCACAGGCTGGTGAGGCGTTCGACGGCCGTGCCGGGGTCCGCCGCCACGAACGCGCCGTTCAGCGCGCCGATCGACGTCCCGACGACGAGGTCGGGCCGGACACCGGCCTCCGCGAGCGCCCGCAGCATGCCGACCTCGTGCGCGCCGAGCACGCCGCCGCCGCCGAGCACGAACGCCACCCGCGGCTCGCCGTCCACCCACGTCTCCCTTCACGACGCTGGAAGCCTCACCCGCAGAAACCGGGCTAAACGACCGGACGGCCGCACCGAGTGCGTTGACCTGCGGCGTGTTGTTGTTATGAGGCGCCCTATAACAACAACACGCCGCAGATCAACGGGGGGTCAGTGGTGGTGGGGTCGGGTGCGGAGGCCGTAGCCGTAGGGGAACAGCGGCTTGTAGTCCCGGTCGCCGACGTTGATCGGCTCCTGGGCCTCGCTGCGCGGCCACGTCACCGGCAGGCGGCCGGTGAAGGGACGCTTGCCGAACAGGACGTCCGCGACGCCCGCGCCCTCGCTGCCCGGCAGCCAGGACATGACGAACGCGTCCATCTTCGACAGCTGGTCGGTGACGATCTGCGGCCGTCCCGCGACGTCCAGGACGACGCAGGTCCGGATCGCGCCGCACACCTTGTCGATCGCGGCCTTGTCGGCGTCCGACAGGGTCAGCGTGTGCCCGTTGCCGACGTCGCCGACGCCCTCGGCGTACGGGGTCTCGCCGACCACGACGACGCCGACGTCACTGCCCGCCATGGGCGCCGACGCGTCCGCGCTGTAGGTGACGTGGGACGAGTTCTGCTTGATGCCGTCCAGGATCGTCGTCCCGGGGATGATGTCCCCCGACGAGCCCTGCCAGGTGACCGTCCAGCCGCCCGCCTGGTTGCCGATGTCGTCGGCGTTAACGCCCGCGACGTAGATCCGCGCGTTCTTGCGCAGCGGCAGCGCGCGGCCCGCGTTCTTCAGCAGGACCTGCGACTCCGCGACGGCCTGCCGCGCGACCGCGCGGTGCTCCGGCGACCCGATCGTCGTGGCGAGGCTGCGGTCGGTGTAGGGGTGCTCGAACAGGCCGAGCTCGAACTTCGCCGTCAGGATGCGGCGCACGGCGTCGTCGATGCGGGACATCTTCACGCGCCCCGCCTTCACCTCGGCGATCAGCGTCTGGATGAACTGCGGAGCGCTGTAGGGCTCCATGAACATGTCCATGCCGGCGTTGACGGACGTCCGCACCTGCGTGGCGTAGTCGCCGGGGATCTGCTGGATGGCCGCCCAGTCGCTGATGAGGAACCCGTCGAAGCCGATCTTCTTCTTGAGGACGTCGGTCAGCAGCTCCTTGTGCGCGCTCATCTTGACCGGGTTGCCGACGCCGTCCTCCGTCCAGTCGACGCTGGAGAACGACGGCATGATGCTGCCGACGCCGTACTTGCGCACGGCGGTGACGTACGGCGCGAGGTCGATCTTCGCGAACGTCCTGCGGTCGGTGACGGTGACGCCCTGGTCGATCGTGTACGTCCCGCTCGTGGACGAGCCGAACTTCGTGTCGCCGTCCCCGGCGAAGTGCTTCGCCGTCGCGAGGACGTGCCGGTTCGTCGCCATGTCCCGCTTGTGCCTGCCCTGGAAGCCCTCGATGCCGACGGCCATCTCGCTCACGAGCCGCGGGTCCTCGCCGAAGGACTCGTACGTCCGGCCCCAGCGCAGGTCGCGGCTGACGCAGACGCACGGCGCGAACACCCACTGCGGCCCGGTCGCCTTGGTCTCGATCGCCGTGATCTGCTCTTCCCGCCTGACGAGCGCGGGGTCGCGGGTCGCGCCCATCCCGATGTTGTGCGGGAAGATCGTCGCGCCGACGAGGTTGTTGTGGCCGTGCACCGAGTCGATCCCGTACAGCAGCGGGATCTTCAGCCGGGTGGCGAGCGCCTTGGACTGGTAGGCGTCCACCATGTCGGCCCAGCCGGCCGGGGTGTTGTCGGCGGGCACCGACCCGCCGCCGGACAGCACCGAGCCGAGGGCCAGCGTCGTGATCTGGTCGCGGTCGCCGTCGACGGCGCCGCGCTCGGCCTGCGCCATCTGGCCGACCTTCTCCTCCAGCGTCATCCGGCCGAGCAGGTCGTTCACCCGCTGGGCGACGGGGAGCCGCGCGTTCAGGTAGGCCGGCGGCCCCGCGGCCACCGCGGGCGGTACCGCGATGGCGGACGGGAGCGCGGCGATGGTCGCGAGCGCGACCAGTGATCGCCCGATCCGGGTGGCGATGACGCGTCTGTGGGGGTGTCGCAAGTCGTCCCTCCTGAGTCGCTGCGAGGACGCCGCACGGCCCGGCGGACCGCGCACGGCCGGGCGCGGAGGTCGCGGCACGCCCGGACGGCCACGACCCCCGCGCTCGGCGACGTCGTCACTCAGGAACCTCCCCCGGCTTCCGGGCGGCTGTCAACGGACCCGCCCGGCGCTCGCCGGACCCTGGTGAAAACTGGGGAAGAGGGGTTGACGGAGACTAAATTCACACGTTGAATCATGCACCGAACAAAGCCGGTCGGACGGGCGGGGACCGCGAGCGCCCCCGCCCCGGCGGCGCTGCTCCGCCTGCGCCGGCGCTCCCGCACCACCGGTCGCGCTGACCACCTCCGGCCACGCGAGCGCCCGGGCGGCCGGCGGGTGAACGGCCTGCCCGGGCGCTCGCCATCCGGTGTGGCGCTCACTCAGGACCGCGCGTCGCTCACGTGGACGGGCGACCGCGCTTCCCGCGGTCCTCCCCGCGCACGCCCCCGCGCACGTCCTCGTCGCGGGTCACCTCGATGCGCTCCTTGCGGAGTTCGCCGCGCACCGTCTGCTCGTCCTGCACCTCCTCGGTGCGCACGTGGATGCGCTCGACCGGGATGGTCTCCTTGGCGATGACCGGCCGCTCCTCGTAGAGGATGATCTCGTGGTCGTCCTCGGCGAGGCTGATCTGCGGGTCCGGCTCGCCGCCCACGATCGGCTCGCGGTCGATCCGGACCTCCTCGTGCGAGACCGGGATCGTGCGCTCGACCATCTCCGTCTCGACGTACTTGTGCACCCGGACGCGGCCGGCCTCGTGCCGCTCGGTGCCGATGCGCATCTGCTCCTCCGACCGGGTGATCTCGGTCATCGGGGCCTCCGCGCCCTCGCGCGCCGACTGCGGCGGCATGGCCGGCTGCTCGCGGCCCGCCCGGTCCGGGCGGACGGCCATCCCGGCGGCGCCCGCCGTGCCGGCCGCGCCCGCCGCGCCCGCGGCCCTGCCGGTCTCGGTGCTCCCGCTCGTACCGGTCGTCCCGGCGGCCTTGCCCTCGCCGGTCAGTCCGCGCTCGCCGGCCGTCCGGTCCGCGTCCCGCGTCGTCTCCGCGTCACCGCCCTGGCGGCGACCGCCCGGGGGGCGTACGCCGTAGTGCCGGTACAGGTCCACGATCTGGGCGTGCGACAGGTGCTCGTCGGCGTCGACGTTCGGGGCGCCCTTGATGGTCTCCTTGTCGTACGGGACCTGCAGCATGTCCTTGTTCTTGCGCGAGCCCGAGAGCGGGACGAAGCTCTCCCGCATCCCGAACCATCCGGTGTGCACGGTCACCCACTCCGGCGAACCGGAGTCGTCGTTGAGGTAGACCTGCTTGATCGTGCCGACCTTGGTGCCGTTGGCGTCGGTCACGCTCATGCCCATGAGTTCCCGCACCTGTGTCTGCGTCTGCACGTTGAACACCTCTGCTTCCGTGAACGCTGCCGGCGGCGAGACGGGGGGCCGGGGGAGGTGGGTCCTGCACCCGCCTCTCGGCAACGGTGTTCTGTTTGATCCCGAGTTGCCGGATTACTTGCTGCTTTTCCGCATGGGGGGACAATAAACGTGTTTGCCGTATTATGAGGGATGATTTACCTGATTCTTACGCCGCTCTCCGCGTGGCGCGTCACCGATTTCCCGACAAAGACACATCGGGACGGTCATCGAGGAAAGACACGTGCGCCGAGATGGTGATCATTTTAGAAAGCGGCCGTTTCCCTTTTCCGGCCCCGCGAAAGACTGCCAGGGGACGTTCCCGCACATCGGAGAAAATGCTATGCGCGACTATCCACGGGCGGTCCGGCGAGCGGGGGCCGCGACGGCCGCCGCGGCGCTCGCGGGCACCGCGTTCACCGGCACCGCATTCATCGGCACGGCGTTCACCGGCACCGCGTTCGCGCGTCCCGCCTCCGCCGGGCCCGCGTGGTGCAAGCCGGGCGGCCCGCTGTCCGCCCGCGCCATGCCGCGGCGGGTGAAGATCGCCGACTGCGATCTGCGCGGCCGGACGGTGCGCGGCCCGAACGGGCTCGCGGCGGTCGTCCCGTCCGACGGGACCTCGCTGGTCGCGCACGAGCTGCGTACCGACGGCGCCGCCGAGCTGCGCATCCGGGTGGACGAGCGGGACGGCGAGATCACCATCGACGCGCGCGGCGGGCGGGTGCCGCAGGGCCGCCCGCGCGGCTTCCGGGCGCCGGCCGCCGCCTGCGCGGACGGCACGCACCGCGCCGAGCCGAGCAGGTGGCCGAAGGGCACCACCGTCCAGTGGCGCTACTCCGCGGGAACGGCCGGACCGTCTCGGGACCCCATCGCCAAGGGCATCGCCAACATGGCCGACGCCCGCACGGACTGCGAGGCCGGCGGCGGCTTCACTCCGAGGCCGGACGTGGCCGAGCACTACACCGGGCAGGCGTCGCAGCCTCCGAACGTCACCGGCGCAGCCGACTGCGGGAAGCGGGACGGTGCCAACACGTTCGGCTGGCAGGCCATGCCGGACGCCGACAAGGACGTCCTCGCCGCGACCTGCACCTGGTTCAAGGGCACGACGACCGTCGAGAGCGACATGGCGCTGCAGACGCAGGGCAAGCGATGGTGGACGGACGGATCGTGCCCGGCCGGGAGCTACTCCGCCGAAGCGGTCGCGACGCACGAGTCCGGCCACGTCCTCGGGCTGGCCCACGTCGAGGGCACCGAGCACGAGAACCTGACGATGGCGCCGTCCATCGCGTCCTGCGACGGCGGCCCCGCCACCCTCGGCAAGGGCGACTACGACGGCCTGATCGCCCTCTACGGCGGCCGCTGAACGGCGCGGAGCCGCACCGCGCCGTCCAGCGCCCGGCCTTCGATCGGGGTCCGGATCAGCGCTTCCGCTGGAGCTCGCCGACGACGACGAGGCGGTAGCGGTCCGAGCCCTTCGGGGTGCAGGTGATGAGCGTGACGTACTGGCCGTGGGGCGCGCTGCGCCGCTTGAACGGCACCGGCTCCAGGACCCGCCGGTCACGCGGTTCGATGACGCGCTTGGTCCGCACCCGGTACACGTAGGTCGTCCGGCCCCAGCGCAGGACGATCGTGTCGCCGCGCCGCATCCGGTCGAGCCTGTTGAACGGGCGCAGCCAGGTCGTCCGGTGGCCGAGCAGCACGGTGTTGCCGTCCCGTCCGGGGACGCCGGTCCCCGGGTAGTGGCCGACGGCCCGCCGCAGGACCGCCTGGCCGACGCCCTGCCGGACGTCCGCCTTCAGGCGCATCCGCTTGATCCGGATCTGCCCGAGCCGCGCGCCCTTGTCGGGACTGGCGGCGACGGCCGCCGGCAGCGCCGGGGCCGCCTGCGCCCGCGGGACGCCCACGACGGGCGCGCAGCAGAACGCCGCGACGGCCGCCGCCCCCGCCGCCTTCAGGTTGAGCATGGTGAGCCTCCATCGATCTGGAGTGCCGCGTGCATGGGGAAGGGGCGGCACGTCTGCCGCCCCCTCTCCTCGTCCGCCGGCCGGTGGATCGTCATCCGGGCCGGCGCGTGGTCAGTTCAGGACCGGCGAGCCGACCCGAACGGGCGCCCCGGCGCCGCCCTGCGGACCCACCTGCCCGGGGCGGACGTTCACCCCGGGCACGTTGACGACGCCGCCGAGCGTGTTCAGCAGCTGCTGGACACCGGGCAGGCCCTCCGCGGTGCGGTAGTTCGCGCCGGTGTCCGCCATGCGGCGGCCCTCGGCCCGCAGGGTCGAGGGCAGCTTCTTGTGCTTGGCCGCCGGGCGGTGCTTGGACGGCTTGTAGGGCTTCTTGTGCTTCTTCACCGGCGGCGTCCGCAGGGTGGGCGGCAGGTCGTGGTCGCCGTCCCCGACGCTCGCGCCGCCCTTGCACTGCGCCTGCGCGAGGCCGAGCGCGGCGACGGCGTTGCCGCACACGTTGATCGGGGCGTTGATCGGGATGTAGAACTGGTTGCCGTTCAGCGCCCCGAAGTTGCCCGAGGACTTCATGTCGACGTCGCGGTCGCCGGTCCGCTTCACCGACGCGCCGCCCTCGCACTGCGCCCGCGCGAGCCCGAGCACCGCGACGGCGTTGCCGCACACGTTGATCGGGACGCTGATCGGCGCGTAGACCTGGTTGCCGTTGGCGATCCCGAAGTTGCCGGACGTCTGCATGTGCACGGACTTGCCGTGCTCCCAGCCGCCACCGCCGCCCCAGAGCCCGGAGGCCCGGTAGCCCCGGTCGGCCGTGTGGCCGCCCGAGCGGTGCGACGACACCGAGGCGCCGCCCTTGCACTGCGCCTGCGCGAGCCCGGCGATCGCGACCGCGTTGCCGCAGACGTCCAGCGGCAGGCTGATCGGCGCGTACACCTGGTTGCCGTTGGCGATCCCGAAGTTGCCGGACGACGTCATGTCGACGCCGCCGCCGTGGCCGCCGCCGTAGAACGCGGCGGCGTTGGCCGCGACTCCGGAGCCGAAGGCGGCTCCGATGGTGAGGGCGCCCGCGGCCACCAGGGCGGCGCGGGAGGTGCTCTTTGCCCACTTTCGCATGATGTGTTGCTCCTGTCCTTGCATCGGTGGTGATCGCTGCGCGGCACCGTCCGGGTGGGCGCAGCACTGGCAGCGGCCGGGGCCCGGCCGTTGCGCGTGGAGAAGGGTTCGGTGGGGCGGGCGGCGTGCTGCGCGCACGCGGCCGCCATGAGTCGGCCGGTCACGGCCGGAAGGGGATCGTCCTAGTCGGGGACGACGGACGGGCTGCCCGGGGCGGCCACGTCGGTCAGCGCCGTGCGCCGGAAGGTGCCGGCGTCCACGGCGGCCGGTGCCGCCGGATGCCGCCGGTTCGGCAGGTCGGCGACGGGCATGAGCGGGTGCCCGCCCGTCGATCCGCCGCCCTGCGGGGCGTCCTGGCCGGGCTGGACGGGCGCCTGCGCGGGTGCGCGGTGGTCACCGCGGCAGCGCGAGCAGTCGCCTGCCGCCGGGGCCGCGCTCGTCTTGGCGGCGGCCTTCGGACTCACGGCAGTGGAGGCGGCGTCCTTGGACGCCTCGTGGGAAGCACCGGCGGTGTCCTGCCGCTCCGGCCGCGCGTCGGCCGGCCGCTGGACGAGCCGGGTGTCGGTCACCTTCGTGACGAGCCTGCCGAGGACGGGCCGCTCAGGCCGGACGTCCGGGAGCCGGACCCGCGGCACGCCGGCGGCGTCGGCCGCCTTCCGCACATGGCGGACGGCCCGGTCCTTGTCGTCGAACAGGTCGTGCCGGCGCGACCGGACGTAGCGCATGGGGTCGTTCCCCATGTCGCGCACATCGTCGCTCATCATGTGCCAGCCCGGCTTCGACGTGAAATGCCGGAGCGTGGCCGACCCCTCGCCGGCCGCCTGCACCGCCTGCACCGTGCGCACCGCGTGCGGCCGCTCGGCCGCGAACGCGGCGTCGTGCAGCGCGGAGAGCGCGATCCATCCGGCGACCGCGAACCCGACAATGGCGGCGAGGCGTAGGAGAACGGGCACCAGGGCATGCCGCGACCGATCCTGCGGGCGAATCGCCCCGCGCCGGATCGATGCGGATTCCACGGCCGGTCCTCCCTGTCGCCTATTCGAGGTCCGGTCGAACGTAACACCTGGCGCGGCCGGCGCAAGGAGCCATTGTTCCGTTCACCGGCGTGTCCCGGGATCATTTACCGGCCCGTGAATTCGCCTTTTACCGCACCCGGTTTTCCGTTCCGCCGACGCCCGCTTTGCCGTGCTCATCCGTTCTGCGGCGCCGCCGCCCGAGACCTGGGAGAAGCATGGCGAACGGTATCGGATGCGCTACAGTCGGTGAGCGAGTGGTCACCGACCGCCTCACGGAGGAGCTCCCTTGCCCAACGCCTCGTCCGCGATCACCCGGTTCCGCCCGCTGCGCCGGCCCCGCGCCCCCCGCCGCGAAGTCCACCGCTTCCTCACCCGCGCCGACCTCGTCCGCATCGCGATCGCCAACGTCCCCGCTGATCAGCGCCCGAAGCCGGGCCGCGGCCCGATGTCGGTCTGGACGCTGTACTGGCGCGTGCGGTGGTCCATCGCCGCCGCCCAGACCGAGCGCGCCCGCCGCCGCGCCCGCCCCGTCAGGTACTAGCACGCACGGGCGGCAACGGCCCCGTCCCCGCCCACCCAGAGGAAGAACCTCACCCCACACCCCCGCCCCCGGGAGGACGAAATCCCTCCCGAAGCCCGCCCCAGCCCCTCCACCGGATGCGTTGACCTGCGGCGTGTTGTTGTTATGAGCGCGTCGAAAACAACAACACGCCGCAGATCAACGAGATGGCGGCTTCTTATCGGCGGGACGCGTCCGGCTCCGGGGTGTGGGCCGGGCGGGGCGCGGGCGGGCGCATGCGCGGCGTCCGGCGGATGATGTGCCGGGAGATCCGGGTCGCGGCGAAGTCGGCGCCGTGCACGAAGCGCATGACGGGGCCGAACGTGGCGGCCGCGGCCAGGCCCGCGAAGTACAGGCCGGGCGTGGACGCCTCGAAGTCGCGGCTGAGGACCGGCGCGCCGAGCCGGGTGGCGATGCGGCCGCGCAGGTCGGGGGCGAGCAGGCCGAGCCGGGCCACGTCCGGGACGTAGCCGGTCGCGGCGATGACGTGCTCGACCTCGGTGACGAGCCGGCGGCCGGAGCGGTCGACGGTGGTGAGCGCGAGGCCGTCCTCCTGCTCCACGGCCTTCGCGGGCCGGTGGCCGGTCGTGACGCGGACGCGGTCGTCCAGCCGGTCGCGCAGCCACCAGGAGCCGGCGGGCGGCAGCGTCTCGCGGACGATCCGGCGGCGGGTCGCCTCCGGCAGGTACCGGACGATGCCGGGCCGCTCCGCCCACAGCCAGGTGCGGTAGCCGGTGCCGAGGCCCGAGCGGGGCCCGCCGAGCAGCCGGTCGCGCAGGGCGCGGCGCTCCTGCGGCACCGTGTTCCAGTCGAGCTCCGGCCGCCGCGCGATGACGTGCGGGTGCGCGCCGGCGTCGGCGAGCAGCACCGCGGTCTCCAGCGCGGACTGCCCGGCGCCGAGCACGGCGACCTCCTTGCCCGCGAACAGGCCGAGGTCGCGGTGCGCGCTGGCGTGCGAGACGAGCCAGGACGGCATGCCCGCCAGCTCCTCCGGGATGTGCGCGAACGGGCCGACGCCGACCGCGACCACCACGGCCCGCGCCGCGATCGTCTCGCCGGTGGACAGCGTGACGGCGTAGCCGCCCGGCCGGCCCCGCTCGACGTTCACGACCTGCGCGTCCCGGTCGCCGGGCCGCTGCGGGACGGCCTCGGCGGCGAACCAGCGGCCGTACTCGACGAAGGTCTCCAGCGGGATCGGCTGCCCGATCCGCCAGCCGGGGTGCAGGTCGGTGAACCGCATGCCCATCTGCGGCGACCCCAGGTTGGACGCGAACGGCTCGGATTTCAGGAACATGCCCTCGGGCATGTTCGCCTCCCAGAACCGCATCGGCTCCCCGATGATCCGGATGTCGAGCCCGAGGTTCTGCAGGTGGGCGGCCGTCGACAGGCCGTAGGGCCCGGCGCCGGCGATGACGACGTCGCTGGCCGAGTCGCTCATGTCTCATTCCCCCGTGTGTTGTGGTGTTACCTGGTGCGGAGCCGCTCGACCGCGCGGAGCAGGCTCCGCCGGCCCATCGCAAGGAAGGGCGGCAGGTCGTCCGCGGCGTACCAGGCGAACTCGTCGGCCTCGCGCAGCGGGCGGAGGGCTCCCGCGCGCAGCGGCCGCCGTCCGGCCGTCTGCTGGACGTAGTGGTTCTCCACCAGCAGCCGGCGGCCGGTCGCCGGGCTCGCGTCCGGGACGCGGCGGCCGGACTGGTGCAGGTGCAGGACGCGGGCGAGGTCGAGCCCGTCGCGGTCGGTGAACAGCCGGAACTGCGCGCCGATCCGCGGGTTGAAGTCGAGCAGGTGGTAGCCGCCGTCCTGGTCGAGCCGGAAGTCCAGGTCGACGAGGCCGCGGCAGCCGAGCTGCCGGACGATCCGGACCGCGAGCCGGTACAGCTCGTCGTTGGCGACCCACTGCCCCACGACCGTGTGCCCGGCCTGCGGCGGATGCGCGAGGTGCTTGCGGCCGGTGCCGCCGTACAGGCAGTCGAGGTTCGCGTCGAAGTAGCCCTGGAAGAACCAGTCGCCGCCGCCCGCCGGGACGCGGCGCTGCAGGATGAGCGGGCCGGCGTCGCCGTCGGGGTCGCGGTGCCGGGTGGCGGCGAACAGCCGGTGCAGTTCGCCGCGCGTGCGGACCAGCGTGGTGCTGCGCAGCCCGGTGCCGAGCCGCCACGGCCGCGACCACTTGGCGATCATCGGCAGCCCGAACGCGTCGGCGGCCTCGTCGACGTCGGCGGCGGACGCGGGGATCAGGCTGGGCGGGCAGGTGATGCCGTGCTCCGCGCAGGCGTCCCGCAGCAGGGACTTGTCGGCGACGCGGCGGGGGACGTCCGGGTCCTGGGCCGGGAAGGCGAAGCGGGGCCGGAGCGCGTCCGCGTGCTCGGCGACGAAGATGGCGCCGGCGTCGTCCATCGGGACGAGCAGCGTCTCGCGGCCGATGCGCTCGCCGATCGCGCGCAGGTGGCTCACCATCTCGGCCGGGTAGGCGGCGGGCGGCGCCCACGGATGCCCCCGGTGCAGGTAGCGGGAGCGGGACGCGGGGTTGGCCCGCCCCTCCATGATCGCGTGCACGGGCACGCCGGCGCGGCCGAGGCTGCGGATCGCCGCGAGCGTCCCGTGGTGGAAGACGTTGCGGTCGGTGCGCAGCAGCAGGACGGGAAGGCCGGTGTCGAGGCGGGTCCGCTGCGGGGTACGGGTGTCGAAGAACATGTGTTCAGGCGCATTCCCAGGGAAAGTGGCGCACGACAACCTTCCTAACGTAAATTCTCGGCCTGTTCCGTCCGGACGGCTTTTTCGCGGCGGACGTCCAAGGGCATACGATACGCATGGGAGCTGCGGATATCCATTCAGCCGGGCGGCCATTCGGACCTCGCCGGAAAAGGCCGCTTCCGTTCTGTCCGCTCCCTCCGCTTCTGGCCGCGTTCGCCATCGTGGTCCTGCTCGCGGCGTCCACGATGGTGACCTGGCTGCAACCGCAGGCGATTCAGAGATCACCGTCCTATGTGCCCTTGGGCGCATTTCTGGGCTCCGGTGCGGAGGGGGTGGCCCGGGTCGGCCGGTTCCAGCGGTGGCTCGGCTCGACCGTCACGGTCGGCCGCACCTACCTGCCGGGCGACGACTGGCACGAGATCGAGGGCCCGCACGGGCTGCTCACGCCGTGGGCCCGCTGGAAGGCGGCCGATTCGCGCCGGCTGCTGGTGATAAATGTGCCGATGATGGCCCCCAACGAGGCGTGGATCCCGGTGTCGGTGCTGGACTCGCTGCTGCGCGGCGGCGCGTCGGGCGCCTTCGACGCGCACTACCGGATCCTGTCCCGGCGGCTGGTGAGGCTGGGCGCGGGCGACGCGGTGATCGTCCTCGGCTGGGAGATGAACGGGGACACCTACGGCGGCCGGTGCGCGCCGAATCCCCGCGCGTGGAAGGCGTACTGGAGGCGGATCGTCGCGACCATGCGCTCGGTGCCGGGCGCGCATTTCCGATTCGATTTCGCGCCGACGCGGGGCCGGGACGCGGTTCCGTGGACGGAGTGCTATCCGGGTGACGACGTCGTCGACATCATCGGCTCCGACACTTATGACCAACCACCGGGCAAGTCGTTTGACGATTACGTGAACGAGCCGTACGGGCTGCGCGCGCAGGCCGATTTCGCGGCCGCGCACGGCAAGCGCATCTCGTTCCCGGAATGGGGCCTGTTCCGCAATTCCGACAACCCCGAATATATTCGGGGAATGCATGAGTGGATCATGTCGCACGATGTCGTGTACCAGTCGATCACCGACTACTGCCCGCACGGGGTCTGGTCGTGCGGCGGCAATCCGCGGTCGTCCGCCGCCTACCGCGAGCTGTTCGGCGGCGTGACCGCCCCGCCGCCGGCGTCGCCGCACGGGCCGTTCAAACCGGCACCGGGCGCGCCCGCGGTGCCGCCGCCGACCGCGCCGGCTCCCACCGCACCGGCCCCCACCGCACCGGCCCCCACGGCACCGGCGACGGCGCCGCCCGCCGACCCGACTCCGGCGAGGCCCGCGTGGACGAACCCGCCCGCCACGGCCCGCGCGTCCACCCGGCCCTCGTCGGGGGAGCCTCCGGCCACCTCGCGGGTGACGGCGGCGAGGAGCTCCAGGGTCCCCGACAGGTCGTAGGCGGCCGACGCGGCGGCGCCCGCGCGCCCCTCCCGCCCGGCGGCGTCGGGGCGTTCGAGGCGCGCGGCGATCTCCGCGGCGAGCGCGGCGGGGTCCTCCACGGGCACGAGCGCGCCCGTGCCCGGCGCGACGATCTCCGCGATCCCGGGGATGTCCGTCCCGACGATGGGGCGGCCCATGGCGAGCGCCTCCAGCGCCGTCAGCGGCAGCCCCTCCCACCGGGACGGCAGGGCGACGACGTTCGACGCGGCCAGCCAGTCGCGGGTGTCGTCCACCGCCGGGACGAACCGGACACCGGGCACCCGTTCGCGCCGCAGCCGCGCCAGGTCGTCGCCGTCCCCGATGATCGCGAGCACGGCGGACGGGCAGCGCTCGGTCACCGCCGGCCAGGCCGCGACCAGGACGTCCTGCGCCTTCTGCCGGGTCACCCGGCCCACGCACACGGCGAGCGGCACCCCGGCGGCCAGCCCGAGCCGGATGCGCGCGGTGAGCCGGTCCGCGCCGTCCGCCGGGGTGAACCGGGCCAGGTCGACGCCGTTGCGGACGAGCCGGTACGCGCCGCGCACGCGCGCGTCCAGGCCCTGGGCCTGCTCCCCCGCGCCGACGCAGACGAGCGCGTCGCTCCAGCGCGCGGCGAGCCGCTCCCAGCGGCGGCTGCACGCGGCCTGCCGCCCGGTGGCGGCGAGCCACGACCAGCCGTGCGGCTGGAACAGCGTGGGCGTGCCGCACGGGCGGCGCAGCAGCCGCCCGGCCAGGCCCGCCTTCGAGGAGTGCAGGTGGACGATGTCGGGCGCGAACGTCGCGACCACCCGCCGGAGGCGGAGCGCCTCCGCCAGGACGCCGGGGCCGGGGGTCCGCGCGGCGTCCCAGTTGAGCCACGGGACGCCGGCCGCCATGCACCGCTCGGGCAGGTCGCCGCCCGGCGGGCACGCCACCGCGACGCTCCAGCCGCGCCTGCGCTGGTCCATGGCCGCCTGCCCGACGTACACCGCGACCCCGCCGGCGTTGGGCTGGCTGACGTGCAGCACCCGCAGCGGCTCAGCCATGGCCTTCCTGCCCGCGGTGCCGCCGTGCCGACACGTACCCGCGGGCCTGCGCGAGGCCGGCGAACGCGGCGGCCGCCGCGGACCGCCCGAGGATGATCCGCTCGTTGCGGACGGGCGTCGGCCGCCATTTCAGCTTGTACGGCTCGTCGCCGCGCAGCAGGCTGACGCCCTGCCGGTGCCGGTCCCGCGCGATGGCGAGGTTCTGCCGCAGCATCATCAGCGAGACGTCCACGCAGGCGCGCAGGTCCGGGATCGCGCCGTACAGGTAGGCGCCGACGTACCGGTGGCCGATGAGCACCAGGTCGCTGGCGACGAGCCGGTCGTCCCAGGTGTACCGTATGATGGCGGCGCGCCCGTCGCGGACCATCCCGGGCGCGGCCTCGGCCAGGTGCCGGCGGAACCGCTCCCGCGTGTGCTCGGGGTTGATCGGACGGCCCGCCCACTGGAGGGCGTGCAGGTCGAGCAGGGCGTGGACGGCCTCCGCCGCCCGCTCCGGCGGGGTGCTCTCGGCCGTGATGCCGCGCACGTCGACCTTGCGGAGCTTGGCGCGCATCTTCCCGGCGGTGCGGCGCGGCAGCCGGCCGAGGACGTCGTCGATGCCGCCGGCCGGGAGTTCGAGGCACACCGACGACGGCGTCCGCCACGTCCGGCGCGGCCACCGCGCGGCGACCAGGTGCGCCACCGAGCCGGGGCGGACCTCGCACAGGTCGAGGGCGCACCATCCGCGCTCGTCCAGCAGGGCCCGCGCGAGGTGCGGGACGGCGCCGTCGGCGTACACGGGGTCGAGGAGGAAGTCGGTGAAGTCGCTCTGCTCGGCGGCCAGCGGGACCAGCACCGGGAACCCGTACCGGACGCCCGCCATCAGCGGCGCCGCCGCGACGAGCCGGCCCCGGCACCGGACGAGCGCGAGGCGCAGCCGCCCGCGCGTCCCGTACCAGCCCCACCACGCCCTGATCCACTCGTAGGTCTGGAAGGGCGTCGCGGCCGGGCTGCGGTCGTACAGGTCGCGCAGCTCGTCCGCGAGGCCGACGAGCGCCTGCTCGTCCCGGTGCACCTCGACCGACCATTCGACGGCCGGGGTCGCGAGCCGGACGGGCGCGATCGCGGTCATGACGTCACCTCCGCGCGCTCGGCGTCCGCCGGCTCGCCCTTCGCCGGTTCGGCGACCGGAGCGGCGACCGGAGCGGCGGCCGGCGGGGCGGCGGCCGGTGCGGGGACGGCCGCGTGCCGGGCCGCCGCGTCGCGCCGGGCACCGCGCCGACCGCTCAGCACGGCGGCGCTGAGCCCGGCGAGCAGGACGCCCGCGGCGGTCCCGGCGGCGACGTCCAGCAGCAGGTTCGGCGACGACGGGACGGCCGGCGGCTCGGCGAGCGTCATCAGCGCGACGCGGACGCCGGTGTCGGCGCGGTGCTGCGCCCCGTACCGGACGAGCGCGTCGGCGGCGGCGTTGGCGAACGCGGCGGCGTCGCGGGGCGTCCGGGCGCTGCCGGCCAGCCGGATCAGCGGCGTGTCCGGCGAGGTGGACGCCTGGATGTGCTCGCGGGTGCCGCCCGCGGCGTGCCGCGGCAGCGGGATCGAGGAGTGCTCCAGGGTCTCGGGGAGCGGTGCGAGCCGCCCGTACGCCTGCGCGAAGCTGACCGCCGCGGGGCCGGACTGCCCGTCCCCGGCGTCCACGACCAGGACGAACGCGGTCGCGGTGTAGGTGGTGGGGGCGAGCAGGCCGTAGCCGAGCCCGCCGAGGAGGCCGGCCAGCACGAACGCCAGGGCCGGGCCGAACCGCCGCAGGAACGCGGTGACCGGCCCGCGCAGGCGCCGGACGGCGGCGTCCAGCGCCCCGCCCTTCGGTTTCGGTTCAGGTTGCGGCATCTTGAGCCCTTTCTCGTAGCGGAACAACCCCGCGGGCGGCCGGCTCGGGCAGGTACAGCCGGGCGAGCTCGGCGGCCTGCCGGGCGATGTCGTAGCGGGCGACGACGGGCGGCACGCGCGTCCGGTCCCGGTCGCCGGCGCGGTCCCCGGCCAGGGCGCGGGCGAGTTCCGCGCTCCAGACCGCGGCGTCGGTGGGGAGGCGGCGGGCGCCGGGGGCCTCGCCGGGCGGGAGGTCGTCGAGCGCGGGGCAGGCGGTGTAGCGGACGGGCAGCCCGGCGGCGAGGGCCTCCAGCACACCGAGCCCGAACGTCTCCTGGACGGACGGCGCGGCGAGCACGTCCATCGCGGCGAGCGCGCCGGCGACGTCCGACGTCCCGCCGGTGAACACCACCGGGACGCGGAGCTCGTGCGCGAGCCGCTCCAGCGCGCCGCGCATCGGCCCGGCGCCGACGAGCAGCAGCCGGGCGCCGTCCAGCCGGGCGGCCGCCTCGATCAGCAGGTCGAACCGCTTGGTCGGCACGAGCCGCCCGACCCCGCCGACGACCGGCTCGTCCGGGCCGATGCCGAGCCGGCGGCGGGTCGCGGCGCGGCGGGCGGCGTCGAACGCGAACGCGGCGGCGTCGATGCCGTTCGGGATCACGGCGATCCGGCCGGGCCGCACGCCCCAGCCGCGCAGCCGGGCGGCGACCGTCGGCGACACCGCGATCGTCGCGTGCCCGAGCCGCTCGGTCGCCCGGTACAGCGCCCGGACGCCGCGCGTCGTCGCGCGCCCCTCGATGTGCCCGTCCCCGAGCGAGTGCTCGGTGGCGATGACGCGGGCCGTCCCGGCGAGGCGCGCGGCGATCCGCCCGTAGACGCACGCCCGGTACAGGTGGGTGTGGACGACGTCGTACCGGCCGCGCCGGATGAGCCGCGCGAGCCGGGGCAGCGCGGCGAGGTCGCGGTTGCCGCGCATACCGATCTCGTGGACGGGCACCCCGGTCCGGCGGATCTCGGCGCCGAGCGTGCCGGTGCGGGTGAGCGTCGCGACCTCGCACGCGACCGGCAGGTGGCGCAGCAGCAGCGCGAGCTGGCGTTCGGCGCCGCCGTGCTCCAGCCCGGTGATGACGTGCAGGACGCGGGTCACACGTGGCTCCGGCGCCGCAGCTCGTGCCGGACGAGCTTGACCCGCAGCCGCAGCGGCCCGTCCCGGTCGCCGATGTAGGTGCGCGGCAGCGCGTGCCGGGACGGCTCCTCGGGCCGGATGTCGCACGCGTGGTCGTATCCGGCGGCCCGCACCGCCTCGACCTCGCGGGCGGTGGCGTGCCCGTAGGGGTAGGCGAAGCCGGTGACCGGCGCCTGGACGATGTCCTCCAGCGCGGCGCGGCTCTCCTCCAGTTCCTCGCGGAGTTCGGTGTCGTCGGTCTCGGGGAGGGACACGTGGTGGCGGCCGTGCGAGGCGACCTCCATGCCGGCGCCCGCGACGGTCCGGATCTGGTCGGCCGTCATGAGCGGCTTGCGGGGGCCGTCGGCGTCCCAGGCGTTGTAGGTGCCGATCCGCCCCGACACGACGTAGACGGTCGCGCCGAACCCGTACCGCAGCAGCGCGGGGACGGCCCGGGTCGCGAAGTCGGCGTAGCCGTCGTCGAACGTCAGCCCGACGAGGCCGCGGGCCCGTCCGGCGGCGTGCGCGTCCAGCAGCTCGGCCATGGCGACGCCGCGCAGCCCGCGCGCCCGCAGCCAGGCGAGCTGGCGCTCGAACCGCCCCGGCGACACCGTGATCAGGTACGGGTCCTCATCGACGTGGTCGACCGAGTGGTACATCAGCACCAGCGGGACCGGCCGGATCTCCTCCGCCGGGTGCGGTTCGGTGGTTCTGGCCGGCTGCGCGGTTCCCGCCGGCTCGGTCGGCTGGCTCACTGGTCTCCCCCGATTCGGTCCGGCCGCGCACGCTGCGGCGCGACCGCAAAGCGATCCATGGAGCAACGAGGTCCGGTCCCGCCAGGACGATCAGGACCGCGAAGACGGCGGTGGTCACGAGGCCGCCCACCGCGAGCAGGACGAGCGGCGGCAGCCCGGCGGCGGCGTGCGCGGTGAGGCCGCCCGCCGCGCAGGCCCCGGCGGCGGCGAGCACCAGCCGGGACACGTCGGCGGCGATCCGGCGCGGCGAGACCGGCGCGATGCCGCGCCGCAGCCCGCCGAGCAGCAGCACGGCGGCGAGCGTGATCCCGGCGGCGTTCGCGGCGGCGAGCGCGAGCGTCCCGGCGGACGCGGCGAAGGCGCCGCCGATCGCGGCGGTCACCACGAGGCCGAGGCACAGCACCCGCGCCGGGCGCCAGGTCGGCCGCCGCTGCGCGAAGAACGCGCGGGCGGCGAGGCCGACCGCCGACTGCCCCCACAGCCCGAGCGCGTAGATCCGCATGATGGACGCGGTGCTCGCCGTGTCGTCCGCCGTGAACTCGCCGTGCTGGAACAGCAGCGCGATGACGGCCGGCGCGAACGCGATGAGGAACGCGCTCGCGCCCAGCACCATCGTGCTGGCGATCACGAGGTCCTGCCGGATGCGGCGTGCGACCTGCCAGGTGTCGCCGTCCGCGGACGCCCGCGCGAGCCTCGGGAACGTCACCGTCACGATCAGCAGCGACAGCACCATCGGGACCTGCGCGACCTTCTGCGCGTAGTTCAGGTGCGAGATGGAGCCCGCGGCCAGTTCCGAGCCCAGGAAGCGCTCGACGAACACCTGCGACTGCCGCGTGACCGTGTAGACGACGACGGGCGCCACCGCCGCGATCCCGAGCCGCCATTCGACGCCGTCCCCGCCCAGGGCCCGCACGGGCGGGCTGTCGCGCAGGCAGCGGGCGAACGCCGGGGCCTGGACGGCGATCATCAGCAGGCTGCCGGCGGCGACGCCGACGGCCGCGCTGGTGATCCCGACGACGCCGGACAGGCCCGCGATCAGCGCGAGGATGCCCACGTTGTAGGCGAGGTAGATGGCGGCGGGCGGGCCGAACCGGTGGTGGGCGCGCAGCGCCGCGCTCATGAAGCCGGCGACGCCGAACGTCACCACGGTGATCGCGGTCAGCCGGACGCACTGGACGGCCGCGGCGCTCTCGTCCAGGCCGGGCGCGAGGACGTCCACCACGACCGGGGCGGCGGCGATGAGCGTGACGGTGATCAGCGACAGGCCGAGCACCATGCGCGGCAGCGTCGAGCCCGCGAGCGGGCGCAGGCCGTCGCCGCGCGCGAGGAGCCGGGTGACGGCGGGGACCATGAGCAGCGCCATCGCGTCCTCGATGAGCAGCGGCGACACGGTCTCGGGGATCGTCCAGGCGACGAGGAACGCGTCGGTGCTGCGGCTCGCGCCGAACATGTGCGCCATCACGAGGTCGCGGGCGAAGCCGAGCCCGGTGCCCGCCGCGATGAGCACGCCCGACAGCGCGGCGGCGCGCCCGACGGAGTTCATCCCGCCGCCGGTCATTCCCGCACCGCCCCGAACGCGCGGGCGGCGACCGCGCCGACGACGATCGCGGTGAGCGCGCAGGTCGGCCCGCCGAGGTCCGCGTACAGGAAGTTGACGAGCAGGAACGCCAGCAGGCCGAGGCTCGCGAGCCACAGCGGGTCGCGGACGCGGCGGCGCGTCCACAGCCCGGCGACGAGCGCGGCGATCAGCGCGGCGAACCCGGCGAAGCCGACGATGCCCTGCTCGGACAGGAACAGCAGGTACTCGTTGTGCGGCGACAGCAGCGGCTGCCGCGTGTACCCGTTCACGGGGTCGGCGGTCTCGCTGCCCGACGACAGTTCGATCGTGGCGTAGGTGTCGCGGTAGGCCGGGAAGTTCTTCACGCCGACGCCGGTGACGGGGTGGTCCTCCCAGATCCGGACGGCGGCGGCCCACAGGGTGTACCGGTCGTCCACCGACTGGTCGGGATGGCTGATCGAGGACGCCATCGACTTGGACCGCTCGACGACGGCCTGCCCGCCGCCGCCCAGCACCGCGAGCATCATCACCATCAGCGCGGCGCAGCAGGTCAGCACCTTCACGGCCGTCCAGCGGCTGAAGACGGCCAGGGTGAGGACGGCGGCGGCGCCGAGCGCGAGCCACGTCCCGCGGCTCAGCGCGAGCGTGAGCGCGCCGGCCAGCACGGCGAGCCCGGCCAGCGCGGCCGGGACGGCGGCCGGGCCGCGGCCCGGCGCGGTCAGCGCGAACGCGGTCAGGATGAGGAACGCGAACCCCGCGACGATCGACATCGCCATCACGTCCAGGGCGCCGAACGTGCCGACGGCGCGGATGTTCTCCCCGCCCATCGACGCGCCGTTGCCGGTGGCCGACTGCCAGATCCCGTACCCGGCCTCCGCCAGCCCGAGGCCGAGCACCGACGCGAGGACGATCGCGAGGTCGCGGCGGTCCCGGACGAGCAGCACGACGGCCAGCGGCACCAGCACGAAGACCTGCAGGTCGCGGACGAACCCGACCATGCTCGACCCGATGTCCGGCGAATGCACGGTGCTGATCCCGAGGCCCGCGACCAGCGGCGCGAACGCCCAGAACGCCGCGCGCGGCAGCTCGACCCGCTCGATGGCCAGCAGGAACGCGGCGACCGCGACGAGCGCGCAGCTCGCGACGTCGCCGGCGGTGACCTGCACGCCGGGGCCGAACGCCTCCGCGCCCGGCGGGATGCCGACGCTCGCCACCGTCGCGGCGATCAGCCAGCTCGGCCGGTTCAGCAGGCTCGGCCGGGGGGGCCTGCTCGCCCGCCTCGGCTCCCGGCTCGGTGCGAGCGGCGGGGCGAGGACGGTCATCCGGCGTCCCGGCAGAGCATGGCCCGCGCGGTCAGCAGCAGGATCTTCAGGTCGCCGGCGAACGTCCAGTGGTCGATGTAGTGGTTGTCGAGCCGCGCCCGCAGCTCGATCGACGTGTCGCCGCGGAACCCGTGGACCTGCGCCCACCCCGTCATCCCGACCGGGACGCGGTGCCGCAGCATGTAGCCGGGGCAGGTGCGGGCGAACTGCTCCACGAAATGGGGGCGTTCGGGACGCGGCCCGACGAGGCTCATGTCGCCGCGGACGACGTTCCACAGCTGCGGGAGCTCGTCCAGCGACGTGTTGCGGAGGAAGCGGCCGACCCGCCCCATCCGGGCGTCGTTCTTGACCGTCCAGCGGGTGTCGGACTCCTCCTCGTCCACCGGCTTCAGCGTGCGGAACTTCAGCAGCACGAACTCCTCGCCGCCGAGCCCGATCCGCCGCTGCCGGAACAGCACGCCGGGGCCGCCCTCCAGCCGCACGGCCAGCGCGCACACGGCGAGGACGGGCGCCGCGACGACCAGCAGCAGGCACGCCACCACGACGTCCAGGGCCCGCTTCGCGCGCCGGGCGGCGGGGTCGCGGAGCCGCCAGTCGACCCGCGCGCACGGCAGCCCGGCGAGGTACTCGCGCCGCACCGGCGCCACCGGCACCACGTGCGACGGCGGCTGGACGAGCAGCGTCTCGCACGGCAGCCCGAACGACATGCGCAGCACGGCGTCCAACTGGTCGGGGTGCACGTCCTCGGCGACGACGACGAGCGTGTCGACCGAGTACTCCTCCACCAGCGCCGGGAGGTCGGACGTCTCGCCGAGCACCGGCGTCGACGCGGGACGTCCCGCCGCCACCTGCCCGATCGCCGCCAGGCCGAACTCGGTGCGGTCCCGCAGGATGTCGACCATGTGCGCGGCCGTCCCGCCCGTCCCGACGACGAGCGCCGGACGCGGCCGGGCGCGGCGGCACCGGTAGGTCCGGACGGCGGCGTTCATGAACACCCGGAAGCCGAGCGACATCGACGCGGACACCGCGACCGCCCACAGCAGCGCCGTCACCGGATGCGGCAGCAGCACCGCGACGACCGCGCCGACCACGAGCATCCGGGCGAGGAGCGCCGGCGCGTCGGCCAGCAGCGACGGGCTGCGGCGCGTCCGGTAGAGCCCGCCGGCGGCGTTGAACGCGACCACGCCCAGCGCGGCGAGCCCCGCGAGCATCCCGCCCCGCGACATGGAGACGCCGACGGCCATCGCCCAGCCGTCCACCACGGCGACGCACGCCGGGCAGAGGTCGGCGAGCGTCCGCGCGCCGCGCCCGGCGGGGACCAGCACACCGGCGGCGGCCGGCACGAGGTCCGCGGCGCCGGCGCCCGAGTCGATGGAAGGACTCAGCCCCTGGGCTCTCATCGCGCGGGTCCCTTCACAGCCGAGAACTCATCTGGCGGGGGCCGTCGCTGGCGGCCACGGTCCAGCATCGCAACAGGTCAGCGCGGGGACCGCCGCTTTTAACCGGCCTCACCACAGTCTTGAAGAGAAGATCGACGGAGCGCCCCGAGCGTCAGCGGACCACGAAAGATCCGCCGAATCGTCCCCCGGCGGCGAACCTTCGGGGGACGATGGACGTCCTACGTGATCGGACGCCGCCACACGCGCCGCCCCGCCCTCGGACGGGACGGGAATAAAGGGCCGTTCCGTAAGCGATCTTGTTGCCGTCCCGCGACCCGCGGGCCCGGCGGGCTTGTGAAGGAGAACGGTGCGAGGAAAGGCGTTGGTGCTGGCGCTGGTCCTGGGACTGGCGGCCGCATGCGGCGGCGGCGACGGGGAGACCGGCGGCGTCACCGCGAAGGGCGGCGACGACGGCACGCCCCAGGTGACCATCACCCCGGCGGACGGCAACGGCAAGGCCCGCCCCGACGAGGGCGTGACCGTCACCGCGACCGGCGGCGCGCTCGGCGCCGTCTCCGTCAAGCTGAAGGGCGAGGACGTCCCCGGCAAGCTGTCGGCCGACAAGACGAAGTGGCAGTCCACCTGGACGCTGCAGCCCGGCGGCCGCTACCAGGTGTCGGCCACCGCCACGTCCCCGAAGGGCAAGTCGACCACCGCGACCAGCGCGTTCCGCACCAGCCGCGCCACGGCCGCCACCCGCGTCAACAACGTCGTCCCGAGCCAGAACGAGACGGTCGGCACCGGCATGCCGATCTTCGTCCAGTTCAACAAGGCCGTCCCCGACAAGGCCAAGCCGCTCATCGAGCGCGCCACCGAGATCTCCTCGACCACCCCCACCGAGGGCGCCTGGCGCTGGCTGAGCGCCGGCGAGTCCTTCAACGGCCTCCCCTCGATGGTGTTCCGCCCGAAGCACCCGTGGAAGCCCCGCCAGCGCGTCACCGTCACCGTCCACTACGCCGGCCTGAAGATCGGCGACGACGTCTTTGGCGACAAGGACGTCACCCACACCTTCAAGATCGGCGACTCCCACGTCGTCAGCATCAACGCCAACACGCACCGGCTCACCGTCAAGAAGAACGGCCGCACCGTCCGCAACTGGGGCGTCAGCCTCGGCGTCGGCGGCGACGTCCAGCGCGACGGCGTCGACCACCTGCTCACCACCAGCGGCGTCCACCTCACCATGGACCACGTCCGCCTGGAGCGCATGCGCCCGCCGGGCAAGAAGAAGGGCGACCCCGGCTGGTACGACGAGAAGGTCCCGTGGGCGACCCGCATCTCCAACAGCGGCGAGTACATCCACCAGAACATGGACGACCCGTCCTGCCTCGGCAACCGCAACTGCAGCCACGGCTGCGTCCGCTCCCCCGCCGCCGACGCCCAGTGGTTCTTCCACTGGTCCTACCGCGGCGACATCGTCAAGATCACCGGCACCAAGCGCAACCTCCAGTGGACGAACGGCTGGGGCTACTGGCAACTACCGTTCACCAAGTGGGCCAACGGCAGCGCCCTAGGCAAGCCCATAACCACCACCAAGGCCTGACCACATCCGGAGCCATCGGCTCCCCGCGAAATCCATCCGCGCATTGACACAATGGCCGGATGGGCTTTCCCGACGCCGAACTCAAGATCGTCTCGCTCGTGCGGTACGTCGATGCCTGTGACCCCGCCCGCAGGCATCGCGACTGCCCCTACCCCGTCGAGCGGGACGGTACGCCCACCTGCCGCGAAGAGTGCCGCGAGGTACTCGCGTCCGCTCTCAGGCACGGCCGCGCCGCCGCGCCGGCCGCCCGGACCTTCGACGCCCGTGGACTGCTGCTCGGTGAGACCGGCCCCACACCGCACGTGCTCTGGCACACCTCGTCCCTGCTCCAGGTGCTCGTGGACGTCGCACAGACTCATCCTCTGCTCGACGACGGCACCCTCAACCTGCGGCGTCTCGTTGACGCCACGTCCGCTCTGGGCGCGCTCGGCTGCCGGGGCCTCGACCCCGACCAGGTCGTACGGCGCGGGCTCGCGGAGACCATGAAGCTCACGCTCGCCGGATGGCTGGAGCGCCTGGAGTTCTCGGACGAACCACGAGGCGATGACCAACATGCCGCGCGATGGCGTGCGTTCTTCCGCGGCGACGCCGGCGAGGCGATATCGCCCGGCGGGTACATCCAGGCGATCTGGCACGGGAGGACGTCGCCACCGCACTCGCCGATCGGGCGGTCGCCGGCGGCGACGCCATCGACCCTGCGACGATGACCTCGCTGACCGGCCAGGCGGTGGCGCTCCTGGAGGAGGGGCAGCGCAAGGCGGCCGCCGCCCTCCTGGACGGGGCGCGCAGGCTGAGGCCGTCCGACCTGACCCTGCAGCAGAACCACGCGTTCTGCATCCTGGTGGACGAACCCGAGAGGGCGCGGGCGGCGTTCATGAACGCCCTCGCACGCGACACGCGGCGGCCCGAGGTCGCCCTGTGCAACCTGGCGCTGACCGAAGCGCTCCTTGGCAACGTCCAGGCGGCGTTCGACGCGTGCGAACTGGCTTACACCACGGCGTCGGAGGCCGGGTCGGTCTACCTGTGGGTGCAGGGCGGGGACGGCTGGAGCGTCGAGAACACCGACGTGCGGCGGTGGGCCGCTCATCTCGGGGCAGAACTCGAGTTGTCGCGCGGCGCCACCGGCCGCTGGGCGCGGCGGAAGGCCCGCGTCACCCGGTTCGCAATGCCTTCCGCAAGTCCTTCATCAGCAGGAACAGGTGGAGAGGGTCCGTAGGCGACGGTTCGAATTCCCCGTTGCGCATGTAGAACCTCTTCGCCTGGTCGTCCTTGGCGTGGATCAGCAACGCCCGCACGCCGATCTCCTCCGCGGCGTTCGCCACTCGGACCAGCGCGTCCCTCAGCAAGGCCCTGCCGAGACCCTTGCCCTGGACCGTGGAGTCCACGGCGAGCCGCGTCAGGAGGATGACCGGGACCGGGTGGGCGGGAACGCCCCGGACGACACGTTCCGGGGCGTTGGCCCTCTCAACGCCACCGGTTGCCAACGCGTAGTAGCCGACCACCCTGTTCTCGGACGAGGTGGCGAACACGGTCGCCATTCCGGCCTTCTGATTGACCAAGGCGTATTTCTCGAGCCAGCCGTCGAGGTCGGGCCGGCCGCAGTCGAAGCCTTGGACATCGTCCTGCGCTGTCAGCTTGTGCGGTTTCGAGAACATGCGCGGGTCAGTCCTCGAAGAGGTCCGGTTCCTCGGACAGGAGTTCGGTCAAGCGCGGCTTGACCACGGCCGGCCGTTCCAAGGCGTCCTGGAAGGCGTCCCATGCCGCGTCATCGAGCATGAACCAGCGCCGATCGGCCAATACCTGCTCAGCCGCCGAACTCGCACTGTCGAGGATGAAGGCCGTCACCGTCTTGTTCGTGGCCTGCGCCGCCATCCGGATGAGCGCGTCCTGCCGTTCACTCGCGCGGAGGTTGAGGCGCGTTTGGCGCGCCTGTGCCTCGGAATCGCCGCTGTGACTGGCCATGATCATCCTCCGTACCCTCTGGATACCAAGGGTACAGACAATGTACGTACACTGCAAGGTCCTGTGCGCACGATGTACGTACATGACCAGGCCCCGGGAGTGGTCAGGGGCGGCGGGCGGCCCAGGTGGTGCGTTCGGTGCGGATGGTCAGGTCGTCGCGGTTCAGGATGCCTTCGGGGGCGCTCGGGTCGAGGAGGCGGTCCAGGGCGGCCAGGTCTTCGGACGAGAGGGCGTCGGCGACCCTGCCGCGCATGCGCTGGAGGGCGCTGAGCGCGTAGCGGGCCACCGCTTCGGAGTGGCCGGTGCTGACGGTGATCGTGCGTTCGCCTTCGACGGTGAAGCCGGCCGCGGTCAGCTTGGGGCCCCAGTCGGCGCCGCGGTAGGGGACGTGCTCGGCGTGGTGGCGGTCGCTCGCGGCGTGGCAGCGTTCCTCCAGGCCGGGGCGGTCCTCGGGGGCGTCCTCCGGGAGGAAGCGGGGGAAGTCGGCCAGTTCGACGACGGCGAACAGGCCGCCCGGCGCGAGCATGCCGTGGACCTGGCGCAGCGTCCGGTCGGGGTCGGCCATGTGGTGCATGGACGCCGACGCCCACACCAGGTCCGGCCTGCCGAGGTCCGGCCACTCGGTGTCGAGGTCGGCCCGGACGGTGCGGACGCGGTCGTCCAGGCCACTCGTGTGGGCCTTCTCGCGCAGGCGGTGCAGGTGGTCGGGCGAGGAGTCGACGGCGGTCACATGCGCGTCGGGGAAGCGCGCGAGGAGGGCGAGGGTGCCGGCGCCGGTTCCGCAGCCCAGGTCCACGATCTGGCGGGGGCTCTCCTTGAACGGCAGCCACTCGATGATGGACGCGGTGTGCTCGGCGAGCACTTCCGCGTCGAGGTCGAGGATGTCGGCTTGGTCGTCGGCGGCGTGCCCGTGCCCGTGGTGCCCGCCGTGGCCGTGCGCTGAGTGGGTCATACCGCCACGCTAAGCGGACACGGCGCCGAAGCCCGCGAAGCTTGCCCATTCGGCAAAGCGAGCGAAATGACGGGTGCGGGTTTTCAAGGGGATAGGGGGCCTCGATTACACTTTTGTCATTCGTTGTCGGGAATCGTTCGCGTCTAGAGGTGGGGCATGACCGCGTCGCAGGGCATCGCCGACGAGCTGCGCGGGGTCGGGCTGCGGGTGACGGCCGCCCGTGTCGCGCTGCTGGAGACCGTCCGGGCCGGGGACCACCTCGACGTCGAAACGATCGCCGGCGGGGTCCGCGACCGGGTCGGGCACATCTCGCTGCAGGCCGTGTACGAGGCGCTGCACGCGCTCACGGCGGCGGGGCTCGTGCGGCGCATCCAGCCGGGCGACAGCCCGGCGCGGTTCGAGGGACGCGTCGGCGACAACCACCACCACCTGGTCTGCCGCAACTGCGGGGCCATGCGGGACGTCGACTGCGTCGTGGGGCACGCGCCCTGCCTGGAGCCGGTCGACGAGGCCGGCTACCTCGTCGACGAGGCCGATGTCACGTTCTGGGGGCTGTGCCCGAACTGCCGTCCGTGACGGGACGGCGTCCAGGCCGGCCCGGGAACCGGACCGGCCTGGACGAGCGGGTCACGCGAGGTCGAAGCGGTCCAGGTTCATCACCTTGTCCCACGCGGCGACGAAGTCGCGCACGAACTTCTCCTTCGCGTCGTCGGCCCCGTAGACCTCGGCGACCGCGCGCAGCTCGGAGTTCGAGCCGAACAGCAGGTCGACGCGGCTGCCGGTCCACTTGACCTCGCCGGAGGCGTCGCGGCCCTCGAAGGTCTCGGCGTCCTCGGACGTCGGCTCCCACGTGATGTTCATGTCGAGCATGTTCACGAAGAAGTCGGTGGTCAGCGCGCCGGGCCGGTCGGTGAGCACGCCCAGCTTGGACTGCCGGTAGTTCGTGCCGATGGCCCGCAGGCCGCCGACGAGCACCGTCATCTCCGGCGCGGTGAGGTTCAGCAGCTGCGCCCGGTCGAGGAGCAGGAACTCGGCCGGCAGGCGGTTGCCCTTGCCGAGGTAGTTGCGGAACCCGTCGTGCGTCGGCTCCATCTCGGCGAACGACTCGACGTCGGTCTGCTCCTGCGAGGCGTCGGTGCGCCCCGGCGTGAACGGCACCGTGACGTCGTGGCCGGCGTCCTTCGCGGCCTTCTCGACGCCCGCGCAGCCGGCGAGGACGATCAGGTCGGCGATCGAGATCTTTTTGCCGCCGGTCTGGGCGGAGTTGAACGCCTCCCGGACGCCCTCCAGCGTGCGCAGCACCTGCGCCAGCTCGTCGGGCTCGTTGACCTCCCACCCGCTCTGCGGCTCCAGGCGGATGCGGGCCCCGTTGGCGCCGCCGCGCTTGTCGCTGCCGCGGAACGACGCGGCCGACGCCCAGGCGGTGGTGACCAGCTGCTGCACCGTCAGGCCGGAGGCGAGGACCCGCTGCTTGAGGTCGGCGATGTCCGCGTCGTCGACGAGTTCGTGGTCGACGGCGGGCACCGGGTCCTGCCAGATGAGCTCCTCGTCCGGGACCTCGGGGCCGAGGTAGCGGACGACCGGGCCCATGTCGCGGTGCGTCAGCTTGTACCAGGCGCGGGCGAAGGCGTCGGCGAACTCGTCGGGGTTGTCCTTGAACCGCTGCGAGATCGGCCCGTAGATCGGGTCGAAGCGCAGCGACAGGTCCGTCGTGAGCATCGTCGGGTGGGTCCGGCCGTCGGAGTGGGCCAGCGGGATGGTGCCGGCGCCGGCGCCGTCCTTCGGCCGCCACTGCCAGGCGCCCGCGGGGCTCTTGAACAGCTCCCACTCGTAGCCGAACAGGATCTCCCAGAAGCTGTTGTCCCAGGTGGTGGGCGTGTCGGTCCAGGTGACCTCCAGGCCGGAGCCCATCGCGTCGTCGCCCTTGCCGGTGCCGTAGGTGCCCTTCCAGCCGAGGCCCATCTGCTCCAGCGGGGCGGCCTCCGGCTCGGGACCGACGTTGGCGTGCGGGTCGGCGCCGTGGGTCTTGCCGAAGGTGTGGCCGCCGGCGATCAGCGCGACGGTCTCCTCGTCGTTCATCGCCATCCGGCGGAACGTCTCGCGGATGTCGCGGGCCGCGGCGATCGGGTCCGGGTTGCCGTTCGGGCCCTCGGGGTTGACGTAGATGAGGCCCATCTGGACGGCGGCGAGCGGGTTCTCCAGGTCGCGGTCGCCGGTGTAGCGCTCGTCGGCGAGCCATTCCTGCTCGGGGCCCCAGTAGACGTTCTCGTCGGGGGCGTAGACGTCCTCGCGTCCGCCGCCGAACCCGAACGTCTTGAAGCCCATCGACTCGAGGGCGACGTTGCCGGCGAGGATGTAGAGGTCGGCCCAGGAGAGGCTCTTGCCGTACTTCTTCTTGACCGGCCAGAGCAGGCGGCGGGCGCGGTCGAGCAGGACGTTGTCCGGCCAGCTGTTGAGCGGCGCGAAGCGCTGCTGGCCACCGCCGCCACCGCCGCGGCCGTCGTGGATGCGGTAGGTGCCGGCGCTGTGCCAGGCCATCCGGATCATGAGCGGGCCGTAGTTGCCGAAGTCGGCCGGCCACCAGTCCTGCGAGTCGGTGAGCAGCGCGGCGATGTCGGCCTTCACCGCGGGCAGGTCGAGGCCGTTGAACGCCTCGGCGTAGTCGAACTCCTCCCCGTAGGGGTTGGTCTCGGACGGCTGCGGGGCCAGGACCCGCAGGTTGAGCCGGTTCGGCCACCAGCCGCGGTTGCCGCCGCCCTGGGTCGGGTGCGGGGCGCGCGTGCTGTGCACGACCGGGCAGCCGCCGGCGCTCTCGTTGTTCTCAGCCATGTGCTTCCTTCCAGGACGAAGCAGGGGTCGATTCGGGTGGACAGGCGGGACACAGGCCCCAGTAGACGACCTCGGCCTCCTCTATCGAGAAGCCCCGGTCGTCGGAGGCGGTCAGGCAGGGGGCTTCGCCGACGGCGCAGTCGACGTCGGCGATGGCGCCGCAGGACCGGCAGACGACGTGGTGGTGGTTGTCGCCGGTCCGCGACTCGTAGCGCGCCACGGAGCCGGAGGGCTGGATGCGCCGCACCAGCCCCGCCGTGGTCAGCACGCGCAGCGAGTCGTACACGGCCTGGTGGGACACCGCCGGGAGTTCCTCGCGCACGGCCCCGATGAGCGAGTCGGTGTCGGCGTGCGGGTGCCCGTGCACCGCGCGCAGCACCGCGAGCCGCGGCCGGGTCACCCGCAGGTGAGCCCCCCGCAGCATCTCCCGGAACTCCAAGGGCGTTGCCACGCGACACAGACTGGCCCATTTTCTTGAATGAGTCAAGATAAGGAGTCGTCCAAGTCTGGGCCGGGCGGTTCCGCGGTTCGGGGGCGCGAGGGGGAGGTGCAAAACGGGACGTTTCACTAGGATGCTCGCGTGCGCGAAGATCAAGAGGTCCCGGACGAGAGCCTGCTCACGGCGCCGCTCCAGCTGCCGGACCACGGTTCCGGCGGGTCCGGCCGGGACGAACCGGCGGAGGTGGCCGTGGAGCGCGATACGACGGCGGGTACTCAGGTCGACCCGGGGCCGGTCCGCGCGTTCGGCCAGGAGGTCGAGCGGCTCTCCGGGCTGGTGGCGCAGCTCGGCACGCTGGCCGCCGCGCTGGGCGACCGGCTGGACGGCGAGGTGCGCAAGGTCCTCGACGACGCCGAGCGGGCCCTCGCCGAGGCGAGCGGCGCCCGCAAGCAGTCGCTGGACGCGGACGCGCGCGCCGCGGAGGCCGAGGCCCGCGCCGAGGAGGCCCGGCAGGAGACCGCCGAGGTCCGCGCGGAGTCCGAGAAGGCGCTCGCGGCCGCGAAGGCGAGCATCGCGGCGGCCCAGGAGAGCGAGGCCAGTGCGTGGAAGGAGGCGGGCGCTCACCAGCAGGCCCGCGCCACGTCCGCGAACGAGGCCGCGCACGCCGAGGGGCTGCGCAAGCGCGCCGAGGCGGCGTGGAGCACCGAGCACCAGGCCCGCGGCGACGCCGAGCGCGAGCGCGACGACCTCGCGACCCGGCTGTCGGCCGAGCAGAGCGCGCTGGCCGCCGCACGCGGCGACCTCGCCGACGTGCGGGCCGAGCTGGCCGAGGCGCGCGCCAAGCTGGAGGCCGCCGCGGACGCCGAGCGGCGGCTGCGGGCGGAGCTGAGCGTCGTCCAGGGCGAGGTCGCGGGGCTGACGGTGGAGCGGAACGCCGCCACGGGACGGGCGGAGGAGCAGGCCGTCCGCGCCAAGCGCGCCGAGCAGCTCGCCGACTCGGCGGAGGACCGCATCCTCGCCGCGATGGCGCGCGCCGACCGGGCCGAGCAGCGCGCGGACGCCGCCGAGGAGCGGGCCGACGCCGCCGAGGTCCGCATCGACCGCGACGCGGCGACCGTCCGCGCGCTGCAGGACACGCTGCGGGCGGCGCTGGACCTGCCGTCCATGGAGGACCTCGACGACGGCCGCGGCGTGCGGGTGGGCGACGCGGCCGCGGTCGTCGCGAAGCCGGGCGGGCTGATCGGCGTCGACCAGATCCCGGACGAGATGGACGGCGAGCTGGCCGGCCGGTTCGCCCGCGCGATCCTGGCCGTCCGCGTCCACCAGGCCACCCACCGCACGCCGCCCGAGGAGCCCGAGGACTAGCCCACCTCCGTTGATCTGCGGCGTGTTGTTGTTTTCGACGCGCTCATAACAACAACACGCCGCAGATCAACGGCGTGGGGCTACGTCGGGAGGCGTCTGCGGGTGGGGAGTTCCGCGAGCCGGACGACCAGCATCGGCAGGGCGAAGCCGAGCAGGCACTTCGCCAGCAGCACGGCGGTGGCCGGGAGGTCGCCGGTCACCCCCGGGTGGTAGGGGCTGACGGCGATGAGCAGCGGCGCGCCGGCGGTCGCCACGAGCGCGCACGCCCGGCGGCCCTGCCGGGTGCGCGCCAGCGCGGCGGCGCCGACGACGGCGGCCGCGAGGACGAGGCCGAAGCGCAGCCACTGCCAGTTCTGCGAGAACGCCACCAGCCCGTGGACGTCGTCGAACCTCATCGGGCCGAGGTCGCCCTGGTGGACGAGCGTGAAGAGCAGCGCCGACATGACCGGGACCACGACGGCGGCCATGGCCGTGACGAGGGCGACGCGGGCGCGCCCGAGCAGGCGGGCGCCGTGCCGGGGGCCGGGGGACGCGACCAGCGACGCGGTGGCCAGCAGCGCGAGCGGGAGGACGCTCGTCAGCGCGACCACGCGCCACGCGCCGGGCGCGTCCGGCAGGGTCGTCCCGTAGAGGACGAGGACGGCCTGGGCGCCGGTGACCGCGCACGCGGCACGGGCGGCGAGCCGGCGCGGCCCGCGCCAGGCCAGTGCCGCGATGACCGCCCACGCGAGCCAGTACGGCGCGGTGCCGAAGTGGTGGGCGAGCTGGCCGGGCAGTGGCACGCCCTCGTCGAGCAGTTCGGCGATGACCGCCGCCGAGTGCGGGACGTTGAGCAGGAACCGCAGCCCGTCCCCCACGATCACGAGCATCGCCAGGAACCCGGCCGCGGCGAGCGCGCCCGGCCAGGGCGACCCGGTGCCGCCGCGGGCGGCGCGGCGCACCCGGATCCGGACCGCCCCGTACAGCAGGTCGGCGGTGTCGGCGAGGGACGGCCGCGCCTGCCCGGGGCGGGCCCCGGCCATCAGGACGTCCAGCATCTCGTCCTCGTGCTCCGCGCGGTGGTCGGCCGGATAGCAGGCGAGCAGCCGCCGGTAGCGGTCTTCGAGCGCGCTCATCCGAGCCCCCCGAGGGCCGGGGCGGCGCCGCCGCCGAGGCGCGGCAGGGCGGCGAGGCGGCGGGCGGCGATCTCCGTGCGGCGGTGCAGCGCCTCGACCTCGGCGGCGAGCGCGGCGGCGCCGCCGTCGGTGAGCCGGTAGTAGCGGCGGAGCCGGCCGTCCACGACCTCCTCGCGGTCGGCGGCGATCAGCCCCTCGCCCCGCAGCCGGTCCAGCGCGGCGTAGAGGGTGCCGGCGCGCAGCCGGGTCCGCCCGGCGGAGATCTGCTCGACGTCGGACATGATCCCGTACCCGTGCTGGGGCCCGTCCGCGAGCGCGGTGAGGACCAGGAACGTCGGTTCCTGCATCGGTTTGGACATGCGATCTTTATATATCGATCATCTGACTATGACAACCGGAGCGCGGCCGGAGCGGTCGCGGGGACGGCGGGCCGTTCCGGCATGACGGGGTCGACGCGCCGGTAGGCGGCGCCCGGCGCGGGGCGCGGGTCCTTCTCGCCGCGGTTCGGCCAGAACGCCATCGCGCGCTCGGCCTGGGCGGTGATGGTGAGGGACGGGTTGACGCCGAGGTTCGCGGTGACCGCCGAGCCGTCCACGATGTGCAGGCCCGGGTGCCCGTGGACGCGGTGGTACGGGTCGATCACGCCGTCCTCCGGGGTCTCCCCGATGACGCAGCCGCCGATGAAGTGCGCGGTCGTCGGGATGTTGAACAGGTCGAACCACGTCCCGCCGGGGGTGGCGCCGAGTTCCTCGGCGAGCATCCGGACGGCGTCGTGCGCGACGGGGATCCAGGTGGGGTTCGGCTCGCCGTCGCCCTGCCGCGCGACCAGCCTGCGGCGGCCGAGGCGGCTCCGCCTCTCCCCGACGGTGATCGAGTTGTCGGCGGTCTGCATGACGAGCGCGATCACCGTCCGCTTGGCCCAGTCCTTGAGGGACAGGCCGCGCAGGATGATCGTCGGGTGCCGGGCGGACTGGCCGAGGAACTTCAGCCAGCGGGGCGCGCCGCCGCCGTCGACCAGGAGGGTGCGGATGACGCCCATCGCGTTGTTGCCCGCCCCGTAGCGGGTGGGTTCGATGTGGGTCTTCTCGTCCGGGTGGAAGGACGAGGTGATCGCGAGGCCCGTGCTGTGGTCGACGTCCTTCTTGCGGTGCCACACGGTCATCCGCTCGACGCCGAGCAGCGCCTCGGAGTTGGTGCGGGTGAGTTCGCCGAGGCGGGGCGACAGGTGCGGGAGGCGGCCGGCGGCGCGCATGCGGTGCAGGAGCCGCTGCGTCCCGTAGGTCCCGGCGGCGAGGACGACGTGCTCGGCGGTCAGCCTCCGGCGGCGCTTGCGGAACGGGCCGGTGTGCTCGGTCTCCACCTCGTAGCCGCCGTCCGGGCGGGGCGTGAGCGAGGTGACGGTCGTGTCCGGGATGACCTGCACGCCCGCCTTCTCCGCCAGGTACAGGTAGTTCTTGGTGAGCATGTTCTTCGCGCCGACCTTGCAGCCGATCATGCAGGAGCCGCAGGCGGTGCAGGTCGTCCGGCGCGGGCCGGCGCCGCCGAAGTACGGGTCGTCGGCGTCCTCGCCCCGCCGCTCCCCGAAGAGCACGCCGACGGGGGTCGGGTGGTAGGTGTCGCCGGCGCCCATCCGGTCCGCGACCCGCTTCATCGCCTCGTCGGCGGGCGTGACCAGCGGGTTCACGGTGACGCCGAGCATGCGGCTCGCCTGGTCGTAGAACGGCTTGAGCTCGTCCTGCCAGTCGGTGATGTGGCCCCACTGGCGGTCCTTGAAGAACGGCTCCGGCGGGACGTAGAGGGTGTTCGCGTAGACGAGCGAGCCGCCGCCGACGCCCGCCCCCGCCAGCACCAGGACGCCGGCCTTGCCGCCCACCAGGTGGACGCGCTGGATCCCGCGCATGCCGAGGCGCGGAGCCCACACGTACTTGCGCAGCCGCCACGACGTCTTCGGCAGCGTGTCCTCGTCGAAGCGGCGGCCGGCCTCGATCACGGCGACGCGGTAGCCCTTCTCGGCCAGCCGCAGCGCCGAGACGCTGCCGCCGAACCCCGAACCCACCACGATCACGTCGAAGTCGTCGGCGTCACCGGACATCGCACACCACCTTCGTCGCTGGACACGAGGGCCCCGAGTGTGGCCCTCCGCCGTGCCGTCCGCCATGTAAGCGGCGCAACGATCCGGCCACGCTTTTATCAGTCGGGTGATAAAGGCGGATCAGCGGGCGCCCGCCCCGCCGGCGGCGGCGCGGTTGACCATGCGCGCATGCAGGAACAGCTCCATTTCCAGGCAGCGCCTGGGGTCGCGCAACTCGTCCCCGAAAAGGTCCTGCAAATGGCGCAGCCGGTAACGGACGGTCTGCGGGTGCACACGCAGCCGGCGGCTCGCGTCGGCGGCGTTGAAATTGTGCTCCAGCAATGCCAGCAGCGTTTCGGCGAGCCTTTCCCGGCGGGCCGGCGGGACGGCCTCCAGCGGCGCCAGCCGGGTCGCCGCCGCGTCGTCGATCAGCTCCCCGGCCCGCGAGATCACCAGCACCGGGACGTGCTCGGCGCTGCGGATCAGCCCGCCGTCGGGGATGACGCCGCGGACGGCGAGCGCGAGCGTCTCGCGCGCCCAGCGCAGCGAGTCGGCGGCCCGCGCGACCGGGACCGCCGGGCCGACCGCGACCACCCAGTCGCGCAGCAGCGCCGCGGGCGGCCGGCCGCGGCCGGCCCGGCCCGGGTCGGGGATGACCAGGCACGGCTCCGGCGCGCCGAGGTCCGCCAGCAGGTCGCCCGGCAGCTCGCCCGGCAGATCGCAGGGCAGGGCACCGTCCCGGCGCCGCCGGACGGCGACCGCGGCGACCGCGTCCGGCAGCGGCCAGCGCGCCTCCGCGGCGACCGCGGCGAGGTGCTCGGGGGCGGCGGGCGGCTCGGCGAGCAGCAGGTGCAGCAGCCGGGCCCGGTGCCGCCGCACGACCGGCGCGAGCCGCCGCCGCGCGCGGGCGGCGGCCTCGGCCGCGTACCCGGCGGCGATCACCTCGGCGACCGCGTCCATGTAGCTGAACTGGGCGTCCATGACGAGGCTCAGCGCGGCGCGGTCGAGGTCGCCGGAGACGGCGGCGAGCGTCCGCCACGCGACGCACGCCGACCGGCGCAGCGCCTGGTGCGTCTCCACGGGGTCGCGGCCGTCGCGCGCGAGCCGCCGCCCGACCCGCAGGTAGAACGCCGAGACCCGCTCCCAGCCGGCGTCCGGGTCCTCGACGAGGTCGCAGAAGTGCCGGATCCCGGCGGCGACCCCGGCCCGCGCCCGCCCGGCCTCCTCCTCGCCGACCTGCGGGTCGCCCCGGCGCAGTTCGGTCAGCAGCTCGTCCGCCGCGCGGTCCGCGTGCGGCCGCAGCCGCCGCGCCACCCACTCCGGCACCTCCTCGAACGCGCGGACGTCCAATGCCGTGGCCACCACTCGCCATTCCCCCCTGCCGAGCGCCCGCCGGGATGCGGGCACTTCCCCAGGATTGCCGATGCCCTCCGATCGCGGTTGTCGCTGAAATAACCTGTTAGCCGCCGTTTCATTGAGTCAGTTGACAAAAGCCCAGGCAGCGCGCATGTTCGCCATTTCTTTCACGGACGTCTCATGGACCGCGTCAAGCCGGATCGCGGGGAATGCCCGCTCAGCGGGCGGTGAACGTGTCGAGCGCCGCTATCCTCCACGCGCCGGCGCGGCGGACGGCGGTCACGGTGAGCATCGCCGGGGCGTGGGTGCTCGTGCCGTCGCTCGTCCGGGTGGTCTGCTGGTCGGCGAAGACGAGCACGGCGGCGCGGTCGCCGGTCAGCGCGGTGACGGCGCTGTCGGTGACGCGCGTGCTGAGGACGGTCTTCGCCTTCGGCGCCTCCTCCCGCACCTTCGCGAAGACCTCCTCGTACTGCCGCACGGCATCGCCGGTCAGCGCGGCGCTCGCGGCCTTCCGCGTGCGTGCCGGGTCGGTGTAGTCGAACGAGAAGACCTGGCCGACCATGTTCGCGACGGCGCCCTTCACCTCGCTGGTCGCCGCGCCGTCGGTGAGGGCCGTGTTGCGGACGGACGGGTCGTCCCGCACGGCGCCCGCCCGGTCCAGCGCCCACACTCCGAACACGGCGAGCAGGACGGCCACGATGCCGAGCGCGATCGGAGACGTCGCCTCGGCGCGCGGTCTCGCGGCGTTCACATCGCCTCCGCCGGTGCCTGCCCCAGCTCGCTGAGCTTCCAGCCCGCCGGGGTCCTGGTGACCTTGCCGACGAGGCGGCTCTGCTTGGTGACGGGGTCGCCGTCCGGCGGCGTCACGGTGATCTCGACGGCGACGAGGATGCGGGCCTTGCCGGAGCGCTCGTCCAGCTCGGCGACGGCGGCGTCCAGGATGCGGGCCCTGGTGATCGTCCGCGCCTTCCTCACCTGCTCCTCGAACGCGGCGCGGCCCTGCGTGATCTGCCGGTGGAGGTCGCTGGTGGTGGAGTCCTGCCACGTTCTCAGGCCGGGCCCGAGGTCGCGGTAGTCGAGCGTGGTGAGGTTCTGGACGGCCTGCTCCCCCGCCCGCAGGACCTCCTCGCGCGTCCGGGAGTAGGCGTAGCCGTCGTCGTGCGCCGCCGCGTACCAGGACCATCCGGCCCAGGCGGCGAAGAGCGCGGCGAGGACGAGGAGGGCGGCCGCCGTCCGCTGCGGCGTGTCGTCGATCATGCTCTGCCCCTCATACGGACGCCAGGCCGGTGATCGACCAGTGGCCGCGGTCGCGGTGCGCGGTCACGATGAGCTGCGCGGCGGCGGGCGTCCCGCCGGCCTTCCCGGCGCGCGTGGCGGTCTGGTCGAGGAAGACGAGCAGGCGTGCGGTGTCGCCGCTCAGCGAGACGACCCCCGCCCGGACGACGCGGGTGGTGAGCGCGACGCGCTGCGCCGGCGCCTGCCGCTTCACCTGCCCGAACAGCCGCCGGTACTGCGTGAGCGCGGCGCCGGACAGGTCGCTGTTCGCGGCCTGCTCGGTGGCGGCGACGTCGTCCGGCCCGTAGGTGAACACCTTGCCGAGCGCCGTCGACACGTCGCCGATGACCTCGGTCGTCGCGACGTCGTCCAGCACGGCCTCGTCATGCGGGTTCGCGTCCTCGCGCAGCAGCCCGGCGGCGGGACGGAGGGCCAGGGCGAGCAGGGTGACGGCGAGCGCGGTCACGAGCAGCCGCTTCATCGCGCACCCGCCGGTATCGCGGTGAGCGATTCGAGCCTCCACCCGGACGCCGTGCGCGCCGTCCCGGCCTCGAACCGCTTGCGCTGGAGCGTCGGCGGGCCGTCCCGCAACGTGAGCTTCACCTGCACGGACGCGATGACCTTCGCCTTGCCCGCCCGGACGTCGAGCGAGGTGACGGCGACCCCGGTCACGGTCGCCGCGGCGCTGGTCTCCGATCGTCCGATCTTCACGCGGTTCTGCGCGGCGTCCCGTTCGAGCTGCTCGTGAAGGGGGCCGGTGGAGGCGTCCAGCCACGCCCGCAGCCCCGCGTCCACCTGCGCGGGGTCCATGGTGTTGAGCGCCGCGATCTGCTGCCGCGCACTCTTCAGCACGACGTCCCGAGTACGGTCGGGCCCGCTCTGCGCACGGTCCCCGTCCCGCCAGACCGCCCAGGAGGACCACCCGAGGAACACCACGGCAGCGACCACCAGCGCCCAGCCGGCCATCCCCCGTCCACGCCGCTTTACCGCGCCCGGCTCCCGTGTCGCCGTGCCGACGAGGTGTTCGCCGCGCCGTGGGGACGGCTCGCGCCCCGTTCTCCGTTCGCTGCTCGCCGGAGTACGGCGTGATCTCTGCTTGGTGGACGCGCGCATCAGCTCCCTCCCTGGAGGCCGAGGAGTCCGCGCATGTCGCGGGGGCCGTCGGGGACGCCCGGGAGGGCCAGGGCGCCGGGGAGCGCGGAGGCTCCGCCGGTGAGCACCGAGCCCGCGCGGGCCGGGGTCGGTACCGGTCCGCGGGGGGCGTTGGCGGCGCCGCGCACGTTGATGCCGCTGGACGGCGGTGCGGCGCAGTGGGCCGCCGTGTTGAGCGCAGGGCCGGGCGACGTGTCGAGGCCGTTGCGGTACTTCGTGCCGCCGTATCCGGACGTGCAGTTGGGCGGGTCGAAGAAGGTCGTGACCATCCCGAAGTTGAGCTTGCCGTCCTGCACGACGGACTTTCCGGAGGCGACCGCGTCCGGCAGCTTGGCGAGGAGCTGCTCCAGGCCGTCCGAGCGCGGCGCCAGGAGGTCGGACGTGGTGAGCAGGTTCGCGACCAGGACGCTGAGGGACGGGTCCAGGTCCCGGATCAGCGTGCGGAACTCGCCAGCGGCGCCGGGCGCGGTCGACACGAGGTTCCGGAAGGTCGGGTCCGACTTGCGCAGTTGCTCGGCGAGGAGCCGCGCGTTGCGTCCGAACGACTTCAGCGACGCGGCCTCCTCGCTCTGCGTGCGCAGGACGGTCTCGCCGTCGCCGATGAGGGACGTGGTCGGCCCGGCATTCTCGTTGGCGGCCCGCGTGAGGGAGCGCGCGTTGTCGAGCAGGACCTGCAGGTTCGGTCCCTGCCCGGCGAACGCCCGGCCCAGCTCGCCGACGACCGTCCGCAGCGCGTCGGTCGGGACCGACGCGGCGAAGTCGTTAAGGCTGGTGAGCAGGTCCGTCACCGGCGCCGGCGTCGCGGTGGACGTGCGCGGGATGACCGAGCCGGACGCCAGGAACGGCCCGGACGCGGTGTCGGGCCGCAGGTCGATGTACTGCTCGCCGATCGCCGACCGGTTCGCCACGACGGCCCGCGTCCGCGCCGGGATCCTCGGCGCCGACTTCTCGATCTTCAGGTCGGCGAGTACGCCGTCCCCGGTCAGGTGCAGCGCGCCGACCCGCCCGACCGAGGTGCCCCGGTAGGTGACGTCGGCGTTCTCCGCGAGCCCGCCCGCCTCGGCGAGGTCGGCCTGCACCGTGTAGTGGTCGCGGTATCCGACGTATCCGCCCAGGTCGGCGTAGTTGAGCCCGACGTAGCCCATCGCGAGGACGCCGACGATGAGGAAGACGAGGTTCTTGACCCGGGTGGCGGCGGTGACCATCAGTCCCCCTGCGGCGGTGCGATCGGCGGAACGACCTGGGTGCCCGGACGCGCCGTGACCTGGAGGTACACGTTCAGGTAGTCGCCCTTGACGGCGGGCAGGACGGCGTCGGTGAACGGGTAGGTCAGCAGGACTTGGAGGGCGTCCGGCAGGTCGTGGCCCGCGTCGGACAGCTTCCGGAGCGTCGGTTCCAGGGCTTGCAGGTCGGCGATCAGGTCGTCCTTGCTCCGCCGGACGGTCGTGACGGCGACCCGCGACAGCTCGTCCAGGGACTTCAGCATCCGGACGAGCGCGCCGCGCTGCTCTTCGAGGACGGCGAGCCCGGGTTCGATGTCGTCGAGCGCGACGCCGATCTGCGCCTTGCGCCCGCGCAGCGTGGCCGACAGCCGGTTCAGGCCGTCGATGGCGTCGGTGATGCCCCGCCTGTTCGCGTCCAGGTCGCCGACGAGCCTGCGCGCCCGCTCCAGCAGCGACCGGATCTGCGGCTCGTTGCCGCCGAGCGCCCGGTTCAGCTCGCCGGTGATCGTCCGCAGCTGCGCGATGCCGCCGCCGTTGAGCAGCATCGACAGCGCGCCGAACACCTCCTCGACCTCGGGGTTCCGGTTCGTCCGCGACACGGGGATGACCGCGCCGTCCGCGAGAGTCCCGGTGCCCGCGGACGGCGCGTCCCCGCCCGGCGGGGCGCCGCCCGGCGCGGCGGCACCCCCCGGGACGTTCGTCGGACCCGCGCTGAGCTGGACGAACTTCTCGCCCAGCAGGCTCGACTGGCGCAGTTCGGCGTACGCGTTCGCGGGGAGCCGCACGTCGCCGTCGACCTTCATCGTGACCTCGGCCGCCCAGCCCTCGCGGGGCAGCGCGACCTTCACGACCCGTCCGACCGCGACGTCGTTGACCTTCACCGCCGACTGCGGGACGAGGTTCAGCACGTTCGCGAACCGCGCCTTCACCGTGTACGGGTGGTCGCCGAGGTCGGCCCCGCCGGGCAGCGGAAGATCCTGGACCCCCGAGAACCCGCATCCGGCGAGGGCCACAGAGGCGGCCGCCAGGCAGGCGAGCCGCCGCCGCGTGGCTGGGGGACGTGATGCAGGGCGGGTCATGGTGCCGCCTTTCGAGTGCCCGCCACCGGCAGCGGCGGGGTCAGTTCGCTCAGGTTCTGGCGGCCCATGAGGGTGCGGGTGCGCGGGTCGTAGGCGTTGAGGATGTTGGTCGCGTTCAGCGGCTGGACGTCGAGCGCCTCCGCCAGCGACCGCCGCTGCTTCACGAGCACCTGCGTGATCTTCGCGAGCTTCCCGACGTTCCCGGCGACCTGCTCGCGGTTGTCGCGGATGAAGACCTTGACCCGGGCGAGCGCCTCGGTGAGGGCCTTCAGCGCGGCGTCCAGCTCCCGCCGGTCGGCGGCGAGGAAGCCGGACACGTCCGCCAGCTGCCGCTCGGCCTGCCTGACCTGCCCGTCGTTCGCCTTCAGCATGGCCGTGAACGTCTGGAGGCCGCGGATCGTCGCGAACAGGTCCTGCTGCGAGCCCGACAGCGTCTTCGCCGCCTGCGCCATCCGCTCGGTCGTGGTGCGGATGTCGCGGCCGTTGCCGCTCAGGTTCTCCGCGCCCGTCTCCAGGACCCGCGACAACGCGCCGTCCTTGTTGAGGCCCTTCGGCCCGAGGTCGGCGGCGAGCCTCTTGATGCTGTCGTAGACCTTGTCGAGTTCCATCGGCGTCGCCGTCCGGTCCGCCGGGATGACGGCGCCGGACGCCATCTTCGGCCCGGACGTGTAGGCGGGCGTCAGTTGCACGTACCGGTCGGCGACCAGGCTCGGCGCGACCGCGACCGCCTTCGCGCCGGCCGGGACGTCCACCCCGCGATCGACGGTCATGACGGCTCTGACCTGGGGCCCTTCGGCCCGGACGGAGTCGACCGTGCCGACCTTCACGCCGAGCACCCGGACGTCCGAGCCCTTGTAGATCCCGACCGCGTCGCGGAAGTAGACGGTGACCCGGGTGCCGGACGGTCCTCGCAGGGCCGCGAAGGCGCCGACGGCGACGACGACGGCGATTCCGGCGGCGAGCAGCGGCGTGCCCAGTCTGCGCAGCATCACCGGCCGCCTCCCTTCGGTGGCATACAGCCCTTCTCCGGTGCCTTGGCCAGGTACTCCTTGGGGACGAGCCCGCACAGGTACCCGTCCATCCAGCGGCCGTTGCCCAGCGAGTTGCCGAGCAGCCGCGTGTACGGTCCGGCGGTCTTCAGCGCCTTGTCGAGGTTGTCCTGGTTCTTTTGCAGCAGGTCGGTGACGCGGCCGAGCGCGCGCAGCGTCGGGTCGAGCTGCTTCTGGTTGTCGTCGACGAGCCCGACGATCTGCCGCGACAGCTCCCGCGTCCCGACCAGCAGCGCGTGGATCGCCTCGCGGCGGCGCCGGAACTCGCCGAGCAGCAGGTTCCCGTCGCGCAGCAGCGCCTCGACGTTCGTGCTCTGCTCCGACATCGTCCCGGTGACCTGCCGGGTGTTGGCGAGGAGCCGCGCGAGCTCGGCGTCCCGGGACGAGACGGTCTTCGACAGCGCCGAGACGCCGTCCAGGGCCGTGCGGACGCTCGGCGCCGTCCCGGCGAACGTCGTGGAGATCGCGTCGAGGCTCGCGGCGAGCTTCGCCGAGTCGATCCGCCCGACCGTCCCGGCGAGGTCGTCGAACGCCTCCGTCACGTCGTAGGGGGACGTCGTCCGGGCGAGCGGGATGCGGCGGGCGGGGTCCTGCCGGTGCGCGCCGAGCGGGTCGACGGCGAGGAACTTGTCGCCGAGCAGCGTCTTGATCGCGATCGCGACCGTGCTGGCGTCCCCGATCCAGGTGTCGCGGACGCGGAAGTCCACGGTGACCTTCGCGCCGTCCAGCCGGACGCCGGTGACCTCGCCGACCTTCACCCCGGCGACCCGCACCTCGTTGCCGGACCGCAGCCCGGCCGCCTCGCTGAAGTCGGCGCTGTAGCGGGTTCCGCCGCCGACGACCGGCAGGTCCTTGGCGTTGAACGACAGCAGCGCGGCGGCGGTGATCAGCGCGAGCGACACGACCGCGACGGCGATCGGGTTCCGCTCCCGGACGGGTTTCAACCGTGGCCGTTTCATCCACCGCACCTTTCGGCCGTCAGGGGAATGCCGGTGGGCGGCGGGTGCTGCTCGCCCGGGTACTGCTTGTAGGTGACGCCGCTGAGGTCGGCCTCGCAGAGGTACAGGTTCATCCACGACCCGTACGAGGCGATCCGCCCGATCGCCGCCATCTTCACCGGCAGCAGCCGCAGGAACGCGTCGACCTTCGGGGAGTCGTCCGACAGGTTCCGCGACAGCCGCCCGAGCTGCTCGATGTCGCGCTCGAGCGGTGCGCGGCCGTCCGCCAGCAGGCCGGTGGTGGTGCCGGCGAGGTCGTCGAGCGCGCTGATCGCCTCGCCGATCGCGGTGCGGTCGGCGGCCAGGCCGGACACGAGCCGCCGCAGCGTCCCGATCAGGGCGCCGAGGTTGTCGCCCCGCCCGTTGACCGTGTCGAGGACGGCGTTGAGGTTGTCGATCACCTGCCCGATCACCGCGTCCTTGTCGGCGATGCCGCTGGTGAGCGACCCGATCGAGGACAGCAGGCCCTCGACCGTCCCGCCCTCGCCCTGCACGACCTGGATGATCGAGCCGGCGAGCCGGTTCACGTCCTTCGGCGACAGCGCCTGGAACAGCGGCTGGAAGCCGTTGAACAGCTGGGTCAGGTTGAGCGCGGGCGTCGTCCGCTCGACCGGGATCGTCGCGCCGGGCGCCAGTGTTCCGGCTCCCCCGGCGCCGCGCTCCAGCTCGACGTACCGCTGCCCGATGAGGTTCAGGTACTTGATCGTCGCGGTGGACGACGCCGGGAGGCGGTGGCCGCGGTCGACGCCGAACGACACGAGCGCGACCCGGTGCTCGACGACCCGGATCCCGGCGACCCGCCCGACCTCGACGCCCGCGATCCGGACGCTGTCGCCCTCGCGCAGGCCGGACGCGTCGGTGAACCGCGCCTTGTAGGAGACGGTGCCGCCGCCGCCCGCCCGCGTGATGCTGAGCGCCAGCATCGCCGTCGCGACCACGGTCACCGCGACGAACGCGACCGACTTGGCCATCGGCCCCGCGAGGCTCTTCATCGCAGCCTCACCTCCGTCCCCCGGTAGAGCGGGCCGAGCAGGACGCTGCTCCAGTCGGGCAGCGCCTCCGGAACCTCCTGGAGGCCGGGCGCGAGCAGCTCGTTGACGAGGCGGTTCTCCTCCGGGGAGTTCGGCAGGCCGAGCGCGCCGGGGGCGGCGGCGACGGGCGAGTCCGCGTCGAGCGGCGCGGACTTCACGGTCGCGCCGACCGGGTAGCAGTGCGGGCCGCTCTTGTCGGTGTAGCGCGGACGGTCCCTGCCCGGCACGTACCGCCCCTTGGACGGCAGCGTCGTCACGTTCACGTGCAGGCCCGGCTGCTCGGTGCCCTTGCCGAGCACCTCGTCCATCACGGGGACGAACTCGGTGAGCATCCGCAGCGTGCACGGGTACTCGGGCGCGTACTTCCGCAGCAGTTCCAGCGTCGGACGGCTCGTCGCCGCCAGCCGGATGACGTTGCCCGAGTTCTCGTGCAGGAAGTCGGCGAGGTCCTGGGACGCGTCCGTGACCGCCGCGTACAGCCTCGCCAGGTTGGTCCGCTGGTCGGCGATCGACCGGCTCGTGTAGGCGAAGTCGTTCAGCGCCTGCAGGATGTCGGGCGCGGCCTCGTCGTAGTGGCGGCCGACCTCGACGAGCCGCCTGATGTCGCGGTTGAGCGCGGGCAGGCTCGGGTTGATCTTCTTGAGGTAGGCGTCCAGCTCGACCAGCGTCCGCCCGAGTTCGGTGCCGCGCCCGTCGAGCGCCTGCGACACGGCCGTGAGCGTGGCAGCCAGCTCGGCCGGCCGGACGGCGGTGAGCAGCGGATACAGGGTGTCCATCACCTGCTGCAGCTCGATCGCGTTGGCCGACCGGTCCTGGCTGATCACGCTGCCGGCGGTGAGCCGGGCGCGGACCGGTGCGGCGGGCGGGATCAGCGCGACGAACCGCTGCCCGAACAGCGTCGTCGGGAGCAGCTGCGCCGACACGTTGCGCGGCAGCAGCCGCACCTTGTCGGGCTGGAGCGCCAGCTTCAGCGTCGCGACGCCGCCGTCCGACGAGATCTCCCGGACCTCGCCGACGACGACGCCGCGCAGCTTCACGTCCGCGTGCGGATGCATCTCGCTGCCCGCGCTCGCCGCCTCCAGCGTCACCCACGTGACCTTGGTGAACTGCTTGTCGTAGACGGCGATCGACAGCCAGACCAGCAGCGCCGGCACGAGCAGGAACGCCACGCCCGCGAGCCGCCTCGGCACCAGCTCCCCGGCGCCGCCCCCGGCGCTCATCCGGCCACCTTGACCGTCGTGTTCGTCCCCCACAGCGCGAGGCTGAAGAAGAAGTCGCTGACGCTGATCAGCACGATGGACGTGCGGACCGCGCGGCCGACGGCGCGGCCCACCCCGGCCGGCCCGCCGACCGCGCGGTAGCCGTAGTAGCAGTGCGACAGGATCACCAGGACGCTGAACACCAGCACCTTGAAGAACGACAGGACGACGTCCACCGGCGACAGGAACAGCCCGAAGTAGTGGTCGTACGTGCCGGCCGACTGCCCGTTGAACACGACCGTGACCTCGCGGGACGCCAGGTACGCGCACAGCAGCCCGATCGCGTACAGCGGGACGATCGCGACCGCGCCCGCGACGATCCGGGTCGTCACCAGGTACGGCAGCGACGGGATGCCCATCACCTCAAGGGCGTCCACCTCGTCGCTGATGCGCATCGCGCCGAGCTGCGCGGTGAACCCGGCGCCGACCGTCGCCGACAGCGCGAGGCCCGACACGACCGGGGCGATCTCGCGGGTGTTGATGTAGGCGGACGCGAACCCGGTGAACGCCGACGTCCCGATCTGCTGGAGCGCCGAGTAGCCCTGCATGCCGACGACGACGCCGGTCGCGAGCGTCATCGCGACCATGACGCCGATCGTCCCGCCGATGACGCCGAGGCCGCCGCTGCCGAACGCCACCTCGGCGAGCAGCCGCTGCACCTCCTTGCGGTAGCGGTGCAGCGCGCGCGGCGTCCACAGCAGCGCCCGGACGTAGAAGACGCCCTGGTCGCCGGGCTGGTCCAGCCACGCGAACCAGCGGGTCGGGCCCGCTCTCAGCACGGCCATTGTCAGCCACCCTTCGGCGGGACGACCTGGAGGTAGATCCCGGTGATCACGAGGTTGAGCAGGAACAGGAGCAGGAAGGTGATGACGACGGACTGGTTCACCACGTCGCCGACGCCCTTCGGCCCGCCCTTCGGGTTCAGGCCCCGGTAGGCGGCGACCACGCCCGCGACGAAGCCGAAGAGCAGCGCCTTGGCCTCGCCGACGTAGATGTCGGGGAGCTGGGCGAGCGCGGAGAAGCTCGCGACGTACGCGCCGGGCGTCCCGCCCTGCATCAGGACGTTGAAGAAGTAGCCGCCCGCGACGCCGACGACCGACACCAGGCCGTTGAGCAGGAACGCGACCGCCATGCAGGCGAGGACGCGCGGGACGACGAGCCGCTGGACCGGGGAGACGCCGAGCACCTCCATCGCGTCCAGCTCCTCCCGGATCGTCCGGGCGCCGATGTCCGCGCAGATCGTGGCGCCCGCGACCCCGGACACCAGCAGCGCCACGATCATCGGGCCGGCCTGCTGGATGACGACCAGGACGCTCGCCGCGCCGGTGAACGACTGCGCGCCGAACTGCTGGGTCAGCGAGCCGACCTGGAGCGACGTCACCGCGCCGAACGGGATGGACACGAGGGCCGTCGGCAGGATCGTGACGCTGGCGATGAACCAGAACTGCTCCACGAACTCGCGGAACTGGAACGGCCGCCGGACCGACATGCCGAGAACGGTCGCGGCCAGCGCGAACATCCGGCCGGCTTCACGCAGCGCGCTCACCGGATATCCGAGCACGGGCGTCATGGTCCGACCTCCTCTCCCACTCGGTGCGTTGCGTTCAGCTCGCGCAGGCCGGGGCCGCGGCGAATGCCGCGTTCAATTTCGGGTCCTTGCGGAAGTCCTGTTCGGGGCCCTGGTAGCTGCTGTAGCGGCCGAACGCCTTCCCGATCTGGCCGACCGCGCGCTGCAGCGACTTCTTGTCGTCGACCTTCGCCCGCTCCAGTTGCCGGGACGCGGTGGTGACGGTCGAGTGCGTGCTGGTCAGGTTGCGCATGGCGCCGGAGAGCAGCGCCTGGCCGTTGTCGACGGGCGGCGCGCCGAGCCCGGACAGGCCGGTCTCCAGCGTCCGCATCCGGGCGGAGATGCTCTCCAGCAGCTTCACCAGCGACGCCTTGGACTTCAGCACGTCGGCCCCGTCGAGCTTCGGCACCCGCAGCGGGGCGCCCTGCGCCAGGACCCCGCATGCCTTGGCCGCCCACGCGACCTCGGGGGCCTCCTTCTTCTCCGAGCCGCAGCCGGCCGCGGACAGGACCACCACCGAGGCCAGCGCCACCGGCGCGATGAATCGCCGAACCATGTCTTCCTCCTTCAGCAATCGGACGTGGCGGTCTTTCCGGCGAACCGGTCCGCGAGGAACGCCATCGCGTCCTCGTTGCCGCGATAGACGAGCGTGATGTGGCTGATGCCGTCCCATGTCTTCCAGGTGACGGGCACGCCGAGCTTGCAGTAGTTGTCGCGCAGTTCCTCGGCCTGGCCGAACGCGACGATCTCGTCCGCCGTCGAGTGGTACTGGAAGACCGGGACCTTCACCGGCTCGGTGCCGAGCTGGTTCTCCGCGACCCGGTTCAGCCACGCCTCGCTCGCGAACGGGCTGGTGGTGAAGTAGTCCCCGATCGTCTTGCCCTGGTAGTCGAGCAGCAGCTCGAGCGTGCACCCGTGGCCTTCGAGCCCGCCGACCATGGCGCGGCCGGCGTCGTTCAGGTAGGAGTCCAGGTTCAGCTCGGGATAGGCGTGGTCCAGGCCGACGATCTCGTAGAGCAGGAACCCGAACGGCTTCGTCCCCTCCAGCGGCAGGCCCACGGCGGCGAGGTCGGACGGCACGCCGCCGCCGACGACGCCGGCGAGCTCCAGCTCCGGCGCGTACGCGGGCTGCTTCTGCCCCGCCCACATCGCGGCGGCGCCGCCCTGCGAGTAGCCGCGGAACGCGACCTTCGCGCCGTCCGACAGACCCGCCTCGGGCAGCCGCTGCGCCGCGCGCACCGCGTCGATGACCGCGTACCCCATCGAGCCGACCACGTAGGTGGTGGCCGGGTCCTCGTGGTAGCCCTCGTAGTCGGTGACGGCGACCGCGTAGCCCTTGGCGAGCATCTCGTTCAGCGCGGCCTGCTCGTAGAAGGCGCCCTGGTCGATGAACCGCGACGGCGCGCAGCGGAACGCGGGCCCGCTGGTGCCGGGCCCGAACCCGACGATCGGGGCGGACGCCGGGTCCGCCTTCTTCGGCACCAGCACCATCCCGGTCACCGCGACCGGGTCGCCCATCGCGTTCGTGGACAGGTACATGACCTGCCAGGCGTCGGCGAGCGTCCGCGCGGTGGGCGGTCCCGCCTTGGCCGGACGCGCCCGGATGACGTCCCCGGGCGCCCCGGCGGGCAACGGCGACGGCGGCGTGTAGAACGCGTCCCCCGCGGGCCCCGGCTCGGCGGCGGGCGCGGCCGGACGCGCGGCGGCCGCGGGCTGCGCGGCGGCGGTGCCCGGGACGGCGACCGCGCCGGCCAGCAGGACTCCGGCGACGGCGATCGCCAGCCCGCGCCGGCGGGAGTGGGTCGGCATCGTCCGGCTCCTAGTTCTTCGGGGTGAGGGTGACGGTGACGGCGTTGCCCGGGCCCGCCAGCGCGGAGCTGAGGGCGCCGGTCAGGAGGCCGCAGTCGGCCAGCGGGGCCAGCGTGTACGCGCCCTTGAGGTCGCCGCCGGTCCCGGGGTCGAAGCCGGGCGCGGAGGCCAGGGTGAGGTCGGACGGCGCCGAGGCGCGGCAGGTGTCGCCGCCGCCGATCGGGATCGCGCCGAAGACGTTGAAGGCCGGGAAGGTCGCGGTCACCTTGGACGAGGTGGTGAGGACGCCGTCCTTGTAGGTCCCGGTTCCGCTCTGCGCGGCGAACGCCACGTCGGCCGTCGTGGGGAGGAAGCCGAGGAGCTGGAACTGGGCCTTGGACGGGTCGAGGGTGAGGCCGGCGGTGACGTCCTGCCCGTTGGTCTCGGTGGTCAGCGCGCCGGTGAGCGGGACGTTCGCCGTCTTGAGCGTGGTCGAGCCCTTGAGCGCGTACCCGTGGCCGGCCGGTTCGTTCTCGTCGACGATGTCGAAGCTCGCGAGGACATTGTTCTGGCCCGGGTCCTGCGCGCATTCGGATTCGAAGGTGCCGAGCCCGGATTCGCCGCCGTCGTCCGTTCTCGGGGTGAGCGTCAGGACGAGGTCCCCGACCGAGATCTTGCCGGGGCCCGCCTGCGTGAAGGTGAGGTCCGGCGCCGTGCCGCGCCCCTTGACGGTGAAGCCACCCGTTGCGGGGATCGGCGTCTTCTCCAGGACGGAGTCGACCGCGACCGCCAGGCCGTCCGGCATCTCGGGGACGGTCAGGGTCGCGTCCGCCAGCGCGTGCCCTTCGAGCGTCGTCGCGTACAGCGCGGTGAGGCCGCGCGCGGACTCGGCGTTCACCGCCGACACCGAGTCGACGACGATGCCCGGCATCGACTCGCCGACGGACACGCGGCCCGGGACGTCGGCGGTGAGGTCGACGTGCACCGGCTGTGGGCCGAGCAGGGGGAACGTGCAGTGGTAGTCCAGGCCGAGCGCCGCCGGGGCGGCGGCCGGCGCGGCGGTGGCGGGGGCCGCGCCGGCGAGGCCGGCCGCGGCCAGGGCGGCGGCGAGCGCGGCGGCGATTGCGTTGCGGTTTCTCACGTGTCGACCTCGTTGCGGGGCCGGCCCCCGCCGCTTCCGGCGCGGCGGGGGCCGCCTCTCTAGGGACCGTCCGCTCAGGCCTTGGGCGTGAGGGTCAGGTCGATGGTGTTGCCGTCACCGGCGGTGAACAGGCTGAGGATGCCGGTCAGCGGTCCGCAGTTCTCGATGTCGGACAGCGAGTACGTGCCGCTGATCTCGCCGCCGGCGCCCGGGTCGAAGAACTCGCCCGCGGCCGACCGCAGCGTCACGTCGGACGGCTCCTTGGTCTGGCACTGGTCGCCGCCGCCCAGCGGGATGGCGCCGAACGCCTTGAACGACGACAGCTTGGTGATGACCTTGGTGGTGGTCGTCAGCTGCCCGTCCTTGTAGAGGCCGGTCGTGGCGCCCTGCGAGTTGAGGCCGATGTCGGCGGTCACCGGCAGGAAGCCGAGGATCTGGAAGTTGCCCTTGGTCGGGTCGAGCTTCAGGTCCGCGGTGACCTCGCCCGTGTCCAGGTTGAGGTCGGCACCGACGGAGCCCGTCAGCGGCGCCTTGCCGTTCGGGCCCTTCACGAACGTCTCGCCGGCGATGGTGAAGTCGTAGTGCTCACCGCCACCGCCGGGGGGCGTGGGCGTGGGGGTGGGGGTCGGAGGCGTGGGGGTGGGGGTGGGGGGCGTGGGGGTCGGGGTGGGAGGAGTCGGCGTGGGGGTGGGCGGCGTGGGCGTGGGGGTGGGCGGAGTCGGGGTGGGCGTCGGGGTGGGGGTGGGCGTGGGCGTCGGGGTGGGCGTCCCGTTGGTGATCTCGAAGGTGGCGAACGGGTCGTCCTGGCCCGGGTCCTTCGTGCACTGGACGTCCTTGCCGCCCGCCCAGACCTCGCTGCCGTCGGCCTTCTTCGGGTTGATGCGCTGCAGCATGTTCTGCACGAAGATCTCGCCGGGGCCGGCCTCGCTGAAGACCAGCTGCGGGGCGTCGCCCTCGGCGACCAGGTCCCAGGTCGCGCCGGCCTGCTGCGGGATGTCGTGCGGCGGGATGACGACGTCCACCGCCACCGGCAGCTCCGGCGACTCGGGCACCGACAGGACCGCGTCGGCGGTGGCCGTCCCCTCCAGGGTGGTGGCCTTGACGGCGCGGAGCCCGTTGGTGATCGTGCCGGTGATGTGCGCGGTCGCCTTGATGTGGAAGGCGGGCGTCAGCTCGCCGACCGGAATCTGCTTGGGGATGTCGGACTCGACGTCCACCGAGAGCGGCTGGTTGCCGATCAGCGGGAAGACGCAGTGGTAGTTGATCGTCTGGTGGACCGGCTCCGCCATCGCGGGTCCGGCGGCGGCGAGCACGCCGAGCATGGAGAGTCCGAGGCCGCCGACGGCCGCGGCGGCGAGGCCCTTGGCCCCGGTCCTCCTGCGCTTGCTCAGTTTGGCTTCCAACGTCCTGCCTTTCGTCCGGAGCGGGCAAATCCGGGACTGTTCAGGCCGGTAAGCTACCGGCCCCCATGGGCACTGTCTTTACGGTCCGCTGACAAAATCGATGCCATTCTCACTCACCGGTTCACGGCTTTTTGAATTTCCGAGAACGCGCATGATGCGACATATTTCAGAGGTCCGGCGGCGAGAATTGCTAGCCATCTGACAGGTTTTTCCCCGGATTATCATCCGGTGCTCGTCCCCGCGCTCGCGCGGGCCGGTCAGAGGTGCTTGTAGGTCGTGTAGTCGGACGCGAAGTCGTTGTAGCGCAGGAAGTTGGTGAAGCTCATCGTGATCGTGGCGTCCAGGCCCTCGACGTAGTGCCACCAGCCGATCGGGATGAACAGCAGCTCGCCCGGCGCGAGCGTGCACTCCAGCACCTGCGCCTTGCGCATGGCCGGGAACCGCTCGTAGTCGACGGCGCTCGCGTCGACCTCCGAATAGCAGTGCACCGTGTTGTAGACGTACGCGGTGTCGTGCAGCGGCACCATCTTGATCTTCTTGCGGCCCATGACCTGCGCCATGAAGTTGTTGGTGAGGTCGTGGTGGTAGGGCGTCCTGGTGCCGGCCGGGCCGAGCCAGAAGAAGCTGCGCCCGCGGGCGTCCCCGTCGAGGTAGTCGGAGAGCGCGCCGATGTCGTCCCAGAGGACGTCCAGCGCCCGCTGGTTCCGGGACGTGTTGTTGGCGGTCATGTAGAAGTCGTTGGTCGTCCCGGCGGCCTCGACCATGTCGACGTAGTCGCGGAACGGCATCAGCCTCTTGTGCCGCGGCCCGTTGATCTCGTAGTTCCCATCGGACTCGCGTCCGAACTGCACCTCGACCTCGTTGCCGCCGCAGGTCGCGCGCAGGTAGTCGAAGTCCCACCGGGTGCGCGCGGGCCACGATTCGAGCATTCCGGTGATGATGACCGGGCGGTTCTGGGCGTAGTACTCCTCGAAGAACGCGTCCCGGGAGAGCCGCTCCCGGCGCTCGATCTCGCCGGCGCGGGCGCGCATCCGGGCGAGCCGCCCGTAGACGGTGAGCGTCCATTCGCGCTTGCGGAGCCGGTTGGCGATGCGGGACGCGCCCTGCACGTAGGGGCTGGCCAGCGCGCCGGAGACCTCGCGGGCGGCCTCCTCCTCGGTGAACCCGTTCTCGACCAGCGCCGGGCGGATCACCTCCGGCGGGTTGCCGAGCAGCAGGTTCTCGGCGATCCAGCGCCGCCACTGGTCCGTGGGAAGTGTCGTCGTCGTTGTCATCGCGGTCCTCTCCTTCAGGGGTGGGCACGGGGCGGGCACGGGGGGTGGGCACGGTGGTCAGCCCTTGGGGGCGGCGGAGCGGGACGGCTCGGGAAGGGCGGGCGGGCAGCTGATGTCGGCGTCCGGGATGCAGGTGGCGCCGAGGCTGACGCGCAGCAGGTTCCCGGGCCCGGCGACGGTGCCGCTGAACAGCGGGTCGAGGTCCTCGCCGGCGCCGCAGCCCGAGAACGGCGGAATGGTGAAGGCGCCGTCCAGGACCCCGCCCTGCAGGATGTTGGGCATCCGGCCCTTGAGCGTCAGGTCGACGTCGCGTTCGGTCCGGCAGTCGGGGCCGACGTCCAGCGGGGTCCCCTTGACCTCGACGTCGTAGATGCGGATCGACATCCTCATGTGCGCGCTGACGGACTGGACGCCCGTCTGCATGTCGCTGACCGCCTCGAACGCCCCGTAGTCCGCGCCGGGTTCGAGGGGACGCTGCGTCATCTCCATCGTCGCGGTCGTCGGCATGAACCCGAAGGTCAGGAACGTCGTCCGCGACCGCAGCGGCGACACGAACCGCTGCCGGACGGACGCCCCCGTGTCGGTGAGCGAGTAGACGAGGTTCGTCAGCGCCGGGCGCCCGAACTCCGGGTCGTTGAGGACCGTCGCGCCCTTCAGCTTCTTCACGTTGGAGAACCCGGACAGGTAGGTGCAGCCCGGATACCAGTCGTCGGTCGGCCCGGCGTACGTCCCGCACTCGGCCGGGGTTCCGCCGGGGGCTTCGGCAGCGGGCCGCCCCGCCTTCGGCGCGACCGGTTCCGCTGGGGGCGGCGTCTCTCCCGCCGACACCGGCACCGTCGCGACGACCTGGTCGCCGGACGGTTCGCAGGTGATCGCGAGCGGCTCCTCCGCGTCCTTCACCGCGCCTCCGTGGGCGTCGCGCGGGTCGAGCGCCAGCGCCAGGTCCCCGGCCGTGAAGGTGAGGTCGCCCGTCCCGGCGGGCGTCACCGGCGGGACGTCCCCGGACGCCGCCAGCACCAGGTCGGCGTCCTCCGGTACCGGCGTCACCGGTGTCGCCAACCCAGGCCATCCGACCGCCGTCACCTTGCCGTTCTGGGTCACGGACGCGCCGAGCCGGGCGGTGCCGACGACCGCCGGCCCGCCGAGCGCGCTCACCGCGGGCAGCGCCGCCTTCGGGATCGTGATCGTCGCGGTCACCCGGCCGGGCCGGACCGGCTCGCCGGCCGTCCCCGCCGCGGGGAACACGCCCTGCACCCGGACGCCGACCTTCTCCGGCGTCCCGGACGGGAACGCGCACGTGTAGGCGAGCGCGGCGTCGGCCTCCTGCGCCCGCGCCGCGCCGCCGGGCGGCGACGCGGTCGCGATCGCGGCGGCTCCGGCGGCCGCCGCCGCGCCGAGCGCCCAGCGGGCCCGGATCCTCATCGTCGATCCCCTCTCCTGACTGCGGTGTGCGGGCTTCACGGGACGGTCACGTCCAGCCGGAGAACCACAGGCGCGCCAGCCGGTCGGCCTCCGGCAGGGCCGTGCCCGTGAGGATGGGATGGAGGTACAGCAGGTTGGCCGCGACGACCGCGAGGTAGGCGGCGCCGGCCGCGCCGGTCACCGCGCGCGGCACCGGCCGGTCCCGGAACGGGACGTAGACCGCCTCGAAGAGCAGGACGATCGCGAGGATCGCGAACGGCAGCATCGGCAGCGCGTAGGTGGAGTACATCGTCCGGCCGTCGAGCGCGGCCGGGAACCAGGGCAGCCAGCCCGCCAGGTAGCCGCCGACGGCGGTGACCGCGCGCCAGTCGCGCAGGTAGATGGCGCAGAACACCATGGCGAGCAGCGCGACGACGGAGAACCACCAGATCATCGGCGTGCCGAGGTGGGAGATCTCGCTGACGCACTTCACGGCCCGGCAGCCGTCCTGCCCCTGCGGGACGGGCGTGCGCCACATGACGGCCGGATGCCCGAGGAAGGGCCACTGCCAGGGCCAGGACTGGCCGGGATTGGGGCCGGTGACGCCGCTGTGGAAGTCCAGCGTCATCGCGTGGTAGTGCCACAGCGACCGGATCGGGTCCAGGAAGTCCGGCCAGATCGCGCTCGGACGCCGTTCGGCCCAGTCCCGCTGGAAGCCCGGCACGACCCGCCCGAACAGGCGCTTCTGCAGGCTCGTCCCGGACGCGAACCAGCCCCACCAGCTGGCCACGTAGACCAGGCCGGCGGCGAACCAGACCTGGAGCAGCGAGACCGGGAGGTCGAGTTTGGCCATGCCGCGCCAGGGCTTCGCGACCCCGGCCTCCTTGCGCGCGTTCCGGTCCCAGACGAGGGCGAGGGCCCAGAAGAAGAGCATCGCGTAGGCGCCGGACCACTTCGTCGCGCACGCGAGGCCGAAGCAGACCCCGGCGGCGGCGCGCCACCCGTGCGGGACGAAGGACGCCCCCGCGGCGAGGGCGGCCCGGGTCCTGTCCCGGTCGACGAGGAGGCAGCCGAACCCGGCCAGCACCCAGACGAGCAGGAAGATGTCGAGCATCGAGACCCGGCTGGACACGAGCCAGGAGCCGTCCAGCGCCAGCAGCAGCCCGGCGGCGCAGCCGAGGACGGTCGATCCGGTCATCCGCCGCGCGATCCGGGCGAGCAGCAGCACCGCGAGGACGCCGGCAGCGGCGGCGGCGCTGCGGTAGCCGAACGGGCCGGAGCCGAACACCGCCGTCCCCGCCGCGATGAGCCACTTGCCGAGCGGCGGATGCGCCGCCCACTCCGCGCCGCCCGCCAGTCCCGCGACCGGGTGCCCGGCGAGGAAGTAGGCGTTGGCGGGGTCGCCGTCCGCGCCGGTGCGCCAGTTGTGCTCGATGCCGTAGTGCAGGAACGACCAGGCGTCCTTGGCGTAGTAGGTCTCGTCCCAGACGAGCGCGTGCGGGGTGCCGAGCCGGTGGAAGACGAGGAGCCCGGCGAACGCCGACACGAGCAGCGGGCCGATCCACCCCCACGGCACCGCAGGCCGCCCGGACGACCGGTCCGTCCGGGACGCGGCTTCTTCCACGGCTACCGAGGCGGTCAACGCACTCCCCTTCGCTACGGCATGGGATCAAGAACCGTAATGAAGGAGAACCGGCGGATAAATCAACTGGACGACGAATATAAGGCGCGGCCTACTCAGCCGGATGATGCACGCACCGGCCGAATCCGATTCTCGAATCGAGATATATCAACGGATAATAATTTTTCCGGGGTGCGGGCTGAGAAGCGGCCGCCGAAGAGCCCGCGACCGACCATGAAGAACGTTCATGTATTGCCGGAGCGGGGCGGCGCGGCCCGGCGCGATGCGCGCTCGCGGCCCGCGATATGCAACAGAAAAGGGGCGATCTTCAAAAGGGGCAGCGGCATCGGGCGATGACTTGTAACGAGGTGAGCAGCCCGCCCGGAGTTTTGTTCTCCGGCGCTACAGAACGGCGATGCCGGACGTGCGTACGGTCGGTGCGTCCCGCTGCACCGGAGGTGTGCCGATGTCCAGTCCCCTCGAAACCGTGGGTTTCGCCGAGCGCCCGGTCCCCTCGCTTCCGCCGCGGCTCGCCCGGCTGATGGCGCCGGAACTGCCGAGCCTCGCCGACGAGATCGTCACCGAGATCCGCCGTGCCGTCCCCGCCTACGCCCGGCCGCTCGACGGCCCCTACGGGCACGTGCTGCGGCGCAGCGTGGAGCACCACCTCGCCGCCTTCGTCGACCGGGTCGCCGCGCCCGGCGCCACCGGCCCGGACTCCGGCGCCGCCGCGTCGGCCCGGACGCTCGGCCAGTACGAGGCGCACGAGGGCCGCACCATGGACTGCCTCCAGGCCGCCTACCGCATCGGCGGGCAGGTCGCGTGGCGCCGCGTCATGCGGGTCGCGCCCCGCCACGACATCTCCGCGTCCGTCATGTCGCGGCTCGCCGACGCGCTGTTCGTCTACCTGGACGAGCTGGCGGCGCTGTCGCTCGACGGGTACCGGCGGGCGAAGGCGCGCCCGATCCCCGCGCTGGACGAGCGGCGCCGCCGGCTGCTGCGGCTGATCCTGGACGGCCCGCAGACCGAGGTCGCCGAGACCGCGGAGGCCGCCGGCTGGGCGGTCCCGGCCGAGGCCGTGCTCGTCGCCGCCGAACCCGGGGCCCGCTGCGTGTGGACGGCGCTGGACGACGACGTCCTCGCCGACGTGGAATCCGCCGCCCCGCACCTGCTCCTGCCCGGCCCGTTCACGCCGCGGCGCCGCGCGATGCTGGAGGAGGCGCTGCCGGGCCGCCGGGTCGCGATCGGCCTCACGATGCCGCTCGGGCAGGCGGCGGACTCGCTCCGCTGGGCCCGGCAGGCGCTCGGCCTCGCCCTCGACGGCGTCCTCGACGGGCCGGTGACGCTGTGCGAGGAGAACCTCGTGCCGCTGTGGCTGCTGTCCGACCCCGCGCTCGTGGACGAGATGGCCCGGCGCCGCCTCGGCGTCCTGGACGGCATGACGCCCGGCCAGCGGGGCCGGCTGACCGAGACCCTGCGGACCTGGCTCGTCACCCGCGGCACCGCCGCCGAGATCGCCGCCCTGCTGCGCATCCACCCGCAGACCGTCCGGTACCGGATGCGCAAGATCGAGCAGACGCTCGGCGCCGAGCTGGCCGACCCGGAGGCGCGGTTCGGCATCGAGGTGGTGCTCCGCGCCGCGCACCTGCGCGCCCGCCGGCGCCGGGACGCGAGCACAGAACGTCCGCATTCGTCTGCGATGATCCCCGGGTGACCCCGCCAATCCGGACATCGTTCCTGCTCACCGCGGTGGTGCTGCTCGGTCTGACCGGCTGCGGCACCGAGCGGGCGCCCGCCGCCGCCGTCCCGTCCGAGCCCTATCCGGTGCTGCCCACGCGCTCGGCCGCGCCGCCGTCGTCGCGACCGGCCCCGCCGGTCTGCACCCGGGAGGGCATCAGCATCGGGATGGGGCAGGTCGAGGCCGCGATGGGCCTGCGCGCCACGACGGTCACGCTGCGCAACTGCGGCGACCGCCCGTACCGGCTGAACGGCTACCCGTCGCTGCGCGTCCTGGACGAACGGCGGCAGCCGTTCGACGTGCAGGTCGTGCGGGGCACCGCGCAGATCAAGGACGACGGGCCGAAGCCGCTGACGATCCGTCCGGGCAAGGCGGCGGTCTTCGGGATCGTCTGGCGGAACACGGTCACCGACCCGACCACGACGGCCGTGGCGGGCACGTACCTGGAGGTGCGGCCGGCGCCGGGGCGGCCCGTCGTCATCGTCGAGTCGGACGGGCCCATCGACCTCGGCAACACCGGCCGCCTGGAGGGGACCGCCTGGCACCTCCCCCGCTCCTGACTCAGCGGGGCGGCGCCTGCACCGTGCCGATGCCGAGCGTGTTCTGCGCGGGCATCAGCCCGGTCTCCAGCACCTTGACCAGGATCGGCATCGTCAGCCGCGCGAGCCGGTCGGCCTTGTCCTCGCCGAGCGTCCGCCACGGCGCGTACGCGAGGTCGTCCGTCACCCGCTCGACGGAGTCGCGCAGCTCGCGGCCCCGTTCGGTCGCCTCGCCGGACGCGTCGACGAGGCCGCGGGACGCGAGGCGGTCGCGGGCGGCGGCCCACTCCCCGTCCGTCCAGCCCCGGCTCGCGAACGTCTCCGCGGAGGCGGCGCCGATCGCGGCGAACGAGGCGAGCGACTCGGCCGGGTCGAGCCCGTGGGCGAGGAGCGCGGCGACATGGCCGTCCCCGCGCTGCTCGCGCAGGATGCCGATCGCGTGCCACAGGACGAGATGCGGCTCGTCCGGCCAGGGCAGATCGGCGTTGGCGGCGGCGATCGGACGCCCGGCGGTGCCCGCCTCCTCGGCGGCGGCGCGGGCGAGCGCGGCGGCCTCCGCGACATCGGCGGAACCGATGCCGTCGCCCAGCAGCGCCCGGTACATGCGGTCGACGGCGCGCCACCGCCCTTCGAGGACGCGCTCGGGCGCCGCGACCGCCCACGCGGCGGGGACGTACTCGGCCACCGTCCGCGGGCTGAAGCTGTAGAAGGCGGACGCCACCCGCTCGGGTCCGGCCGCGCCGAGCGGTGCGGCGCGCCAGGCGAAATAGCTCGGCCAGCGGGTGCCGACGTCGTAGCCGAGGGCCGCCGCCTCGGCGAACACCTCGGGCGAGTACCAGAACAAGGCGTGCACGGGTTCGAGCTGGTGCCACATCTGCCGTGCCAGGCCGGGGTTCTCCGCCATCGCGTCGGCTCCTTTCCTCGGGATCGCCTCCGAGCCTATCTAGACAATGACAAGATTGCATCACCCCAGGTGGGTCGGGTGTGCGCGGGACGCCTCCCACCGCCCGTCCGGCCCGAGCACCACCGGCCACCCGCCCGGCGGCGCACTGATCTGCGACGGCGGAACCGGGAACACCGACCGCCCCGGCGGCGGCTGCGCGGACGACGCGGGCTGGGGCGCCCGGGGGCGGCGCGTGCGGCGTTCGTGGCGGGGGAAGGCCGACAGCGCCAGCACGGCGAGGACGACTCCGGTGACCCGCAGCAGGAGCGGCATCGCGTCGCGCGGCCACGGCTCGCCGTAGAGCAGCGTCGCCGACAGCAGCAGATGGGTCTTCGCGGTCACCGTGACGACGGTGACGATGATCATGAGGCGGCAGCGCTGCAGGCCGATCGAGAGCAGGCCGAGCCCGAGGACGCCCGCGAGCAGGAACAGGTACGGGTGCGGCGAGGCCAGCACGCCCGTCCCGCGCCCGTCGGCGAGCATCATCGCCATGCCCTGCCCGAAGACCTCGGTGGCGCCGAGCAGGACGCCCGCGCCCAGCCCGTAGGCGATGCCGGTCAGCGGACGCGCGTGCCGGCCGCCGACCGGGCGGTCGTGCACGAAGAACATCCACAGCGGCAGCGCCAGCGAGGGCACGAACACCAGGCCCGCCTTCCACAGCGGGAGCGCGCCGGCGGCCTCGGCGCCGCCGGTGCGGTGCAGCGCGTCCGGCAGCGACTCCCCGGCGCCCGGCAGCACCGACAGCGCCGCGGTGATCATCGCGGCCACCGTGATGAGGACGGCGAGCCACTCTCGCGACGTGGGCCGCTCGCCGAACCCGCTCATCCCCACCACCAGCAGCGGGACCAGACCGAGCCCGTACGCCGGGAGCGTCGCCACCACGGGCAGCGTGACCAGCGCGAACGCCGACAGGGCGAAGCCCGCGAGCAGCACCGCGACCCCGGCGAGCCAGCGCGGGCTCCGGACCAGCCGTCCGGCGGCGTGCAGCGGATGCCGGCCCCCGATCGGGCTCATCCGCCCGGTGGCCGTCTTGAACAGGACGTAGGCGGCGATGTAGACGGCCTGCGCGGCGCAGGCGAGGACGAGCGCTTGCATGGCGCACCTCCGGGGGCGGGCGGTGCGCCCACCAGACGAAAAACGCTGATGAAACGGATGGTGACATACGGAGGGCGTCCGCTGATTCTCGCCGCGGGACGGAGAAAACACCCGTTTTGTGCGCCTCGGTGAGTATCTTCCGGCCCGGCTGTCCCGGAAAGGCCAAGATCAGTACTCAGGTCGCGTTGCCCATCACTCACCGCAGGTGAATGATTGCGGTGCGCTTCCGAATTCCAGGGTGTGGTGATCCAGTGACCGTGGGGATGGAACGGCTCGGCGAGCCGTCCGGCTTCGGCCGCGACCGCGAGGGCGGCCGCCGGGCCCGCCGGACCGTCCGCGAGCTCGCCGCGAAGGTCGTCGCGGACGAGGAGCAGCTCGACGACGTCGAGCTGATGACGGCCGAGGCCGTCGCCAACGCCGTGCTGCACGGTTCCGGGCCCATCACCGTGACCGTCGCGACCGACGGCCGCGTCCTGCGCGTCGAGATCGCCGACGAGGGCCCCGCGCACACCGGCCCCGCCGACGCCGACCCGCACGGGCGCCGCCGCCTCGACCACGGCCGCGGCCTCACCGTCATCGACGCGCTGGCCGACGACTGGAGCCTCGACCAGTCCCCCGGCCGCACCCGCCTCTGGTTCACCGTGGTGGCGCAGCGCCCGCCGGCCGGCGCCTGAGCTACCGCACGCGCAGGCCCGCGAGAAGGACGCCGACCATGCGGCGGGCGTCGTAGCGGGGGTCCCTGCCGGCGCCGATGCAGAGGTTGCCGACGCCGCGCATCAGCCCGAGCGCCTCGATGTCGGAGCGGATCTCCCCCGCGCCGGCGGCGGCGTCCAGCAGTTCGGCGCAGACGGGCAGCAGCCGGTCGAGGAAGTACTCGTGCAGGGACGCGAAGGTCGCGTCGTCGGACTGCAGCGCCTCGGCCAGGCCGTGCTTGGTCACCAGGAAGTCGACGAAGAGGTCGATCCAGCGGACGAGGGCGGCGTACGGGGAGCCGGCACCTGCCAGCAGGGCCGGGCCCGCCTCGGCGCACGCCTCGACCTGGTGCCGGTAGACGGCGACGACGAGATCGGCCCGCGTCGGGAAGTGCCGGTAGATCGTGCCGACCCCGACGCCGGCCTTGGCCGCGATGTCGCGCACGGGCGCGTCGATGCCCGCGGCGACGAAGGCCGCCGCGGCCGCCTCCAGCAGCGCCTCCTCGTTGCGCCGGGCGTCGGCCCGCTTGCGCGGCGCCGGCGATGCCGATCCGCTTCCGGGCACTGCTCCGCCACCTCCCCGTTGCCAAACGGAACACGGTTCCGTATATTCGTAAGCGGAACACTGATCCGCTTGTTCGATGATGCCAGAGCGGGCGGCCCGTGACCAGGCCGCGCCGCGCTGCTCACGCTACTTGTCGAGGGAGAGACCCATGGCTCACGCACCTGTCGTCTCGGTACGTCCGATCACGCTGCCCGCACCCGGCCGAGGCGAGGACCTCCAGGTCCGGGTGTCGGCCCCGCTGACCGGTGACCGGTTGCCCGTCATCGTGTTCTCGCACGGCTTCGGGGAGTCGCTGGACGGCTATGCCCCGCTCGTCGACCACTGGACCGCGCACGGGTTCGCCGTCGTCCAGCCGACCCACCTCGACTCGCGGAAGCTGAACGTCGCACCGGGCGACCCCCGCTACCCCGACATCTGGCGCATCCGGGTCGAGGACCTGACCCGCGCCATCGACCGGCTGGACGTCCTGGAAGCCGCCGTCCCCGGCCTCGCCGGGCGCCTCGACCGCGACCGTATCGCCGTCGCCGGGCACTCCTGGGGCGCGCAGACCGCGAGCATGCTGCTGGGCGCCCGCGTCCTGGACGCCGAGGGCGTTCCGGGCGCGAGCATGGCCGACCCGCGGGTCAAGGCCGGGGTGCTGCTCGCCGTCACGGGAACGGGCGGCGCCGACCTGACGCCGTTCGCCGCCGAGAACTTCTCCTTCATGAACCCCGACTTCGCGGAGCTGACCACGCCGGCCCTGGTGGTCGCCGGGGAGAAGGACCAGTCCGCGCTGAGCGTCCGGGGGCCGGAGTGGTTCACCGACGCGTACTTCCTGAGCCCCGGCGCCACGCACCTGCTCACCCTGTTCGAGGCCGAGCACTCGCTGGGCGGGATCTCCGGTTACGCCGTCACCGAGACCACGGACGAGAGCCCCGAGCGCGTCGCCCTGATCCAGCGGCTCACCTCGGCCTTCCTGCGCAGCGCGCTCGACCCGGAGGACGCCGCCTGGACGGCGGCGACCGCCGAACTGGCCGGCACCGCCGACCCGCTGGGCCGCGTCGACGCGAAGTGACGGGTCAGTCCGCCGCCAGGGAGCGGCGGACGACCTTGCCGGTGGCGTTGCGCGGCAGGGCGTCCAGGAAGTGGACGTCGCGGGGGACGGCGAAGCGCGCCAGATGCTCGCGGACGTGCGCGCGGACGGCGTCGGCGTCGAGCGTCTCGCCATCGCGCAGGACGATGTAGGCGGCGGCGCGCTGTCCGAAGTCGTCGTCCGGGACGCCGACGACCGCGACCTCCCTGACCTGCGGGAGCTTCTCCAGCACCTCTTCGATCGCGGCCGGGAACACGTTCTCCCCGCCCGAGACGATCATGTCGTCGTCGCGGCCCTCCACGTACAGCCGGCCGTCCGCGTCGAGGTGGCCGACGTCGCCGAGGCTCATGAGCCCGTCCCGCATCTCCTTGGTGCCGCCGCCGGTGTAGCCGGCGAACGGCAGCTCGTTGGCGGCGAAGATCCGTCCGGTGGTGCCGGGCGGGACGGGCTCGCCGTGCTCGTCCAGGATCGCGACCCTGGTCCCGGGCGGCGGCGTGCCGGCGGTGTCGGGACGGGCGCGCAGGTCGGCGGGGGTGGCGATCGTCACCCAGGACGCCTCCGTCGACCCGTACAGGTTGTAGAGGACGTCGCCGAACTCGTCCATGAACGCGGTCGCGAGCGTGGCGGGCAGTGCGGAGCCGCTGAGCGCGGCGATCCGCATCGAGGACGTGTCGTACGTGCGCCGCACCGCCTCCGGGAGGTCCAGGATGCGCTGCAACATGACCGGGACGGCGACGAGCGCCGTCGCGCCCGTGGCCTCGATCGTGCGGAGGGTCTGCTCGGGGTCGAACCGGGACCGCAGGATGATCGTGGCGCGCAGCGAGACCGCCGTCTGCAGCATCGCATAGCCCCAGGTGTGGAACAGCGGCGCCTCGATGAACATCCGCTCGTGCACCCGGTACGGGATGCGCGACAGGATCGAGGTCAGCGGCGACAGGCCGGGGCGGGAGTGCCGGTCGGCGCCCTTGGGAGTGCCGGTCGTGCCGGAGCTGAGGACGATCGTCCGGCCCGCCTTCGCCGGCGGCTCCGCCGTCCCGGCGGGCGCGGTGACGATGGTGTTCTCCAGCTCCGAGCCCGTCCCGCCCGCCGTGATGACGTGCACCGTCTTCGGCACGGCGGCGATGAACCCGGCGAACTCCGTGTCGGCGATGACGACCTCGACGCGCTGCCGCCGCAGCACGGTGCCGAGCTGCTCGGTGCTCATGCCGGTGTTGAGCAGGACGAGGTCGCAGCCGCGCTTGCTGCACGCGACCAGCGCCTCGACCATGCCCCGGTGGTTGCGGCACAGCACCGCGACGCGGGGCGCGTCGTTGATCCGGCCGAGCGCGGCGGCGAGCCGGTCGGTGCGGGCGTCGACCTCGCCGTAGGTCAGCTCCCCGGCGTCGTCGACGAGCGCGACGGCGCCGGGGTCGCGGGCGGCGGCGGAGGCCACCGTCCCGCCGAGCAGGGTGCCCCAGCGGCGCAGGGCGCCGAGCTGGCGGACGACCTTCAGCGGCGGTCCGGGGCGCCACAGCCCGCTCCGGGCGAACATGCCGCCCGCCCGCGCGACCGACGCCGCGCGGCGCCCGAACTCCGATCGTCCGCTCATCTACCGCCTCCGGGGTCCGAGATCCGGATACCGACGGTATAAAGGCGGCTTTTCGTACTCTTCTGACTGAACCCAGCTCTTCCGGGCGTCGATTGTCAGGAGCCTGACAACCGCGCGCCCTTCCCGGCGGGCACCGGCGCATCCGCCTCGGCGGGTTCCACCAGTTCCAGGCTGTCGCGCAGGGTGACCGGCTTGAGGAGCGCCGCCGCGATGATCCCGACGACCGCGATGGCGGCCGACACCAGGAAGATGTGGCCGGTGGCGTCCCCGTACGCGGCCCGGACGATCTCCCTGACCGGGGCGGGCAGCGCCGCGATGTCGAGGTTGCCGGCGTCGCCGCCGCCCGCGGTCGGGTCCACGCCGAGCCGCCGCAGCCCGTTCGCGATCTTGTCGGCGACCTGGTTGGCGAGGATCGCGCCGAGCACCGACACCCCGATCGTCCCGCCGAGCGAGCGGAAGAACGTCACGGTGCCGCTCGCGGCGCCGATCTCGTTCAGGTGCACGGAGTTCTGCACGACCAGCACCAGGTTCTGCATCGTCATGCCGACGCCGACGCCGATCAGGAACATCCCGATGCCGAGGTAGACCAGCGAGGTCTCGTGGTCGATGGCGGCGAGCATCCCGAACCCGGCGGTCAGCACGACCGTCCCGAACAGGATGTACGGCTTGACCTTGCCGGTCTTGGTGGCGAGCCGTCCGGCGACGGTGGACGCGCCGAACACGCCGAGCATCATCGGGAACGTGAGCAGGCCCGCCTTGGTGGGGCTGTAGCCGCGTCCGATCTGGAAGTACTGGCCGAGGAAGACGGCACCGCCGAACATGGCCATGCCGACCGCGAGGCTCGCGATGATCGCGAGCGCGGTGTTGCGGCGCGCGACGATGTCCAGCGGGACGATCGGCTCCGCCGCCCGCGACTCGACCCACACGGCGACCGCCAGCAGCAGCGCGCCGCCGCCCGCCATCGCGGCCGTCTGCCAGGACAGCCACGCGAAGTTCTCGCCGACGAAGGTGACCCAGATCAGCAGGATGCTGACGCCGGCCGCGATCAGCGTCGCGCCCGCGTAGTCGATCTTCACGTCGGGACGCCGGACGACCGGCAGCTTCAGCGTCTTCTGCAGCAGCACGAACGCCGCGGCCGCGAACGGCACGCCGATGAAGAAGCACCAGCGCCAGCCGAGGAACGAGTCGACGATCAGCCCGCCGAGCAGCGGCCCGCCGACGGTCGCGACGGCCATCACGCCGCCGAGGTAGCCGTAGTAGCGGCCCCGGTCGCGCGGGCTGATCATCGCCGCCATGATGATCTGGACGAGGATCTGCAGCGCGCCGACGCCGAGGCCCTGCACGGCGCGGGCCGCGATGAGCTGCCCGGTGTTCTGCGCGAACCCGGACGCCGCCGACGCCACGATGAAGATGGCGACGCCCGCCTGGAGCAGCATCTTCTTGTCGTAGAGGTCGGCCAGCTTGCCCCAGATGGGGGTGCTGGCGGTGGACACCAGCAGCGTCGCGGTGACGACCCAGGTGTACTGCGACTGGCTGCCCTTGAGCGCGCCGATGATCTGCGGCAGCGCGGTGGACACGACGGTGCTGCTCAGCATCGCCACGAACAGCACCAGGAGCAGGCCGCTCAGCGCTTCGAGGACCTGCCGGTGCGACATCGGCGCTGGTCTGGACGGGGCAGGAACGGTCAAGAGACGCCTCCGCGAGAAGTTGGGAACGAGGAGTCAACCCCGCGACCCGGGAATCTTATTCCCAGTGGGCAAGTTTTCTCACCGGGAAGCATTTGAAGATGGGTAGGCTGGGGCGACCATGGAGAGCACCGGCGGACTGCGCGAGCGCAAGAAGGAGGCGACGCGCCGCGCCCTGCACGAGGCCGCGATGCGCCTCGCCGTCGAGCACGGCCTGGACGCGGTCACCGTCGAGGCCATCGCCGACGCCGCCGGCGTGTCCCGCCGCACCTTCTCCAACTACTTCGGCGGCAAGGAGGAGGCCCTCCTCTACGGCGGCGAGCAGCGGATGTGGTCGCTGCTGGAGACGTTCGAGACCCGTCCGCCGGAGGAGCCGTCCTGGGCCGCGCTGCGCGCGTCGTTCGACGCCGTCCACGACCAGTTCGGCCCCCTGGACCCGCAGTGGGCCGCGCAGGTCAGGCTCGCGCGCAACCACCCGTCCGTGCTGGCCCGGCAGCTCGCCCACTACGCCGAGTTCGAGCGCGCCCTCGCCGACCTCATCGCCGCCCGCGACGAGCTCCCGTCCGGCAGCCTGCGCCCGCGCATCATGGCCGGCGCCTTCATCACCGCGCTCCGCATCGCGTCCCTGACCTGGATCGAGGAGCAGCGCGCCCGCTCCATGCCGGACATCGTCGACGAGAGCCTCAGGGAGATCGCCCGCGAGTTCGGCTAGGGCCGCGGGATGTTGCGCAGGTTGCTGCGCGCCAGGTCGACCATCTTGCCGACACCGCCGGTCAGCACGGTCTTGCCCGCGGAGAGCGCGAACCCCTTCACCTGCTGCGGGGTGATGCGCGGCGGGATGGACAGCGCGTTCGGGTCGGTGACGACGTCCAGGAGGTAGGGCCCGGGGGCGGCGAGGGCGCGTTCCATCACGGTGCGGACGTCGGCCGGACGCTCCACGCGCGCCGACTCGATCCCCATCGCCTCGGCCACCGCCGCGAAGTCGACGGCCTCGTGGTCGGTCTCGAACGCGGGGAAGCCGTCCACCATCATCTCCAGGCGCACCATGCCGAGCGACGCGTTGTTGAACACGATGATCTTCACCGGGACGCGGTGCAGCTTCACGGTCAGCAGCTCGCCGAGCAGCATGCCGAGGCCGCCGTCGCCGGAGAGGGAGACCACCTGGCGTCCGGGCGCGCCGTACTGGGCGCCGATGGCGTGCGGCAATGCGTTCGCCATGGAGCCGTGCACGAACGAGCCCATCACCCGGCGGCGGCCATTGGGGGTGAGGTAGCGGGCGGCCCAGACGTTGCACATGCCGGTGTCCACGGTGAATATCGCGTCGTCGGCGGCGAGGTCGTCCAGGACGCTCGCGACGTACTCGGGGTGGATCGGGATGTGCTTCTCGATGTCGCGCGTATAGGCGGAGACGACGTTCTCCAGAGCGCGCGCGTGGCGGTGCAGCATGTCGTCCAGATACGACTGGTCATGCTTCTGCTCGACCTTGTCCAAGACGAGCCTCAGCGTCTCGCCGACATCCCCGTGGACGGCCAGGTCGAGCGGGGTCCGGCGACCCAGTTTCGCCGGGTCGTCGTCCACCTGGATGGTGTTCTTGCCGGGCAGGAACGGGTCGTACGGGAAGTCGGTGCCCAGCAGCAGGACGAGGTCGGCGGCCTGCATCGACTCGTAGCAGGCGCCATAGCCGAGCAGCCCGCTCATCCCCACGTCATAGGGGTTGTCGTACTGGATGTACTCCTTGCCGCGCAGCGCGTGCCCGACCGGCGAGAGCAGCTTGTGCGCCAGCTCCATCACCTCGGAGTGCGCGTCCTTCACGCCGGAGCCGCAGAACAGCATCACCTTGCGCGCCCGGTTCAATGCGCCGGCGAGCTGCTCGACCTGGTCGGCCGGCGGCCGGACGACCCCCTTCGCCACGAGGAAGTCGTGCTCGCCGGTCGGCGCCGCCGCGTCCTTGCCCGCGATGTCGCCCGCCATGGTCAGCACCGCGACGCCGCCGTGCCCGATCGCGTGCTGGATCGCGATCCGCAGCACGCGCGGCATCTGCTCCGGCGTGCCGATCGTCTCGCAGTAGTGGCTGCACTCGACGAACAGCCGCTCCGGGTGGGTCTCCTGGAAGTACCCGGTGCCGATCTGCACGCTCGGGATCTGCGACGCCAGCGCCAGCACCGGCGCCCCCGACCGGTGCGCGTCGTACAGGCCCTGGACCAGGTGCGTGTTGCCCGGCCCGCAACTGCCCGCGCAGACCGCGAGCCGCCCGGTGGTCTGGGCCTCGGCCGCCGCCGCGAACGCGCCCGCCTCCTCGTTGCGGACGTGCACCCATTCGATGCCGCCCGTCCGGCGGATCGCGTCCACGACCGGGTTGAGGCTGTCGCCCACGACCCCGTAGACGCGCCGCACGCCGGCCTGCCGCAGCACCTCGATGAACTGGTCGGCGACGGTCGCCATCGTCCCTCCCCGAATCCGCCGGTCCCCGCATCCGGGGAGATGCCCGGCGATCATCCGCTGACACTCCCCGCCCCGGACGGGTTAAATGGTCAAACCATGAACCGGATGTGGGGCGCGGACGATGAGCGATGAGCCTGACGACCTCGGCTTCTGGACGTTCGTCGACCTCGCGGGACGGCGGCTGTCGGAGGAGTACGGCTTCCCGGACCGGCTCGCGACCCGGCTGCTGCTCACCCTCAACCGGGCCTCGGCGATCGTCACCTACGACCTGGAGTCCACGGTGCACCGCCCGCGCGGGCACTCCTGGGCCGGGTTCCGGCTGCTGTTCGTGACCTGGCTGGCCGGCCCGCTGGAGCCGGGCCGCGCCGCCACGCTCGCCGGGATGAGCCGCGCCGCCGTGTCCAACCTCGCGAAGACGCTGGTCGCGGACGGGATGATGACGCGCTCGCCCGGCGAGCGCGACGGCCGGTCGGTGATCCTCGCGCTGACCGAGCGGGGCCGCGCGGCGATGCTGGAGATCTTCGCCGGGCAGCACGAGCGCGAGCGCCAGTGGGCCGGGACGCTCACCGAGACCGAGCAGCGGATGCTGATCATGCTGCTGGACAAGCTCATCGCCGGCCGGACGTCCTTCGACGCGCGCGAGCGGAACTGACGTCCCGCGGGCGCGTGGCCGGGTTAGGCCCTTCCCTGGACGGGAGAAGACCCGTAGTGTCGGCAGAAAGTAGTTCATGCATTAACCATCGGAGGCGATGGACATGGCCCACTACCGTCGGGTCGGCCACGTGCCGCCGAAGCGCCACACCCAGCACAGGAACGGCGAGCAGCGGCTCTTCTTCGAGGAACTGATGGGCGAGGAGGGGTTCTCGTCCGACTCGTCCCTCCTGTACCACCGGGAGATCCCGTCCGCGATCACGGACTCCCAGCCCTGGGACGTGCCGGACGCGGCGACGACGCCCAACCACCCCCTGAAGCCGCGCCACCTGAAGCTGCACGAGCTGTTCCCCAAGGACACGTGGAGCGAGACCGACGTCGTCACAGGGCGGCGGGTGATCCTCGCCAACAACGACGTGCGCCTCTCCTACGTGGTCTCGGCCGCCCCCTCGCCGCTGTACCGCAACGCGACCGGCGACGAGATCGTCTACATCGAGTCGGGCACCGCCACGGTCGAGACGGTCTTCGGTTCACTGGACGCCGAACAGGGCGACTACGTCGTCATCCCGACGTCCACCACGCACCGCTGGCTGCCGACCGGCGACGAGCCCCTGCGCGCCTACGCGATCGAGGCGACCGGCCACATCGCGCCGCCGAAGCGCTACCTCTCGCGCTACGGGCAGTTCCTGGAGAACGCCCCGTACTGCGAACGCGACCTGCACGGCCCCGGCGAGCCGCTGCTCTCGGACGAGACCGACGTCGAGGTCTACGTCAAGCACCGTACCTCCCGCGGCATCGTCGGCACCCGCATGACCTACGCGCGGCACCCGTTCGACGTCGTCGGCTGGGACGGCTGCCTGTACCCGTTCACGTTCAGCGTCCACGACTTCGAGCCGATCACGGGCCGCGTCCACCAGCCGCCGCCCGTCCACCAGGTGTTCGAGGGCCACAACTTCGTCGTGTGCAACTTCGTGCCGCGCAAGGTGGACTACCACCCGCTGTCGATCCCGGTGCCCTACTACCACTCGAACGTCGACTCCGACGAGATCATGTTCTACTGCGGCGGCGACTACGAGGCGCGCAAGGGGTCGGGCATCGGCCAGGGCTCGGTGTCGGTCCACCCCGGCGGCCTCGCGCACGGCCCGCAGCCCGGCGCCTACGAGCGCAGCATCGGCGTCGAGTTCTTCGACGAGCTCGCGGTCATGGTCGACACCTTCCACCCGCTCGAACTCGGCGAGGGCGGCCTGGCCTGCGAAGACCCCGGCTACGCCTGGACCTGGGCAGGCCGGCGATGATTCCCGCGTTCGCCCTCGCCCTGTGCGACGACGCGGCCGTGTTCCCGCCGGGCCTCGCCCCGCTCGCCGACGCCGTCCCGGCCCACCGCGCGCACCGCGCCGCCCCGTACGCCGACCTCGTCGGCCCGCTCGTCCTGCCGGCGACCGCGCTGGACGAGCTGTACCCGCTGCTCGGCCGCGAGCCCCTGGAGGTGTCGATCACCGCGCCCGGCGGCCCGTGCCAGGCGGTGAAGGCGCTGACGACCGCCGCCGACCTCGCGCTCACCGTGCGCGGCCTGGAGGTCGCCGTCCCGCCCGGCATGCAGCCGGAGGAGTTCTTCCGCCTGCTCGGCCACCCCGCCGTACCGGTCTACGTCGAGATCCCGCGCGACGACCGCCGTCCGGCGATGATCGCCGAGGTCGCCGCGCGCCGGCACCGCGCGAAGTTCCGCACCGGCGGCGTGAAGGCGCACCTCTACCCGAGCCCGGACGAACTGGCCGCCGGGATCAAGGCCGTCGTGGACGCCCGCCTGCCGTTCAAGGCGACGGCGGGGCTGCACCACCCCGTCCGGAACACCGACCCGGAGACGGGCTTCCACCAGCACGGCTTCCTGAACCTGCTGCTCGCGACCGACGCCGCCCTGCGCGGCCGTCCGGTGGCCGAGCTGGCCGCGGTGCTGGCCGACCGGGACGCCCCGTCCGTCGCCTCGCGCGTGCGCGGCCTGGGCGAGGCCCGGACGATCGCGGCGCGCGGCCGCTTCCTGTCCTTCGGGACGTGCAGCATCACCGACCCCATGAACGAACTCGCGGACCTGGGCCTGCTGGCGTCCGCGCTCCAGGAGAGCACTCGATGACCCGCATCGCGATCCCCGAAGACTCCCTCTTCGGGCTCGCCAACCTCCCGTACGGCGTTTTCTCTCCCCCCGGCGGCACTCCCCGCGTCGGGGTGCGCGCAGCCGGTTCCGTAGTGGACCTGTCGCTGGCGCTGCACGACGACGTCTTCGCGGTACCGTCCCTGAACCCGTTCATGGCGCAGGGCCACGCGCGCTGGGTGGAGGTCCGCGAGCAGCTCCTCGACCTGCTCTCGGACGACATCCCGGACGCGGCGGTGCATCCGGTGGACGCGGTCACCCTGCACATGCCGTTCGAGGTGGCCGACTACGTCGACTTCTACGCGTCCGAGCACCACGCCTCGAACCTGGGCCGCCTGTTCCGCCCCGGCGCCGAGCCGCTCATGCCGAACTGGAAGCACCTGCCGGTGGGCTACCACGGCCGCGCCGGCACGGTCGTCCCGTCCGGGACGGACATCGTCCGCCCGACGGGCCAGCGCAAGGGCGACGACGCCCCGACCTTCGGTGAGAGCCGCCGCCTGGACATCGAGGCGGAGGTCGGCTTCGTCGTGGGCACGGGCTCTCCCCTGGGCACTCCGGTGACCACGGAAGACTTCTCCGAACGCGTCTTCGGCGTCGTCCTGGTCAACGACTGGTCGGCCCGGGACATCCAAGCCTGGGAGTACGTGCCCCTTGGGCCGTTCCTGGGGAAGAGCTTCGCGACGTCCATCTCGCATTGGGTCGTCCCCCTCCTGGCCTTGGAGGCGGCCCGTGTGGCGACTCCGCCCCAAGACCCGGAGCCGCTCCCCTACCTCCAGGAGAAGAACCCGTGGGGCCTGGACCTGGCCCTTGAGATCTCCTGGAACGGACAGGTGGTCTCCCGCCCGCCCTACCGCGAGATGTACTGGTCCCCGGCCCAGATGCTCGCCCACATGACCGTGAACGGCGCCTCGTCCCGCACGGGCGACCTGTTCGCCTCGGGCACGATCTCAGGCCCCGCCAAGGACCAACGCGGCGCGTTCATCGAACTCACCTGGGGCGGCAAGGAGCCGATCGAGGTCAACGGCGAACCCCGCACCTTCCTAGAGGACGGCGACGAGGTGTCCATTACGGCCACGGCCCCGGGCGCGTCCGGCACCCGCATCGGCTTCGGCGAGGTGAAGGGCCGAATCCTCCCCGCCCGCAAGGTTCACCGGCTGCGTTGACCTGCGGCGTGTTGTTGTTATGAGTGCCTCGGAAGCAACAACACGCCGCAGATCAACGAGGCGGCGGCCCGGCCGCCTGCCTTGAGTCAGGCCACGGGGAGCCGGTCCGCCAGTAGCCGCACCCTGGCCTCCGCGTCCCCCGGCGGCAGCCGTCCCGCCCGGGTCAGGGTGGCCAGGCCGTGCAGGGCCGCCCAGAACACCTCGGTGAACAGCGCCGGGTGGACGCCGTCCCCGGCGACCTCGGCGAGGCTCTCCAGCAGGGCGGCGAAGGCGTCCTTCAGCGGCTCCGGGGTGTCCTCGTGCGCGAACGCCAGGCCGCCGTCGAGCGAGAACATGGCGTCGTAGACCGCCGGGTTGCGCTCGGCGAAGTCGAGGTAGGCGCGGGCGAGCGCGGTCACCCGGGCGCGCGGCCCGTCCGCGGCGGAGGTCGCCGCCCGCAGCGCCGCGGCCATCTCGGCGGCCCCGTCGAGCGCGACCGCGCCGATGATCTCGCGCTTGCCGCGGAAATGGCTGTAGAGGACGGGCTGGCTGTACTCGATGCGCTCGGCCAGCCGCCGGGTGGTGACCGCGTCCCATCCCTGCCGCTCGGCGAGCTCGCGCGCCGTCGCCACGATGAGCCGCTCACGCTCCGCCCGTTCGCGCCGCTTGCGTTCCTGGACCGACATGCCCGAATGCTAGCATCGCTAGCCAACCGAGCGACAGCAGAACTAGCGACGCTTCACCCTCTAGCAATACTAGATATGCCGCTGGTACCAGGTGCCCGGCTTACCGCCCAGGTCGGCTGGGTCTGCCGGGCCGATCGGCACGAAACCCGCCTTGATCAGCACTCTCTGGGACGCGGCGTTCGCGTGGGAGGTGGCCGCGCGCAGCGTCCGCAGCCCGTGTCGTGCGGCCGCCAGCCGGCACAGCTCCAGGACGGCCGCGGTCGCCACTCCGCGTCCGGCGGCGTGCTGCGCGACGCGGTAGCCGAGTTCGGCGGTGCCGTCCTCGAAGCGGTACAGGTTGAACCGGCCGAGGACCGAGCCGTCGTCGTCGAGGAGCACGTAGTAGGCGCCGATACCGGCTTCTTGCTCGTCCAGCATCGCGCCGTGCCGGTCGGCGAACTGGTCGAAGTACTCGTCGCCGCGGTCGGAGATCGAGGCGGCGAAGTAGGCGCGGTTCGCCACCTCGAAGGCCAGAACCGCCGGAGCGTGGCCGGCGCGCAGCCGCTTCAGCTCGGGCACCGCCCAAGCCTACGCGGAACGCGGGTGGGTGCGGCGTGCCAGGACGAGCTTGCGGCCGGCGAGGCCGATCGCGAACATGGCGGTCCCGGCCAGGACGGATTGCCACGGCAGCGTGGCGATCAGGACCACGCAGCCGATGGCGCCGAGCAGGTTGAGTGCGCGCGGACGGCGCCGGTCGCGCGCGGGCTGGGTGAAGGCCGACGCGTTCGCGATGGCGTAGTAGACCAGCACGCCGAAGGACGAGAACCCGATCACGCCGCGCAGGTCGGCGGTGGCCACCAGCGCGCCGACCGCGACGGCGACGGCGATCTCGGCGTGGTGCGGAACCCGGTGGCGGGGGTGGACGGCGGCCAGCCACTGCGGCAGGTCGCGGTTGCGGGCCATCGCCAGCGCGGTGCGGCCGATGCCGGCGATCAGCGACAGCAGCGCGCCGAGCGCGGCGAGGGCCGCCCCGGCGCGGACCACCGGGGCCAGGCCGGCGGCGCCGGCGGCCTCCACCGCGGTGGTCAGCGGCGCGGCGGACGAGGCGAGCCGGGCCGGGCCGGCGGCCAGCAGGGCGGCAACGCCCACGACCAGGTAGACGGCCACGGTGATGAGCAGCGCGATGGAGATGGCGCGGGGGATGACGCGCCTCGGATCGCGGACCTCCTCGCCCAAAGTGGCGATGCGCGCGTAACCGGCGAAGGCGAAGAACAGCAGCCCGGCGGACTGGAGGACGCCGTAGCCGCCGACCTCGCCCCATCCGCCCAGGTTCGCGGGGCTTCCGCCGCCCACCGCGATCGCGACCACCACGGCGGCCAGGGCGGTCAGACTGGTGGCGACCAGGACGCGGGTGGCCAGCGCGGTCCGGGTCACACCGCGGTAGTTGAGCGCGGCGAGGGCCGCCACCGCGGCGGCCGCCGCGGCCCGTTGCGCCCACCACGGACCCGGGACGGCATAGGACGCGAACGTCAGCGCCATCGCCGCGCACGACGCGGTCTTGCCGACCACGAACCCCCACCCGGCAGCGAATCCCCACCACGGGCCGAGCCGCTCCCGCCCGTAGACGTAGGTGCCACCCGAGACCGGGTAGACCGCCGCCAGCTGCGCGGACGCCACCGCGTTGCAGTACGCGATCACCGCCGCGACCGCGAGGCCGATGAGCAGGCCGGCACCGGCCGCCCGCGCGGCGGGGCCGAACGCGGCGAACACCCCGGCCCCGATCATCGAGCCCAGCCCGATGACGACCGCGTCCCCGGTGCCGAGCCGGCGCGCCAGACGGCCGGAGTCGTCCTCGGACGACCCAGGTCCTTCGTCCCGGCGCGGGGAGCTCATCGATCCTCCGACCCCATATACATCAAATAGCTTTGATGTATTGTGGCCCGTATGGGCTCTCCGGTTCAAGCCGCTCCGGCGTTCGTACGGTTGGCCGCCCATCCGCTGCGGTGGCGGCTGCTGAGCGAGCTGTCCGCCGGTGACTACCGGGTTCGCGAGCTGGTGAACCTGATCGGCGAGCCGCAGAACCTGGTCTCCTACCATCTGCGGCAGTTGCGCGGCGCGGGGCTCGTGACCGCCCGGCGCAGCAGCTTCGACGGGAGAGACGCCTACTACCACCTCGACCTGGAACGCTGCGCGCAGGCACTGGCCTCGGCCGGCGCCGCCCTGCACCCGGCGCTGGGCACCGAGCCGCCGCCGCCCCAGGGGCCCTCGCGCCACCGGCCCGCCGTGTTGTTCGCCTGCACCGGCAACAGCGCGCGCTCACCGATCGCCGAGGCCCTGCTGACCCGCCACAGCGGCGGCCGCATCGACGCGACCAGCGCCGGCAGCCACCCGAAACAGCAGATGCACCCCGACGCCGTGCGGGTGCTGAACGAGCACTACGGCATCGACATCTCCGGCCGGCGGCCGCAGCACCTCGGCACGCTGGACGGCCGCCGCTTCGACTACGTGATCAGCCTGTGCGACAAGGTCCGGGAGGTCTGCCCCGAGTTCGACGGCCACCCCCGGCGCGTCCACTGGAGCATCCCCGACCCGGCGGCGGCCGGCGAGCCCGGGAGCGCGGCCTTCGTCCGCGCGGCGGCGGAGATCGACACCCGCGTCCGCCACCTGCTGCCCCAGATCGTCCGTCCACCACGGGAGGTTCGGCCATGACAACGCCCGATCGGCTCGCGAGCGTCCGCTACCTCGTCGACGACGTCCCGGCGGCCGTCGACTTCTACACGACCCACCTCGGTTTCACGCTGAACACCAACCCGGCGCCGGCCTTCGCCGACGTGGTGCGCGGGCCGCTGCGGCTGCTGCTGTCCGGCCCCGCCAGCTCGGGCGCCCGCGCCACCGCCGACCCCGGCACCCCCGGACGCAACCGCATCCACCTCATCGTCGACGACCTCGACGCCGAGATCGACCGGCTGCGCACCGCCGGAGTGCCCTTCCAGAGCGACGTGGTCTCCGGCCCCGGCGGCCGCCAGATCCTGCTCACCGACCCCGCCGGCAACCTCATAGAACTCTTCGAACCCACCCACCCCTGACCCCGCAGACCGAAAGGCCGCGGGGTCGAGCCGCGCGGCCTTCGGTTCGTTGTGGTTCAGGCGCTCTGGCGCTCGCCGAAGAGCGTCCTCACGAACCTGGTGAGCATGAGGACCGGCAGAATGAACGCGTAGAAGAACATGAAGTACTCGCCGCCGTCGAAGATGAACCCCAGATAGACGGCGTAGCCGAGGAAACCCACTCCGAAAACGGCGTTGAGCAGCCTTTCATCGGCGCTCTGGCCGCCCCCGATGGCCGCCATGGCGAGGCCGGACACCAGCAGAAACACGCTCGCTCGGTCTTATCTGGTGAGGCGCGGCGCGTCGAAGGCGAAGGCCATTACCGCCTGGCGGAGGTGGTCGGACGGGGCGTCGGAGAAGACCGCGGTGTAGCGCAGGAACCTCGGCACGATGGTCGCCACCGGTTCACCGGTCGCGGTGATGACCTGGTAGGCGACGCCTGGGAGGTCGTCGCACGCGGGGTGCGGGCCGATGGCGCCGAGGGGTTTCCGGTCGGGAGTCAGAAGGCGTAGGCGGAGCGGCGAGCGCGTGACGCGTTCGATCGTCACCGCCGGGCGGCCGGTGGCGTGGAATACCCCTATGCCTCCGGCCTGCCGGACGAGAAAGAACGCGGTCTCCCCCGAGGCGCCGCGTGCGGTCACGAAGGGGCGGCGGGTCACCGGGCGCGGAGCGCCATCGCCGGTCTCGCGTTCCAGTGGCGCGGGCGGGAGAGAGGACGTGCGGAAGCGCAGGACCGTCCGGCCGCTCCGGTCACGCCATTTGCGCAGACCCGTCAGCGGCGTTCCCGTGCCCGAGCGGGCGAGTATCCAGCGGCCGCGCGCCCAACTCCGCAGGAGGAAGTAAACGAACACTCCGAAGACCGGAAGCATCGTCACCCACATGAACGCGGCCGGGTACAGCGTGTGGCGGGAGCGGTCGAGACCGCCGGCGTACGGGCCGAGAGGGCCGACGCGCACCGGCACTCGGCGTCCGATATCGGCCTTGCCCACTCCTGAAACGTGGCCGCTGCCACGGGTACCGTCGGCGAATTGCCACGTTCCTCGGCAGTCCGCGTACTCGGTGTCGCGGAGCGGTGTGCGCGTCTCGCATTTCTCAATGGTCGCGACGGCCCTCTTCCCCGACGTGACCGTGTACACGACCATTCCGGGAAGGGCGATCATCACCCATGCCAGCACCAGGAGGGTGAGGAAGAACACGGCGGGAGCGGTGGCGGCCTCGACGGATTCCTTGAGCCCGCGGCCGGGATTCACTGGACGGGGGCGGGTGCTTCGCGTCCGCGCACTGCGTTCCTCCTTCCGTGAAGCCGAACAGCTTAGCGATCGGAGCGGCCTGGAGGGTCGAGGGCTTTCAGCACGCCGCCCAGCACGCGGATGGCCAGGTCTCGGACGGCCGCTCGAGGCATGTCGCGTTCCGCCAGCCAGGATGCCGTGGCGCCCTCGACGAACGACAGCCACCCCTCCAGGGCGATGCGCAGGGCCGGGGACGGTGTCGCGCGGCCGGTCAGGCCGTGCGACAGGGCGGCGAGCAGTCCGCCGCGGACGCGGCGGTGGAGGGCCGCGACCTCGGCGTCCACGCCGACGCCGCCGCTCGTAATGGTCTGGAAGGCCGCGCGGTGGGTGTCGGCCCAGCACAGGAAGGCGTCCAGCGAGCGGGTGAGGCGCTCCAGCGGGGACAGGTCGCCGAACTCCTCGGCGAGGGCGTTCAGGTGGCCGGCGGCGTTCTCGATGACCGCGAGGAACAGGCCGCGCTTGCTGCCGAAGTAGTAGTAGATCAGGCCCTTGGCGACGTCGGCGGCCGCGGCGATCTCGTCCATGGACAGCGCGTCGTAGGACCGGTCGGCGAAGAGCCGGGACGCGGTCTCCATGATCGAGGCCCGCCGGTCGGAGCGGTGCCGGTCCGCCATCTCGCTCCTCCGGGCCGGGGGTTGGCGCGTCCGAGCGTACGCCTCTTGACTTTCGTTCAAACGCGGCCGATATTAGACCTCCAGTCTAATTGATCTGCCCGTCGGACGGCCGGCACCACCGGACGGAGCGTGAGGCGAATGAACGAGAGCCCGGAGCGGTTCCGCGACCTGCAGCGGCTGGCGTACGAGGCCGCCGAGGCGGTCGCGGCCAGTCTGGAGCCGGGGGTGACCGAGCGGCAGGTGGCCCGGCGGATGCGCCGCTGGCTGGAGCACCGCGGGGTGGACGACTGGTTCCATGTCCCGTTCGCGTGGTTCGGCGACCGGACCGCCTTCCGCGGGATCGTCCTGCCGCACCAGTTCCTGCCGACCGGCCGCCGGCTGACCGAGGGCATGCCCTACATCCTGGACGCGGCCCCGATCGCCGACGGCTACACCGCCGACATCGGCTACGCGGGATGCCTCGGCGACAACCCGTCCTGGGACCGGCTCACCCACGACCTGGCGGTGTACCGCGAGCTGATCGTGGAGCTGGTGCGCGAGCGGCGCACCTTCGCCGGCATCTACGCCGAGGTCGACCGGCAGATCGCCCGGCACGGGTACGAGAACCGGCACCGCAAGTATCCGGGCAGGGTCATCGGCCACCAGGTCGGACGGGTCACGAGCCGGCTGCCCCGCAACCTCGTCCTCGGGGCGTTCGGGGCGCGCACCGCGCAGACCGTGGCGCGCGAGCTGATCAAGGAGCGCATGCAGGGGCGGTCCACGCTGTGGAACGGCTCCCGGCAGTCGCGGCACGCGCCGACACCGGGTCTGTGGGCGGTGGAGCCGCATCTGGGTCTCGGGGACGTCGGCGCCAAGTTCGAAGAGCTGCTCGTGGTCACCGAGGACGACGCGTACTGGCTGGACGACGATCTGCCGCACGTCCGGCGATGGGCGTCCGCGACCGCGACGGCGGAGCGGGCGGATCCCGCATGAGCGACTTCGCGACCCGGACGGTCAGGGCGAACGGGGTCCGGCTGGCCGTCCGCGAGTACGGCGAACCGGGCCGGACGACCATCGTGCTGGTGCACGGCTACCCCGACGACCAGGCGGTATGGGAGCCCGTCGCCCGCCTGCTGTCCGGCGATTTCCACGTGGTCACCTACGACGTGCGCGGAGCGGGCGGCTCGACACGTCCGCGCCGGACCAAGTCCTATCTCATGGACGAGTTGAACCGCGACCTGCACGCGGTCCTGGACGCCGTCTCACCGGACCGGGCCGTACACCTGGTCGGGCACGACTGGGGCTCGGTGCAGAGCTGGGCGGCCATCGCCGGCACCCGCCCGCGAGGACGCATCGCCTCGTTCACCTCCATCTCGGGCCCGTGCATCGAGCACTTCGGCCAGTGGATCCGTGACCGGCTGCGCCGTCCCACGCCCCGCCACGTGCGGGAGCTGCTCGGTCAGGCGGCCCGGTCCTGGTACCTGCTGGGCGGCATGATCCCCGGCGCCGGATGGCTGGTGTGGCGCCTCGGCGGCGCCCGGGTGTTCCCCATCCTGGTCGAGCGGATGGAGGGCATCGAGCGCGAGCACGCCCCCACCCTCCAGAAGGACGCCCTCTACGGGATGAAGCTGTACAAGGCCAACGGCGTGCGCTTCCTGCGGCCCGGCCAGAGGGTCACGACGGACGTTCCCGTCCAGGTCATCGTGCCGACGAAGGACCGGTTCGTCTCACCCGCCCTGGCCGCGGACATGGCCCGCTACGCCGACCGGTCGTGGCGGCGGGAACTGCCGGCCGGGCACTGGGGCTCGATCACCACGTGCTCCGCGGACGTGGCGGCGGCCGTGGCCGAACTCGTCCGCCGCATCGAGGGACGGGACGGCGCGTCCGCGGCGCCGGACCAGCGGACCGAAGGAAGGAACCCATGACGGAGACCCGGACCGCCGGCGGCGAGATGGACGAGCGGCACCCCCTGATCACACCGCGGCGGGTGAAGTTCGACTGGTCCGGCACGCCGCTGCACTGGATCCCGGGCGAGCCGGTCGCCACCCACTTCATCAACACGCTGCACCTGCTGCTGCCGGCCGGTGAACGCTGGTTCGTCCGCGTCTACAAGCAGACGCTGCCGCTGATCGGCGAGGACGACCCCCGGCTGCGCGCCGAGGTCAAGGGGTTCATGGGGCAGGAGGCGGTGCACGCGTACTCTCACCAGGGCGTCCTCGACCGCCAGATGCTGGAGCGCGGGCTGGACCCGCGGCCGCTCACCCGCAGGATCGAGTGGCTGTTCACCGCGATCCTCGGCGACCGGCCGCCGCTGCCGCTGATCTCGCGCCGGCGCTGGCTCAACCTGCGCATCGGGATCATCGCCGGGATCGAGCACTACACCGCGGTGCTCGGCCAGTGGATCCTGGACGCCGGGGAACTGGACGCGGCGGGCGCCGACCCGACCATGATGGACCTGCTGCGCTGGCACGGCGCCGAGGAGGTCGAGCACCGCTCGGTCGCGTTCGACGTCTACGAGTACGTGTCCGGCGCCTACTGGCGGCGGTTCGTCACCTTCTTCATCGGCGTGCTCGCGCTGCCGCTGGCCGCCTACGCCGGGGCCGCCTACCTGTGCGCCCGCGACCCGGAACTGCACGGCGTCCGCCCCCGCATCCGCGACTACCGCCGCGCCGTCCGCCGCGGGCTGCTGCCCAGCAACCGGTTCATGATCGCCGCAGCGCGCCGCTACCTGCGGCGCGACTACCACCCGTCCGGCGAGTGCTCCACCCGGAAGGCCCTCGACTACCTGGCGACCTCGCCCGCCGCTCAAGCCGCCGCCACCGGGCGCCCCGCCTGACCCGCCGCACCCACGGCCCCCTCAAGCCGTGGGCCGGACGGGCGCGCCGAGCAGGGCGGCGAGTTCGACGAGACGGGCTCACGGGCCGACGGGCTCACGGGCCGAACACCTCCGAGACGGTCGGTGGCGACAACGCTACGCCCGGTCTCCGACAAAACGAGGGAGGCACCCTCTACCGGTCGACCATACTCAAGAGTATGGTCTCCGTACCATGGAGTATGGAGACGAGATCGTGCGGCGGGTGCGGGAGCTCGCGCCCGTGCTGGCCGAGCGCGCCGAGGCCGCCGAGGCGGCACGCCGGCTGCCCGACGCGACCATCGAGGACCTCGCCGCGACCGGGCTGTTCGGGATGCTGGTCCCCGCGCGGTTCGGCGGCCCCGAGCTGGGCTTCGAGGCGATGGCGGCGGCGTGCCGGGAGGCGGGCGCGGCCTGCGCCTCCACCGGATGGCTGTCGGTGATCTACACGCTGCACAACTGGATGGCCGGCCTGTTCCCCGAGCAGGCGCAGGCCGAAGTGTGGGCGGAGCGGCCGTACGCGCTGATCCCGTGCGTCCTGTCGCCGTCCGGCACCGCGGCGCCCGTCGACGGCGGCCACACCGTCACCGGACGCTGGTCGTGGGGAAGCGGCGTCATGCACGCCGACCACGTGATGGTCATGGCGCTGGTCACCGTCGGCGACGCGATCGAGCCGCGCCTGTTCCTGATGCCGCGCGCGGACGTGACCGTCCACGACGTCTGGCACACCAGCGGCATGCGCGGCACCGGCAGCAACGACATCGAGGTGCCGGGCGTCTTCGTCCCCGCGCACCGGTCGGTGCCGATGCAGGAGCTGACCGAGGGACGCTCGCCCGGCTCGCGCGTCCACCCGGCCGCCCTCTACCGGACGCCGCTGGTGCCGGTGTTCGCGCTGACCGGCGCGGCGCCCGTGCTCGGCGCGGCCGAGGGCGTGCTCGCCCGCTTCGAAGAGCGGATGGCGACGCGGGTGATGGCCTACAGCGGGGAGCGGCAGCGCGACCTGATGAGCGGGCAGATCCGATTCGCCGCGGCGACCGCCGACCTCGCCGCCGCCCGGCTCCTGCTGGAGGACGCGCTCGCGGGCGTCACCGGCGCCATCGCCGAGGGCCGCGCCCTCCGCATGGCGGACCGGGCGCGGGCCCGGCTGGTCGCGGCGCACGTGGCGGCGACCGCCCGGCGGGTCGTGAACGAGTTGTGCTCCGCCGCGGGGGCGAGCGCGCAGTTCACGTCCTCCCCGTTCCAGCGGGCGCAGCGCGATGTGAATACGATCTCCGGGCATGTGGTGTTCGATCCGGATGCGTCCTACGCCCTCTACGGCAGGATCGGGCTGGGCCTCGACCCCGGCCGGGTCCTCCTCGTCTGACGGGCGGCGCGCGTGACCACCCGGGCGGGGGTGGCGCGGGCGAGGGTGGCGCGGCGCGACTGGATCGAGGCCGCCTACCAGGAGCTGGCCCGCGCCGGCGAGCGCGGCGTGACGATCAACGCGCTCGCGGCCAGGCTCGGCGTCACCAAGGGCAGCTTCTACTGGCACTTCAGGGACCGGCCCGAGCTGATGCGGGCCCTGCTCGACCGGTGGGCGCACGAGCGGACGGACGAGGTGCTCGCGCTGTCCCTCGGCAGCACCGCCGACCCGCGCGAACGGCTGCGCCGCATCCAGGCGCTCGGCCGGGAGGTCGCGCCGATCGACCGGGCGATGCGGCTGTGGGCGCAGCACGAGCCCGCGGCCGAGGAGGCGGTGCGGCACGCCGACCGGGCGCTGCTCGGGCACATCGCCGCCTGCCTGGAGTACCTCGGGTTCGACGCCGAGGACGCCCGGCTGCGCGCGCTGCTGATGCTGCGCTCGTGGGTCGGCGGCTACCTGATGCCGGGCGAGAACGAGCCCGGCCTGTACGACCACACCCTCGACGTCCTGCTGGCCCGCCCCGGCTGACCGCCCACTCGGCGCGATCGGGCCGTCCGGATGAAACCGAATTGGATTCCGGCGAGTCTCATGGGGAATCGCACCCCGAGGGAAGGCCCCCCATGACCGCTCTGATCGCCCTCATGTTCGTCCTGGCGGCCGGCTGCCTGATTCTCGCGTGCATGGACCAGCGGAAGCTCTACTGGAAGACCGGCGCCTGGCAGTACCGGAACCCGGGGGCGAACGAGCCGTCCGACACCGCGTTCGCCCTGCGCCGGGCCTCGCTGGTGATCGGCGCCGTGGCGCTGGCCATCATGGGGTTCGTCCTCAAGGCCGCGGACGGTTCGCGTGACTACTCCACGGCCCAGGTGAGGTCGGTCGCGTCCGCGGCGGCCATGGAACTGGACCAAGCGGGGTCCGGGCTCGGTTCGTCGTACAGGACGTCGAGCAAGCTCTACAAAGTCGTGAACGAGGAGGGCAACGGCAACGTGGAGATCCAGAGCGCCGGTAGCGGCAAGTACGAGCTGACGAACCGCAAGGGCGAGAACCCCGTCTGCCTCACCATCACGGTCGACAACAAGCTGACGCCGGGCGGGTCCGACCCCTGGAGCCATTCGATCAGCACGTCCGTGGACGAAGGCTCCTGCTGACACCCCGACACCCGGCGGCATCGGCGGACGGCATCGGTCAGCCGAGGCGCGCGAGGAAGGCGAGCATGGCCTCGTTGACCTCCCCGGCCGCCTCCATCTGCACGAAGTGTCCGGCGCCTTCGATGATGTGGACGTCCTGTAGGCCCGGCACCAAGCTCTCCATCTGCCGCAAAGCACCTGACCCCATCATCTGCAGGACGGGGTCACGCTCCCCCACGAGGAACATCGTCGGAACGGTGACGGGCTCGTCCGGACGGCTCTGCTTCTCCTCCCAGACGTGGTCGTAGGCCCGGTACCAGTTGAGGCCACCCGTGAAGCCCGTCCGGCGGAATTCGTCGGCGTAGTAAGCGAACTCGTCCTGCGACAACCAGGGCCAAGGCAGGGGTGGAGCTTCTGGCAGCACATCGAGGTAGCCGTTGCCCTCGCTTGGGTGCCGCCAGATGTCGAGGTACCGGTATCCACCGCTGAGCGCCCAGAACACGTTCGCCAGGAAACGCTCTGGAGTTGCGCCCAGCTCCTCGTCCGCTGGCCCTTGCTCCTGGAAGTAGTGCACGTGGACGAAGTGCTGCTCTGCCATCCGTGCGTAAAGCTCCGTGGGCGGACGCGCAGAAACCGGCATGCGCGGCACGCTCAACTGCATCAGCGCCTTGACCCGTCCAGGGGCCCACTGGGGAAGGTCCCAGACGAGGGCGGCCCCGAAGTCATGACCGGCGAAGACGGCCTCCTCGATACCGAGACCGTCCAAGAGCCCGACCATGTCCGCGACGGTGTGCCGCCGGTCGTACTCGGCCGGCGAGGCGGGGCGGCCACTCCGTCCGTACCCGCGCATATCGACCGCGATGGCCCGGTACCCGGCCGCCGCCAGCACCGGGAGCTGATGCCGCCAGCTGTACCAGAGCCCCGGGAACCCGTGGCACATGACCACCGGAAGCCCGTCGCCCTGCTCGGCCACGTGCAGCGTGATGTCGCCGGCGTCGAGCATCCGATGCCGGACGTCCTCCCCGCCGAGCTCCTCAAGGCTCATGCCGACGATCCTGAGTGCCGGCCGCACCGGGGGCCTTCTCCCTCCCATTCACCGGGACACCCCTGGACGGCGGCGTCCCCGCGGACGAGAGTCGGCGACCATGCCGAGTCCCGACATCGCCGCGCGCATCGCCCGGCTGGAGGCCATCGAGGACATCAAGGCCCTCAAGCACCGCTACCTGCGCGCCTGCGACGCCAAGGACCCCGCGGAGTTCCGGGCCTGCTTCATCGCCTCGGGCGCCTCCATCGACTACGGCCGGCTCGGCGCGTTCGACGACGCCGACGGCATCGCCCGGGTCTTCGAGCGGATCGCGCTGCAGAAGATCGACGGCGGGAACGCCATCCTCGACATGCACCACGCGATGCACCCGGACATCGCCGTCCACGGCGAGACGACCGCGTCCGGACGCTGGACGCTGAAGTTCCGCCAGGTCAACCTGCTCGACAACACCGAGACCGTCGCGACCGGCGAGTACGACGACGAGTACGTCATCGAGGACGGCCGCTGGAAGATGTCGAAGTGCCACTTCCGCCGCTACTGGTCGATCACCCGCCCGATCGGCCCGGACTGCCGGATCGACCAGTAGACCGGCGGGCGGGGGTCACGCGCCGGCCGCTGCCGCGGGGTTGCGGACGGTGACGTTGATGCGGTTCCAGGCGTTGATCGCCGCGATCGCCATGACGAGGGCGGCGAGGGACGCCTCGTCGTAGTGGTCGGCCGCGTCGTTCCAGACGTCGTCCGGCACGCCGGCCGGGTTGTCGGCGATCCGCGTCGCCGCCTCGGCCAGGGCGAGCGCCGCCCGCTCCTCGTCGGTGAAGTACGGCGCCTCGCGCCAGGCCGCCACCGACCAGAGCCGCTGGTCGGTCTCGCCCGCCTTCTTGGCGTCGGCGGCGTGCATGTTCACGCAGAACCCGCAGCCGTTGATCTGGCTGACGCGGAGCCTGACCAGCTCCAGGGTGCTCTGCGGGACGTCGGTTCCGTTGATGTACGACTCCAGCGCGAGCATGGCCTGGTAGCCCGCGGCGGCGGGCTTGACGACGTTCATCCGTGCCTGCATGGTGCTACCCTTCCTCAAATCTGGATGCTTAATGTCCAGAATTAACCGACATGGCCGGCCGCTTCGCCGGGGTTCGGCGCCGGCCGGTTCAGGTCCGCAGGTTCGCGAACCAGGTGCGGGTCTCACCGGGCACGGACGGAAGGCGGTGCTCCACCGTGCTCCGGAGATCGGCGAGGGTCTGCCCGGCCAGTTCCCTGCGCCAGGCCATCTCCGCGCGCCGCATGGCCTGGGAGACGAAGCAGCGCCGGCGGTAGTCGACGCCCTCGTGGTCGCCGGGCCCCTTCTTCAGGATCTCCTCGCACCGGAACGCCTCCTCCGGACCCTCGATGGCCGTCACCACGTCCAGCAGCGAGATGTCCTCCGGGGTGCGCGCGAGGCGGAACCCGCCGCGCGGCCCGGGAGTGGAGGTGAGGATGCCGGCGCGGGCGAGCGCCTGCAGCTGCTTGTTCAGGTAGGCCGCGGGGAGTTCGTAGTACGCCGCCAGCCTGGCCGCCGTCACCGCCTCACCCGGCTCCAGCCAGGTCAGGTTGAGGCAGCTGTGGATCGCCCACTCGACCCCCTCGCTCATCCGCATAACCTGGATACTAAGTGTCCAGGATTGCCCCCGCAACCCCGGAGCACGGCCGGGACGGCGTTAAAGTCCGCTTGTGAGCACCGTGAACCCCACTTTCCGCGCGGCGTCGCCGTCCGACGTCCCCGGCCTCGTCGCGCTCATCGAGAGCGCCTACCGCGGCGACGCCAGCCGCGCCGGCTGGACCACCGAGGCCGACATCCTCGACGGGCAGCGCACCGACCCCGCCATGGTCGAGGACGCGGTGAGCGGCGCCGGGAAGCGGATGCTGGTCGCCGAGGCCGGCGGCCGCCTCGTCGCCTGCTGCCAGCTGGAGGACCGCGGCGGGCACGCCTACTTCGGCATGTTCGCGGTCGACCCGGCCCGCCAGGGCGGCGGCCTCGGCCGGAAGGTCCTCGCCGAGGCGGAGCGGCTGGCGCGCGACGACTGGGGCGCGAAGGAGATGCACATGACGGTCATCAGTGTCCGCGAGGACCTGATCGCTTGGTATGTCCGGCGCGGCTACACCCGGACCGGCGAGAAGAGCCCGTTCCCTTACGGCGACGAGCGCTTCGGCCTCCCCAAGCGGGACGACCTCGAGTTCGAACTCCTGGTGAAGCCCCTCAGCTGAGGCGGGTCGCCGGGCGTCCGCGGGCCCACGACTTCCGGAGCAGGCGTTCGAGCCGGCCGGCCGCCGCCGCCGGCCCCGGTGCGGCGGCGATGCGGCCGGCCAGCGACAGCGCGGCGGCGCGGTAGGACGGTTCCCCGATGACCGTGCGGACGGCCGCCGCGATCTCCTCCGGACCGGCGTTCTCGCCGTCGAGGGCGATGCCGGCTCCGAGGCCGGCCGCGCGCCGGGCCAGGATCGGCTGGTCGGCGGCCGGGTTCGGGAGCGCGACGAGCGGCACGCCGTGCGCGAGGGCGGCGGCCGCGGTGCCGTGCCCCGCGTGCGTCACGACCGCCGCCGCCTGCGGCAGGATCTCGGCGTGCGGCAGCCACGGCAGGACGGTCGCGTTCTCCGGCACCCGCAGGCCGGCGGCGTCCATCATCCCCGTGGTGATCAGCAGTCGCGGCCCGGCGCCGTCGGCGAACGCGTCCAGCGTGCGCTGGATGCGCGAGACCTGGTCCCAGGCCAGGCCCGTGGAGAAGCCGGCCACCACGAGAGGGCGCGGGTCGTCCGCGCGCCAGGGCGGCCGCCACCCGGACGGCGGCTGCTCCTCGAACATCGGGCCGACGTACTCGAAGGGCGCCCGGTCGGCGAGCGGGTCCAGTTCGGGAATGCTCGCGCACAGGGTCGGGAAGGGCGTCCAGGCGTCCCACAGGCGTTCGAGGGCCGGGCGGCCGATGCCCTCGCGCAGCGCGTTCACGGCGGGCAGCAGCATCTGGTCCATCGCCTCGCCCGGCGGGCAGAGCGCCCCCGGCGCGCTGTGCACCAGCACCGCCGCAGGGATCGCGGACGTTTCCAACCGCGCGAGCGCCCCGAACATCAGGCAGTCGGCGACCACGCCGTCGAAGGACCCGTCCCTGAGCAGCTCATCCACGTCCGGCACCTGCGCAGGGCAGGCCCAGACCGCGCCGACCAGCGCGGGCAGCCACCCCTCAGGCGGCGGCGCGGCGGGATAGCCCGCGTCGGCGCGGAGCAGCGTCCGGAACTCGAACCCCGCCCCCTCGAAGCGAGCCCGCTGGCCGCCGTAGCCGGCGAACACGACCCGGTGGCCGCGCGCCGCCAACTGCTGCGCGAGCGCGATCATCGGGCCCTGGTTCCCGGCTCCGTCCCAGGTCAGCAGCAACCAGCCGGCCATGTCACGCTCCCTCCAGCAGTGCCTCGATCATCATCGTCATCGTCGCCTCGGCCTCGTCCCGCGGACGGCCCATGTCCCGGCGCAGCAGCTTCCAGGTGTAGACGTCGCAGGCGCACACCAGCGCGTCGACGACCCTGGCGCGGCGCTCCTCGGGGACGCCGGCGAGCCGGGGCGCGAGCTGGCTCTCGACATGGCGCCGGTGCCGGGTCCGCCCGATCTGGACGATCGGCGCCACCGCCGGGTCGGACTCGTCCGCCAGGTTGCGCACCACCACGTCACCGAACGTCTCGTAGTGGTCGAACCAGGCCGCCACCGAGCCCGCGACGTCCCCCGGCTCGGGCCGCCGCAGCTCGGCGCCCATCCCTTCGAGCACCTTCTCCAGCGCCAGCTCGATCAGCCGCGCCCGCGTACCGTACGCCCGCAGCACGGTCGGGACGCTCACCCCCGCCTCGGCGGCGACGTCCTCCAACCGGACGTCCGAACGCAGCCGCGAGCTCAGCAGCGTCACCGCGGCGTCCAGGATCCGCTGCCGCGTAGCCTCCACCGACCGCGCCCGAGCCCGCTGCGTGTACACCCTTTTCATGACAATCGACACTAACACGAAAGCCGGTCACTCACCGGCGACCCCATCGACCAACTCCCGAACGACGTCGAGATGCCCGGCATGGCGCGCGTACTCCTGCAGCAGGTGGAACAGGATCCAGATCAGGGCGGGATGCTCGTCGGGCGGGTTGAAGCCGCCGCCGCTGCGCGCTCGGTCCTCAAGATCGGCCTGCGCGACGATCGCGCGCGAGCGGTCGCACTCGTCCATGAAGAGGCGCTTGATCCGCTCGGCGGATTCGTCCGGACGGACGCGCCAGGGCCCTTCGCCGGGGCCTTGGTCGTCCCAGACGTCGTCCATCTGCTCGGCGGCGAAGCCCCAGCGGAGCCAGCGCCGTTCGACGAACGCGAGGTGCTTGAGGAGGGCGAGCGGCGTCCAGCCGGACGGGAGCCGGCTCGCGCGCAGGTCGTCCTCTGGCATGCCGTCGAGCTTTCGCAGTACTGCGGACCGGTAGTAGTCGAGGTATCCGAGGAGCAACTCACGGCTATCGGTCAGGGTGTTCGGCGGTTCTGCCGCCACTGGCGAATCTGACATGCAGCGGACGCTAACCCCGCTGAAGCACGAACGGCCACGCGATTAACGGACTGGCCGACCAGCCGGCAGCAGCCAAGGCGCTTTGAAGGTTGGTTGGCCGGTGAGCCAAGCAGAGGTGGGCAAGCCTCATCCAAAGCTTCACAGGGTCGTTCAATGGGAAACTTGAGGGTGGAGGTGAGTTCGGTGAAGTTCGTGCTTGAGGTCGATATGAGTGAGGGCGCCGTGGCCGAGGACGCGGCCAAGGAGTTGGGGCGGATCCTGCGGTACTGGGCGGGCAACGTCCGGCATTACGACTTGAAGGCCGGCGACGAGTCGTCCATCTACGACTCCGATTATCGCGACGTCGGGCGGTGGCGGATCGTGGAGACGGACTGACCCCCGTCGGGCATGGAAACGCCCGGCCGGGGAGTGCCCGGCCGGGCGTTTCGCGGGGGGCGGTCAGATCACTTGATGTTCTTCGGCCGGTAGGCCTTGTACTGGCTGCCGCTCGACAGGCCGTACGTGCGGGTGCGGTGGTCGGTTCCGTAGCCGCCGCGCTGCTCGTAGGCCCAGTAGGCGGTGTGCCTACTGGACGTCCACTTCTCGAAGATGACGACGTGCCGGGTGGTGTTGCTGCCGATCACGTCGATGATCAGATCGCCCTTCTTGAGCTGGGACATCGTGATGCGCGTGCTGTACTTCGAGGACGCGAGGCCGACCGTGTTCGGGCCGGGCTTGGGCAGCCGCAGCGTCATGGACGCGTATCCCGAGCAGTCCGTGCGGTATCCGCCATGGGTCTTCGACTGGCTGCGCGGGTGACCTTCGGGATGGCCGCCGCCACCTGTGCGTCCGCCGCCTGGAGCCGGGCGCCGTGCGGGGGCGCCGCCGGCGCGGCGGACGTGGACACCCCGGTGAGGCCGAGGACGGTGCCGCCGGTCAGCGCGAGCGCGCTGACGCCGATGAGAAGGGTTCGGGGGGAAGCCATGGGAATTCCTCCTTGAATGGCTGCCAATTGCCCCCTGCCGGGAGCGGTGAGCGGGGCTTCTGCCGATCGACCCGGCACACATTAGGGACTGCGCCACCGAATTCGCGTTCTTCACGGCGAACCTGGGACAAGCAATGCCTGGGACGACTCTGACCTGCGTGTACGCCGTCCCACAGCGGCGACGACTGAGACAATGGGACGTGAATACGCCACGCCCGCCGATCACCTTGAGTGCGCGGCGATAAGCAGTTTGTGATCATCGCGGTAAGCCATCGCGGCTCCCGCGGGACGGGCATAATGGGCCCGCGCTGACCGACTGTGCGGCGCCGACCGGCGCCGCCTCGAAATCCTCTGGGAAGTGGCGGACCGGTCGCGACGTCCGCCATCCCCCGCCCCGACCCCGAAACAGGACACGGAGCCTTCAGCCGACGCACCGGATGAGACGGATGCGGGCCGAGACGCCCAGCGCCGGGGCAGGCGACGGTTGGCGTTCGCCGGGGCCGTCGCGGGATGTGCGCTGGTGGCGGGCAGTGCCGGCGTCGTGCTCGGGGTGACGTTGCAGGGAACACCGGTGGCCGGGGACGACGGACGGCCGTCCGCGCCGTCCGGCGAAGCGACGCGGCCCCAGGTCGAGGCGGTCACCCGGCAGCAGGCCATGGCGCGGACGCGCGCCTGGCATCCGCACACGCCGAAGCGCGTCCCCTACGACCAGACGGCCAATTACGGGGGTTACCGGACCGACGGTTCGGGCTACGCGTCGATGGTGCTTGGCCTGCCGAAACCCGGGCCGAACTCGGCGGCCCTGGAGGCGTCCTACTGCCGCCGCGTCCGCCGGTCGGCGCTGAGACCCGGCGATCTCGTCATCAAGGCGAGCGGCGGCGCCGACGTCCGCGAAGTGCTGATCTTCGAGAAGTGGACCAGCCGCGACCACACCGCCTACTGGGCGTACCAGCAGCGGCGCGGCTACGGCACCGACCACCTGGTCAGCCGCGAGGGCCTGGCCCCCGGCAGCGGCCACGAAGCCTGCCGCCCCTACAACCTCCGCGACGACCAGGTCGGCTGACCCCGGCCCGTGGAAGCGAGCCGGGGAATGGAGAAGGCGCGGAGGGGCGGGCCCCGACCGACCCGCTGGTCCTCCGCGCCTTCGTCTGCGGGCGGTCAGTAGCCGCCTCCCGTGGACGCGCCGGTGGCGGCGGCCTTCTTGCCGGCCGGGGTGGTCGCCCACCAGACTCCGCCGACGCCCTGGCCGTTCGTGTCGCCGGGCCGCGCGTCCTTCTCGTAGTAGTACATGGGCCAGCCGTTGATGGTGAGCTGGCACTTGCCGTCGTCCTTGCGCTCGATGAAGCCGACGACCTTCTTGCTGACGCCTTCGAGTCTCAGCTTCTTCCAGCCCTTGAAGGTGGCCGGCGGCCACGCCTTCTTGCAGGCGCCGAAGCACCGGGTGGTCGGCGGCCTGTTGGTGTCCTTGTCGTAGCGGTAGAGCGTCCGGCCGTTGCCGTCGGTCAGGATCATGCCGAGCTTCGGGTCGTTCTTCGCCTTGACGACCGTCCAGCCCTTCCAGCGGTTGTTCACCGCCTGCTTGACCGGGGCGGCCTTCTTGCCGGTGGGGGACGCGGCGTACCAGGTGCCGCCGACGCCCTGGCCCTTCACGTCGCCGGGGCTCTGGTCCTTGGCGAACCGGTACAGCGGCCAGCCGCCGAGCGTGACCTGCCATGTCCCGTCCGGCCGCTTCACCTTGCCGACGAGGGACTGCTCGACGCCCTGCACCGCGGTCTCGCCCGCGCCGGCCACCGCCGGCGGCCACGCCCTGGCGCAGGCGCCCGCGCAGGTGGACGCGGGCGGGCGCGCGGTGTCGTTGTCGAACCGGTACAGCGTCCGGCCGTTCCCGTCAGTGACGATCTTGCCGAGCTTCGAGACGCTCGCGACCTCCAGCGCGGTCGGCGCGGCGGCGGGCGCGGGCGCGGCGGCGGCCGGTGCGGCCGGCGCCTTCGCGCCCGCGGCCGTGTTCTGCCTCCCGGCGCTCTCCTGCCCGCACGCGCTCACCACGAGTCCCGTGGCGGCCAGGGCGGCCGCGGCGGGGATCGCCCAACGTGGGAATCTCATCCGTCCTCCAGGTCGTCTGGGGCCCGGTCTCCGGTCCGGGTCCCGTCCGTCGGTCCGGGTGGAGCCGCCGCACCGCTCTCCCGGAACGACGAGGAGTACGGTGAGCCGCGCGGAAGGGTTCAAGCCCGGGAACCAGAAGCCCGCGAAACGGGTCAAAACTGGGCATTGGACCGGCAAGGAAGGCAGCGGTGACCGGGGACGACTCTGCGGGCGGCATGCTCGACTTCAGCAAGGAGCCGGCTCCGGCGCGGCCGGGCCCGGCCTGGATCGTCGTCCCGGCGCGCGTCATCGCGCTGATCGTCGTGCTGCCGCTGCGCCTCGTCCACGACCTGTTCGTGCTGATCGGCCGCGGTCTCCGGGCCACGGGCGGTGCCTTCCACCGGTGGCTGCTCGCGCCGATCGGGAGGCTCTTCGCGGCCATCGGGCGCGGGATCGGCGCCCTGCTCGGCCTCCTCGTCGTCAGGCCGCTGCGGTGGCTCGCCGTCGTGGTCGTCCTGGGGTTCCTGCGCTGGTTCGGACGCGGCTCGGGACGGTTCGGCCGATGGCTCTACCGCGTGCTGCTCGTCCCGATCGGCCGGTTCCTGGCGTTCGTCCTGCTCCGTCCGCTGGCGTGGCTGCTGTCCGGCGCCTGGGCTGGGATCGTGTTCCTGACCGGCGTGCTCGTGGTCATGCCGGCCGTGCTGCTGTGGCGGTACGTCCTGCGCCCGCCGCTGCTCGCCCTCGCCTGGCTCGGACGCTGGACCTTCGGCATCCTCGCCGCCGGCCTCAGCGCCTTCGGCGCCGGGCCCGTCTGGTCGTGGCGGCTGCTCGGACGGTGCCTCGCCTGGCTCGGGCACGTGCTGTTCGTCGTCCCGGCGACGGTTCTGTGGCGGTATCTGCTGGCTCCGCTGCTCGCGGGCGTCGCGGGGACGTGGCGGCTCGCGGCCCGCGTGCTCCGCTGGCTCTGGCGGACGCTCGTCGTCATCCCGGTCCGGGTCGTGATCGTCGCCCCCGTCCGCTGGGTCGGGACGAACGTGCTCCGCCCGATCGGGCGCGGCATCGGGACGGTGTGGCGGGTGTCGGTGCGGGAGCCGGTCCGCTCCGTCCGGCGGACGATGCGGCAGGCGAGCCGGGACGTCCGCCTCACGCTCCGCCGCACCTTCCTCGGACGCTGAACCGCGCCGGCCCCCAGGGGAGACCGGCGCGGTTCCGCCGGCTAGGCGCCGCGTTCGGAATCGCCGCGCTTCTCGACGCGCTTCTCGGCGCGCTCGTCGGCGCGCTCGCGCATCTTCCTCAGCAGCTCCGTCTTCTCGGCCGCCGGATCGCCCGCGGCGCCGGCGCCCCGCGCCCGCCCGCCGCGCAACTCGCGTCGCGACAGCTTCTTGCGCTGGCCGCCCACGCTCGACATCCCGTTTCGGCCGCGGCCCTTGGACATGGTGTTCTCCCGTTCGGCTGGGTGTGCTCGTCTGCCTGCACCCAGGCCCGGCCGCTCGGGAGCGTGCAGCTCAGACGCGGATCGCGTCCCGGCCGGACCCGGCCGCGGGACGCTCGCGGTACAGCTGCCGCAGTGCGGGCCACCACGCGGTGGCGGCGAAATCGATCAGCATGCGGCCAGGCTAGGCATCGCTTCCGGGGGTCCTCAACGGGTTTTCGCCGGGCGGCCTGAGATACTCACGGTGATGTATCGACTCCTGTTCTCACTGGTCATCTCCCGCGTCCCGGCGGAGACCGCGCACCACCTGACCATGCGGGGCCTGCGCGCGGTCCAGTCCGTGCCGGGGCTGGCGCCGCTGCTGCGCCGGCTGCTCGCGCCGCGCGACCCGGGGCTCGCCGTGCACGCGCTCGGGCTCGACTTCCCGAGCCCGCTCGGGCTCGCCGCCGGGTTCGACAAGGACGCCGTCGTCTACGAGGCGCTCGGCGCGTTCGGGTTCGGCCACGTCGAGATCGGGACGGTGACCGGGCGCCCGCAGCCCGGCAACCCGCGCCCCCGGCTGTTCCGGCTCCCGCCCGACCGGGCGGTCATCAACCGGATGGGCTTCAACAACGAGGGGTCCGCGGCCGCCGCTCAGCGGCTGCGCGGCCGCCGAGCCGGGACGATCGTCGGCGCCAATATCGGCAAGACGAAGGTCGTCCCGGAGGCGTCGGCCGCCGCCGACTACGTCGCGAGCGCCGAGCGGCTCGCCCCCCACGCCGACTACCTGGTCGTCAACGTCAGCTCGCCCAACACGCCCGGCCTGCGGAACCTCCAGGCCGTCGAGCACCTGCGCCCGCTGCTGACGGCCGTGCGGGAGGCCGCCGACCGGGTGACGTCCCGCCGCGTCCCGCTGCTGGTCAAGATCGCGCCCGATCTAGCGGACGACGACATCGACGCGGTCGCCGACCTCGCCCTCGACCTCGGCCTGGACGGCATCATCGCGACCAACACCACCATCGGCCGGGACGCCCTGCTCAGCCCGCCCGCCCTCGTCAAGGAGACCGGGGGGCTGTCCGGAGCGCCGCTGAAGGAGCGGTCCCTGGACGTCCTGCGCCGGCTGCGCGCCCGCACCGGCGGCCGGCTCACGCTGATCTCGGTCGGCGGGGTCGAGACGGGCGACGACGTATGGGAGCGGGTCCGCGCGGGCGCCACCCTCGTCCAGGGCTACACCGGCATGATCTACGGCGGCCCGCTGTGGGCGCACCGCGTCAACCGCGACCTCTCCCGGCGGCTCCGCGCGAGCGCGTTCCGCACCCTGGACGACGCCCGCCGCTGACACCGCCCGCCGCTGAGGCCGCCCGTCTCGCCGCCGACCACCCGGCCTCACCGCTGAACGCCCGACCCCGCCGCTGAGCGCGACCCCGCCGCTGCCCGTCCGGCCGTATTTGCCCGTCGCTTTCCGCCGGAACGAGCATCAGCGGGACGCGCCTGGGCACCGTGCAGGCATGGCCGGCGCGTCGATCACCCGCAGGACACTCCTCGTCCGGGTCGCGCTGGCGCTGCTCCTCGCGCTGCCCGCGGCCGTGGCGCGGGCCGGCGGGTTCGAGCTCCCCGCGGTCGCCGCCATGGCCGTGTTCGGCATCGGCGTGCTCGCGGCGGCGATCCTGCTCATGTGGGCGGCGGAGACCGCGCGCGCCGACATGTCCGGCGCCCTCGCGATCGCGGTGCTGGCGCTCATCGCGGTGCTGCCCGAGTACGCGGTCGACCTGTACTACGCCTACGCCGCGGGGACGAAACCGCAGTACACCGCCTACGCGGCCGCCAACATGACGGGCGCGAACCGGCTGCTCGTCGGCGTCGGCTGGGCGCTGGTGGTGCTGGCGTTCGCGCTCGCCGTCCGCCGCGCCTCCGGCCGCACGGGCGGCGGACGGGGCAGGCACGCCGCGCGCGGAACCGGCCGGCGGGACGTCCGGCTGACGCCGCTGCACCGCGTCGAACTCGGCTTCCTCGCGCTGGCGTCCGTCCTCGGCTTCATCCCCGCACTGACCGGCGAGATCGGGTGGTACATCTCCGTCGTCCTGATCGCCCTGTACGTCCTCTACATCGTGCGGATCTCCCGCCACCGCCGGCAGGACGTCGAGGAACTCGCCGGCGTCCCCGCCCGCCTCGCCGCGCTGCCGAAACCGCGACGGCGCGCGGTGACCTGGGCCGGGTTCGCGCTCGGCGCCATCGCCGTCTTCGTGTCGGCGGAGCCCTTCGCGAACGCGCTGGTGGACGGGGGCACGTCCCTCGGCATCGACGAGTTCCTCCTGGTGCAGTGGCTGGCGCCGTTCGCGTCCGAGGCGCCGGAGCTGCTCGTCGCCGCCATGTTCGCGTGGCGGCTGCGGGACTCCGACGCGATCGGGACGCTGCTGTCCAGCAAGGTCAACCAGTGGACGCTGCTGATCGGCACGCTGCCGCTCGCCTACCGGATCGGCGGGGGCGGCTGGTCGCTGCCGCTGGACTCCCGGCAGACCGAGGAGGTGCTGCTGACCGCCGCGCAGACCGTCCTCGGCCTCGCCCTCCTCATCGACCTGGTCTTCAAGCGGTGGGAGGCGGCGGTGCTGTTCGTCCTGTTCGCGGTCCAGTTCGTCCTGCCGAGCGAGATGGCCCGCCTGATCATCTCGGGGGTCTACCTGGCGATCGGCTTCTCCGTGCTCATCGCGCGCTACCGCGATGTCGGGACGGCGATGTCGACGGTCGTCCGGCCTAGATGAAGAAGCCGTCCGCGATGAGCTCCGGCAGGACCGCGTCGGCGTGCGCACGCACCTGGGCCGCGTCCATGCCGGTCAGCTGGGCGATGGCGTCGAGGAGCGGATCGAGCGGAAGGGTGCCGTCGCAGACTCCGGCGAGGCCGGCCTCGACCGTCCCGACCCCGGCCGCGCGGCGCAGCCGGCCGGCCTGCCGCAGGACGATCCGCTCCGGATCCTCGGCGCCGGGCGGGCCGACCTGTTCCTGGACGAGCCCGGGCGCCGCCGCCAATAGTTGTCCACAGCTTGTGGAAAACTCCGCGCCCTTGGCGAGGCCGTCCAGGACGTCCGCGACATAGGCGCCGACGGGTTCCTCGACGGCGTGCCGCACCTCCTCGACCCGGACCACCGGACGCTCGCTCCGCCGCAACGTGATCCACCCGAACCCGACCCCGACGACGCCGTGCCGCTCGAAGTGGTCGAGCCACGCGTCGTACCGGGCCCGGTACTCGGGCGTCCCGGCCTCGCACGAATCCCGCAGCCACAGCTCGGCGTACTCGGCCGGATCCTGGACGTCCCGCTGGACGATCCAGGCGTCGCATCCGTCCACCCACGCACCGACGCGCTCCTCCCAGGGAACGCCGTCGACATGCAGCCAATTGGCCAAGAGCTGGCAATATCCGCCCTCGGTCAGGTAATCGGACGCCTTTCCGACGAGCGACCGGCAGAAGTCGTCCCCCGCCATCCCCGACTCCCGATAGGTGAACCGGGGCCCTTCCTCCGGCGCCACGACGAACGGCGGATTCGACACGATCAGATCGAACCGCCGCCCTTGGACAGGCTCCAGCAGCGACCCCTCAAGAAGCTCCGCGCCCTCGACGCCGGAAAGGGCGAAACTCATCGCGGCCAACCTCAGCGCCCGCGGATTGACGTCGGTGGCGGTGACCCTCACCCCGGGATTCCGGGCCGCCGCGTGGACGGCCTGCACCCCGCACCCGGTCCCGAGATCGAGCAAGTTATCCACACCCCTGTGGACGACCAGCCGTGCCAGATTCCCGGACGCCCCGCCCGTCCCCACGACGTGATCACTCGCCGGAAGGCCCCCGCCTCCGGGCCGCCGCACCTTGAGATCGGACACGGCATATCCGACATGCCCGTCCCCGCGGACTCCCTCCAACGGCTCGACCCGCACAAGCGCCCGCATCTCCCCACCGGACACTTCGACAAGCCCGGCCGCCGCCAACTCGTCAGCAGGAATGGATTCCACGGGCACAGGCACCTGCAGCCAGAACAACCGCGTCAACACCTCGAGAGGCGATCCACCCCGAGTAGCCCGCAAGGCGGGCACGATCTCGTCCCGCGCCAACGCCCCGCCCGCAACGGGCCCGAGCAGTTCCCGCACCCCGCCGACCGTGTAACCGGCCCCGGCCAACACCTCACGCACCCGAAGAAGCTGACTCACCGGCCCATCCTCCCGCACCGCCCCGGCACGGGCGGGCGGCCTCGCGGCGGGTCAGCCCAAGTAGTTCTCGAAGCCCTTGGCGAGGGAGTCGGCTATGCGCTGGCGGAAGGGGGCGCTGGAGAGTTTGGCGGCGTCGCCCTTGTTCTGCATGTTGCCGCACTCGATGAAGACCTTGGGGACCTTCGACATGTTGAGGCCGCCGAGGTCGTCGCGGCGGTCGATGGCGTTCTTGCCGAGGTAGTTGGAGTAGGGGATGCCGGTGCCCTCGTGGTAGGCGTCGCGGAGGGCCTTGCCGAGCCTGGTGGAGCCGGCGACCATGTCGGCGTTCCGGCCGATGGAGATCGGCTCGATGATGTGGAAGCCGTGGCCGGACGAGGCGGCGCCGTCGGCGTGGATGGAGATGGCGGCGTCGGCCTTGAGCTCGTTGCCGACGGCGGCGCGCTCGGTGATGCAGGGGCCGACGCCCTTGTCGTCCTTGCGGGTCAGCGTGACCTTGGCGCCGCGGGCGCGCAGGAGCTTGGCGAGCCGCTTCGAGACGTCCCAGGTGAAGGCGTGCTCGGCGTAGCCGGCCTTCGTCTCGGTGCCGGTCGTGTCGCACGCCTTGCTGCCGTTGCCGATCTTGACCTGCTTGTTGATCTCGGACGGGTGCTCGGCGTTGCCGCCGTTGTGCCCGGGGTCGATGACGACGACCTTGCCGGCGAGGGACGCGGCGCCGTCCTCGGCGGACGCCGGCGTCCGGTCGGCCGAGGACGGGGACGGCGCACCGGCCGCGGGCGGGGTCGCGGGATCGGCGGTGGCCGCACCGGAGGAGTCGTTGCACGCGGTGAGCGCGCCGAGGCACAGCGCGAGACCGGCGACCATCGGGCCGCCTCGATGGATGCGCACAGGCCGATTCCTCCGTGATGACTTCGTTACCGGGGACCATGACAGTCTGCACGGCCCCGCCGGTTCGTCAAACGAAGTCCGCGAAATCAGCACGGCTCAGCACAGCGGATCCTCCTTGCCGAGCAGCGCGGCGAGGGCGCGGGCCTCGTCGGCGTCCAGGCCGAGGACGACGCGGGGCCGCCCCCACGGGTGGTCGATCGAGTGGGCCACGTAGCTGGCGACGGACTCCGACACCTGCTCGGCCAGGCCGCGCGCGTGCCGCCACTCCGACCACGCCCGTTCCAATTCGCTCGCCGCGCGCTGCGCGCACGACACCAGTTCCGGATCACGCACGAGCTGAACCCCCCAGTGGACTTTCCGGTGCGGTCCGGCGGGCCTCGTCCGGGCGGCCTCCCCCGAGGCCGCCCGGGTCCACCCGTCGGACGGTGAGTCCATTAACCACCTGGCGGCGGGCCGGGGACCGGCGAATGCGGCAGTCTTGGCCGGGCCCTTACCCGGCTTACACCGGTTCTAGGGACGATCGACCGTCCCCCCTGCCCCGGCCATAACCGGCCACGGGCGCGGCGGCGCCGGGGATGTCGTGCGTGCGGGAGCGGTGTGCGGCGGGGGGACGTCCCTCGGGGCTGCCGAGGGCGGCGGGTCACGGGGCGGGAGCGGGCCCCGTGGTCGAGCGCACCACCAGGTGCGGGACGACCAGGTTCTGGCGGGGGTGCCGGGACGGGTCGCCGATGCGTGCGGTGAGCAGTTCGGCGGCCACCCGCCCCATGTCGCGGCGCGGCTGGTCCACGCTGGTCAGCGAGATGTGCCGGATCGCCGCGAGATGGGTGTTGTCGTACCCGACGATCGACAGGTCGGCGGGGACGGTCATGCCGAGTTCGTCGGCGGCCGACAGCGCGCCGGTCGCGACGAGGTCGTTGGGAGCGAAGATCGCGGTGGGGCGGGCGTCGCGGCGCAGCAGCGAGCGCGCGGCCCGGTAGCCGCCGTCCTCGGTGAAGTCGCCGGGCTCGACGACGATCTCGGCGGACAGCCCGTGCCGGTGCATGGCCTTCTCGTACCCGGCGCGGCGGTAGTGGGCGGTGGTGGAGCGCGCCCCCTCGATGTGCGCGATCCGGCGGTGCCCGAGCCCGACGAGGTGGTCGACGGCCAGGCTCGCGCCGAGTTCGTCGTCGTCCACGACGATGTCGACGCCGTGGACGTCGCGCTCGCCGACCATCACCACGGGGACGCTCGCGGCTGCCTCCTTGAGCGACTCGGGGACGACGCTGAGCAGCACCAGGCCGTCCACCCGCATCTCCAGGAACGCCTCGACCGCCTCGGCCTCGAACAGCGGGTCCCAGCGGCCGCTGCCGACGAGCATCCGCAGGCCGGCGCCGTGCAGGCTCTCCTGCAGCCCGTCGAGGAACTCGGCGAAGAACGGGTTGTGCAGATCGGCGACGATGGCGCCGATCAGCCGGGTGCGGCCCTCGACCAGGCTCCGCGCGACGGCGTTCGGCCGGTAGCCGAGCTCGCGGGCGGCCTGCAGGACGGCCTGCCGGCGCCGCTCGCTCACGTGCGGCGACCCCCGCATCACCAGTGAGACGAGCGACTTGGAGACTCCGGCGCGCTCGGCGACGTTGCGGATCGTCGGTTTCGGCGCCGGCACCGCCCTCCCCTCCTCGCGCCCGGCGGGCGGGGTTCCGCCGCGCGCGGCGGGAGAGGGGCCGCCGCGCGGCCGGGGCACCGCGCCCTCTCCCTGCCGTTCGTACGGGGGGTTCGGTTCATCAGCTGACATGGCACTCCGTCCGGGGGGACCTGCAGGACCTGCCGCGACGGCACGCCGCCGGGGGAGCCGGCGCGCCGTCCTCCGCTCGGGAGGAGATGCCATGATGCCGCGCCTTCCCCCCAAACCGTCGCAACAGGGAGTAACGGGCATCCGCGAATGGTGGTTCAGGCCTGTGGTGTCCGGAATCACAGTCCGGTCGGCCGGTGATCACGGCACGGTGAAGATGATCACGACCCGGTGAAAAGGCCGGCCGCGTCCCGGTCGGCGGGATCGCCCGCGGGCCCGCCTCGGATACCCTGCCCACGTGGCAGAACGTGCGGTGGCCGGCGACAAGGCGCGGAGCCGGCAGAGCGGCGGGCAGCGCGGCGGGCGCGGCCGGCGCAGGCTCAGCGTGGACGAACGGCGCGAGGAACTGATCGACGCGGCGCTGCAGCTGTTCAGCGCGCGCTCGCCCGAGGACATCTCGATCGACGACGTCGCGGCCGCGGCGGGCGCCTCCCGCGCGCTCGTCTACCACTACTTCGGCGGCAAGTACGAGCTGTACATCGCGGCGCTCGGCAGCGCGGCGAAGAAGCTGTCGGTGCTGCTCGAACCGCCCACCGAGGGCAAGCCCCTCGAACGCCTGGGCATCTCGCTGAAGCGCTACTTCGACTTCGTGGAGAGCCACGCCGCGGGCTACACGGCGCTGCTGCGCGGCGGCCCGGCCGACCGCTCCGGCGAGGCGGGCGAGATCGTCGACGGCATCCGCCGGCTGCTGCTGGACCGGATCCTGCACTCGCTGGACGTGGCGGAGCCGCCGCCCGTCCTGCGCATCACGCTGCGCTCCTGGATGGCGCTGGTGGAGACCGCCGGCCTCGACTGGCTGGAGAACCGCGACATCCCGCGGGCCGACCTGGAGCGGCTGCTCGTCGACCAGCTGGTGGCCATCATGCAGACGGCCGGCCGGCACGATCCGGAGACCGGGGCCCTGTTCGACCGCCTCTCCCAGGAGGAGCTGAGCACGTGACTCCTGTGACGGCCGGAGCCTTGTGTCCGATTGTGGACGCTTAGCCGTTGGGTGTCCGAAATTCCACCCAGGCCAGATCCCGCCCGCGGGTCAGCGGGCGGGATCCCGGCCGAACGGTGATCGGCCCGGTGCCCACGGTTCTCGGATGACCGTGGGACCGGCCCATTCGTCCGGGAGACCTCTGGCCGACCTCGCGGTACGAGATGCGCCCCAGCGGCCCCCCGGCCGTCCCCCCTTGTGCCGTGCGCGGTTATTCCGAGCGCTGCTGCGGGATGCCGGCGAGCAGCGCCCGCACCTCCGCCTCGCGGTAGCGGCGGTGCCCCCCGAGCGTCCGGATGGACGTGAGCTTTCCCGCCTTCGCCCACCGTGTGACGGTCTTGGGGTCGACGCGGAACATCGTCGCCACCTCCGCCGGCGTCAGCAGGGGCTCGGCCTCTGGCGTACGTGCTGACATGTTTGCGGCCTCTCCTCCGTGGACCGATGACAGCGATCCTGCGATTGATCCTCGCGTGGTCACTGATGTCCCCTATGGCCCGAAAGAGCCACTATGACATCACAACGTGTAACCTTGCCACCACTCAGCGCAACAAGCAAGTTCCTGGCTGTAGTTGCGTGCAAACATCCCCACGGCTGCGGGGTGCCGCACCTGAGCGAAGGCCACTGGGTCACGCTGCGTGATTCTAGCGACACGTATAGTCGTATCGCGCGCGGATTCGGGAAATTTGTTTTAGTTCGCGGCCTCGAGCGCGCGGACGGGCCGCCAGCGGGCCAGCAGGCGCTTGTACATCGCCACGGTCAGCTCGACCTCGCCCCGCTCCATCCCGGTGAGGGCCACGGTCATCTCGGCGACCGACTCGTCCGCGCGCAGGGCGCGGTCGTCCAGCAGGTGGACGAGACCGCCGTAGTCGAGCTCCACGAGCGCGCGCGGGTGGAAGCCGCCGAGCCACCTGGCGAGCGTCTCCAGCCGTCCGGCCGACAGGAGGTAGACCTCCTCCGTGCCGTCGCCGAGGTTCTCTCGTACCACCGGCAGCGCCGCCTCCACGCGGCGGCGCGCCTCGCCCATGGAGGTGACGTAGATGAGTGTGCGCGCGGGCGCGGCCGTCGCCGAGCCATGGCCGGCAGGCTCCTCGGACGCGTCGTCGGCCTTGCGGTATCCGGTGCCGGGCGTACCGAGCATCAGGCAGCGCTCGCCGCGCGCGAACGGCACGAACCAGTCCAGCGGGACGTGCCAGGTGCTCGTCAGTATGTGCGGGCGCAGCGGCCGCCCGGCCCGCTTCCACTGGTCGAACTCGCTCATCGCCCGCTCCGCCACCGGCGGCGGGACGAACGCGGCCGCGACGCCGGCGGCGTGCTCGCCCCGGAACCGCTCGAAGGCCAGCCACGAGCGCAGCCGCGTCCCCCACGGGCAGATGTAGATCATGTCGTCGAGGCGCCGCACGTAGGCGTCCCTGCTCTCCCGCTCCGGGACGACCTCCGGCGGCGACGCGGTCAGCCGGAGTGCCGCCTCGCGGTGCTCCACGCCGAGCGCGTGGATCCGCCGCGGGCGCCGCCGGGAATCGGCGTAGACCGTCCACAGGGTCCGCGCGGGCTCCGGGAAGGCGGTCACCGGTTCATAAACCCGTAGGTACGCGGCGTACGGAAGCACCACCGCATCGTTACACGAGATCGGGGCGGACGTGGGGCATCCGGCGTCCTAGTCTGATCTAGAGACAGAGAGGAGGGCACTACCGTGCCTAATGTCTTCGGGGCGCCCCACAAGGGCACCGAACCCCGACACGAGCAGGTCGTCTTCTGCCAAGACGAAGCCAGCGGCCTGCGCGCCATCATCGCGATCTACTCGACCGCGCTCGGCCCGTCCCTGGGAGGCACCCGCTTCTTCCCGTACGGCTCCGAGGAGGACGCACTGTCCGACGTGCTGAACCTCTCCCGGGGCATGGCCTACAAGAACGCCCTGGCCGGGCTCGACCTCGGCGGTGGCAAGGCCGTCATCATCGGCGACCCGGCCATCGACAAGTCCGAGGCGATGCTGAGGGCGTACGGGCGGTTCGTCCAGTCGCTGAACGGCCGCTACTACACGGCCTGCGACGTCGGCACCTACAGCGAGGACATGGACGTCGTGGCGCGGGAGTGCCGCTACGTCACCGGGCGGACGGTCGCGCACGGCGGTGCCGGCGATTCCTCCATCCTCACCGCGTTCGGCGTCTTCCAGGGCATGCGCGCCGCGGCCGAGACCGTGTGGGGGTCGCCCACGCTGCGCGGCAGGCGGGTCGGCGTGGAGGGCGTCGGGAAAGTGGGCCACCGGCTGGTGGAGCACCTGCGCGAGGACGGCGCGGACGTCGTGGTCTGCGACGTGAACCAGGCGGCCGTGGACCGGGTCCGGTCACTCCACCCCGAGGTGGAGGTCGTCGCGGACGGCGACGCCATGGTCCGCGCGGATCTCGATGTGTACGCACCCTGCGCGCTCGGCGGCTCGCTCAACGACGACACCGTGCCCGTGCTGCGGGCCAAGGTGGTCTGCGGCGCCGCGAACAACCAGCTGGCCCATACGGGAGTGGAGAAGAGCCTCGCCGACCGCGGCATCCTGTACGCGCCCGACTACGTGGTGAACTCGGGCGGCGTGATCCAGGTCGCGGACGAGATCGAGGGCTTCAACTTCGACCGGGCGAAGGCCCGCGCCACCGGCATCTACGACACCACCCTCAAGATCTTCGCGCTGGCCGCCGACGACGGCGTCCCGCCGGCGGCCGCGGCCGACCGGCTCGCGGAGCGCCGGATGACCGAGATCGGCAGGCTGCGGGGAATCCTCCTCTGATGCCCGTCTCCGCGGTCTGCAGGGCGTGTCCGGACAGTGGTCTTCCTAGACCTGTTTAGACCGTTGCAAGACCGTTGTAAGGGCCGCCGTGGGGCGCGGTACGACCGTCCCACGGCGGCCTTGGCACGTACTCGTGACCACCGGATACACTGTTGTTATCAGCAACAGGGGCGCCGCCACGTACCGTCGATGTACCGAGCCAGGCGCAAAACGGGTACGGTTGTACCCGTGACTGACGCATGGCTCATCAGGCACCGGTTCGTGTGGTACACGCGCGCGTTGATGGGCCCACGAAAGCCCTGACCATCGAGGGGGTCGAGCCAATGGGTCGCGGCCGAGCCAAGGCCAAGCAGGTGAAGGTTGCCCGGCAGCTCAAGTACAACACCGGCAACACGGACCTCGACCGCCTGAAGGACGAACTGGGAGTCGCAGACTCCGGCGACGACTCGTACGACGAGCTCGCCGAGAAGTACGCCGACTACGCCGAGGACTACGGCACGGAGCCCCGCAAGGACGGCACCTCCGGTTGATCGGCCGACAGTGCGCCACTGCCCGCCGCGGGCAGTGGCGTTTGTCGTGACTTCTCCATGTTCGCCGCGGTTCTTCCTTTGTGGGGGGTGTGTGGGTCATGGTTTCCGCCGGCCGCCGAGAGAGCCCCTGGGGCACCTTCGGCGGCTCACGCTGCCCCGTGTGACGCTTGAGGGCTGAGAGGCGCTCAGAGCCCCTCTCAGCCCGTCACGCGCCAGTTGCACGTCTCCCGGTCGCACGATTCTCCGGCCGAGCGCCTGCGGGCCGCGCGCTCTACGCGAAGGCCGCGGTGCCGGTGCCCTCGGTGATCTCTCCGAGGGTCCAGGCGGGGACGCCGCGGGAGGCCAGCAGGCGCAGCGCCGCGTCGGCGGCGTCCGGGCTCACGATCGCGGCCATCCCCACGCCCAGGTTGAACGTCTTGTCCATCTCGGGCTGCGGCACGCCGCCGTGCTCCTGCAGGACGCGGAACAGCGGCGGGACCTCCCACGACGAGCGGTCCAGGACGGCGTCCGCGGTCGCCGGCAGGGAGCGGGCCAGGTTCGCCGCCAGCCCCCCGCCCGTGATGTGCGCGAACGCCCGCACGCCGCCGGCCTCGGTCAGCGCCAGGCAGTCCTTGGCGTAGATGCGCGTCGGGGTGAGGAGTTCCTCACCGAGCGGACGGTCGAGTTCGGCGGGCGCCGATTCCAGGGTCAGGTCCGTCGTGGCCAGGATGTGCCGGACGAGCGAGTACCCGTTGGAGTGGATGCCCGACGACGCCATGGCGAGCACGACGTCCCCCGCCTGGACGCGGTCCGGGCCGAGGATCTCGTCGGCCTCCACGACGCCCGTCCCCGCGCCCGCGAGGTCGAACTCGTCCGACTCCAGCAGCCCGGGGTGTTCGGCGGTCTCGCCGCCGATGAGGGCGCATCCGGCCAGGGCGCAGGCTTCGGCGATGCCGCCGACGATGTCGGCGATCCGTTCCGGGACGACCTTCCCGCAGGCGATGTAGTCGGTCATGAACAGCGGCTCGGCCCCGCACACGGCGAGGTCGTCGATGACCATGCCGACCAGGTCGTGCCCGACCGTGTCGTAGACGCCGAGGCGCCGCGCCAGGTCGACCTTGGTGCCGACGCCGTCCGTGGACGTCGCGAGCAGGGGGCGCTTGTACTTCAGCAGGGCGGACGCGTCGAACAGGCCCGCGAACCCGCTGACGTCGTCGACGACCTCGGGGCGCCGTGAACGCGCCACCCGCGACTTCATCAGCTCGACGGCGCGCTCGCCCGCCGCGATGTCGACACCGGCGGCCTCGTAGGACGTCACCGGCCGACCTCCAGCAGATGCTTGCCGCGGGCGTCCTGCTCCACGGGGATGGGGTAGATGCCGTCGAAGCACGCACGGCACAGGTTGTTCTTGGGGATCTGCGAGGCGGAGATGAGCTCGTCCAGGGAGACGTAGCCGAGCGTGTCGGCGCCGATGGAGTCGCGGATCTCCTCCACGGACAGGTTCCCGGCGATCAGCTCGGCGCGGGTCGCGAAGTCGATGCCGTAGAAGCAGGGCCAGGCGACGGGCGGGCTGGAGATGCGGACGTGCACCTCGGCGGCGCCCGCGTCCCGCAGCATCGCCACGATCGCGCGCTGGGTGTTGCCCCGCACGATGGAGTCGTCCACCACCACGAGCCGCTTGCCCTCGATCGCCTCGCGCAGCGGGTTGAGCTTGAGCCGGATGCCGAGCTGCCGGATCGTCTGGGACGGCTGGATGAACGTCCGCCCGACGTAGGAGTTCTTCACCAGCCCCTGGCCGTAGGGGATGCCGGACGCCTCCGCGTAGCCGATCGCGGCCGGGGTGCCCGACTCGGGCGTCGGGATGACCATGTCGGCCTCGACGGGGTGCTCGCGGGCCAGCCGGCGCCCCACCTCGACGCGGGTGGCCTGGACGCTGCGCCCGGCGATCGTCGTGTCGGGCCGCGCGAGGTAGACGTACTCGAACAGGCAGCCCTTGGGGCGCGGCTCCGCGAACCGCTCGGAGCGCACGCCCTCGCCGTCGATCGCGACGAGCTCGCCGGGCTCGATCTCCCGGACGAAGCGGGCGCCGACGATGTCGAGCCCGGCCGTCTCGGACGACACCACCCAGCCGCCGGCCTCCAGCTCGCCGAGCACGAGCGGCCGCACGCCCTCGGGGTCGCGGGCCGCGTACAGGGTGCCCTCGTCCATGAAGACCAGGGAGTAGGCGCCGCGCGTGGCCGGGAGGATCTCGCGGGCGGCGGTCATGGGGCCGCCCTCGCCGTGGTGGGCGAACAGCGCCGTGAGGACCTCGGTGTCGGTCGTGGCGGTCAGCACTCCGGGGTCGAGCCGCGCCGCCAGCTCCGGCGTGTTGATGAGGTTGCCGTTGTGGGTGAGCGCGAGCCCGCCCGCGTCCGTCGACCGGAACGTGGGCTGCGCGTTCTCCCACGTGGGCGAGCCGGTCGTGGAGTAGCGGCAGTGGCCGACGGCGATGTGGCCGCGCAGCGTGTTCAGCACCGACTCGTCGAAGACCTGGGCGACGAGGCCCATGTCCTTGAACACGACGATGCGGGAGCCGTCGCTGACCGCGATTCCGGCCGACTCCTGGCCGCGGTGCTGGAGCGCGTACAGGCCGTAGTAGGTGAGCTTGCTCACCTCGGCCCGCGACGCCTGGTCGGCGGGGACCCAGACGCCGAACACACCGCAGGCGTCCTGAGGAGCGCGGTCGGAGGGATCGATGTCGTGGCTCAGACGTCCGTCACGGAGAGGCACGTGAATCAGTCTAGATGCCCGGTTCACCTGGTCCGATCGGTGGCATGTCTTAACCGGGCTTTACTCCCCCGTACCACGGGCATCACGCGGTGCGGGGGAATCTGAGGACGACACGTGGGAGGAGATCGATGACGCTGCCCGGGTACGAGACCTACGCGCCCCCCGCACCGCCCCGGCGGAGCGGCCTGGCGAGGGCCTCCCAGGTGCTCGGAATCGCCGGGCTGGTGGGGCTCGTGCTGTGCCTGGCGGGGCTGATTCCCGCTCTCGTGGGGCTCGTCCTAGGGGCGGTGTCCCTCGTCCGGCGCGACCCCGATCGGCGGCCCGCCGTCGTGGGCGTCGTCTGCTCCGCCCTTGCCCTCGCCATCGGCGCGGGGACGCTCATCTGGCTGCTGAGCAAGGCCGCGCAGTGCGGGGACGAGGCGCGATACCCGGACGAGCCGTCGCGCCGGGGCTGCGTGGAGCGCGAGTTCCCCTTCGCCAAGGCGAGAACACAGCAGGGCGCCCTGTCGCCCGCTCAGCCGGACGCTCGGCCGGACGCTCAGTCGGCCAGCGCGCGGACGGCTTCCTCGGTGAGCGGTGAGGCGTACACGCGGAAGTCGTCCATGAGGCCGCCGAACCCGGGCTTGGTGGGTTCGCTGCCCAGGTAGATCGGTCCGGCGGGTGTGACGACGGGGTGCTCCAACGGGACGGCCACATCTAGCTTGCCGTTGACGTAGAGGAACATCCCTCCCGTGTTCACTGCGAAGGCGACATGGGTCCATTCCCCTACGGACAGCCTGGTGTGGCTGTCGACGTAGTCGGGCCCCTTGACGGTGAACAACTGGACTCGCAGCCTCATCTCGTCCGGATACAGCCACAGGCCCAGGCCGCGCGCGTCGTCCTCCGCGACCGGCTTGTAGACGACGCTGCGCCACTCCCCGGTCGGCGGCTCGGTCACCTGGACGAAGAACGCCAGGCTGAACCCGAACACCTGGCTCAGGACGAGCTGCGGCGCGGCCGGGATGACGGCCCGGTCCCGCCCGCTGAGCGAGAGCGCCTCACCGTCCCGGCCCGGGACGATTCCGGCGGTCTCGTCCAGTTCGGCGGCGGGTCCGGCCCCGGTCGCGTCCGCGACCCTGCGGCCGTCCACGGTGGCGACGTCGAACGTCCAGTGCGCGATCAGCACGGGGATCACCTCCAGCAACGCGGATACTCCCGCACTGCGGCGCCTCAGTCGATGGGCAGGGGAAGAAAGGGCGACAGGTCCGCGCGCGCGCCGCTCGCCCTCACCCGTCCGTCCGCGACCGCGTCGGCCCAGGCCAGCCGTCCCGTGGCCAGCGCGATCCAGGCCGCGGCGTCCATCTCCACCACATTCGGTGGTGTTCCACGGGTATGGTGCGGGCCGTCGATGCACTGCACGGCGGCGTGCGGAGGGACCCGGACCTCCACCGAACGGCCCGGGGCCAGCTCGGCGAGCCGGTCGAGCAGGAATCGCACCGCCCCCTTGACCACCGGACGGGACGGCTCGGCGCCGCCCGCCCCGGCGGAGGCGAGAACGGTGTCCAGGGCCGCGCGACGGAGCGCGGCGGGCTCGTCCGGGCCGCCGTGGGGCGGCAGGCCGAGCGCGGCGCGCTGCTCGTTCAGGACGGCCAGAGAGAGCGGAGTTCGCGACATCGCGAACGAAGCTACCCGGTCGGTCGCGGTCCCCGGACGGCCGGTGGCGCACCGGCGGCCGCGGCGGACCGGCCTTCCACGGAAAGTACGCCGAAGCGGTAGAAAGGACCCCCGGTGCCAGGTCTGGGGAGTGAGTTGGACGGGGAGCCGGGGCGCGTCCCCGGAGGACACGGAGGTTCGTCAGATGCCCGAGGCGCTGCCCCTGCAGCCGGGTGACCCGCTGAGACTCGGCTCGGTCGAGATCACGGGCCGGCTCGGCGTCGGCGAGCAGGGCGCCGTCTTCCTCGGCAGGGACCGGACCGGCGGCAACGTCGCCGTGAAGGTCCTGCACGTCCGGCTGAGCGGCGAGCCCGTCGCCCGGTCCCGGTTCGCCGGCGCGTTCTCCTCCGCCCGGAAGGTCTCCGGGTTCTGCACGGCGGCGATCCTGGACGCCGACGTGGACGGCGACCGCCCCTACGTGGTGAGCCAGTGGGTGGACGGGCCGTCCCTCCAGCAGCTCGTGGACGAGGAGGGCGTGCGCGGCGGCGCCGTCGTCGAGCGCCTGGCGGTCGGCATGGCGATCGCGCTCGCGGCCGTCCACCGGGCGGGTGCGGTTCATCACAACCTGAAGCCCGCGAACGTCCTCCTGGGACGGGACGGCCCCAGGATGAGCGACTTCGGCATCGCGCACGCCCTGGAGGCGGTCAACGTCTCCTTCAGCGGGCACATCACCGACGACCCTTCCTACAAGGCCCCGGAGCAGTTGAGCGGCATGGGCATCGGCTCTGCCGCCGACGTGTTCGCCTGGGCGTCGACCATCCTGTTCGCCGCCACGGGCAAGCCGCCGTTCGGGGAGGGTTCGCCTCACGAGATGATGCAGCGCATCGTCTACGACCAGGCGGACCTGTCGGACGTCCCCGATTCGTTGCGCGAGGTCATGGCGAGCGCTCTGGCCAAGGTTCCGGCGGAGCGTCCTACCGCTGCGCAGATCCTTGAACGGCTCCTCGGGGCCGGCAGCCCGCTCCCCGGCCGCATGCCGCCCTCGATGGTCGAGGAGGGGCGCGCCTTGGCGGCGGGCCCTGCCGCCAAGCAGCAGGCGTCGCCGACGGTGCCGCCGCCGCGCTCCCCCATGGGCGCCCCGGCGCAACCGATGGCGAGGCAGGCCCCACCACCACCGCCGCCGGTGCCGCCCGTACCGCCCGTGCCACCCGCACCGCCGGTGCCGCCGGTGCCGCCACCGCCTCCGCCTCCGGGCTCGCCAGGGCCTTCCGGGCCGCCGCCTGCGGCCGAGTCGCCGTCCCTTCCCCTGCTGGGGAAGCTGTCGCGCACCCGCAAGCCGCGCCGCGAGACCCCGCCGCCGGAGCCGGAACCGCTCGCGGCCGACCTGGACCCGGCGGCGTTCGAGGCGACCACGACCTTCGGCGCGGTCGGCCTGGACCGTCCGTCCGGCTCCGGACGCCGCGACGAGCGGGACGACCCGGTCCAGGCGGACCAGACCGCGAGGTTCGACGCGGTGGGCCCCGACCCGACGGCGGTCTTCGGCGCGGTCGACATGCACGACCACCCCGACATCTCCGAGCCGCACCTCATCCCCGGCCTCGGCCATGGGCGGGACGGCGGCGAGCGCCGTCCGTCACCGCTGAACTCCATCGCGCGTATGCGGCGGCCCAGCAACCATGTGCTCGGTCTCGCCCTTTCACTGTTCATCGGTGTCAGCGTCGGAATCGCCATCATCGCGCTGGTGCTGTGGCCTCAGCTCAAGGACGACAGCGGAGGGTCACCCGACAGCGCCAACGCGTCCAACAACCGTCCGGTGACGACGATCCCCGCCGCCTTCGCGGGGACTTGGAGGGGCGATGTGGTCAACACCAACCGCAATGTCTCCTTCCCAGTGGAGATCACCTTCGAGGCAGGCGGCACTACGGCGCACGCGGTGTACCCACGCGAGAAGTGCAACGGCACTCTGACGCTGACCAGGGGCACGGAGAGCGCGCTCAAGATGAACCTGGCCATCGGCAGCCCCTGCACGAGCGGGGTGGTCGAGATCACCCGGCAGCCGGACGGGACGCTGCAGTACACGTGGACCAAGCCGGGGACCAAGCTCGGCTACGGAGGCAGGCTCAGCCGCGCCTGATCCGCCGCCGCTCCCCGCGCCACCCGTCCAATTTGTCACCTCAAGTCAGGACAGTTCCGCTAAGGTTCCCTCGATCGAGATCGTCGATCACTGGACGGGGCCCGCCGCACGCGGTCCCCCGGCTGAAGGAGAGGCCGTGCGGGCTGTCCACCGAAGGCTGCTGCTCGCCGGCGCGGTCGCGACCAGCCTCGGCGCCGCCGCGGCGCTCCCCGTGCTCGCCGACGACTCCGCCGCCCTCGTGCGGGTGACGGCGGCCGAGGGCAGCCCCGTGCCCGGCCAGTACATCGTCACGCTGAAGCCCGGAGCGTCCACGAGCGACACCGCGGGCAAGGTCAGGGCCGCCGGCGTCAAGCGCTTCGACGGCGTGCTGAACGGCTTCGCCGCCAAGCTGACCGGTGACCAGCTCGACAGGCTCCGCCGCGACCACCGCGTCGCCGCGATCGAGCAGGACCAGATCGTCCGGGCCAGCACGACCCAGCGCGCCCCCCTGCCGTGGGGCCTCGACCGCATCGACCAGCGGTCCGGCAAGCTCTCGAAGAGCTATTACTACAAATCCTCTGGAAGCGGCGTCAACGCCTACGTCATCGACACCGGCCTGGACGTCAGGCACAAGGAGTTCGGGGGCCGCGCCTCCATCGCCTGGACGGCGTCGAGGTTCAACGGCGACGGACGTGACTGCAACGGCCACGGAACCCACGTCGCGGGCATCATCGGCTCCAAGACCTACGGCGCCGCCAAGTCCGTCAAGCTCCGCGCCCTGCGCGTCCTCGACTGCGACGGCGCCGGTTCGATGTCGGACGTCGTCGCGGCCGTCCAGTGGCTGCGCACCCACGCCGCCAAGCCGGCCGTGGCGAACATGTCGCTCGGCGGACCGAAGTCCTCCGCGCTGAACACCGCCGTGACGAGCCTGTCGAAGTCCGGGGTCTTCCTGTCCGTGGCCGCGGGCAACGACAACAGGGACGCCTGCAACTACTCGCCGTCCGGCGCCGGCTGGGTCATGGCGGTGGGAGCGACCACCAAGTCCGACGCCCGCGCGTCGTTCTCCAACTGGGGCAAGTGCGTCGACATCAACGCACCCGGCTACGGCGTCTACTCCACCTGGCCCGGAGGCGGCCGCAAGGCGATCAGCGGGACGTCCATGGCCGCCCCCTACGTGAGCGGTGTCGCGGCCCTCTACCTGTCCACCCACAAGAAGGCCACCTTCCCGCAAGTGCAGAAGTGGCTGAACGACAATTCCACCCACGGCCTCAAGGGGCTCCGAACCCAGCCCGACCGGCTGCTCTACAAGGGCAAGCTGTGAAGCCCGTCACGTAGGATGGCCCGGCTCCCAGCAAGGAGCCGGGCTTCACGCGTACCGCGCCGTGCCACCTGATCCAGGGGTCTAACCTTGGCGAGGCCCGGACTTCTTCGGCGCTCATTGACCTCAGGGCCCCCGGACCTCCGTACCTACGGCCGAGACGAGAGGAGAACACGTGGAGACCCCCGCCTCCACCTGTCGGCGGACCGCACGCCGGCGAGGTGGACGACGCACCGCCACGGCTCTCGTGGCCATCGCCGCCGCGCTGCCGCTGATCGGCACCGCCACCCCCTCGGCGAGCGCTGCCCCGGCCGCGTACGTCCCCATGGACCCGGGCGACAGCGCCAAGTTCGCCAAGCTGAACCGCCAGATCGAGAAGCTCGACAAGGAGTACGGCGGCGACCTCGCCAAGCTGAAGGACGCCCAGTACGCGGCGCAGAAGGCGCTGAGCAAGTCCAACGACCTGCAGAGGGACCTCGTCGAGGCCCGCAACCTCGTGGCCCAGCTCGCCGCGACCCAGTACATGACCGGCGGCGAGGACCCGACGGTCGCGTTCCTCGCCGACGCCGACCCCAACGAGATGCTCAGCAACGCCACCCTGGTCAGCCACCTGGCGCAGAACAAGGCGGCGAAGGTCGCGCAGATCCAGAAGCTCGTCAACGACCAGCTGGAGGCCCGCAAGAAGGCCCAGGCGAAGATGGGCGAGCTGAAGAAGGAGATCAAGGATCTGAAGAACCGCAAGGCCCAGATCCAGCAGCTCGTCAAGAAGTACAAGCCCGAGTCGCCGAGCATCGGCATGGGCGGCGTCACGCCCCGCATGCTCAAGGTCAAGAACACCCTCGACCTGGAGATGGGCCCGTTCCCGACGATCGGCTGCGTCCGGCACACCGGCGACCCGCAGGACCACGGCACCGGCCACGCCTGCGACTTCATGGTCACGACCGGCGGCGTCATGGCGAGCGGCAGCGCCAAGGCCCAGGGCGACCGCACCGCCGACTACGCCATCGCCCACGCGAGCGCCCTCGGCATCAAGTACGTGATCTGGCGCCAGCGCATCTACGACATGCGCAGCCCCGGCTGGCGCATGATGGAGAACCGCGGCGGCGTGACCGCCAACCACTACGACCACGTCCACGTCTCGGTCTTCTGACCCGGACGCCGTGCGACGCCGCGCGACGCCGTGTGGCCGCTCCCGGCCGGCGGTGGTCTGCGCCTACTTCTTGCGGCCGAAGAGGAAGTAGGAGACCGGGCCGACGAAGTTGACGAAGGCGACGGCCCGCCACAGCCGCTTCGGCCCCTTCACCTGGTCGCTCGGACGGCGCTGCAGGTCGACGAGTGCGGCCGCCAGCAGCGACAGCTGCACCGTCGTGGCGCCCGCGATGAACGAGCGTTCCGTCCGGCTGAGCTCGGACCAGCGCTTGGAACCCACCGTGCCTCCCCCGTGGATCGGTTCGTCCCTCCCAGGCTAGACCGGCCCTGACGGCGCGGAAGGGGCGCCCCCAAGGTGCGGGGCGCCCCTTCCGTCCGCTGACCGGGTCAGTCGGCGTAGCTGGGCAGCATGCGCTCGTGCGCCTCGCGCAGCTCCGACAGGCCGATGCTGAACAGCTCCTGCTGGTCGCCGTCCGGGCCGCGTCCGGTCACGTGGAGGGCGTCGCCGCCCGCCACGCCGAGCTGGGCCACCGGAACCCCGGCGGACTCGCAGAGGGCCGCCAGGCGCGCCTCAGAGCCCGGCGTGACCGCGACCATGGCGCGGGCCACCGACTCGCTGAACAGCGCCGTGAACGGGTCGCCGTGCAGCGTGATGCGGGCGCCGAGGCCGCCGCGCAGGCACGCCTCCACCAGCGTCTGCGACAGGCCGCCGTCCGACAGGTCGTGGACGGCCGTGAGGAGGCCGTCGCGGATCGCGGCGACCAGCACCGACGCCAGCGCCGCCTCCGCCTTCAGGTCGACCAGCGGCGGCAGCCCGCCCAGGTGGTTGTAGACGACGTGCGCCCATTCCGAGCCGCCGAACTCCTCGCGGGTCTCGCCGAGCAGCGCGATCGTGGCGCCGTCGGTGGTCAGCGACATGTTCACCCGGCGGCGGACGTCGTCGTGGACGCCCAGGACACCGATCACCGGCGTCGGGTTGATCGGGGTGTCACCGGTCTGGTTGTAGAAGCTGACGTTGCCGCCGGTGACCGGGATGCCCAGGTACTGGCAGCCGTCCGCCAGGCCCTCCACGGCGCGCGCGAACTGCCACATGACGCCCGGGTCCTCCGGGGAGCCGAAGTTCAGGCAGTTGGTGACGGCCAGGGGCCGCGCACCGGTCGCGGCGACGTTGCGGTACGCCTCGCTCAGCGCGAGCTGCGCGCCCGAGTACGGGTCCAGGCGGGTGTAGCGGCCGTTGCCGTCCAGGGAGAGCGCGATGCCCAGCCCGGACTCGTCGTCCACCCGCACCACGCCCGCGTTCTCCGGCATGGCCATGACCGTGTTGCCCAGGACGTAGCGGTCGTACTGCGACGTCACCCACGTCTTGCTGGCCAGGTTCGGGGACCCGGCCAGCCACAGGACCGTCCGGCGCAGCTCGTCGCCGGTGGACGGACGCGTGAGCCGTCCCGGGGTGTCGGCCTGGAGGGCGCCGAGGTCGTGCGGGGGCTCCAGCGGACGGTTGTAGACCGGGCCCTCGTCGGCGGCCGTGGTCGGCGGGATGTCGACGATCGTCTCGCCCCGCCACGTCATGACCAGCCGGCGCGTGTCGGTGACCTGGCCGATGACCGTCGCCGGGATCTCCCAGCGGGCGCAGATCTCCATGAACCGCTCGACCTTGTCGGGCGACACCACGGCCATCATGCGCTCCTGCGACTCGCTCATGAGGATCTCCTCAGGGCGCAGCGTCGCGTCGCGCAGCGGGACGGTGTCGAGGTCGACGTGCATGCCGCCGGTGCCGGCCGCGGCCAGCTCCGTCGTCGCGCAGGACACCCCGGCGGCGCCGAGGTCCTGGATGCCGACCACGAGGTCCTCGTCGAACAGCTCCAGGCAGCACTCGATGAGCAGCTTCTCCATGAACGGGTCGCCGACCTGGACCGACGGCCGCTTCTGGTGCGACTCCTCATCGAACGTCGCCGAGGCCAGCACGGACGCGCCGCCGATACCGTCCGGGCCCGTCAGCGCGCCGAACAGGATCACCTTGTTGCCGGGGCCGGGGGCCACGGCGCGCTTGATGTCCTCGTGCTTCATCACACCGACGCACAGGGCGTTCACGAGCGGGTTCTGCTCGTAGCAGGCGTCGAAGACCGTCTCACCGCCGATGTTGGGCAGGCCCAGGGAGTTGCCGTAGCCGCCCACACCGGCCACCACGCCGGGCAGGACGCGCTGGGTGTCGGGAGCGTCCGCCGGGCCGAAACGGAGCGAGTCCATGACGGCGATGGGGCGCGCACCCATCGACATGATGTCGCGCACGATCCCGCCGACGCCCGTCGCGGCGCCCTGGTACGGCTCCACGTAGGACGGGTGGTTGTGCGACTCCACCTTGAAGGTGACCGCCCAGCCGTGGCCGATGTCCACGACACCGGCGTTCTCGCCCATGCCGACCAGGAGCTTGTCGGTCTTCGGGGCCTTGTCGCCGAACTGGCGCAAGTGCACCTTGGAACTCTTGTAGGAGCAGTGCTCGCTCCACATGACCGAGTAGATCGCCAGCTCCGCCGACGTCGGACGGCGCCCGAGGATGTGCCGGACGCGGCGGTACTCGTCCTCGTTCATCCCCAGCTCGGCGTACGGCTGCGGGCGCTCCGGGGTCGCGGCCGCGATGGCGACGGTGTCGGTGCCCTGGTCGACCGGGCCGGACGCGATCGCCGGCATTGGACCGGTCCCCGGCCGGAGGGGCTGCAGGCCGGTTCCGGTCTCGACCGTCGGCTGCGGGCCGGTGCCCGGACCGAGCGCGGGCTGCGGGCCCGTCCCGGGCCCCACGGCGGGCTGAGGACCGGTTCCCGGGCCCCCGATGGCCGGCTGCGGACCGGTGCCGCGGCCGATGCGAGGCTGCGGGCCGGTGCCGCCGCCTTCGGCGCGGACGGGCACCGGCGGACCGGTGTTCGGATTCACGACGGGCTGCGGGCCGGTGCCCGGCCCGACGACGGGCTGCGGACCCGTCCCAGAGCCCACGGCGGGCTGCGGACCCGTTCCCGGGCCAACGGCGGGCTGCGGACCCGTCCCGGTGCCCACGGCGGGCTGCGGGCCGGTGCCGGAACCGATCGCGGGCTGCGGGCCGGTGCCCGTGCCGACGGCAGGCTGCGGGCCCGTCCCAGGGCCTTCAGGACGCGCCAGCGGGCCACTGTTCAGATCGACAATCGGCTGCGGGCCGGTACCCGGACCGACCGCAGGCTGGGGACCCGTCCCAGAGCCCACCACGGGCTGCGGACCGGTTCCCCGGCCAACAGCGGGCTGCGGGCCCGTCCCAGGCCCCTCAGGACGCGCCAGCGGGCCACTGTTCAGATCGACGATCGGCTGCGGGCCGGTACCCGGGCCCACCACCGGCTGCGGGCCCGTGCCGGGGCCTTCCGGACGTGCCAGCGGGCCGCTGTTCAGGTCGACGAGAGGCTGCGGGCCGGTACCCGACCCGACCGCAGGCTGCGGGCCAGTACCCGACCCGACCGCGGGCTGCGGGCCGGTACCCGACCCCACGGCCGGCTGCGGGCCCGTCCCAGGGCCGCCGGGCTCCGCGGGCGGCTGGGGCGCGGTGAAGCCGTTCAGGTCGGGCATGGTCAGCGACGGGTCCACCACGGTGGACGAGGGGTCGCCGCCGGGCCGCTCCTCCTCCAGGGCGCGGGCGAACTCCTGCTCCGGCCCTTCGAGGGGCGCGGCCGGTGCGGGGGCCTGCCGGCCGTCCAGCACGGGCATGGGCCCCGTGAACGGCCCGGGAGAGGCCTGGACGGCCGGGTCCTGCTGGACGGGGCGGCCGGCCTGGCTCGTCTGCCGGTCCTCCTCGATGATGGCCTTGAAGCCCTGGGTCACCGCTGGGTTGACGGGCTGGAGCTCGGGGTCGTCAGCGTCGGACTTGAGCTCCCCGAGCCACTCCATGGACGGCTCGTCGGAGGCGTCCCGGGTAGCGCGTCCGGAAGCGTGGGGCCGTTGCTCACTCATGCGTTGACCAGTCTCTTGACAATGGAGGTGAAGAAACCGAGCCCGTCGGTGGACGGTCCGGTCAGCGACTCCACGGCATGCTCGGGGTGGGGCATGAGCCCGACCACGTTGCCGGCCTCGTTGCAGATGCCGGCGATGTCGTCGAGGGAGCCGTTCGGGTTCAGGTCGACGTAGCGGGCGACGATCCGGCCGGTGTCGGCCAGTTCGATCAGCGTCTCCCGGTCGGCGGTGTAGCGGCCGTCCCGGTTCTTGATCGGGATCACCACCTCCTGGCCCTCGCTGTACTCGCCGGTCCAGGCGGTGTCGGCGTTCTCGATCCGCAGCCGCTGGTCGCGGCAGACGAAGTGCAGGCCCGCGTTCGGCAGCAGCGCGCCCGGCAGCAGGTGCGTCTCGCACAGCACCTGGAAGCCGTTGCAGATGCCGAGGACGGGCAGCCCCGCGCCGGCGGCGGCCACCAGTTCGGTCATCAGCGGCGCGAACCGGGCGATCGCCCCGGCCCGCAGGTAGTCCCCGTAGGAGAACCCGCCTGGCAGGACGACCGCGTCGACTCCGCGCAGGTCGCGGTCGCCGTGCCAGAGCGAGACCGGCTCGGCGCCGGACAGCCTGACGGCACGTGCGGCGTCCTTGTCGTCCAGAGAACCAGGGAAGGTGATGATCCCAACCCGGGCAGCGTCCATCTGTTCTGTTCCTCCGAAAGAAGGCGGCGGCCGGGACGGTCGGGATCTCCTCCGCCGATCACCCCGCTGCGCGTCGCATACCCCCCGCGCGCGACCTAATCTACCCGGCGTTGTGCATGAGTCCGGCGTCGAGTCGGCGGACCAGGGCTCCGTCGCTCCAGGTCAGGCGCTTCCGCAGGTGAACGACGGTGCCCGTGTCGGGGGAGGAGCGGATGTCCAGGTCGTCCACCAGCGCCCGCATGATTTTAATCCCGCGCCCGGACTCGCTCAACGCGCCCCGGTCCACGGGGGCCGGACGGGGGCCGCGCCCCCAGTCCATGATCTTGAGCATGCACACGCCCTCGTCGACGTGCCCGGTCACCTCGTACTCGCCGGTCGCGCGGGCGTGCTGGACGACGTTCGTGCACGCCTCGGAGGCGGCGACCAGGACGTCGTCGACGCAGTCCTCGGAGACGCCGAGCCCCCGCAGGGCGTCCCCCACCACCCGCCGGATCACCGGGATGCTCAGCGCATCGCGCGGCAGCGCGAGCGAGAACCTCATATCCACCCGGACACCTCGTGTCATGCCCCGGGCTTCCCGACCGTTCCCCCGGCCCCGGAGCGCGCTCGACGACTCGACGCAGCTAACACTTCCCCGGCGGATTACTCCGTAATCGCTGTACTCACGGGTCTTTCCGGGAAATCTCGCCGTCCCCGACGCCCGTTCGGAACGAAACAAACCCCGTCCGATGCCGAACGGTACTCAAACAATTTCCGGTCAGAGAACGCGGACCTCGTAGTTCTCGATGACCGGATTGGCCAGCAGCGTCTCGGCGATCTTGCCGACCCGCTCCAGGGCCGCCTCGTCGGCGTCCCCCTCCAGCTCCACCTCGAACCGCTTGCCCTGCCGGACGGCGACCACCCCGTCGAACCCCATCTGCGGCAGCTTCCTGGCGATCGCCTGGCCCTGCGGGTCGAGGATCTCCGGCTTGAGCATGACGTCCACGACGACACGCGCCACGACCGCCCCCTCACTGATCTGCACTTTTCCTTACGATCTGAAGCGTACGGCACCATGGCTCTTCACGAGCCATCCGCATCCCCCCGGAGCCACCCGATGAACATCGAGGACCTGACCCCCTCGGAACGCCGCCTCTGGAAGGCGTTCCCGAAGGGCGAATCCGTCGACCTGTCGACCGGCGACCGGGCGTTCGACGACGTCGCGCAGGCGGACCGGTGGGGGCACGACCGGGTGGTCAGGGCCGAGGTCCTCGTCGCCCTCCTGGTCGGCGCGGTCGAGCCCGAGCCGGGGCAGGTCGCCGCCGTCCGGCTCTCCGGGGCCCGCATCACCGGCTCGCTGAACCTCGGTCACGCGGAGGTCACCGTCCCGCTGGCCCTCACCGGCTGCGCGTTCGACGAGGCGCCGCACCTCTACTGGGCGAACATGAACAGCGTCCACCTGATGCGCTGCCGGCTGCCGGGCCTGGTCGCGTCCGGGACGCGCGTCGACGGCCACCTGTGGCTGGAGGGGAGCCGGATCGACGGCGGCGTCTGGCTGGACGGCGCGAACATCACCGGAATCCTGAACATGTCCGGCGTCCAGCTGACCAACCCCGGCGGGGACGCGCTGCTCGCCGACCGCCTCGCCGTCGAGGCCAACGTCTACTGCGACCAGGACTTCACCGCCAACGGCGAGGTCCGGCTGCCCGGCGCCCGCATCGGCGGCCAGCTGATCTTCCGCGGCGCGCGGCTCTACAACCCGTCCGGCGTCGCCCTGTACGCCAGCCGCCTGGACGTCGCCGCGAACGTGTTCTGCGACGGCGGCTTCACCGCCGAGGGCGAGGTCCGGCTCCGCGGCGCCAGCGTCGGCGGCTACCTGTCCTTCGTCGGTGCGAACCTGTCCGCGCCGCAGCGCACCGCGCTCAACGCCGACGACCTCACCGTCGAGACCGACATCTACTGCTCGGACGGCTTCACCGCCGCGGGCGCCGTCAGCTTCTCGGGCGCCCGCGTCACCGGCCAGCTCAGCCTCCGCGACGCCCGGCTGCTCAACGACAGCGGGACGGCGCTCAGCCTGCAGCGCGTCCAGGCCGAGGAGCTGCTGCTCCGCACCGCCGAACCGATCAAGGGCGTCGCCGACTTCTCCTACGCCCGCATCAACCTGCTCCGCGACGACGCCGCGTCCTGGCCGGAGCGCCTCCAGCTCGACGGCCTCCAGTACGAGACCCTCGACCCGCCCCTCACCGCCCGCGAGCGCCTGGACTGGCTGCACCGCGACACCGACGGCTACGCCCCGCAGCCCTACGAGCGCCTGGCCCAGACCTACCGCGCCCTCGGCCTGGACGCCGACGGCCGCTCCGTCCTGCTCGCCAAGGCCCGCGACCGCCGCAAGACCCAGGGCATCCCCCGCAAGATCGTCGGCTGGCTGCAGGACGTCCTGGTCGGCTACGGCTACCGCCCGTTCCGCGCCGCCAGCTGGCTGATCGGCCTGCTGGCCTTCGGCACGATCGTCTTCTCCCTCCACCGGCCGGACGTCCTGGACGACGGCCACAAGCCGCATTTCAACGCGTTCTTCTACACCCTCGACCTGCTCCTCCCGATCGGCAGCCTCGGCCAGGAGATCGAGTTCGCCCCCAAGGGCGTCTACCAGTGGATAGCGAACTTCATCGTCGCCGCGGGCCTCGTCCTGGGCCTGACCGTCGCCGCCGGCGCCACGAGAGCCCTGTCCCGCGAATAAACCCGGCTTCCACCCTGCCCGAAACACCGTTTCCGCCCCTGCCGCCTCCCCTTTCATTACCGTCCACAGGGCGAAAGGAGGCGGGTCATGACCCTCAAGATCGACGCCCGCGCCGTGCACGCCGAACTCCAGGCGATTTCAACGGCGATGTCCGAGGTGACCCGCCTCATGGGCCCCCAGACCTGGCAGGGCGGCTCCGCAGCCGCGTTCACCACCGACCTGCAAGGCCACAACCGGTCGCTGAACCGCCTGATGCTGGCCGTGGAACGCACGGTGGCCCGCTACAACCAGATCCCCATGACCCTGGCCCCACCAGACATTCCCCGCGCAACCCCCGCGACCGGCAAACCAGGCGTCGCCTCGGTCTCCCCGTCCGCCCTGGAACGCCTGGAAACGGCCCTGAACCGCGCCGCCGCCGACCTCCCCCACCGCGCCAAGATGATCCGAGGCCACCTGGCCCTCGCCTACCCGGACATCCCGAGCACCACGTCCTGTGACAACGCCGCCTCCTGGTGCCGCACGCAGGCCGCCCGCATGCGCACCCGCATCATGTACGCCCTCGCCGAAAACGAAGTAACCGCAACCCCCTTGATCCAGGGCCCGGTCATCGAAATCCCGGACACGGAACGCTTCGGCTCCAAGGAAATGACCGACCTGGCCCGCCTCCAGGCCCGCGCCTGGCTGAAGCACACAACCCACCCAGGCAACGCGACGCCGGCCCTGATGTCGGAGATAGCCCGCACCCTGGCCGAGAACAGCAAGAACACGACCTACCTGGCAACGTTCTTCTCCAACATCCCACCGGGCACCGCAGGCAAACTCCCCTACCGCCTACACCAACTGAGCAAAACAAGCGGCCTGTCTCCCGAAGACAAGAAAACAGTAGGAAACCTGGGCACAGCGCTAGCCGCCCTATCCCGCAAAAAAGAAACCGAAGGCATAGCCACCAAGGCCCTAGGCCCACCAGGAACCGACACCCCCGGCCAAGCCCTCCTGGTCAAACTGAGCGCCCCCAACATCAAATGGAGCAGCGCAATCCTGACCGACTTGGGAAGGGCCGCACTCCGCTGGCGCCAGAAGCACCCGTCCTATGAGCTGAAAGAGACCGTCGCCGCAGGGCGCGGCCAAGCCCGCATCAAAATCCTCAACCAACCAGAGGGAACTTGGTGGACGACCTGGGGCATCGGCGACCCCTACACCCGAGAGGCGGACCTCAAAACCCTGAAGGAGTACGACCCGGCTCTCAACATCCTCGGCCGCATCTCCCAGCAGAAAGACCTCACCGCGGCCCGAAATCTAGCCGCGACACCGTTAGAGCCGTCCTTGCTAATCGAGGACGCCGACAAGGCGGCACCTCTTACCTGGATGACCCGCGGCAATGGGGAGACCTATGCCTCCCTTCTAGTAGCGCCCGACTGGCCCGACGGGGGGACGATCGCCGGCTCGGTGATCAAGCTCGCCACAATCCCGGAGAAAGGGCACGAAGAAGAGGCGGCGACCAACGCCGGCGAGGTCATGAAGTCGGTGGCCTGGTGGAATGGCAAGGGCCGCGAAAAAGTCGACGGAATGCTCAAGAAGGGAAGGTTCCCCGACTGGCTCCCCGGCGTCAACATCCTCCCACGGACGGACCAGGCACCCGAGGGCACAGGACATAGCAAGCACTATATTCTCGAGCTCGGCCCCGGCCTCAACTCCGGCCTCCTCGCGATGACGCGCATGTACATCCCGGCGCTTGGCGACGCCAACCGCACCAGCGGCGGCACCGGCCTGCCGACCCTCGATCCCGCCACCGGAAGAATCTATGTGGACATCGGCGGCGACCTGCAGCAGTTCCTGCGCACCTTTGCCGCAGACGACCGCGCTTGGACGCAGATCGCTGCCGACACGGAGGTCTACCGCCAACTGGTCTTCGCCTGGGGACTTCGCACTGACAAGTGGCCATTGGCCGCGAAACGTGCCGGGCAACTGGAGGGAAACCTCATCGCCGCCTACGGACTCGAAAGGCTCAAGCGAGAGCAACTCACTCTGCAGGAATTCGAAGATGCCAAAAAGCATCTCGCCGTGCTGCGCGACATCGCCGGCAGCATACTCGGCGCAACGAGGGCGGGGGCAGTACCAGGCGCGACCGACGCATATTCCATGGGAACCGACCTCGCTCTGGACAAGATAAAATACAAGGATTACACCAAGAATGTCGAGGAAATCAAGGGTAAGTACTCGACCTATACCGATCAACTCTACCTCGACCTGGCGCATGCCGTTCAACTCTGGAAGGGAACGCACACCGGAGACGAAGACCTTGACGCCGCTCTCCTACTCTGGCCTCTTGACGGACGAGATTCAAAGCACGTCATGAAGGCGATTAAGGAAGCCTGGCTAACCCCTCCGGAAGTGAAACCGCATCTCAGCGGAGAAGACCTCGTCGGTGAAGCAGAGCGAGCCGTCGGGCACAATGCACCGGAGGAATGACCCTGGCCCGGTCACTGACGATAGGGCTCACTGGTGAGGTGGCTCGGCAGCCGGAACGAGTAAATGACCCCACAGAACTTGTTCAGCATGATGTAGCTTCCGTCGCGCCCCTTGGACGCACCGCCAGGATCGGCGGAGGCAACATCCGCCATGGAACCGTCGAACTCGTCGCACTCCCTCTGCAAACCCAACGACAGCGACTGCAAGTCACCGTCCGGCGTGATCAGGGCGGGGCGCGGCGATCCCTGGAGCGGAGACACCCCTCCAAGCAGAAGGACCGCGCCTCCACTCAGCGGCAACGCGGCTGTCCAAGGTGGCGCCGTCTTCGCCGAGCGGGGGAACTCGGTAGCGCGCACGCCGCCATCAGCGCCTACCCGGAGGAGCCCCGCCCTGCCCAGGGCGATCACACCGTGCGGGCCGTCGGCGACAAGTTCGGTCGCATGAAAGTCCTCCGCACCACCCAGGTCTCGCAAGGCCGCTTCGTAACCGGGCGGTTCCCAACGCTTCAACACGTTCCGTCCGACGACCTCGAACAACTGACCGGCACGGGAGAGCACGATGGGCACTCCCGTGCCGCTCAACGCGAACTGGGATCCCCTCCAGTTCTTGTTGAGCCGATCAGCCTCGGTCGCGGAAAGCGGTTCTCCGTGCCGGTCGAGAATCTTGAACCGGGGGTCGGTCTCCTCGTCCGACTCGAGCACGTCCGTCGTTCGGAGACTGGACAGAGACGTCCGAGACAACTCGAGACCGGCGTATGAGGCCATCTGCCACAGGTGATCACCCGATACCGCCAGTTGGGCATCCGCGATGCCGACCGGGAGCATGGTGATCCGCCCGTCAGCTTCGATGCGGGCGATGCGCCGCCCACCGTCTCCGGCAATGGGGACGTAGATCCTCCCTGTCCCCTGGTCAACCGTGAGGCCGCCATTCGAACGCACGTTGACCCGCACCGCGTACTCGCCGTCCCGGGGAGTCCGACTCGTTTCTCGGTCGCCGGCGATGATGACGACCTGGCCGGGGCGGGTGGGGTGGGGAGTTGGGTTGAAGGACGGGGTGTGCTGGGTGCAGGCGCTCAGGGCTGCCAGGAGGGCTACTGGCGGGATGACCCGGGTGTAACGCACCTGTCGAATGATGCCAGGCGAAGGCCCGCCGCGGGCGGTGTGCGCCACGTTTACTCGTCCTGCCGCTGACGGAACTTCTCTGCGCGAGCGGCGGTTCTAGGGGCGGACCGGTCTTGTGAGGGTTTCGGGGAGGCGGAAGCGGTAGACGCGACCGCAGTTCTTGTCGTTCAGGACATAGTCGCCGTTGGGCATTCGCGCTAGGCCGCCGGGGTTGGCCGATGCGACGGCGGCCAGGGTGCCGTCGAACTGGTCGCACCATTGCTGCCCGCCAAACGTGAGTTTCACCAGCCGGTCGTCCGGACGTGCCAGCATTTGTCGCGGTCCGGGATAGAAGGCGAAGGTGGCGCTCAGCACGAGGACCGAGCCGTCGGCGAGCAGAGTCATGGCGGACCAGAGTGGGCGGCCCTTGGCCGCCTCGGGGAATCGGATGGCCTCCGCGGCGCGGTCCGGCCTGACGCGTATGAGGCCGCGGGTTCCGAGGACGATCAGGCCGCGTTGCCCGTCCGGGGCCATGTCCAGGGGCTCCAGGCCCTTCGTACCGCCGAGCTCGCGCAGGGCCGCCTCATACCCCTCGGGCTTCCATTTGCGTACCTTGCCGTCATCGACGACCTCGAAGAGATCCCCGGCGTGCGAGGCGATGACCGGCATACCGTCACCACGTATGCGAGCCTGGAGTCCGGCCGGAACTCGCGCAACTCCTGACCTGCACACGTGCTTGTCGGATCTCCTGCGAAGTCGAGCACCTGAACCGGTCGTTCGCCTATCGTGTCCAGAACCTCTGTCTCGGCAAGGGTCGTGAGCGACACCCTGGAGAGGCGCACCCCCTCGTAGGACGACATGGTCCAGAGTGCTCCCCGGGAGATGGCGAGTTGGTCGCCCGTGTGCTTCGGATGGAGCGTGGTGATGGTGCCGTCTCGCTCGATCCGCTCGATGATCTTGTCGCCGCCGCTGAGCGCCCGGAGGTAGATCAGCCCGCTGTCCGGGTCGACGGCCAGGCCGCCGTCTGACTCGGCGCTTGACTTGATCGCGTACTCGCCGTCGCGCGGAGATGCGAAGTTGTCCGGGGCGCCGGCGATGATGACGACCTGGCCGGGGCGGGTGGGGTGAGGGGTCGGGTTGAAGGACGGGGTGTGCTGGGTGCAGGCGCTCAGGGCTGCCAGGAGGGCTACTGGCGGGATGACCCGGGTGTAACGCACCTGTCGATGATGGCAGGGGTTCGCGCGGGGCGGGTTGGGGTCGTGGGTTTGGGTCAGGGCCTCGGCGGTGGGGTAGGGATCACGGTGGCGGGACTTGCATCGCAGGGTGTGATGTCTGCCACGATGGCATTGCGGCTTTTGTCCCTTACCGGGGCCGATGGCCGTTGACATCGGCCGGCGGCGCGGCGATCCCGTGTACCGGCCCCGAACGAGGAGTGTCATCGATGACGATCGACTCCGTGCGCGGCGCGCCCGACACCCCGGAGCTCGCCGAGCCCGAGCTCGTCCAGCTGCTGACCCCCGAGGGGGAGCGCGTCGAGCATCCCGACTACCCCCTGGACCTCAGCGCCGAGGAAGTGCGCGATCTCTATCGCGACCTGGTGATCGTCCGGCGGATCGACTTGGAGGCCGTGGCGCTGACCCGGCAGGGCGAGCTGGGGCTGTGGGCCTCGCTGCTGGGGCAGGAGGCCGCTCAGATCGGGTCTGGGCGGGCTTTGACCGAGCATGACATGGTCTTCCCGACGTACCGCGAGCACGGCGTGGCGTGGTGCCGGAACGTGGAGCCGCTGAAGCTGCTCGGGCTGTTCCGGGGCGTCAACCACGGCGGCTGGGATCCGGCGGAGCACGGGTTCCACCTGTACACGATCGTGATCGGCAGCCAGACGCTGCACGCGGCCGGGTACGCGATGGGCATCCAGCGGGACGGGGTGCTGGGCACGCCGTCAGCCGGGGCGACGATCGCCTACTTCGGGGACGGGGCGACCTCGCAGGGGGACGTGAACGAGTCGTTCGTTTTCGCGTCCGTGTTCAATGCGCCGATCGTGTTCTTCTGCCAGAACAACCAGTGGGCCATCTCGGAGCCGCTGGAGAAGCAGTCGCGGATTCCGCTCTACAAGCGGGCGCAGGGGTTCGGGTTCCCCGGGCTGCGCGTGGACGGGAACGACGTGTTCGCGTGCCTCGCGGTCACCAGGAAGGCCCTGGAGAACGCCCGGACGGGGCAGGGCCCGACGCTGGTCGAGGCGTACACCTACCGGATGGGCGCCCACACGACGACCGACGATCCCACGCGGTACCGGCTGAAGGCCGAAGAGGAGGCGTGGAAGCTCAAGGACCCGATCGAGCGGGTCAAGGCGTACCTGGTGCGCAACGACCTGGCGGACGCGGGGTTCTTCGAGAAGGTCGAGGACGAGGCCAAGCAGCTCGCGAAGGAGCTGCGCGAGGGCTGCCGGGCGATGCCCGATCCGAAGCCGCTGTCGATGTTCGAGGACGTGTACGCCGAGCGGCATCCGCTGATGACGGAGGAGCAGGAGCAGTTCGCCGCCTACCTGGCGTCGTTCGAGGAGGAGTCGAAGTGACCACCCTGACCCTCGGCAAGGCGCTGAACGAGGGCCTGCGCAAGGCCATGGAGAACGACCCGAAGGTCCTCGTGATGGGCGAGGACGTCGGGAAGCTCGGCGGGGTCTTCCGCATCACGGACGGCCTGCAGAAGGACTTCGGCGAGGAGCGGGTCATCGACACGCCGCTGGCCGAGTCCGGCATCATCGGGACGGCGATCGGGCTCGCGCTGCGCGGCTACCGGCCGGTCTGCGAGATCCAGTTCGACGGGTTCGTGTTCCCGGCCGCCGACCAGATCATCACGCAGCTCGCGAAGATGCGGATGCGGTCGCTCGGCACGCTGTCGCTGCCGGTCGTCGTCCGGATCCCGTGCGGCGGCGGCATCGGCGCGGTCGAGCACCATTCGGAGTCGCCCGAGGCGTACTTCACGCATACCGCCGGGCTGCGCGTGGTGACGTGCTCGAACCCGGTGGACGCGTTCTCGATGATCCAGCAGTCGATCGCGTCCCCCGACCCGGTGATCTTCTTCGAGCCGAAGCGGCGGTACTGGGACAAGGCCGACGTCGACATCGACTCCACGGAGTGGACGCCGCTCCACGAGGCGCGGGTCGTCCGGCCGGGCGAGCACGCGACGGTGCTGGCGTACGGGCCGTCGGTGAAGACGTGCCTGGAGGCGGCCGCGGCGGCCGCCAAGGAGGGGCGGTCGCTGGAGGTCATCGACCTGCGCTCGCTCAACCCGCTCGACATCGGCGCGGTGACGGAGTCGGTGAACCGGACGGGCCGGTGCGTGGTGGTGCACGAGGCGCCGGTGTACAGCGGGTTCGGCGCCGAACTGGCCGCGCGGATCACCGAGAAGTGCTTCTACCGGCTGGAGTCGCCGGTGCTGCGCGTCGGCGGGTTCTCCACCCCGTATCCGCCGTCCCGCCTGGAAGACGACTATCTGCCCGACCTCGACCGCATCCTGGACGCGGTCGACCGATCCTTCGCGTGGTGACGCCGGTGAGCGAGCCGAGACTGTTCAAGCTGCCGGACGTCGGCGAGGGCCTGACCGAGGCGGAGATCGTCAAGTGGCACGTCCAGCCGGGCGACACCGTCGAGGACGGCCAGACCATCGTCGAGATCGAGACGGCGAAGGCGATCGTGGAGCTGCCCTGCCCGTTCGATGGCGTGGTGGCCGAGCTGCTGGTCACCGAGGGTGAGACCGTGGACGTCGGCGTGCCGATCATCGCGGTCGGCGCCGAGGGCGGGGCGGTGGCGACACCGGTGTCCGAGCCGCCGGCGCAGACGGCGGCGCTGCGCGAGGAGGGCGTGCCGACGGCGAACGAGCCGGGCATGGTCACGTCTGAGGAGGCGCCGCCGAAACGCCAGCCGGTGCTGGTCGGATACGGGGTCAAGGAGGGGGCGACCAAGCGGCGTCCGCGCAAGGCGTCCAACGGTGCGGCGCAGGCCGCTCCGGCCGTGACGCCGGCGCCGCCGCAGGTGCGGCCGCCAGCACCTCGTCCACAGCCTGTGGACAACGGGTTGCCGCTGGCGAAGCCGCCCGTCCGGAAGATGGCGAAGGACCTCGGCATCGACCTCGCCACCATCACGGGTTCGGGGCCGCAGGGCTCGATCACGCGGGACGACGTCCTCGCCGCGCAGGCCGCGCCGCCCCAGGCGGCCCCCGCCCAGGCAGGTGCGCGTGAGGAGCGCGTGCCGGTGAAGGGTGTGCGCAAGGCGACGGCGGCGGCGGTGTCCGGTTCGGCGTTCACGGCCCCGCACGTCACCGAGTTCCTCCAGGTGGACGTCACCCGCACCATGGAGACCGTCAAGCGGCTTCGCGAACTGCCCGAGTTCGCCGACGTGAAGGTGTCGCCGCTACTGCTGGTGGCGCGCGCGCTGCTCACCGCCGTCCGGCGGCACCCGATGGTGAACTCCACCTGGGTGGACGGCCCGGACGGCGCGGAGATCGTGGTCAAGCACTACGTGAACCTGGGCATAGCCGCGGCCACCGAACGCGGCCTCATCGTGCCCAAGGTGAAGGACGCGCAGGACCTCGACCTGCCCGGCCTCGCGCGCGCGCTGAACGAACTGGCGACAAAGGCACGCGCGGGCAAGGCGTCCCCGGCCGACCTCTCCGACGGGACGATCTCCATCACCAACGTCGGCGTGTTCGGCGTGGACACCGGGACGCCCATCCTCACACCCGGGGAGGCGGCGATCCTGGCGTTCGGGCAGATCAGGGACATGCCGTGGGTCCACGAGGGCGAACTGGCGATCCGCAAGGTCACCACGCTCGCCCTGTCGTTCGACCACCGGATCGTGGACGGTGAACTCGGCTCGCGCGTCCTGCGCGACGTCGGCGACATGCTGGAAGACCCGATCCGCATGCTCGCCTGGGGCTGACGTTCCGGGGCCGGCGCCGTGGACGCGGCGCCGGCCCTCGGTCAGCTCGTTCTCAGCGCGGCGGGTTGTCGCCGTCGTACATGCGCTCGTCCCGGCGCGGGCCGGAGCCCGAGCCCGGTCCGCGCCCGCGGGCCGTCATCAGCATCTGCAGGACGAACGTCGCCCCGCCGACGATGATCAGGATGACTCCGATGACGTGGATGTCCACGGGGTCCGTCATCGCGTCCGGCTGGATGGCGAACTTGAGGATCAGCCCTATCGTGATCAAGAAAACGCTGACGCCGATACCCATTGCGATGACCTCCGCCGGACGATCCAATGCCGTGCTCTTTACCTATCCGTCCGGCTCGTCCGCCACACGTCGCGGCATCTATGAGACGGGTCTATGAGACGGGGACCTTGTCGACCTTGCCGAAGGGGCCGGCGTTGAAGGTCACCGACGTGACGTTGCCGGGCGGGGCGGGCAGGTAGACGAAGCCGCGGTCGGGCTTGCCCACGGCGGTGACGAAGGTGGCGCGTCCCGTGTCGACGTAGATGCTCGGACCGCCCACCCTTGCCGGGCCGACGCGGACGGCCCGGTAGACGTCCTTACCGCCGGGCGTCTGGATGGAGAACGAGCCGAACACGGCTCCCGGATAGTTGGGGTCCGGGTAGGACGCGTCAGGCGGGGTGGTACCCGGGCCCTGGTTGACGATGTCGAACACGGCGACGATGTAGGCACCGTCCCGGTAGAAGGGTTTGACGTCCAGCCGCCTCTTGTCCGCACCGAAGGTGGCCGTGCGCGTTGCCACCGTCTTGCCGTCCTGCGGTTGGAAGACGGCCGGCGGGGTGGTGCCGCGCGCGCTTGCCTTCAGCCGGTAGGAGATCTCGACACGGTTGTTGCGGGCGGCGTCCTTGGCGACGGGCTCGGCGTTCCCCTTGCCGCTCGCCGTGTAGGTGAAGCCGTTCCCCAGGCGTGTCTTCATTTCCTGCATGACGGCATCGGCCCGGTCTTTCGACAGCTTGGTGTCGTTCTCGCCGGTGTGCCCTTCAAATGTCAGCGCGCCCGTGGCCTTCGTCTTGATCTGCTGCGCGGCCTCGTCCAGGACGGCCTTCGCACGGCTCGACAACTTCGCCGAGGCGCCGTCGAACAGCGCGTCGGCGCGCAGGCTGACAGTGACCTCCGACGGGCTGGACGTGACGTCCTTGGTCTCGCCCTCAACGATGTCGTACAGGTCCACGGGATTTAGCCCCGTACCAACAGGCGTGGACGGCGACGGTGTCGTTGAGGGCGACTGCGTAGGGGCGGTGAAGGGCCTGACCCGTCCGAAGGGCTCGGCACCCACCGACGGCCGCCCGCCGACCGGCGGTGTGGCGGAGGGTGCCCTGGACGGCGCGACCGGTATCCCCGACCCGCTCGGGGGCATCGACGCGCCCGGGCTCCCCGAGGGCGCGCCATCGGTCACCGGAATGCCCGTGAACTCCCCCGCCGTCCCCGGAGTGATCGCCGTGACCTTCTGGACGTCCGCCGGTATCGGCGGGTATTCGGCGGCCATCTCCCGGACCGCGCCCGGGGTGAAGCCGGAGCCGCTCGTCGTCCCGGTCGGCTTGTAGAGCTTGCGTCCCACCGGATCGATCAACGCGATCTCGAACGGAACGGACTTCGTGGACGAGTCGAGCGACGTCACGCCGTACCGCAGCACCGCCTTGCCCGCCTGTCGCTGGACGCCCCGGATGTCGAGCCGCGCATGCAGCCCGTCCGCGCCCCCGAACCAGCCCTCCTTGGAGAACGCCCCACCGCTCTGCGCGGCAGGGCTAGGGACACCTCCCACCGTGACGGTCGGCGGCGCGACCTGCTCGGCCCGGCTACCGTCGGCGCAACCGGCGGCAAGGAGCAGGCCGACGAGAGAGACGGCGAGGGGCGAAGCACGCATCGGCCATCCGTCGGGGGTAACGGGCGAGGGACGCGGCCGATCTTAGTGAACGCCACCAGCCCCCGCCATACGCGTTGTAAGGCTGCGCCCGTTCCGCCACGACGCGAACGGTCAGCCTGCTTGAGAATCACTGGAGACGGCGGTGGCACGTGTTCCAGGACGTGCTGGACGGGTGTCTACCTCGGTATCACTGGAAGCGCTCAGGAAGTTCGGGAGGCACGCTGGTTCTCCAGCAGCCTCTGCGCATGTTCTCGGACATGTGGGGCGAGTCGGGCGTGGATGGGGTCGCGGTCGGCGGCTTGCAGGAGGATGACGGCGACGGTGAGTTCGGCAAGCCGGCCGTCGGGTGTTGCCAGGATGTCGGCAAGGGTGTCTCGGACGCGGGTCGCAAGTCCTGGGGTGAGGAGTGTGTAGGCGTACAGGTGGGCGGCGTCGAATCCGTAAGGGGCGGGGCCGAAGCCTTCCCAGTCGAGGATGGTCAGTTCAGGGCTGGTGAGGTTGGCCCAGTGGAGGTCGCCGTGGGCGAGGGTCCATCGGCGGACGGTGGTGTCGGTGCCTACATCGCCGAGGTAGCGCGGGATGGTGCGGTGTATGTAGTCCTGGGTGATGACGCGGGAGCGGTCGGCCGGGGCCTGGGTAGCTGCGACCGCGCTGATGGCCTGCCGCAATCGCGGCCACCATGCGCCGGGCAGGGTGATGTGTTCGGTGAGGTCTGGGGTCGGGGAGCAGACTGGCGCCGTGATGTAGCTACTGAGTTCGGCTCGGTAGGCGTACCCCTCTCGGGCCCAGTCCGCCGACTCCAGTAGCCGGGGGCGCGGGATCTCTGCCGGCAGGATGGCGGCGGCTTCCTGGGAGCCGGTCCAGAGTTTCCCGCCTTCCTTGCCTGCCGGTGCCTCCAGCACGCGGAGCCAGGCGGTGCCGTAGGACGTCGTGACGGGTGCACCGATGGTCCTTCCGCCGTGCCCCCATGCCTTGGCGGCGCTGTCCGCGGGCACGCAGCCGAGCCGACTCGTCGCGTCGGCGAAGGCCGTGTGCATACGTTCGCGGATGTCGGGGTCGTCAGGCTCTGAGAACACGGCAGATGTCCTGGAGGTGCGTAGGCGGGATGGCTGGACGCTGGAAGGCCCTGGATGCTTCTTGCCAGTGTGCCGTAGTCGAGGCCGAAAGCAGGGCTCCGGTGAGTCCGGGCGTGGAGGCCACTACCGAGAGCGCTGCGGCGACGTGCGAGGAGCCAGGTCTGATGAACTGGGCCAGGTCGGACGTAACCAGGTCGGCGAGTTCGCCGCCGTTCAAGGGCGCAGATGCCCACACGTCCAGACCAGCCCCGGCAGCCTCTGCAATGGGGCCGGTGCCGTGTAAAGCTTCGGCAAGGACGGCGAGTTCGATGAGGCTCACGGGTAGTTGAATCGCCCGCAGGTGGGTTCGAGCACTTCCCGCTGCTTGTTGCGCCGCGGCGATGAGTTCATGGATGGTGAAGGCGCCGCTGGTGAAGCCGCTCCAGGTGGCGATGCCGTAGCCGGCGATGTCGCCTCGGTGTGCGCTTTCCTCGAACGTCGTGAACGCTTGGGTAATCTGTTCGAGCAGTCGTTTCCGGTCGCCGTGTGCGTCGTGTTCGGGGTTGTGCAGGTACAGCAGGTCGAGTCGGTCGCGGCCTATCTCGGTGATGTTGGCCGTGATGCGGTGTCGAAGGTAGGCAGGGGCGATGGAGTGGCAGCGGACGGCCTCCTCAGGGGTGATGAGGCCCGCCCGTTGAGCTGCCTGGGCTTGGCTCCGGGTCATGTGGCCGGCCTTGGTGGAGATCTGCACGCCAGGGTGATGGGGCAACAGGGCGGCCAGTTGGTCGTGTGCGTTGCCCTTGGCGTAGACGGGGGCGGTGTCGATGACCGTGACTCCCGCCGCCATGGCGGCGCGGGCGGCGGCGGTCACGTCGCGGCATCGATAGGTGCCTAGACCGAGAACCGCCATCACGTCCGTCCTACGGCGATAATCCCGCTGTGCAACAACTGGTCGAGCAACTCGGCGGCCTGATCGATGGGGACGTTCGCGGCCTGGGCCAGGCCGCCGAGCGTGGTCGGCCGTCCGGAGACGAGCGTCTCCAAGAGCGGGGCTGCCTGGTCGGCGAGTGTCCAGCGTTGCCCGGCGGCTTCCAAGGTCACCGCCTGCTCGGCGCGGCGCAGGACCGCCCTGGGCGTCGTGAGTCGGACGGGTAGGCCAGGGTCGTCCGGGAGCCGCTCGTGGACCGCGTGCGGCAGTGAGAAGCCGCCTCGCGGCCCACGGACGGCATCACACGCCGCCAGGTAGGCGTCGATCACCGTAGGGTCGTTCAGGCGCTCGGCCAAGAGCTTGCCCATCTCGCAGCGCCAGGCCGTCTGGGTGTCCTGGTCGGCCAGGCGCGGGATGTCGGCCCGGACGCAGTCCTGTGCGCGCAGGTCATCCACCAACCACGACAGCATGTCGATGCCGGTGTGCGTGGCCAGGCCGCAGGTCAGGTGGAGCGAGGGTTGCCCGGTGGACGCGGCGGCGGCGTGCCACCAGCCGCGCGGGACGTGCAGGGCGTCCCCGGCCTGGAGAGTGAACTCGTCGATCGGCTGTTCGGGTGGTGTGTCGTCGAATGCGACGTCGCGATATAGCGGGGCAGGGCGGGTGGGGCCGTAGATCCGCCATCGCTTGGCGCCGGATACCTGGAGGACGATGACGTCGTGGTCGTCCCAGTGGACACCGAAACCTTCCTTCGCGGTCCACGATGCATAGGCGTTGGCCTGTACGCATGTACGAAGATGGCGTTCGAGTGTGTTCACCATGCTGCCGATCGGCGGGTGCATCTCCTCGATCGCGTCCAAGACCAGTGTCGCGCCGTCGCGGAGCTGCTGGGCAACCAGATGCGGTTGCGGGGCCTCCCACGGCGGCATCCGCCGGTATGTCCGGCGCTGACAGTACTCCGACACGGGGATGGCCGCGCCGTCGGCGGACAGGCGCAGACGAGGCGGTTCCAACCGGTGGGTGTCCAAGAGCCGGTTTATTGCCGGCCAGGTCAGCAGGCCGGCGAACCGGTCTCGTCCGACGGACGCGGCTGGGTAGACCCGGTGAGTGCGGCCCAGGTCCTGGGCGAGGAACCGCTCCCCGCCCAGGACCTCGACGATCACATCGATCATGATCGCTGGTCAGCCGTCGTTGAGGTCGGACTTGCCGGAACCCCCGCCGTCGGACGGCTGGGTGGCGCGGCCGCGCGCCGCGACGATTTTCTCCACGGCCACCACCAGGCCGTCGGTGTTGCTGCTGTCCACTGGAGTTCTCCCTTCCCCCCGCCTCTGGTCGGCGGTGGTGTCGGGCCTTAGCTTGTGGTGGTCAGCGCGGATCGAACAGTGACCGGGGCCGTGCCCTGTTCCCGTGGAACCGGCCCACGGACGCGTCTCGCGAATCACCATTGCGCGCGGGCTGTGCGCCGCTACCCTCTGACAAGGGACTTTCGGCGAGTCAAGGACGAATCGCAACGTGACCAGACGCAGGACCTTCGATCCCGGAGTGGTCCCCGTAGGATTCTGGTGTCGCAAGGACGTTGCGCAGGCCCTTACCGGCCGCGATGTCGGTCAACTGTTCCGGCTGTTCCTCGGGCAGTTCGCCGACTGCACCCAGACCCAGTTGGCACTACTCACCCAGCATGATCGTTCCGACATCTCCAACTGGGTGCGCGGTACCCGCCAGGGCCGAGTGTCCGACATCGAGGTACTCACTCGCATCGCCGACGGCCTCCAGATCCCCGATCAGGCCCGTCTCTTGCTCGGCCTCGCCCCGGCCAATTCGTTTCCGCTCCACCTGAAGCCAGCCGTACCCCGCCAGCGTGCGGACGCGCGTGACACCGATGATGAAGCGGCGGCGTCAGCACCAACACACGTAGCCATCTGCGGCAGCAGGGCACCCGACACCGACGCCAGCGTGATCGACGCCGCCGTACGGTGTCTGGCCCGCCTGGTCATGAGCCGCCACTACAAGGTCAGCCATGGCCCGGTCGGCGTGGGGATCGAGGTCATGACCTACATCGCCGACCAGTACCGTCCCCCTGACATCGCCCTGGCCATCGGGCTGTTCGGACATCGCAACGTCATCCGGGACGCGGAGTTCGTCATCGTCCTCGGTGGCGGGGCGGGCACCCAGGCGGAAATCGACCTAGCCCTGTCGATGGGCAAACCCATCATCGCCCTGCCGGCCAGCGGAGGCACCGCCCGCCGCTTCTACCACCAAGCCGCCCGCGACCACCGTCTTCGCGGACCGCTCGACGATGAACAGTTCGCCGCCCTCAACGCCTGCGCCGACCCGGGCGAGGACTTCGTCCGTATCGTCGAGCAAATGATCAACAACGACCCTCGGAGCACCACATGACCGAACGCCCCTACGTGCTGCTGTCCTGCGCCGCCTCGGTCGATGGCTACATCGACGACACGACCGACGAGCGGCTCCTACTGTCCAACGACGAGGACTTCGACCGCGTCGACGAAGTCCGGGCCGGCTGCGACGCCATCCTCGTCGGCGCCAACACCATCCGCCGAGACAACCCACGCCTGCTCGTCCGAACCGAGGAGCGCCGCAAGGCACGTGTCGCCCGCGGCCTGCCCGAAAGCCCGGTCAAGGCCACCTTCACCGCCCGCGGTGACCTCGATCCCGACGCCAAGTTCTTCACCACCGGCGACGTCGAGAAGATCGTGTACTGCTCGAGCGCCGCGGTCGACAAGTGCCGCGACCGTCTCGGCGACGCCGCCACCATCGTGGACGCCGGCGACCCCGTCGACCTCAACACCATGCTTGCCGACCTCGCCCGCCGAGGAGTACAGCGCTTGATGGTCGAAGGCGGCGGCACCGTCCACACCCAATTCCTCACAGCCGGACTGGCCGACGAACTCCAGCTCGTGATCGCCCCGTTCTTCGTCGGTGACTCCGGCGCCCCACGCTTCGTCGGAACAGGCGAGTTCCCTCACCACCCCGGCAACCGGATGGCGCTCGAAGAGGTGCGCCCCATCGGCGACGTCATCCTCGCCCGCTACCTCCTCACCTCCTCCTGAATCGAGAAGAGCGCGTTGTTCACCGCCTGCACCCGAATCATGATCTTCTCCGAGGACCCCGAAAAGTCCGCGCGCTGGTGGGGGAGCGTCTTGAATGCCCCGGTGAACCTGGACGTCAAGAGAGACTCGGTGTTCGCCTGGTTCACGGTCGGCGGCTTCGAAATGGGCTTCCACATGCTGGACGAGAAGAACGACCCGCGCGGCGGCGGCCTGGTCCCCTACTTTGCCGTCCCTCACCTCGACACCGCTCTGAACACTCTGCTGGCCGCCGGATGCACCCAGCACCGCGGCCCCTACGCCCCCGACGACGGCACCGGGCACCGCATCGCTCAGATCGTGGACCCGTTCGGCACCATCATCGGACTCGACGGCCCCTGACCTCCATCCCGGTTTGGAAGCGACGCCGCGGCGGGCCGTTCCGGCGTGCTGCGACCGGTCAGCCGGCTTGGGAGTCGGTGGGAAGAGCGGTCGCGCGGACGCGTTCCAGGACGTGCTCGATGGACGTCACCTCGGTCTCGGTGAAGAGGTCTTCCGGGCCGCCCGGGGCCAGCCCGGTGAACGGCGGCCTGTAGAGCGCGCCGACGTCCACAACGCCGTTCTTGGCCAGGAAACCGATGAGGAGCTGGAGGAAGTCGAGCTGCGAGGCCGAGAGCTTCTTCCCCGCCTGGAACTGGTCGAAGGCGGCGGTCGCGGCCTCGTACTCCAGCCCGGTGGTCGAGCGCAGGAACAGGCCGAGGTCGCCGTACTCCTCCCTGACCTGGTCGATGTCGTCGCGGGTGCCGAATCCGGAGGCGATGAAGACGTCCTCGAAGTGGTGGATGTCGAGGGTGGTGAGCTGGCGGTTGCGCAGTAGCTTCTGCACGGCGAGTTCGTGTTCGTGGCTGCGCAGGTACGTGCGGACCTTGGTCTCGAACCGGGTCCGGTTGGTGCCAAGCGAAACACCCCTGAGTTCCGCCTCGGTGAGCTCGCCCAGCTCGTCCTGGAAGTCGGTGTAGAGGACGCCCTTCTTCGCCTTCTGGATTAGTTTGGCGAGACCGCGGATGCGGCGGCGCATCAGTTCCAGCATCGGCAGGGAGACGTCCTGCCACCACTCGTCAAGGGTGAGGTCGGACAGCAGTTCCCGGTGCTTGGCCACGACGGGGTTGTTCAGCGTGGTCGGGTCGAGGAGCGCTTCGGCGATCTCCTGGACCTGGTCTCGGAGCGTGTCGTACGCGGGGTCGCCGTTGAGGACGGCGAGTTGGAGGCGCAGGGCGAGAAGGTCGAACCGTTTGGCCTCCTCGCTGTTCTCGTCCTCGCGGAACTCGGTGGGCAGGCCCGCCAGGTTCTCGGTGATCTCCTCGCGCTTCTCGGCGGTGATCCGCTGCCAGCTCGCGGGGTCCTGGTAGCGCTCGACCTCCGCCAGGCGGCGGCGGACCTCGATGTTCTGCGGGTTCATGCCCGAGACCTCCTCTTGGAGGCGGGCGGCGAGATCCCGGCGGAGTCCGGTTTCGGTTTGTGTCCCGTCCGATTCCGGGGACGGCTCCGGGGGAAGGTCCTGCCGGTCCAGGCCGTAGAGGAGGTCGGTCCGTTCCCGGAACAGGCGCTCGCTGAGGGACGGCTGGACGCGGCCCTCGGCCGTGGCGATGTCCTGGTTGAAGAATTCGACGTTGCAGCACAGGTCGAAGACCAGGAACTTCTGCTTGTCGATGTTCGGCCCGAACAGGTCCGGGCACAGGCGCGTGCCGCGCCCGATCATCTGCCAGAACTTCGTCTTGGACCGGACGAGCTTGGCGAACACCAGGTTGACGACCTCGGGAATGTCGATCCCGGTGTCGAGCATGTCGACGGAGACGGCGATGTGCGGGGGCGAGTCCTTCAGCGAGAACTTATCGATGAGGTCCTGCGCGTAGGAGTCGTCGTGCGTGATGACGCGGGCAAAGTCACCGCGGTGCTCGGGGTACAGCTTGTCGAAGCGCTCGACGATGTACTGCGCGTGCTTCTTGTTGCGGGCGAAGATGATGGTCTTGCCCAGCCGGTCCCCGCCCTCGACCTTGCCGCCGTGATCCATGAGCGTCTGGAGCATCTTGTCAATGGTGTCGTCGTTGAACAGGAACTTGTTGACCTCGTCGGCGGTGACCCGGTCGGGGACGCCGTCCTCCTCGTCCCAATCGAGGAGGTCCCACATCACCTTCTCTTCTTCGGGCAGTTCGTCGTAGCTGATGCCCTGCTGCGGGAACTTCAGCGGGACGTTCACCGTGAACGGCGGGACGAGATAGCCCTCGGCCACGGCCTCGTCCAGCCCGTACACGTCGGTCGGGACGCCGTCCTCCAGGTGGAACAGGCGGTAGGTGTTGCGGTCGATCTCGTCCTTCGGTGTCGCGGTCAGCCCGACGAGCAGCGCGTCGAAGTACTCGAAGATCACGCCGTACTTCTGGTAGACGGACCGGTGCGCCTCGTCAACGACGACGAGGTCGAAGTAGCCGGGGCCGAACCTGCGCAGGTCGCCGTCCGTCTCGTTGATCAGCCCCATCATCGTCGGGTACGTGGACACGTAGACCCGGCCGTCCTCCTTGCGGTCGGCCAGCAGGTTCACGGTCGGTGTGCCGGGCAGGTGGGCTTTGAAGGCGTTGGCGGCCTGCGTGACGAGGGCCTTCCGGTCCGCGAGGAACAGGACGCGCTTGATCCAGTGGGCGCGCTGGAGCAGGTCGATCAGCGCGATGATCGTGCGGGTCTTGCCCGCGCCCGTCGCCATGACGAGGAGCGCCTCGCGCTGCCGGTCCCGCTCGAACGCCTCGGCGATGCGGCGGATGGCGCGGCTCTGGTAGTGGCGGCCCGCGATCTCCTTGTTGATCACCACGCCCTGCAACGCCTGGCGGCCGGCGCGCCGCTGGATCAGCGTCCGCAGCTGGTCCTTGGTGTAGAAGCCCTGGACCTCGCGCGGCGGATAGGCGACGTCGTCCCAGATGAAGGTCTGGTAGCCGTTGGTGTAGAAGATGACCGGACGCTGCCCGAACCGCTGCTCCAGAGCGTCCGCGTAGAGCTTGGCCTGCTGCTGGCCGGACACCGCGTCCCTGGTGGTGCGCTTGGCCTCGACCAGGCCAAGCGGCCTACCGTCGTCGTCCCAGAGGACGTAATCGACCTTGCCCTTCCCGGACGGTGACGGCAGCCCTTCGACCGGAAATTCGCGGTCTTCCTGCTTGTCGAGCGGCCAGCCCGCCTCCTTGAGCAGAAGATCGATGATCAGGTCACGGGTCTTCGCCTCGTCGTAGTCGTGCGTGTCGGGCTGGTCGACCTTCGCGGCCTTGGCCGTCCTGATCTCGGCGCGCAGCCGGGCGACTTCTTCGTCCAGGTCCTGCGTCCTGCGCCGTTCCTTGATCAGGTCTTCCTGCTGCCGGGCGTACTGCTCGGCCATCGCCTTGATCTCGGCCTGCTTCTTCCGCCGCACCTCCGCCGGCTCCGGGGTGGGGATGAGCGACCGGTCGAACGCCAATTCCGCGGCCGGTCCCGATTCCTGATCCCGGGTGTAGTGCCGGGCGATCCAGTAGAGGACGTGGAACAGTTCCGCGACCGTCCGGACGGCGACCCCGGGCCGCACTGGTTCCGGCCGGTGGACGGCGTTGTTGCCCTGCCGACGGATCACGTCCATCTTCGTGCGGATCGGCGGACCGACCACTTGCGTCAAGGTCGGCTCGGCGATCAACGCCGCGAGATGCCCCTGGTAAGGAAGCCTCAGCTTGCCGTCGGCGCGGTACAGCCAGTTGGCCGCGAGTTCGAGGGTGCGTCTCGCATAGAAGCAGGACGCGCGCGGATCGGCCTCCGCCAGCCGCTCCGCCCGGACCGCTTCGTCGTACAGATCAGGCCACTCGCCTTTGAGGAACCCGAAGTTGCTCAAGAGACACCCTTCCCCGCCGGGACAGATGCCTCAATCGTCCCACAACTCCCCCCGAAACGCCCGCTGTTGCAATGACCCAAACAGGTCATTCAACTCGCGCAACGAGTCCTGATGAGCACGTCGGCTCTCTTCAACCGCACGGACTCGTCTGCCGAACTCGTGCTGTAGCTCAAGCGGGGGCAACTCGATGTCGAGACCCGCCAGGCGGGACTTAGAGATATTCGGCATGGAACCCGCGCTACCGCTTGCCAACTCCTGCACTTTACGACGTTTGTGTCGATTGACAAGGAGCTGCTGGATGTACTGTCTGTCGACAGGAGCGTCCCTCTTGAAGTTGAAGCGAAAAATGAGGTCAGGCAGCAACATTTTGGGCGGAGTCTCATCGACAAGCGCGCAAGCCGCCACGAGCTCACGGGTATTCTTACGAGAGAACAAAAGGTCACCTGGGTGCACCTCATGCTTAGCGACCGGCGCGATCGCCGACGGAAGCGCCTTGTTCTCCTCTGGCTTGAAGCGGCAACTTGTTACGGCCCCCAGCTTGAGAACTCCCCATTCGCCTTCCGCAGCCGATCGGTCCAAGCAGGTAGGGCTCTTCCCACTATCGATGCCCTCCAACAAATCTTCGAAGCGAACTCTGTTCCAGCCTCGTTCATTGACGACCGGGTCGCCGAACATGTCGAGGAAGAGCGATTGAGCGAGGTCGTCGAGGAGGGCGATCGCCGCCCGCCGCTTCGCCCGCAGCGTGTCCACGCGATCCAGCACGTCTGCAACTTTCCGTTGCACATCGGTGGACGGCAGAGGGATCTCCAGAGGCCGAAGATCCTTCTTGTTCAGCTGCGGAACCGAACTCCCATTCGCGATGCTGAGCAGATCGAAGCCAAGGAACCAATGATAGAGATATCGGTGATCAAGAACGTCCGGATGCGGGTTGATCGCCATTAGGTTGGGATCGAGAATGCATGGACGGACGCTGATTCGCTTCTTGTTTGTACCGATAGCACCACCCCTCTTGGGGATGATCACGGAATCCGCAGGGCAAGTACTAGCTCTATTTCCAGGAGAAGCACTCCAGTTTCGACTACTTGTGAGCTTAACTTCATTTCCTGGGAGGTTCAGATCCGACACGCGCATCAATAGGTAGCCCGCGTCCTGTTGCTTGAACGGGACGCCATCCGGCAGAGAAGCACCGGCATAGAAATCTGCGACGTCACTCAACTTTGCGAACTTGCGATCCGCCATGGCTAGCCCAGCATCCCTTTAAGTTCCGACACACCTTGCTGAATCTCGGACTCGATGCGTTCTAGTTCTGCAACTATCTCTAGAGGTGGGCGGTGTTCGACCTCTTCGTGGACGATCTCTTTGTAGTGGTTGAGGCTAAGGTCATAGTCCTGAGCAGCGATGTCGTCCTTGGGGACGCAGAAGCTCTGTTCTGTTCTGGCGCGCTGTTGCTCGCTGCCTTCGCGCCGGTTCCAGCGAGCCAGCACGTCCGGGAGGTTGTTCTTAGCGTGGTCGACTTGGTTGAGCGGTGTGCTCGGACTGGGGCCTAGCTGAGCTTCGGGGAGGAACGGCGTGCGCTTGTCGTCCAGACTGAAGCCGTCCGCTGTCATGTCGTAGAACCAGACATTGTCTGTCCCGCCGCTGTTGGTCTTGGTGAAGACGAGAATGGCGGTGGAAACGCCCGCGTAGGGCTTGAACACCCCACTGGGCAGTTTGACGACGGCCTCTAGCTTTTGGTTTTCGACGAGTAGCTTGCGGACGCCCTTGTGTGCCTTGGTTGAGCCGAAGAGAACGCCTTCCGGAACGATGATCGCGGCGCGACCGCCAGGCTTGAGCAGGCGGAAAAATAGAGCCAGGAAGAGGAGTTCTGTCTTCTTCGTCTTGACGATCTGCTGTAGATCTTTGGCAGTGGTCTCGTAGTCGAGGCTGCCAGCGAAGGGCGGATTCGCCAAGATCAAGGAGTACTGCTCAGCCTCGTCGGCGACATTCTGTGCCAGCGAGTCGCGATGGCGGATGTCTGGTTGTTCAATGCCGTGCATGAGCATGTTCATGCTGGCGATCCGAAGCATGGTGCTGTCGAAGTCGAAGCCGTGGAACATGCTGGAGTGAAAGTGCTGCTGATTGACAGCGTCCAACAGGGCGTCGCGGTGCTCGCGTTGGACGTATTCGGCGGCGGCCACGAGGAAGCCGGCGGTTCCGCAAGCCGGGTCACAGATCTCGTCCTGCGGGCCGGGGTTCATCATCTCGACCATGAGTTGGATGATGTGCCGTGGTGTGCGGAACTGGCCGTTCTGACCCGCGGTGGCGATCTTGCTGAGCATGTACTCGTACAGATCACCCTTGGTGTCGCCCGCGCCGAGGGGGATGTCGTCCAAGAGGTCGACGGCCTTCGTCAGCAGGGTGGGGGTGGGGATGGTGAACCGGGCGTCCTTCATGTGGTGGGCGTATGTGGAGTCGTCCCCACCAAGGCGGCGCAGCCACGGGAAGACTCCTTCCCCCATCATGGTGAACATGGCCTCTGGATCGAGTTCCCTGAGCCGAGCCCACCGCAAGACATCCGTCTCATCGGTGTAGATGGGGCTCTTGATCTCGATGCCCTGGCGGCGCGCGCTGCGTTCCTTGGCCGTCTGGACGTCCTCCAGGCGGCGCAGGAACATCAGGTAGGTGATCTGCTCGATGACCTCAAGCGGGTTGGCGATCCCACCCGCCCAGAAGGCGTTCCAGAGGCGGTCGATCTTGCTCTTCAGCTCACCCGTAATCACGCCAGAACTCTAGTAGGTGTTGGCGGCGCGTGCGCCCGGCTCCCGCAGGTCGGAGGCGGTTGCTTCGACTCCCGCACGTACCCCGCAGATGTCCGCTCAGGGGATGACACTATGTTCGCGGGTGACGAGCTTTGACGCACGGCCGTCGCGCGTCAGCTGCTCCCCGTCCAGACGCATCACCTGTCATGGACAGGGGCGGACCTCGCTAGACCATCCGTCGCGCTACGTCCGTCAGAGGTCCTTGAGCGCCTGCGCGAGCCGACCGAAGTCACGGCGACTCACCACGAGTATCGGACCGTTGGGGTCTTTGCTGTCACGAAATGCCACGACGCTCGACACATCGGCGACCTCGATGCAGTTGTCGCCCTCGGCCGTGCTTCGTGAAGCCTTGCGCCACACCGGGTCCCACCAAACTTTCCCTTATTAGGCTCTCTAAAGCAGGAGCGTACCTACAAGCTCTTGAGAATGCCGGCGAAGTACCGGAAGTCCCTGCGATCGACGAAAATCTTAGGTCCGTCGGGGTCCTTGCTGTCCCGGACCGCTATTACATCGAGAACAGATGTGACTTCGACGCACTGGTCCCCGTCATCGTGGCTGCGGGATGCCTTGCGCCAGGTTGCCCTGCTCAGGTCCATCTGTCTTCAATCACCTTTCGGATAAGCGCTCGCGAATCCTCTGTGTTGAGCGCCTGCGCGTTCAGCGTTTGCATTACTTCACTAATCTTCGCAAGCTCTGACGGATCGCGGGTCGTTTCACCTCCTGTGGCTTTAACGACATAAGCGATCTCACTGCGGTCGGGCTGGGTTGCGATAGTGAACGATGCTCGCACACCTCGGTAGTAGCGGGTCCTGGCGATCTGCAGGAAGATGCCTTCCTGTAGAGACAGCTCGATCAGGTGCTCGAGTTGCTCGCGCATGACCTCCTCCGAGCCGACCTGGCGGTACAGGACGCTCTCCTCCATCACCACACTGATCATGGGGCGAGGCCTTCTCGACAAGAGCTCCTGGCGCTTCATCCGGGTAGCTACCGCTTCGTCCTCGACCAGTAGGACCCGAGCATACGCCTCCGTCTGAAATAGCCCATAGACCAGATAGTTCTCATACACCCGCAACTGGTCGGCCGATGCCTCCGCCTTCGGGAAGGCCACGAAGTGGGTCGGGTACCTGACCTGCTTGACCTTCTCCAGAAGGTCGTCCCATGCCTGGACGATCTCGCCTCCGGCGTTGAGCACGTTGTCCAGGCGTTCGGCGAAGTCCCGGCGGCACTGGGTCCGCCCGCACTCGACGTGGCTGATGTAGGACCGCGCGACGTGGACCAGGTCCGCCAGCTGGCCCTGCTTCAGGCCCGCCGCCACGCGGCACCGCTTGACCACAGTCCCGAAGCCGACCAGTTCGGGGTCGATCTTCGGCCGAGCGCCACCAGATGCCGACATGGCCACTCTCCCTCTCGTTGCTAGTAGCGCGCTAATGGCTGCTACTCGAATGTGCCTACTGCGCGACTCTCCTGAGATTTTAAGGCGCGACCTGGCTTCATGGTGTTCGTTCGATAACACAGGGTGATAGCGGCGGGTACTTCCGGTTTGGCAGGTTGGCCCGGTTCGAGATCAGCCTCCGTCCTGGCTGGAGGGGTTCACCGATGCCAGCAGTACTGCTCGCGCCCGAGGAACCGGCGCCGCTCGTCCTCGATCCGTCCGACGAGGCACCCGCGAAGGCGCGCCGCTACCTCACCGACCGGTTCCGCGAACTGGGGCACGCCGACGACTTCGTCGGCCGGCTCGTGGTTACCGAGTTGGTCACCAACAGCTACAAGCACGTCGGCATCGGGCACATCGTCGTGCGCATCTTCCCGGACGTCCGCGAGCCGCTCACCGTCATCGAGGTCTGGGACGAGAGCACCGCCCTGCCCGTCCTCCAGAGCCAGGACGACGACGCCGAGAGCGGGCGCGGGCTGCTGCTGATGGCCGAACTCGTCCACGACTGGGGCGTCCGTCCGCTCAACGAGGAAGGGAAGATCACATGGGCTCGCTGCGCCCGCTGAACGTCCAGGCGGGCCGCCACCTGCTGCGATGGCGGACCCGGCTGGGACGCTCCACCGGCATCCGCAATCTCGACCTGCTCGCCGTCGCCGTCCAGGCCAGGAGCTACCGCTTCGTCAAGCTCTACCAGGCCGACGAGTTCCCCACCCGTCCGCCAGTGCTGTGGGTGTTCGCGTTCAGCCCGGACGACCACGTCCGCATCGCCATAACCGTCCACGCCATGCCCGGCGGCGGCTGGGCCTATTACGAGGCCGGGAGCGGACGGCACGGCTACCTCTGGCCCTGGCGGCGACACCAAGCACGCCGCCGAGCAGGTGGACGCCGCCCTCAAGCACCGCATGTTCCCGTCCACCTGGTAGCGCGGCCGGAGGTATCGCGATGACCCACATTCCCGAGGCTCGGTACGGCCGGCCACCCCAGGCCCACTCGGCGCCCATGCCACCGATGTCCGCGCGTCCAGTCGGACGTCTGGAGTTGGATCTCGACATCGACCAGGCCCTCGACGATCTACAGCGCGCCTTCCCGGGGATCTGCATCTGGCACGGTGATTTCAGCGGTTCGCTGTGGGCACTCCTTCCGGACCGGCTGGTCGAAGCCAAGACGGCCGTCGATCTGGCCCGCCAACTCCACGCCGCTCTGCCCCGCCCGCGTCCCCGCATCAAGCCCGAGCCGCACGTGCGCCGCTCTCGTCCGTCCACACGGCGGGCAGACGGCACCTGGATGCCCGCGAAGTCCGCCACCCGGCAACCGGCGCAGCACGGAAGCCATGCCCGCCGCATCATCCGCTGGCTCCTCAGCACGTGCCTCCACCTAACGCCCGCGGCGCCACTCCCGTGATCGCCAACCCGGTCGGGCCCTTGACTTCCGGAGGTGATGAGGTTTGATCAGCGCTCCTGCAGATCGACGTACACCAAGTCCTCTGCGCGGTCGATCGGGCACACTGGTGCGTATGAAGGGGCACAGCGGAGAGCCGTTCAGTTACGCCGAGACCAGGCCGTATGAAGTGGCCGACTCGCTGGGTGAACTGCGGGGGCCGGAGCATGGTGTGGTGGTGCTCCCCCTGGAACTGGCCTGGGGTGGGCGGACGGAGTTCGACCTCGACGACGACTACGACCGGGCGGCGCTCTACAAGATTGTGCTGGAGGAAGGCGGGGTGGAGCACCAGCGCCGGTTGCTCAACGGGCGGCTGCTTGTGGAGCACTGGGATGAAGTCCTTCCGGCTCGTCCAGTCCGAGCCCTGTGGGAGCGGCGCTTTTCCCAGTTGCGGCATGCCGCGTGATGGATCGGTTCCAACACCGGCTGGCCCGCACCGCTCTGGAGGTCGTCGGTGACCGGGGTTTCGTGCTGGGTGGTGGGCATGCCGTTCAGATCCACGGCATGGCCGCGCGTCCCTCGGAGGGGCTGCGAGTTGAGGTGGCCCGGCGAAGGACGGGCGGAAGGGCAGTTCGTCGCTCCCTCCTGGTTCATGCCACTGCGCGGTCAACGGATCTCCCAGCCCGTCCGAAACGCCTACAAGGAGAGGTGGGCCGACGCGGGCAGACCTGCGATCGACCGGTTCGGCATCACCGTTACGCCGGAGGGGCAGACGATCTGGCTCGACTCCCCGGACAACCTCGTCGACCCGTCCTCAACGTGAACAGGCCCCCGCCTGGAGTCCGGAGGGCGGGTCAGCCTTTCGGCTCGTCCAGTCCGGACGCTATGGGAGCGGCGCCGCGTTGTTGATCTGCGGCGTGTTGTTGTTATCCGGCGGCTCATAACAACAACACGCCGCAGGTCAACGGAGCCGGTGGAGCCTGGTGGGTGCCGCACCTGCGCGCAGGGCGGGGGTGAGAGGGCGAGTCGCCGTCTGGGAGCGCGGTCTGCGTGGACGGCAGGCCCCCGCCGGGAGTTCGGCGGGGGCCTGTTTGTGCTCGCTCGGTTAGAACGCCTCTTCGGGGAGGTCCATTACGTCGAGGGTGGTCGTCTCGGTGATGGCGCGGTCGGAGGCCAGGCGCGGGAGGACGGTCTGGCAGAAGAACTGCGCGGCCGTGACCTTGCCGTTGTAGAACGCCTTGTCGGAGTCGGACACGTCGCCGCCGCCGAGGGCGGTCAGGGCGACCTCGGCCTGGCGGAGCAGGAGCCAGCCGACGATGAGGTCGCCGAGGCCGAGCAGCAGCCGGGACGAGTTGAGCCCGATCTTGTACAGCTCCTTCGGGTTCTCCATCGAGCCGAGCGCCCACCCGATCATCGGGTTGAGGATGCCCTGGACGTCCTCCAGCGCGCGGCCGAGCAGCGCCCGCTCGTTCTTCAGCCGGCCGTTGCCCGCCTCCGACTCGGCGAACGCCTGGATCTCGCCCGCGAGCACCTTCAGCGCCTCGCCGTTGTCCCGCAGGATCTTGCGGAAGAACAGGTCCTGGCCCTGGATGGCGGTGGTGCCCTCGTACAGGGTGTCGATCTTCGAGTCGCGGATGTACTGCTCGATCGGGTAGTCCTGCAGGAAGCCGGACCCGCCGAGCGTCTGGAGCGATTCGGCGCCGAGCAGCGCGTACGCGCGCTCCGAGCCGAAGCCCTTCACGATCGGCAGCAGCAGGTCGTTGATCTTCTCGGCCTGCTCGTCCTTGCGGCCCTCGTGCTCGGCGATCTGCACGGCGTCCTGGTAGGACGCGGTGAGCAGCACGAGCGCGCGCATGCCCTCGGCGTACGCCTTCTGGGTCATGAGGCTGCGCCGGACGTCCGGGTGGTGGGTGATCGTGACGCGCGGAGCGGTCTTGTCCGTCATCTGCGTCATGTCCGCACCCTGCACGCGCTCCTTGGCGTACTCCAGCGCGTTCAGGTAGCCGGTCGACAGGGTCGCGATGGCCTTGGTGCCGACCATCATCCGGGCGTACTCGATGACGAGGAACATCTGCTTGATGCCCTGGTGCACGTCGCCGACCAGGTAGCCGATGGCGGGGTGCTTCTCGCCGAAGGTCAGCTCGCAGGTCGTGGAGACCTTGAGGCCCATCTTCTTCTCGACGTTGGTGACGTAGGCGCCGTTGCGGTCGCCCAGCTCACCGGTCTCGACGTCCACCAGGTACTTGGGGACGAGGAACATCGACAGGCCCTTGGTGCCGGGGCCGGCGCCCTCGGGGCGGGCCAGCACCAGGTGGAAGATGTTCTCGGACATGTCGTGCTCGGCCGAGGTGATGAAGCGCTTGACGCCCTCGATGTGCCAGGTGCCGTCCGGCTGCCGGACGGCCTTGGCGCGCCCGGCGCCGACGTCGGAGCCCGCGTCCGGCTCGGTCAGCACCATCGTGGCGCCCCACTGCCGCTCCAGGGCCAGCTCGGCGAACTTCTTCTGCTCGGGCGTGCCGATGTGCCACAGGATCTGGGCGAAGCCGGGGCCGGAGGAGAACATGTAGACGGCCGGGTTGGCCCCCAGGACCTGCTCGGCGACGGCCCAGGTGAGGGAGCGGGGCGCGCCGCTGCCGCCGAACTCGGGGACGAGGTCGAGCCGGTACCACTCGGCGTCCATCCACGCCTTGTAGGACTTCTTGAAGCTCTCCGGCATCTCGACGGTGCCGGCGGCGGGGTCGAACTTCGGCGGGTGGCGGTCGGCGTCCTCGAAGGAGTCGGCGAGCGGCCCCTCGGCCAGCCGGTTCACCTCGTCGAGGATGCTGCGCACGGTGTCCTCGTCCAGTTCCGCGTACGGGCCGCTGCCGAGGAGGTCCTGGCGCCTGAACACCTCGAAGAGGTTGAACTCCAGGTCCCGGAGGTTGCTCTTGTAGTGCCCCATTCGAGACTCCGTCTGCTCCGGCGGCGGCCGGCGGCCCCGCTGCGTACTGGTCAGTAACTCAACATCATGCTACCCGCTGGTAACCAGTGCCAACCACCCGTGCCGCCCGGTTTCCGGGGACTCCGGCCACATCGATACCACGCCCGCGCGATCCGCGTGACGCAACTCACAAGGTGGGACAGGGTACGCGAATCCGACGGCAGCCCCTACCGCGCGCCGCCGGAGCGTGGTGGGAAGATCGACCGGGGGCGCGAACATCATGAGGACGAGGAGGTGCGCATGATCAAGGAGGAGCCCCCGGCCCCGAGGCTGACCGTCATCGGGACCGGGTACCTCGGCGCCACGCACGCCATCTGCATGGCCGTGCTGGGCTTCGAGGTCCTCGGCGTGGACGTCGACCGGAACAAGATCGACCGGCTGGCGTCCGGCGAGGTCCCGATCTTCGAGCCCGGACTGCCGGAGCTGCTCACCAAGGCGCTCGACTCCGGCCGGCTCCGGTTCACCACCTCCTTCGCGGAGGCGGGCGCGTTCGGCGACGTCCACTTCATCTGCGTGGGGACGCCGCAGCAGCCCGATTCGGACGCCGCCGACCTGACCTACGTCGACGAGGCCGTCCGCTCCCTCGCCCCGCACCTGCGCCGCCGCGCCCTCGTCGTCGGCAAGTCCACGGTGCCGGTCGGGACGGCCGCGCGGCTCACCGGGCTCGTCCAGGAGCTGGCGCCCGCCGGCGAAGAGGTCGAGCTGGCGTGGAACCCCGAGTTCCTGCGCGAGGGGTTCGCCGTCGACGACACCCTGCGCCCGGACCGGCTGGTGTTCGGCGTCACCTCCGACTGGGCGGACGAGCGGCTGCGCGCGGCGTTCAAGCCCGTCCTCGACCTCGGGACCCCGGTCGTCCGCACCGACCTCGCCACCGCCGAGCTGGTCAAGGTCGCCGCGAACTCCTTCCTCGCCACCAAGATCTCCTACATCAACGCGATGGCGGAGGTCTGCGAGGCGGTCGGCGCCGACGTCAAGGACCTCGCCGACTCGCTCGCGCTGGACGACCGCATCGGCGGCAAGTTCCTGAAACCGGGGCTCGGCTTCGGCGGCGGGTGCCTGCCCAAAGACATCCGGGCGTTCGCGCACCGCGCCGAGGAGATCGGCGTCGGCCAGGCCGTGTCGTTCCTGCGCCAGGTGGACGACATCAACCGGCGGCGCCGCGCCCGCACGGTCGACCTCGTCCGGGAACTGCTCGGCGGCGACTTCGCCGGCAAGCGCATCGCGGCGTGGGGCGCGGCGTTCAAGCCCAACTCCGACGACATCAGGGACGCGCCCGCGCTGGACGTGGCGCGCACGATGCACGGCCTCGGCGGGGACGTCCGCGTCTACGACCCGGCCGCGCTCGGCAACGCCCGCGCCGCGTTCCCCGAGCTGCGGTACGGCGACAGCGCGCTCGACGTCGCCCGGGACGCGGACGTCGTCGTCCTGCTGACCGAGTGGTCGGACTTCCGCCAGGTCGACCCGGCGGCGCTGGCCGAGGTCGTCCGGCACCGGCGGATCGTGGACGGACGGCACGCCCTCGACGCCGCGCAGTGGCGCCGGGCGGGCTGGGAGTACCGCGCACTCGGCCGCTCCTACGCGCACAACCGCACGTAGGCAACGGGAACACCGCGCGCGGCGGGGCCGTTGGCGGAGGTGAGGGCCCGTGGTCCTCCCGGACGAGGTGCGCCGTACCCGGAATGCGAAGACGACGCGTGACCACCGTCGTCTCACTCCGGGAGTACAGCCATGGCCTGGATCCTCGTCATCGTCGCCGGCCTCGTCGAGGTCGCGATGGCCCTGTGCCTGAAGGCCAGCAAGGGCTTCACCGAGCCGCTGCCCGCCGCCGGCTTCCTCGTGTTCGCCGCGACGAGCTTCGGCCTGCTCAGCCTGGCGCTCAAGAACCTCGACGTCGGCACGGCCTACGCCGTCTGGGTCGGGATCGGCGCGGTCGGGACGGCCGCGCTCGGCATGCTCGTCATGGGCGACCAGGTCTCCGCCGTCAAGATCGTCGCGCTGGCGTTCATCATCCTCGGCGTCATCGGCCTGAACCTCGCCGGCGGCGGCCACTGACCCGGCGGGCGCCGAACCGGCGGGCACTGAACCGGCGGGCGCCGAACCGGGCCCGACGGCATGGAACGCGGCCGCCCGCAAGTCCCGCGGGCGGCCGCTCACGGCCATGTGACCGGCTGGTTCGCAGGTCACAGCAGGCTGCCCGGAACGTAATCTCCCGTAACAGCGTCTATGGGACGAGAAGAGCGCGGGGAGTGCTCGTACACGGGAGGGACCGAACCTTGGTCTTCAAGAAGCTGCGGCAGGCGATGGGCATCGGCGGCCCGTCGATCGAAACGATCCTGCACGACCCGAACACGACGCCGGGCGGTGTCGTCACCGGTGAGGTCACCATCATCGGCGGCCAGTACAACTCCGACATCAAGTCGGTGAACCTCGCCCTGCGCACCAAGGTCGAGGTCGAGTCCGGCGACAACGAGTACCACTCCAACCTGGAGTACGCGAAGATGCCCGTCGCGGGCGGGTTCAGCCTGCAGGAGGGCGCGCGGCACAGCATCCCGTTCCAGTTCCCCATCCCGTGGGAGGCGCCGCTCACCCACATGTACGGGCACCCCCTGCACGGCACCACGGTCGGCATCGCGACCGAGCTGGAGGTCGCGGGCGCGCTCGACCCGGGCGACCTCGACCCGATCGCCGTCCACCCGCTGCCCGCGCAGGAGCGCATCCTCGCCGCCTTCTCCAACCTCGGTTTCCAGTTCCGCAACGCCGACTGCGAGAAGGGGCGCATCTGGGGCGTCCACCAGGAGCTGCCGTTCTACCAGGAGATCGAGTTCTACCCGCCGGGCCAGTACGCGCGCGGCATCAAGCAGCTCGAAGTGACGTTCGTGTCGTACCCGCAGTCGATGGAGGTCGTGCTGGAGCTGGACAAGCGCGGCGGCGTGTTCACCGAGGGGCACGACGCGTTCAGCCGGTTCACCGTCGACTACGCGAGCGTCGACCACACCGACTGGGAGCGGCAGCTCGACGGCTTCCTCCAGGACGCCGGCCGCCGCCGCGGCTTCTTCTAAGCGTTCACCCCACGATCCCCTCCGCGATGCCGGCCGCGGAGGGGATCGCCGCGTAAGAAGAGGTCTTCCGTGTAGAAAGAGGTTCCGTGCCCCTTCCCCCCGGACTGAACGACGCGGAACGGCGCCTCTGGGCCGCGTTCCCCACCGGCGCGACCGTCGTCCTCGGCGACGACCTCCCCGCCGGACCCGACCCCGACCGGATCGTCCGCGGTGAGACCATCACCAAGCTGCTCCTCGGCGCCTGCGAGACCCGTGCGGGCGCGGTCGCGGCCGTCCGGCTGCGCGGCGCGTACATCACCGGCCGAGTGGACGTCACCGGCGGCACGGTCGAGCACGAGCTGCGGCTGGAGAACTGCCGGCTCGTCTCGGAACCGGACTTCTCCAACGCCGAGACCAGGCAGCTGCGGCTGTCCGGCTGCCGGATGCCGGGCTTCGACGGCGGCGGGCTGCGCGCGGACGGCTACCTCAGCCTGTCCGGGTCGCGGATCGAGGGCTCGGTGCGGCTGCCGAGGGCGCAGCTCGGCGGCGGCCTCCGGATGAACGGCACGCACATCACGGTGTCCGATCCCGACCAGTGGGCGGTCTTCAGCGGCGGGCTGGTCGTGGACGTCGGCGCGTTCATCCGGGACGCCGAGATCACCGGCGGCGTCCGGCTCGTCGGCGCGCGGATGAACGGCGGCCTGTTCATGGAGCGCACCGTCCTGTCCAACCCCGGCCGGATCGCCCTGGACGCGCAGAACATGGTGGTCGAGGACGCCGCCGAGCTGAGCAACGGGTTCACCGCGCTCGGCACCGTCCGGCTGCGCAGCGCCCGCTTCAACGGCATCCTGTCGTTCTCCAAGGCGCGGCTCGACTCGTCCGATCCGACGCGGATGGCGCTGCACGCCAGCCACATCCAGGCCGACGAGCTGCTGCTGTGGCCGGAGGGGAAGATCAAGGGCCGGGTGTCGCTGTCGTACTCCCGGATCGACCTGATCATGGACCACCCGTCGGTCTGGCCGGACGAGCTCTACCTCAACGGCATGACGTACCAGACGCTGCGCGGCGCCGAGTTCAAGGACCGGCTCAGCTGGGTGTCGCGGGACAAGGAGTTCCATCTCCAGCCGTACGAGCAGCTCGCCGCCTGGTACCACAGCATCGGCTCCGACGACGTCGCGCGGAAGGTGCAGCTCGCCAAGCTGCGGGCCCGCCGGCGGCGGCTGAACCCGGTCGGCAAGGCGTGGAACCACCTCCTGGACTGGACGGTCGGGTTCGGCTACCGGCCGTGGCTCGCGTTCGCGTGGTTCGCGGCGCTGCTGGCGCTCGGGACGACGGTGTTCTCGATCGAGCATCCCCGTCCGGTCAAGCCGGGCGACGAGCTGCCGTCGTTCCACGCGCTGATCTACACGCTCGACCTGCTGATCCCGCTCGACACGTTCGGGCAGCAGCTGTCCTACGACGCGGTGAACTGGTCGCGCTGGGTCGCCTACGGGCTCGTCACGACGGGCTGGGTGCTGGCCACGGCCCTGATCGCCGGGGTGACGCGCGTGCTGCGCCCCAACTGACGCGCGTCCGGCGCGCGAACCAACACACCGCCCCGGGCGTCCACCCGGGTAGGGATCGACCAGAATGGGACTCCATGGGCACGTATCTGATCACGGGGGCGACGGGCGGCATCGGGACGGCGGTCGCCGAACTGCTGCGCGAGCGCGGGCACGACCTGGTCCTCACCGGCCGCTCCCCCGAACGCCTCGAACGGCTGGCGAAGGAGCTCGCGACCGGCGCGCACTCCGCCACCCAGGTCATCAACCCGGGCGCGGTGGCGTCGCCGGCGCGGAACGCGTCCGTCACGACGATCCCGCTCGACCTGACGGAGCCGCGCCGCATCGAGGCGTCCCTCGCGGCGGCCGGGCCGCCCGAGCGGCTGGACGGCGTCGTCCACGCCGCGGGCATGGTGCACCTGTCGCCGGTCGCCGAGCTGGAGGCCGACGAGTGGATGGAGCACCTGTCGGTCAACCTCGTCTCGGCGGCGGAGATGACGCGCCTGCTGCTGCCCGCGCTGCGCGCCGCCGGAGGCCACGTCGTCTTCGTGAACTCCACGGCCGGCCTGCGCGCGAACCCCGAGTGGTCGGCGTACGCGGCGAGCAAGTTCGGCCTCCGCGCGCTGGCCGACTCGCTGCGCGCCGAGGAGCCGTCCCTGCGCGTCACGACCGTGTACCCGGGCCGGACGGCCACGGAGATGCAGCGCAAGGTCCGCGCCCAGGAGGGCCACCCGTACGCCGAGGACGACTTCGCCGCTCCCGCAACCGTCGCCCGCGTCCTGGTGGCGGCGCTGGAGACCCCGCGCGACGCGGTCGTCTCCGACGTCACCGTCCGCCCGAACTAGCCGCGGCCGAGCCGGACGGCGCCCTCCTCACTCCGGCCACGGATTGTCGAGGACCATCTGGACGAAGTCGTCGCGCTGGAAACCGTCCATGTAGTGCTGGAGGACGTCGGCATTCATATTGCCGAAGGTCGTCTGCGGGCGATGGACGTTGCCTTCGGTGAACGCGCCCAGGATGCGGTTCTTGAAGTCGGGCCGCGGGTGGGCGTCCGTCACGGCGCGCCGTTGCTCGTCGGTCAGGTCGTTGTAGCCGATCCCCAGTACGTCGGTCTCCACCCCAGCGGTGACAAGGGCGATCTCAGGGTCGAGGAACTCGGGGACGCCGGGCGTGGTGTGCAAGGCGATGCCGAGCCACACCGTACGTGCGTCGACCTCGCTGTAGCCGCGCTCAAGGAGGAAGTCCCGCGCGGCGTGGGCGCCGTCGACCTCGAAGCGCAGTTGCGACTCCCGGTAGCCGGAGGTCAGGCCGATGTCATGGAACATCGCTCCCGTGTAGAGGAGTTCCAGGTCGGGCGTCAGCCCCCGGGCCTGGCCTTTGAGCGCGCCGAAGAGGAACACGCGCCGTGAGTGGTCGTAGAGCAGGTCGTCCTCGGTGTCGCGGATGTACTCCGTGACGTCCCGGACGAGCGGTGTGTCAGGAATGGTGATGCCTGCGATCGTCTCCCCCATGGGGCCGGGGTTACCCGCATCGCCCCGAGGCACGCGCGCGAGACGTCCTCCGGCTCAGTTCCGGCTCAGTTCCGGCTCAGTTCCGGCGCAGGAACCAGGACGCGAGGACGCCGCCGATCAGCCCGAACAGGTGCCCCTGCCATGAGATGCCGGGATCGCCCGGGATGACACCGAAGATCATCGTCCCGTAGACGGCGACGACGGCGACCGCGATGCCGATGTCGAGCAGCCGCCGCTCGAAGATCCCCCGTCCGACCAGGTAGCCGAAGAACCCGAAGATCAGGATGCTGGACCCGAGCGTGTTCGCCGAGCTGAGGAACCACACCCCGAGCCCGCCGACCACGATGATGATCAGGCTGGCGGCCAGGAACTTGGCGATGCCGCGCGCCGCCGCGATGAACCCGAGGATGAGGAACGGCAGCGTGTTGGCCATGAGGTGGCCGAAGCCGGCGTGCATGAACGGGGCGGTGAAGATGTCCGGCAGGTCGTCCACGTCGCGCGGCTGGATCCCGAACCGGTCGAGCCACCCGTTGGTCGTGTAGTCGAACGCCTCCAGGACCCACATCACCGCGGTGATCGAACCGATCAGGATCAGCGACGACAGGGCACGGACGCCGTGCTTGGCCAGTTCGTCGGACCGCTGCCGGTCGGGGGTGTAGCTCATGTCCTCCACCGTAAGTCCGATGGTCCTTGACTCGTCAACGAGCGGACCGTCCGGAAGGTGCCACCGGGCCTTTCCGGCATAGTGGACGGATGCGCGCAGCGATCTGTGAGGAACTCGGCTCGGTCGTCGTCACGGACACCGAGGCTCCCGCCACCGGCCCCGGTCAGGTGCTCATCGCGGTGGAGGCGGCCGGGGTCAACTACGTGGACGCCCTCTTCGTCCAGGGCCGCTACCAGATCAAGCCGCCGCTCCCGTTCGTCCCGGGCAGCGAGGTCGCGGGGACGCTGCCGTCCGGTGAGCGCGTCCTGGCGATGTGCGGACTGGGCGGCTTCGCGACGCACGTCGCGGTGCCCGCCGCCTCGGCCGTCCCGATCCCGGACGAACTGGACTTCCCCCGCGCGGCGACCTTCACCCAGAGCTACTGCACGGCCCTGTTCGCCCTGCGCGACCGCGCGAACCTGCAACCGGGCGAAACAGTGCTGGTCCTGGGCGCCGGCGGCGGCGTGGGCCTGGCGGCCGTCCAGATCGCGAAGGCCATGGGCGCGCGTGTCCTGGCCGCGGCGTCGACACCGTCCAAGCTGGAGGCGGCCCGCCGAGCAGGCGCCGACGAAACGGTGTCCACCACCGAGGACGTCAAGTCCGCGGCCCGCGCCTGGTCGGACGGCGGCGTCGACATGGTCTACGACCCGGTCGGAGGCACTCTCGCCGACCCGGCCCTGCGCGCCCTCCGTGAACGGGGCCGCTACGTGGTGATCGGGTTCGCGTCCGGGGACATCCCGTCCCTCCCGCTGAACCAGGTCCTGCTGCGCAACCGCGCCGTCGTCGGCGTCGACTGGGGCGCCTGGTCGATGGGCAACCCGCTCGACCAGCGCGCCCTTCTGGAAGAACTCCTCGCCATGGTCGCCAAGGGCGACCTCAGCCCGGTGCCGCCCCGCACGGCACCGCTGGCGTCGGCGGCGGAGGTCCTGGACGACCTGCTGAACCGCCGCGTCGTGGGGAAGGTGGCGCTCCTCCCCTAGCGGCTCCGCTCGGCGGCTCCGCTAGGCGGCCGAGGCGTGCTCGGACTCGGACGCGTCGCCGCGCACCACGATGACGGGCAGCGGCCTGCGGGCCGGGGCGTCGGCCGTCCGGCGGAGGTAGCGGCGCTCCTCCGGGGTCGTCCCGCCCCAGATGCCGTCGGGCTCACCGACCTTCAGCGCCCACGCGAGGCACTCGGCCTTCACCGGGCAGTTCGCACAGATCGCCTTGGCGGCGTCCTCCTGCGCCTGGAGCACCGGCGCGGAGTAGCCGATCGGGAAGAAGAGGTCGGGGTCGGCCCCGCGGCAGATGGCGTGGTCGGTCCAGTGCTCTTCGTTCTCGTTGTTCTCGTTGACGTGCATTGGCTTCTCCCTGCGCCGCGACGAGACCACCGTGCGGTTCTTCTCGGCGGGGGTGGTCTCCACTCAACGTAGTACTACAACCCGTAGTACTACAAGACATACGTGAACGTTGCAACTTAGCGTCCGGATAACCTGGGAGGTGTGCAGCGTGATCAAGAAGTGACCTTCCGCGAGGCAACGGTGGCCGATCTTCCGCAGATCGTCCGGCTCCTCGCCGACGATCCCCTCGGATCGACCCGCGAAACCCCGGGGGACGAGATCCCGGAGGCCTACTTCACCGCCTTCGCCGCGATCGAGAAGGACCCCAACAACGCCGTGATCGTCGCGGAGTCCGGGGGCGAGCTCGCCGGCACGCTCCAGCTCACCTTCATCCCCGGCCTCACCTACACCGGCGGCGAGCGCGCCCAGATCGAGGGCGTCCGCATCGCCGCCGAGCAGCGCGGCCGCGGGGTCGGCCAGCTCATGATCACCTGGGCCATCGACCAGGCCCGCGCCCGCGGCTGCCGCGTCGTCCAGCTCACCACCGACCGGCAGCGGCCCGACGCCATCCGCTTCTACCAGAAGATCGGCTTCCGCCCCTCCCACATGGGCATGAAGTACCACCTCACCGACACGTGACCTCCCTCACCCACCGTCCGGTCAGGCTGCCGGGAGGGAGAGGTGGCGGGGGTTGGCGACGGTGAGTTTGTCCACGATCGCATCCCGGACTGCTTGAGTCACCTCTTCCATGCGGGTGTCCAGGGTGCCTTCGCGGATGGCCTCGGCCAGGTCTGCGTCGGACTCGCAGTTCAGGTCGCGCAGGCGCTTCTCGTGGGCGGCCTTGTGGGGCTCGCCCAGGAGCAGTTCTCGGCGGGCTATCGCCAGGGCCGCGGCGGCTACTCGGGCGTGGAAGCGGAGGCGGTCGTCGGGCTGGTCCGCCTGAAGGAGGAAGGCGCTTACCGCGTCGATGAGGGCCTGCGCGTCGGGACGGTCGTGCGGGGGTGTGTCGGTCGGGTGGGTCGTTTCCAAAGGGTCTTGGACGGTCGTGGGTTCCGTTAGGCCCATGGCTAGGAGCAGGTCGTGTTCTTGTTCGCAGACCTTGCGGCCCAGGACGGCGTACTCGATGGACGGGTCCGATCCGTTCAGGTAGCGCTCGGCCTGGTGGCGGCACAGGATCGTCCAGCGGAGGGTGCCGTAGACCTCCCACCAGTGGAGTTCCTCCAGGGTGGGCGGGGTGCCGCCGGCGGCGGCGTAGCCGGCTAGGAGGTCTTCGCGCGAGCCGAAGCCGCCTACCGGGTGCGGTGAGTTGAAGCGCCAGGCTTTCGTGCAGAGCCAGCCCAGGTCTTCGGCCGGGTCGCCGAGGTGGGTCAGTTCCCAGTCGAGGACGCCGCGCACGCCCGTTTCGTCGATCATCAGGTTGCCGTTGCGGAAGTCGCCGTGGACGACCGTCCGGCGGTCGGAGGCTGGTGGACGGTTGTCGTTCAGCCAGCGCAGCGCCAGTTCGACGGCGGGACGGGGCTCGAAGTTCGCGTAGTGCTCGGTGATGGCGTCCAGGGGGTCGAGGTCGGGGAGGTCCGGGACGGGGGCCATCGTGTGCAGGCGCGCCAGGATCTCGCCGAGTTCGCGGGCCAGTCGCGGGCGGATCTCCGCGAAGCGGTCGTCGCGGAGGAGGCGGCGGGGGATCGTCTCGCCGGGCAGCCGCTCCATGATCAGGAAGGGGGCGCCGGCCAGGTCGGCGCCGTGGTCGGCGAGGGCCGGGACGGGGACGCCGGCCGCGGCGGCGGAGGCCAGCAGGGCCGCCTCGCGGGCCATCGCGGTCGGGTCGGGGGAGCCGGGCGGGTCGCGGCGCAGGATCAGCGCGCGGCCGTCGGCGTCGAACGACCAGGTCTCGCGGCTGGCACCGCCGGACAGGCGGCGCAGCCCGGTGACCGCCGCGTCGAGGCGGGCCGCGAGCGCGGCCTCCACGGCGGTCATGCGCGGGCCGCGCGCTGGGCCGCGGCGAGGTCGCGGAGCGGGTCGCTGCCCCGGGTGTCGGCGTACTCCTCGATGCGGGTGATCCGGCCGCCGGAGACGGTGGCGAACAGGCAGGCGGCCATCTCGACCGGCGTGCCGTCGGGGAGGCTGCCGCGCAGGACGTGCCGCTGGACGTAGCCGTCCGGGAGCGGGTCGCGGCGGACGTCCTCGTAGCGGAAGTCGCGCAGGTTGCGCGACAGCCAGCGCAGGGTGCGGAGGTTGTCGTCCACGGCCTGCTCGGAGCCGCCTCCCGGGCCTCCGTTGTGCCAGATGCGGGCGTCCGGCGCGTAGATCGCGCGGAGGGCGTCGACGTCTCCGGAGGTGATGGCGGTCATGAAGCGGTCGGCGATCTCCACGGGTCTCCTTCGTCAGGACGGCAGGCCGAGGGCGCGCACGGTGAGCGCGTCGAGGGTGTCCAGCAGGCGCTCGGTGCCCTGTTGATCATCGCCTTGGACGAGCCACAGGTACAGGGAGTGGTCGACCATCGCGGCGAGCGCGCGGGCCGTCATCTCGGGGTCGAGGTCGGCGGGGACGAGCCCCTCGCGCTGCCAGCGCGCGATCGCCTTGGCCGAGCGCGCGACCGAGGCGGCGCGGTGCTTGCGCCGGAGCTCCTGGAACTCCTCGTTGAACGTGGCGACCTGCTCGACGATCGCCATCATCTTCGCGTTGCGCCGGTAGCCCTCGTAGTAGGCGCGGTTGGCGCGGCGGATGCGCGCGGCCGGCGTCGGGCCGGCTAAGGGGACGAGGTTGTGGCCCGTCATGTCCTGGAACAGCCGGTCGGCGACCTCCAGGAACACCGCTTCCTTGGACGGGAAGTAGGTGTAGAAGGACCCGTAGGCCACCCCGGCGTGCCGGGTGATGTGCGCGACGCGGGTCTCGGGGAAGCCTCGCTCCTCGAACACCTCGCGGGCGGCGGTGAGGAGACGCTCCCTGGTCCGGGCGCCGCGTTCGGTGAGCGGCTGGCCGCCGGGTTCGTCCCGCATCTGCGTGGTTCCTTTCGCCCGGGGGTGTTGACAACCGGATGTCAGACGGAACAGTATCCGAGCATCGAGCAACTTGATATGACTGTCAAGTCAGGTACCGGGAGGCCGCATGGCGAGGCGTTCATGCTGATCAACGACATCGTCGAGTACGCGGCGCGCAAGCATCCGGACCGCGCCGCGGTCCTGTTCGAGGACCGCGAGATCACGTACGCCGAGCTCAGGGACAGTGTCCGGCGCACCGCGAACGCGCTGGCGACGATCGCCGAGCCGGGCGACCGGGTGGCCGTCCTGTCCGGGAACCGGCCCGAGTACTTCGACCTGTACTACGGCGTTCCGGCCGCCGGGATGGCGCTGACCTTCCTCAACCACCGGCTCCACGCGTCCGAGATCGCGGGGCTCGTCGACCACGCGCAGGCGTCGGTCCTCATCGTGAGCAGCGAGTACGTCGAGGCCATGGCCGCGCTCCGCGACGCGATGCCGTCGGTGAAGGTCGTCCTGAACCTGGACGACGACTACGCCGACCTCGTCGCGAAGGCGCCCGCCACCGAGCCGCCGCGCCCGGACGAGGACTCCGTCGCCTGGCTCGTCTACACCAGCGGGACGACCGGCAGACCCAAGGGCGTCATGCTCAGCCACCGCAACCTGGTCACCGGCGTGATCAGCTCGGTCGCGCACTGGGAGATCCCGGACGCGACGCGGTTCCTGTTCTGCTTCCCGCTGTGCCATGTCGGCGGCTACACGGCCGTCGTGTACCACCTGCGCGCGGCCACGGTCGGGATCGTCCGGTCCTACGACAACGACACGTTCCTGCGGCTGGTCGCCGAATGGAGGATCACGCAGACCGGGCTCGCGCCGACGATGATCGCGTTCCTGCTGTCGCATCCCGGCATCGAGGACCGCGACCTCGGCACGCTGGAGGCCATCGGGTACGGCGCGTCCGCGATCCCGGCCGAGGTGCTGCGCCGCGGGATGGACGTCCTCGGCTGCGACTTCTACCAGGGCATGGGCATGAGCGAGCTGGGCGGCAACATCCTGCACTTCGGGATCGCCGAGCACCGCCGCGCCGCCGCCGGGGAGACGCACCTGCTCGCCGCCGCGGGCCGCGTCATGGACCTCGCCGACGTCCGGATCGTGGACGGGGAGTTCCGCGACGTCCCGGACGGCGAGCCCGGCGAGATGGTCGTCCGCTGCGACCAGGTGATGCGCGGGTACTGGCGCGAGCCGGAGCTGACCGCGGCCGCGTTCCGGGACGGCTGGTTCCGCACCGGCGACGTCGTCCGGCGGGACGCCGAGGGCATGGTCTACATCGTCGACCGCATCAAGGACATGATCATCACGGGCGGGGAGAACGTGGCGTCCCGCGAGGTCGAGCAGGTGCTGTACCGGCATCCGGCGATCGCGGACGCGGCCGTGTTCGGCGTCCCCGACCCGCGCTGGGGCGAGTCGGTCTGCGCCGCGGTCGTGGCGCGCGAGGAGGTCACCGCGGAGGACGTCATCGCGTTCGCCCGCGAGCACCTCGGCGGCTACAAGGTCCCGCGCCGCATCGAGTTCGTCGGCGAACTCCCCCGCAACGTCGCCGGAAAGGTCCTGAAACGCGACCTGCGCTCCCGATTCAAGGAGGTCTCATGAACACCGAGTTCGAACTCGGCGGAATCAACCACCTGGCGCTCGTGTCGTCCGACATGAAGCGCACCATCGACTTCTATTCCGGCGTCCTCGGAATGCCGCTCATCAAGACGCTGGACCTGCCCGCCGGATTGGGGCAGCACTTCTTCTTCGACTGCGGCGGCGGCGACTGCGTGGCGTTCTTCTGGTTCCCCGACTCTCCCGACGGCGTTCCCGGGATCTCCGCCCCGGCCGGACGTCCCGAGCAGGGGGAACTCGTCAGCGCGGTCGGGTCGATGAACCACGTCGCGTTCCACGTCCCGCCCGAGAAGTTCGAGGAGTACCGCAAGCGCCTCAAGGAGAAGGGCGTCACGGTCAGCCCGATCCTCAACCACGACGACAGCCCCGCCGGCGTTTCCCGCGACGTGCACGACGGGGTGTTCGTCCGCTCCTTCTACTTCCAGGACCCGGACGGGATCCTCCTCGAATTCGCCTGCTGGACCCGCACGTTCGACGAATCCGACGTCTCCCACGAGCCCAAGACCGGTGCCGACCGCACCGCCCCGAAGGAGCACCATGCCGCGACTGCGTGAGGTACCCCGCGCCGAAGTCACCGACGAGCGCATCCTCTTCTTCTACGACCACCTTTTCGCGCCCGACCGCGACCCGGCCGTCGACCACGGCACCGCGACCGGCTCGCCCGGCGACTGGTGGACGGTGTTCGCGCAGTCCCCGGACGTGTTCCGGCACGCGGTCAAGGGCTTCGCGCTCTACCGGAACGCCGAACTCGACCCCGTCCTGCGGGAACTCGGGCAGTGCCGGGCCGGCTGGGCGCGCGGCAGCCAGTTCGTGTTCTCGCAGCACTGCAAGCAGATGCGGGCCCTCGGAATGGACGAGATGAAAATCGAATCCATTCCGCACTGGCAGACGGCCTACTGCTATTCGCCGCTGGAGCGGGCCGTCCTCGCCTACACCGACTGCCTCGTCCTGGACGGCGGCCGGACGCCCGACGCCGTCTTCGAGAAACTGCAGGAGCACCTCTCCGACAAGGAGATCCTGCAACTCACCTACATCACCTGCATGTACGACATGCACGCGACGATGTCCCGCGCCCTGCGCCTCGAATTCGACGACCGCCCCGAACCGGTCGTCGAGGTCGCGGCGCCCGAGGGCTACGGCAACCGCGACATCTCCGCCGACCTGACCGGAGGGGCCTGATGCTGTTCCCCGTGCCCGACCGGGTCCGGGACGTCCGGGACGCCGTGCACGCCTTCATGACCGAGCGCGTCGAACCGGCCGAGCCCGCGCTCAACGCCGGCGACCGGGAGAAGCTCCGGCAACTCCGCGAAGAGGCGAAGGCGGAGGGCCTCTGGGCGCTCGGCCACCCGACCGAACTGGGCGGCGGCGGCCTGCCGTTCCTCGACTACGTGTACGTCAACGAGGTGCAGGGGCGCAGCGAATGGGGCCAGCTCGCCCTCGGCACGTTCACCCTCCAGGACTCGCTCATGCTGCACAAGTACGCGAGCCCCCGCTGGCGTGAGCGCTACCTGGCCCCGATGGTCGCCGGCGAGGTGTCGCCGAGCTTCGCGATGACCGAACCCGACATCGCCAGCTCGGACCCCACGCAGCTCCGGACCACGGCCGTCCTGGACGGCGACCACTGGGTCATCAACGGCCGGAAGTGGTTCACCACCGGCGCCGCCGACGCCGCCTACACGACGGTCATGTGCCGCACCGAGCCCGAGGGGACGGCCCCGCACCGCTCCTTCAGCATGATCGTCGTCCCGACGGACACGCCCGGGTACCGGATCGTCCGGGAGACGCCCGTGCTGGGCATCAACGGCGGCCACTACGAGGTCGACTACGACGACGTCCGCGTCCCGGCCGACAACCTGCTCGGCCCGCGCGGGCACGGCTTCGTCATCGCCCAGGACCGCCTCGGCCCCGGCCGCATCTTCCACTGCATGCGCTGGCTCGGCCAGGCCCAGCGGGCCTTCGAGCTGATGTGCGCCCGCCTCGGCACCCGCGTCGCGTTCGGCGAGCCCCTCGCGGCCAAGCAGCTGATGCAGCAGCACGTCTTCGACTCCTACACCGAGATCCAGGCGGCCCGCCTGCTCACCCTCCAGGCCGCCGAGGCGATCGACGCGGGCGGCCAGGCGCGCATCGAGATCGGCGCGATCAAGGTGGTCGGCGCCCGCATGCTGCACAACGTCATCGACCGCGCCGTCCAGGTGCACGGCGCCGCCGGGCTCACCGACGACACGCCGCTGTCCCGCATGTACCGGCACGCCCGGGAGGCCCGCATCTACGACGGCCCGGACGAGGTCCACATCCAGAGCACCGCGCGCCGCATCCTCAGGGAACTCGGATGAGCATCACCCGCAGGTCCCTGCTCGGCGGCCTCGGCGTGGCCGCCGCACTCGGCACCACGGCCGCCGGCCGCTCGCGCCGGCGGCCGCGAAAGGGAGAGAAGTTGAAGATCACGAAGCTGGCCGACCGGCTGATGTTCCCCGAGGGCCCGACCGTCCTGCCCAACGGGGACGTCCTCGTCGTCGAGCTGCACCGCGGCACCCTCACCCGCGTCCGGCCGGACGGCACCACGTCCATCGCCGCGGAGACGGGCGGCGGCCCGAACGGCTCGGCGCTCGGCCCGGACGGACGCGTCTACATCGCCAACTCCGGCGGCCTCAACCGCTTCGAGGTCGGCGGCTTCGTCTTCGCCGGCGGCATCCCCGACGACTACGAGGGCGGCAGCATCCAGGCCGTCGACCTGTCCGACGGCTCCGTCGAGACCCTCTACTCCGACGGCCTGCGCGGCCCCAACGACCTGGTCGTCGACGCGCACGGCGGCATCTACTTCACCGACTACGGCAAGAGCGACGGCGTCACCGGCGACAAGGGCCGCCTCTTCTACGCCAGGGCGGACGGCTCGTCCATCGAGATGATCGCAGGCGGCATGGAGGGCCCGAACGGCATCGGCCTGTCACCCGACGGCACGCGCCTCTACGTCAGCGAGACCTACACGGCCCGCGTCTGGTGGTGGGACGTCACCGGCCCCGGCGAGATCAAGGGCGGCAGGTCGCTCGGCGGCTCCGGCGGCGGCAACTTCCTCTACACGGCCCCCGACTACACCAACTTCGACTCCCTGGGCGTGGACGGCCACGGCAACGTCTGCGTCGCGTCCATGGTCCACGCGGGCATCTCGATCATCAGCCCGAAGGGCGACCTGGTCCGCTTCGTGGACATCAACGTCGACAACGACCCGGGCATCACCAACATCACGTGGGGCGGCGAGGACATGCGCACCGCCTACGTGACCGCCTCCAGCACCGGCCACCTCCTGAAGATCGAGAACTGGCCCCACCCCGGCCTCGTCCTCAACCACGCCACCTGACCACGCCGCACGGTCCGATGGACCGGCGCAAGGGGCGGGCCGAGACCGGCACACCGGCCTGCCCCCGAGGCCCTTCTGCCCGCGGCCGCGCACACTTATGATCCGTCCATGGACCTGGAGGCGGTGTTCGGCGGTGGGGGCCTGGCCGTAACGGCCGCCGCCGCCGCGATCGCGTGGGTGCAGTTACGCCGGACGCCTGCGCCTCCCCAAGGTCAGGGGAATCGGGGCGGCGGGCAGCCCAGGGGAACACTCCGCCCGCCGACCGGCCGCCTGCCCCGGCAGGTCCGCGGCCGGGACCAGATCCTGCGCACGATCGAGGACATCGCCCGCCGACCGGACGGCAGCGTGCACCTCCTCGGCGGCCTCGGCGGCACCGGGAAGACGACGATCGCGCTGCGCGCGGCGGAGACATGCCTCGCCGCCGGGCGGCGCGTGTGGTGGGTCTCCGGCGTGGACGCGGGCTCGCTCGCGTCCGAACTCCTGGAGCTGGCCACGGCCCTCGGCGCCACGGCCCAGGACATCGAGGACGTGTCGAACGGACGGCGGAACCCGGCCGACCTGCTGTGGGAGTTCCTGGAACCCCAGCGGAACTGGGTCCTGGTCATCGACAACGCGGACGACCCGGCCGCGCTCGCCGTGCACGGCCGGACGGCACAAGACGGTTCGGGCTGGATCCGGCCCAGCTCCTCCGGCCTGGTCATCCTCACCAGCCGCAACATCGACCCGATGGCCTGGGGCCGGCACGTCACGATCCACACCGTGGGCTGGCTGCCGGCCGAGCGGGGCGCGGACGTACTGCTCGACCTGGCCCCGGACGCGGGCACCCGCGAGGAGGCACGGGCCCTGGCCGAGCGCCTGGGCGGCCTTCCCCTGGCACTCCGGCACGCGGGCTACCACCTCGCGTCCCCGTTCCACCGGGAGCGCACCTTCGCCGCCTACGCCGATGCGCTGCGGGACCGGTTCCCCGAGCTGATGGGGGTGGGCGCCGACGACCGGTCGATCGTGACCAGCACCTGGCGGCTCACGCTCGGCGCCCTGAGCGACAGCGGACATCCCGAGGCCGGTGCCCTGTTGCGAGTGCTGTCCAGGTTCGCGGGCGGCGTCCCCTTCCGTTGTGACCTGCTCGATCACGACGTCCTCGGGAGCGGGTGCGGCATGCCGGACGGGGCGCGGGTCGCGGACGGTCTGCGGGCGCTGGCGAACACCGGTCTGATCACGGTCTCGTCCGGGGGCGACGCCGATGTGATCACCGTGCATCCGCTCGTCGCCGAGACTCTGCGGACGGACGATGAGGACCGGCACGTCCATGAGCGCGTCGCGGCGGAGCTGGTGGCCGCGGCGGCACGGCGCCTGGATCCGAGGGACTCGGGGCACCGCCCCGCTTGGTCCTCCCTCGTGCCGCACGTGGGAGAGCTGCTCCAGGCCACCGGGTCCCGACCCGGTGAGCCCGCGATCGAACGCGCGGCCGAGGCCGCGAGCCTCATCGCGATCGCCCTCGGCTGGGGCAGCCAGTACTTCGCCGCACTCCGGCTGACCGAGGAGTCGCTGGCGAGCACCGCGGTTCTCGGCCCCGAGCATCCGGCCGTCGTGGAGCTGACGCTCACCCGGGCCAAGGTCACCCGCCTGCTCGGCGCCCCCGCCGACGCCGAGCCGATCGTCCGCCGTGTGGTGCGCACGCGCGAGCGGCTCCTCGGCATCGACGATCTCGAGACCCTGGGCGCCCGGCACGAACTCGGCCTGTGCCTCATGGGCCAGGAGAAGACGGGCGAGGCCGAGCAGGAGTACACGGCCGTCCTCACCGCCAGGCGCCGTCTTCTGGGGAACACCCATCCGAGCACCCTCGCCAGCCGTCACGTCCTCGCCAACATCGCGTACAAGCTGGGAAGGCTGGAGGAAGCGGAGCAGCAGTACCGTGAGGTGTACGCGGAGCGGTGCCGCGTGCTCGGAGCCGAGCATCACGACACGCTGGTCACCCGCAAGCACATCGCGCGGGTTCTCGCTGAGCGGCGGCAGCGGCAGGAGGCGGCGCGGGATTACGCGGAGATGCTCCCGATCATGCGCCGGATCATGGGCGACGAGCACGGCCATGTCCTGTCCGTCCGGTTCGAACTGGCGACCCTCCTCGCGGCGCAGGGCAAGAAGCAGCTCGCACGGAAAGAACTGGAAGAACTGACCGGAGTCCTGTCGCGTGTGCTCGGCGGCGACCACTCGCTCACACGCGCGGCCGAGCAGGTCCTCACCGAGTTGTAAGGGGAGCGCTTGATGAACACCCCGACGTTCCGCAAGTCGCGGCATTCGGACATGCACGACTCGTGCGTCGAGCTCGGACGGGACGGCGTCCTCGTCAGAGTGCGCGACTCCAAGGCACCGGGCACCGGGACGCTCGGCTTCTCGGTGGCGGAGATGCGGAGCTTCTTCGCCGAGGTCCGCGCACGGTGAGCCCGGTGTCGGCGAGGAGTTGTTCGCCGGGTGGGTCCGGAGAGCCCGAGCGCTGGAGTGATGACGTCAGGGTGACCTGACGCGGATGCTCGGGGGATGGCAACTCCTGAGGGGATCGAGCGGGCCGTCACGCTCACCGGTGCGGCCGTCCGGTACGACGAGTTGCGGGTTCGGGACGCGGTCGGGAGGCGCCGCTCGAACGCGGGCAGGTGCCGGAGCCACTCGCGCTCGGGGAGGTCATCGCGCGGAAGGCGGTGTGCGGGCGGCGGCTCGCCGCGCGTCGGCACGGCGGATCAGGGCGTCGTGAGCGCGGCGACTGCGGAGGGCCGGAGGCGGGGCGGGTCTGCGGTGCTGCGCGAGCTCGCGGGACGGGGCGGCGAATAGTCCGCGCGGTCGTGGAAGTCGGTGGGAATATGCGGGTGTCGCGGTTTCCGGGCGGGTGGAGTTTCCCGGAGTGGTGATTGGGAAATCTGGCTGCTAGAGGGAACGGAGGCGATTGGCATGGAGGTCGTTCTCGAAATGACCCTGCCGAGGAACGCCGAGAGCGCTCCGCTGGTGCGGCACACGCTCGACGCCTCTCTCCGCGGGCTCGGGGTGGGATCCGAGGTCCGTGCCGATATCGCGCTCGCTCTGGGGGAGGCGTGCGCGAACGTCATCCAGCACGCCGCGGCCGGAATGGAGTACGAGGTCCGGGCGCGGATGGACGGGGCGAGATGCATCGTGGAGGTCATCGACGGGGGCGCGGGCGACGCGGCGGAGGAGGGTGTCGAATGGGAGTCCCTGCAGGTGCCGCCGCTCGCCGAGCACGGTCGGGGGCTCCAGTTGATGCGGGCGTTCACGGAAGAACTTCACATCGCCGACCGGGTGCACCGGAACGGCGCGATCGTGCATTTCGAAAAGTCGCTGGCGGGCTGACCGGACCCGGCGGGCGGGGCGCCCGCCGGGTCGCGGCGGCGGTCAGCCGGTGACCGGAAGGTCGTGCTTCACCGGGCTCGGCGCGGGCGCCTCGGACGGGGCCCGCTCGGGGGCTCCCTGCCCGCAGGTGGCGGACGCGACCCTGAGCGCGCCCTTGTCGCCGGGCAGCATCAGCTCCATCGCGGTGACGGCGAGCCGGCCGTCGGCGGTGCGCTGCTGCTTGTTGAGGACGAGCGAGGTGCGGCCGACGCCGTCCACGTCGACCGGGATGGTGGTGTTCGGCGGCGGCGTGGAGTCGAGCCGCTTGCCGGCGAGGACGGCGTCGGCGAGGTTCGCGCTGCCCCTGCCGTTCACGCACTTCGCGGAGACGGCGTCCGCGGCGAGCTTCGCGGTCGGGACGGCGAGCCGCGCGACCGACGAGTGCGCGCGGTCGGCGGAGGCGCTGACGTCCAGCGCGGACGCCCTGGCCAGCTTGGTGTGGTTCTCCTGCAGCAGGCGTTTGCTGACCGTCCGGGTGGTGGAGGAGACGGCGGGCACCGGCGGGACGGCGAGCGGCCCGGTGACCGCAAGCCCGTACGCGGACCCCTCGCCCCCGGTGGCCAGGGCGGGGCCCGCGGTGGCGACGAGGCCGCCGGCGAGCAGGCCGGCCGCGGCGAGGCGCGCGAAGGCATGGCTGTGACGCATGGTGGTACTCCGTTCGTTGAGATCTTGGGTCAGGCCGAGATGAACACCAGCGAGCCGAGCGGGACCCGGGACAGCGCCTTCAGCGCGTCCGCGGGCACCCGCACGCAGCCGTGCGTGACGGCCTTGCCGAACACGGCGGCGTCGGGCCAGCCGTGCAGCGCGACGGTGCCCGGCCCGCCGCCGAAGGTGTCCAGGGTCGCCGAGTGGGTGCCGAGCGGCAGGACGATCGGGCTCTGCCGCTTGTCCGGCGGCACGATCGAGGCCATGACGAACGTCCGGCCGGTGGGCGTCGGGGTCTTGGCGCCGCCGACCGCGACCTTCCACCGCCCGGCCGCCCGCCCCGACTTGAGCAGCGTGAGCCGCCGCTTCCCGAGTTCGACCTGGACGGTGTAGGGCGTGTGCGCGGTGCGCAGCCCGGCTCCGGAGACCCAGCCGCTCGCCTGGTTGGGACGGCTCGGCAGCAGCACCCGCCGCCAGCCGCCGGAGCTCTCCACCACGGGCACCCAGGTGGGGCCGCCCAGTTCGGTGGCGGGAAGCGTGGCGATGCGGCGCCCGCCCGGACGGTCCAGCACCGGCGCCGCCTCGGCCGGGTGCACCACCAGCCCGTCGGTGGCGCCGTCCGGCGCGGTGTCCTTCGGGGCGCCGGGGACGGTGCTGAACGTGGTGGCGTCGGGCACCTCGGCGGCGCCGGCCTCCGCGGCGGTCCGCTCGCCGCCGTCCGGGCGCCCGGTGGACGCCGTGCCGTGCGCGGAGGAGCCGCCGCACCCGCCGAGCAGGAGCACGGCCGCCGCGGCGGGGAGCAGCCCGGCCGCGGTGACGGCGCGGCGGGACCGCCGCGCGGGGGCATTCGTGGTCGCCATGGGCCGGGATGTTAGTAGTGGTGGAGGCGTGCGTATGGAGAATGGCGAAAACGTGGCGCGAGTCGCCATTCTAAAAAATGATAAACGCCAATTTGATAGGCGCTTTGCGGAGCGTCGTGATTTACCCGAATAAATCAGGCGAGTCAGGCGAGCATGGAGAGGGAGCCGTCCTCGTCGTCCGGCTTGGAGGCCGCATCGTGGAACTCCGTCAGCCCCCACAGCAGCGCGGCGCGCGCGGACGCCGGCATGAGCGCCAGCACGCGGGTGAGGTCCTCCAGCCGCCGCACCCGGAGCCGGTCGAGCAGCGCCCGGCCGTCCTCGCTCAGCCGGACGGTGACCTCGCGGCGGTCGCGGCCGGGGTCGCGGGTCAGCAGCCCGGCGGCCTCCAGCCGGTCGCACAGCCGGCTCGCCGAGGACACCAGCGCGCCCAGCTCGCCCGCCAGGTTGCTGATGTTGACGGGGCCGCGCTCCAGCACGAACAGCGCGCGCAACTGCGTGGACGGGACGGGCACGTCGGGTGCATTGTGGGCGCGCGACCAGATGTTCATGAGGGTGGATGCCGCGTCGTCCAGGGCCGCCGCGGAGTCCGCGGCTCCCTCACCCGACGTGTCCACCATGCCCTCCACTGTTACACACGACGTCGCCGACGGCATCCCCGGACCTGCGGTTCCACCCGGCCCGGAGACCGCCCCGGCGCCCGTCCAGGCGAGGAGGGCGATGCACGGCGAACCCGCGGACGATGACGGCGCCGGGGTGCCGGCGGAGGCGCTGTGGGCCGCGCCGCCGCACGAGCTGCTGGAGGCCGCGACCGGGCTGCTCGAACGGCACGCGGGCGCGACCGCCGCCGAGATCCTCCTCATCGACTACCGGCAGGCGTTCCTCGTCCGCACCGCCGAGGACGCGGAGGACGGCGACGTGCCCGTCGACAACACCGCCCAGGGGCACGCGTTCGCGGCGCAGCGGACCGTCCCGGAGCAGGACGCCGTCCATCTGCCGCTGACCGTGAAGGGCGAGCGGCTCGGCGTGCTGACCGTCCGCGCCCCCGGCGGCGGGCCGGACCGGCTGGAGGAGTTCGCCGCCGTCCTCGCCCGCGCCCTGAAGATCGCCGACCAGGGCACCGACCTGTACCGGCGGCTCCGCCGGCGGACGCGGCTGACGCTCGCCGCCGAGATGCAGTGGGACCTGCTGCCCGCGCCCGCCTACGACGCCGCCGAGTTCCGCTTCGCGGGCCAGCTCGAGCCCGCCTACGCGGTGTGGGGCGACGCCTTCGACTGGTCGGTGTCCGCCGAGGCGCTCACGCTGACCGTCAGCAACGGGATGGGCTCCGGCACGGACGCCGCCGCGCTCACCCACCTCGGGGTCAGCGCGCTGCGCAACGCGCGGCGGTCCGGCGCCGACATCGCCGAGCAGGCCGCGCTCGGCGACCAGACGCTGTACGCGCGGCATCGCGGCGAGCGGCACGTGGCCACGCTGCTGATGGAGTTCGGGCTCGACACCGGGCGGGTCCGGGTGGTGGACGCGGGCTCGCCGCGGATCTACCGGATGCGCGGCGGCGCCACCGACGGGATCGGCTTCGACGCGCAGATGCCGCTCGGGATGTTCGGCGACACCCGCTACACGACCGAGGAGTTCACGGTCGAGCCGGGCGAGCGGCTGGTCGTCGTCAGCGACGGGGTGCACGCGGCCGAGTCGCCGTCCGGCGTCCCCTACGGGCGGTCCGCGCTGTTCCAGGCGCTGCGCGCGACCCGGCTGCAGGACCCGCCGGAGGCCGTCCGCACCATGATCCGGCACTTCGTCGACTACCACGAGGGGACGAGCCCGGTCGACGACGCCGTGATCGTCTGCATCGACTGGACGGGACGCGGCCGGTCACCGGGCCGGCGGGTCAGCGCGGCAGCTTCACCACGGTGACGAAGAAGTTGTCGATCTGGCGGACGACGGAGATGAACTGGTCGAAGTCGACCGGCTTGGTGACGTAGGCGTTGGCGTGCAGGTGGTAGCTGCGCAGGATGTCCTCGTCGGCCTCGGACGTCGTCAGCACGACGACGGGGATGGAGCGCAGGTCCTCGTCCGCCTTGATCTCGCCGAGGACCTCGCGGCCGTCCTTGCGCGGCAGGTTGAGGTCGAGCAGGACGAGGTCGGGGCGCGGCGCGTTCGCGTACTCGCCCTCCCGGCGCAGGAACGCCATCGCCTGCTCGCCGTCGTTCACGACGCTCAGGGTGTTGTTGACCTTGTTGTGCTCGAACGCCTCGACGGTCAGCAGGACGTCGCCGGGGTCGTCCTCGACGAGCAGGACTTCGATGGGTCGCGGGCCTTCGTTCATGAGTCGTCTCCGATGCCTATGTGCGGCTGGACCGGCAGAGTCCAGTGGAAGGTGGTGCCGGGCGCGTCGCCGCGGTCGTCGGTGTCGAGCCAGATGCGGCCGCCGTGGAACTCGACGATCTTCTTGCAGAGCGCCAGCCCGATGCCGGTGCCGGTGTACTCGTCCCGCGGGTGCAGCCGCTGGAAGATCAGGAAGATGCGGTCGGCGTACCGGGGCTCGACGCCGATGCCGTTGTCGGCGCAGCCGAACACCCACTCGTCGCCGTCGCGGCGGGCGTCGATGACGACCCGGGGCGGCACCCCCTCGCGGCGGAACTTGATCGCGTTGCCGATGAGGTTCTGGAAGAGCTGGGTGAGCTGCGTGCGGTCGCCGGGCACCTGCGGCAGGTCGCGCAGCTCGACCTCGGCGCCGGTCTCCTCGACCAGCGCCGCCAGGTTGTCCAGGGCCTGCCGGCCGACGGCCGCGAGGTCGATGGACTCCTCGTGCTGCGTCATCCGCCCGACCCGGGAGAAGCTCAGCAGGTCGTTGATGAGGGCCTGCATCCGCTTGGCGCCGTCGACGGCGAACGCGATGTACTGCTGCCCCCGGTCGTCGAGCTGGTCGCCGTAGCGCCGCTCGATCATCTGGCAGAAGCTCGCGACCTTGCGCAGCGGCTCCTGCAGGTCGTGGCTCGCGACGTAGGCGAACTGCTCCAGCTCGGCGTTGGACCGGCGCAGCTCCTCGGTCTGCTCGTTCAGCTGCCGGGTCTTCTCCTCGCTGTAGCGCCACTGCCGGATGATCCGGTTGCGCATCGCGTCGATGATGACCGCCAGCTCGTTGATCTCGGCGGGGCCGGGGACGTCCAGCGGGGCCCCGAACTCGCCCTGCGACACGGCGCGGACGCGTCCGGTCAGCGAGGACACGGGGGTCAGCACGGTCCGGCGGAACAGCACGGCGAGGGCCAGCGCCGCCACGACGACCATGATGAGCGCGGCGACCGCCGACCACTGCGCGGTGCTCGCGCGGGACCGCAGCTTCGCGGCCGCCCGGTCGTGCAGCTCGGTGATGCCGATCTGGAGCGGCGTCATGTCGCCGCGCGCCCGGCTGAGCAGCCGCCGCGCCTCCCGGCTCTCGTCGGGGTCGATGCCCGCGCCGCCGGCACTCGTCGCGATCTCGTCGGCGAAGCCGGTCCGCCACGCCCGGGAGTCGGCGGTCGCCTTGTCGAGGAGGCGCTCGACCTCCTCGCCGCCGTCCACGTCCGCCAGCAGCCGGCGCATCCGGTCCGCGCTCTCGGCCTCCTGCCGCACGGCCTCGCGGTACTGGTCGACGTGCTCGGGCCTGCCCTCCTGCGCGTAGTCGCGGATGGCCATGTCCTGGTTGGTGACGGCGGTCGAGAGGCGGAACTGCTCCAGGGTCGCCGGGTCGACCTGGTTGATCAGGACGTCCCGCGCCGCGTTGTTTCCGTACAGCGCGGTCCCGGCCTGGACGAAGGCGAGCAGGAGCAGCAGGCCGAGGACGAGCGCGCCGACCTGGTAGATCCGGACGAGCCGGACACGGCCGAGCCCGTGCCCCTCGGGGAGGTCCGCCGCGGGCAGCACGACGGCCGGCCCGCTGATCCGCAGTTCCCGGGGGACCTCGACGCGGTGCTGCTCATCGCGGTGCTGCTCATCGCGGTGCTGCTCGGTGCCGCCTTCGGTCTCGGACCCGTCGGCCGCCATCAGCCGTCCCCCCGGCTCAGCAGCAGGACCGCGAGGTCGTCGGACAGGACGCCCCCGTTCAGCCGCTCCGCCTCCGCGATGAGCCCGTCGATGAGCACGTCGCCGCGCTGCCCCTCCGCGTGCGCCAGCTTCGCCAGCTCGACCAGCCCGGACAGGTCGAGGTACCCGTCGCCATCGTGGCCCTCGATCAGCCCGTCGGTGTAGAGCAGCAGGGTCCACGACTCGCCGAGGTCGAGGTCGAGGGCGGGCCACTCGACGCCGGGGATGAGCCCGAGCGCCGGGCCGCGCGGCTCGTCCGGGACGGTCGCGACGCCGCCCGGCCCGAACAGCAGCGGCGTCGGGTGCCCGGCCCGGTACACCCGGGCGCCGCGCCGGTCGGGCGCGATCGTCAGCATGCACAGGGTGGTGAAGATCTCCTCGGCCCACCGCTCGTGCTGCAGGACGGCGTCGAGCGTGTCCAGCAGCCGCGGCCCGGTGTGCCCGGCGAGGACGAGCGTCCGCCACGCCATGCGGAGCCGCACCCCGAGGGACGCCTCGTCGGCGCCGTGCCCGCTGACGTCGCCGATCACGACGTGGACGGCGCCGTCGGCGGTCTCCACGGTGTCGTGGAAGTCGCCGCCGAGCAGCGCGCGGTCGCGTCCGGGCCGGTAGCGGGTGTGGTGGCGGAGCGTGCGGTCGTGCAGGATCGGGACGGGCAGCAGGCCGCGCTCCAGCCGGGCGTTCTCCCGGCTCAGCGCGCGCGCCTCGACGAGCTGCCGCTCGGACTCGTCGGCGCGCTTGCGCTCGATCGCGTAGCTGATCGCGCGGGTGAGCAGCGCGCCGTCCACGTCCTGCTTGACGAGGTAGTCCTGGGCGCCGGCGGCGACGGCGGCCACGCCGACGTGCGCGTCGGCGAGGCCGGTCAGCACGAGGACGGCGGTGGCGGGCGCGTGCGTGCGCACCTGGTGGAGCGCGTCGAGGCCCTGCGCGTCCGGCAGCGACAGGTCGACGATGACGCACTGGATCTCGGGCCGCAGCGCGTCGAGGGCCTCCCGCAGCGTGGTCGCGACGGTGATCCGGATGCCGGGCTGGGCCTCGGCGAGCAGCTCCTCGAACAGGAACGCGTCCCCCGGATCGTCTTCGACGAGGAGGAGGTGCGGGGAGCCGGCCACGCCGAGGAGTCGCTCCGCACCGCGACTGTGCATCGCGGCCATGTCTCAGCTCCTTCGGTCCGGCGCAACCGGGGGGATCAGGCGGAGGGTTTGCTTGTCGTCCAGCAAATATTAGAGGCAGTCGATCGCTGGAATGCACAGCAAACGCCCGAAACGACGCCCTTGGCCCCACAACCTACTTGCGCCGCGCGCGGTAGCGCGCAACCCGGGAGCGCTTCACCATGGACGTCTTCGACTTCGGCGCGCTCATCGCGCGCTTCCCCGACCGGGCGCGGCCCGGCCGCCGACCCGGGGTCGGGTGTAACAAGGCCGCACGCCGGGCCACTACCTCGTAACAGGAACACCTGACGGACGGAGAAGCGGTGGCGGACGACAGCGGCGGAGGGACGGGCGGTGACGCGGCGTGAGCCCTGATGAGGAGCGCTTCACCGCGATCTACGACGCCTGCCGGCAGAACGTGTGGGCGTACGCCGCCGGCCGCGCCGGGCGGCAGGTCGCGGACGAGGTGGTCAGCGAGACGTTCGCGGTCGCGTGGCGGCGGCTCGCCGACGTCCCCGACCCGGCCCTGCCGTGGCTGCTCGGCGTCGCGCGGAACGTGCTGCGCGACGGCCACCGGGCGCGGGTGCGGCGCGAGTCGTTCACGGCGGAACTCGGCCGGTGGGCCGCCCGTCCCGTCGGCGACATCGCCGAGGACGTCGCGGAGCGGCTCGCCGTCCTGCGGGCGATGGCGGCGCTGCCCGAGCAGGACCGGGAGGTCCTGATCCTGATCGCCTGGCAGGGGCTGACACCGCGCGAGGCGGCCGGGGTCGTCCGCTGCTCGCCCGCCGCGCTGCGGGTGCGGCTGCACCGGGCCCGCCGCCGCCTCCTCCGCGCCGCCGAACAGGAGATGGCGAGCGACCGCGGACCCGGCGGGGTGCGTCGGCGGGTGGGGATCATCAGCGAGGAGATGTCATGAGGGACGTACTGCACACCCTGCGGCAGGCCAGGCCCGCCGAGCTCGATCCGGGCGCGCCGGTGGACGCGGGCGTCCGGCGCGCGGAGCTGGCCCGCGCCATGGCGAGCGACTCGCCGGGCGCGCGGGCGGAGCCGGCACGGCGGCGGGTGCGGCCGGTGTGGGGGCTGAGCCTCGCCGGAGCGGTGGTGGCGGGGGCGATCGTCGCGGCGACCGTGGTCACGACCGGCGGGAGCCCGGACGGCCCGGCGGCGCCGCCGCGTCCGGGCGGGGCCGAGCCGGTGCTGGACGCGAAGGCCGTGCTGCTCGCGGCGGCGGTCAAGGCGGACGGGCAGACCGAGACGGTGCGGGCCTACTGGCACCAGGCCACGGTCTCGTCCCATCTCTACATGGTCGGGACGGGCGCGGACCGCTACGGCGTCGTCGTCCGCGACAGGGCGGAGACCTGGACGCCGAGCCGGCCGGGCGTCCACAGCTGGACACTCCAGCAGAACCTCGGCGCCCGGCCCGCCACCGCGGCGGACGCGGCGGTGTGGCGGCGCGCCGGATCTCCCGCCGCGTTCGAGATCGAAGTGCCGAAGCCGCCCAACACCAAACCGCGCACGGGACGTGTGAAGTCGTTCACGGTGAAGACCGCTCCGGGCCGTCCCGACGTGAGCAGCGCAGCGCTGGTGGACGGGGACAAGGTGTTCTGGCTGGGCCGGAACGTGACCATGAAGGATCTGCGGTCGCTGCCGTCCGACGCGAAGCGCCTCAAAACCGAACTGCTGCGCTGGTACGAGGGCCACGGCACCGAGTCGGACCGGCCGATGGCGTCGGACGAATGGCTCTACCAGGTGGCGCGCGGCCTGGTGATGGACATGCCGGTGAAACCGGAGGTCCGGGCGGCGGCGTTCCGGATGCTGGCCGCTCTCCCGGCGGTGAAATCGGTCGGAAGGGCGACGGACCCGCAGGGCCGGACCGGAAACGCGATCGCGGTGGACGAGAAGACGAGCCGCGGCGTCGTCCGCCACCAGATGATCATTGATCTGTCCTCGGGAACGGCGCTGGCCAGCGAGAACATCGTGCTGAGCCCGGCGGCCGGGACGGGGATCCCCGCCGGGCGGACGGTGGACTCCACCGTCATCGTCACCACGGAATGGACGGACGCCCACCCGCGCTGACACGACTGGGCAAGGGACGGCGCCGGCCGCGGTGCCGTCCCTTCCCGGCGTTAGTGGCCGAGATGTGATCAGGCGCTTTTAGGCGTCCGGCGGGCCGTTTTCTGCGCGGCCTTGCGCTGCGCGGCGGCGGCCTTCGCGCGGTTGAGGCTTTCTCTCACCTTGGCGGCGCCGCGCGTCGCGGTCACGGTGTCCTTGGCGCGGCCGGCGTAAACGGCGAGCACCTCGGCGACGGGCGGCGGCTGCCATTCCTCCTTCGCGACGATCGGCACGACGGGGACGGACGCGGGGACGGATGCGTGGACGGCTGGGGCTGAGTTTCCGGGCACGGCGTTACCAAGCACGGGGACGAGCGCGAGATGCGATTGGCAGTGCGGGCACTGCACCCCCGGATGGGTGTCTCTGCTCATAACAGAAATCATTACGCAAGGGTCTGACAAAACAACCCCGCCTTTAATCCGGGTTCCGCCGGGCGGCCGGGTGGCGCCGGGGTCGCACGTACCTGGCCACCGGGAGACCTTCACTCAGCGCGGCCGCGTGGGTAGAACGAGAACCGTGACTTCTCACGAGCCTTCGTCGCCGGCGGTGTTCTGGCCGCGCTGCTCGGCCGTCCGCGGATGCAGCGGACGGGCGGCCGGGCGGTCCGGCGGCTGCCCCGCCCACCTGCGCCCCCGCGAGTTCGAGGAGTTCGCCGGCTCGCTGCGCCCGGGCGGCGATCTCGACCTGCGCGGCGTCACCGTCCCGGCGTGGCTGCTCGACGCCGTGCTGGACGCCGTCACCGGGCCGGACGGCCGCCCCCACCTCGGCCGGGCGCGGTTCGACGGCGCCGTGCTGCTGTCCGACGCGGTGCTGCGCGGCGTCTGCGTGGAGGGCGACAGCTCGTTCGACGGCGCCTGCTTCCTCGGCGGCATCTCGTTCTACGACGCGCGGTTCTTCGGCAACGCCTCGTTCCGGGGTGCGCGGTTCGGCCGGAACGTGTCGTTCCACGAGGCCCGCTTCCACCGGTTCACCTCGTTCGAGGAGGCCGTCTTCACCGGCGACGCGCTGTTCGGGGAGGTGCGCTGGCACGCCGACGCCTCGTTCCGGAACGCCGTGCTCATGGGCGCGGCCTGCTTCGACCGGGCCCGGTTCGGGCGGGACGCGGCGATGCAGGCGGCGTGCTTCCGCGGCCCCGTCTCGTTCAAGCGCGTCCAGGTGGCCCGGCACGCCCGGTTCGAGCGGACGCGCTTCCGGCAGGGCGCGGCGCTCGGCCCGCTGGTCGCGGGCGGCCGGATCGGCCTGTCGGACGCGACCGTGCACGGCCGGCTCCGGGTCCACGCGGCGGCCTCGCGGGTCATCGCGCGCGGCGTCGTCGTGCGCGGGGAGGCCGCGTTCCGGCTGCGGAACGCGGAGGTCGACCTGGAGGACGCGGTGTTCGAGGGCCCGGCGTCCGTCCGGTCGCTGGCCCGCCCGATCCAGGGGCTCGCCCCGCCGGCCGGGCCCGCGGCCGTCCGGGTCGTGTCGCTGCGGCGGGTCGACGCGGCCGGCCTCCAGCTCGCCGACGTCGACCTGAGCGGCTGCGGCTTCCTCGGCCTGCGCCGCCCGGACGCGCTGGCGATCACCGGCGACTGCCCGTTCGCGACCGTCCCGGGGCGGCGGACGCTGCGGCCCTGGGGCCGCGACGGCCGCGCGGTGCTCGCCGAGGACCTCGTCCGCGGCACGGGCGACCCCGCCTGCGACGACCGGCTGCGGGCGCTCTACCTGGAGCTGGCCCGCGCGACCGCCGACTCCGACCGGGGCCGGCTCGCCCGCGACTTCCGGTACGGCGCGCTGGAGCTGCGGCGGCACGGCGAGCGGGACCCGCTGCGCCGCCTCGGCCTGACCCTGCTGTGGGTCACCTGCGGCTACGGGCTCCGCGCGGGACGCGTCGTCGCCTGGCTCGCGGTGATCGCGGCGCTGGTCTGCTTCGGCGCGTCCACCCTGCACCACGGTGACCGCGCGGACACCGCGCACATCGCGCATCTGGACGGCGGCGGCACGTGACCGCCGGCCCGGGCCGGGGCGGGGCGGCCGGGCGGGCGGCCGGAAATACCGAATGATCAGCGGGAACCCGGGGCATGATCGGAGTGTCTGATACTTCGGTGAATCCTCCGAGTTCGACCGCCGTTCATCTTGGTCAGGGAAAATTTGGGCATGACCGTCAATCCAGGACAGCTCCCCGTTCCACCCGATGCGCTGCCGGACGACCGCTTCCTCGATCGGGAGGAGAGCTGGCTGAGATTCAACCAGCGCGTCCTGGAGCTGGCCGAGGATCCGGGCCTGCCGCTGCTGGAGCGCGTCCGGTTCCTGTCGATCTTCGCCAGCAACCTGGACGAGTTCTTCATGGTCCGCGTCGCCGGCCTCGCCCGCCGGATGGCGACCGGGCTCGCCGTCCAGTCCGCGAGCGGCCGGCAGCCCCGCGAGGTGCTGGAGCGCACCGGCGAGGTCGCGCACGAGCTGATGGCCCGGCACGCGTCCTGCTTCCGTGACGGGATCCGGCCCGCGCTCGGCGAGGAGGGCGTCGACATCCTGCGCTGGGACGAGCTGGCCGAGACCGAGCAGGAGCGGCTGCGGCGGCTGTTCCGCGACCGGATCTACCCGGTGCTCACCCCGCTGGTGGTCGACTCCGCGCACCCCTTCCCCTACATCTCGGGCCTGTCGCTGAACCTCGCGGTGATCGTCCGCGACCCGGAGACCGACGCGACGATGTTCGCCCGCGTCAAGGTGCCGCCGCTGCTGCCGCGCTTCATCGAGGCGTCCCCCGACCGGTTCACGCCGCTGGAGGACGTCATCGCCGCGCACCTCGGGCAGCTGTTCGTCGGGATGGAGGTCGTCGAGCACCACGCGTTCCGGGTCACCCGCAACCAGGACCTGGAGATCGACGACGACATCAGCGAGGGCCTGCTCCAGGCGCTGGAGCGGGAGCTGCTGCGCCGCCGGTTCGGCCCGGTCGTCCGGCTGGAGGTCGAGGAGTCGATCTCCGCGGCGGTGCTGGAGCTGCTCACGTCCGAGCTGTCGGTGGACGAGGGGCAGATCTACCGCGTCGTCGGGCCGCTCGACCTCGGCGGGCTCGCCGCCATCGCCGACCTCGACCGGCCGGAGCTGAAGTACCCCCCTTTCGTCCCGTCGAAGGAGGCGCTGCCCGAGGACGCGAGCATCTTCGGCGCCATCCGTGAGCGGGACGTGCTCGTCCACCACCCCTACGACTCGTTCACCACGACCGTCCAGCGGCTGATCGAGGACGCCGCCGCCGACCCGCGCGTCCTCGCGATCAAGCAGACGCTGTACCGGACGAGCGGCGACTCCCCGATCGTGGACGCGCTGATGAGCGCCGCCGAGGCGGGCAAGCAGGTCGTGGTCGTCGTCGAGCTGAAGGCCCGGTTCGACGAGCGCGCCAACATCGCGTGGGCGCGCAAGCTGGAGACGGCCGGCTGCCACGTCGTGTACGGGTTCGTCGGGCTGAAGACGCACTGCAAGCTCGCGCTGATCGTCCGGCAGGACGACGAGGGCCAGCTGCGCCGCTACTGCCACATCGGCACCGGCAACTACCACCCGAAGACCGCCCGCCTCTACGAGGACTTCGGGCTGCTCACCGCCGACCCCGAGGTCGGCGAGGACGTCAGCGCCCTGTTCAACCACCTGACCGGCTACTCGCGGCAGAGCTCCTACCACCGGCTGCTCGTCGCGCCGAACAGCCTGCGGTCCGGGCTCGTCCAGCGCATCGAGCACGAGATCGACAACCGGCGGTCCGGGCATGCCGCGCGGGTCCGCATCAAGTGCAACTCGCTGGTCGACGAGGTGATCATCGACGCGCTGTACCGGGCGTCGCGGGCCGGGGTGCCGGTGGACGTCTGGGTGCGCGGCATCTGCGCGCTGCGTCCCGGCGTGCCGGGCCTGTCGGACACGATCCGGGTGCGCAGCGTCCTCGGCCGGTTCCTGGAGCACTCGCGGGTGTTCGCGTTCGAGAACGGCGGCGAGCCCGAGGTGTGGATCGGCAGCGCCGACCTCATGCACCGCAACCTGGACCGCCGCGTCGAGGCCCTCGTCACCGTCACCGACCGGGCGCAGCGCGACGACCTGCTCGCGCTGCTCGACCGCGCCATGGACCCCGGCACCCACGCGTGGGCGCTCGCCGGCGACGGCACCTGGACGCGGGCGCGGCCCCGGCCGGGCGAGACGCTCCTCGACGTCCAGACGCACCTGGTCAAGAGCCGCCGGTGGAGGACGGTCGATGGCTGAGGTCGTCCACGCGGCGGGCGCCGTGCTGTGGCGGGACGGGCCGGGGCAGGGGCCGGAGTTCGCGGTGATCCACCGTCCCCGCTACGACGACTGGTCGTTCCCGAAGGGGAAGGTCGACCCGGGCGAGCACGTGCTGCGCGCCGCCGTCCGCGAGATCGAGGAGGAGACGGGCATCGTCGCCCGCCTCGGCCGCCGCCTCCCGACCAGCCGGTATCCGATCGGCGCGCGGACCAAGCAGGTCGACTACTGGGCGGCCCGGCCCGTCACGTCGAGCGCGTTCGCCCCGAACGACGAGGTCGACGAGCTGGTCTGGCTGCCGGCCGCCGAGGCGGAGGCCCGGCTCAGCTACCGGCACGACATCGACCTGCTCCAGGAGTTCCTGCGCGGCCCTTCGCGGACGTCGCCGCTGATCATCCTGCGGCACGCGTCGGCGGGCGAGAAGACCGCGTGGCGGGAGGCCGACTCGCTGCGCCCGCTGGACGCCGCCGGCCGGCGCGAGGCCGCGGCGCTCGCCGGTCTGCTGCACGCCTACGGGCCGCTGCGGGTGATCAGTTCGGCGACGGCCCGGTGCCTGGAGACCGTCCTGCCTTACGCGCGTCTGACCAGGGCGTCCATCGGCACGGACGCGGCGTTCACGGTCGGCGACACCGGCCCGGAGGCGTCCGTGGAGCGGCTGCTCTCACTGGCCGGCACGCCCGCGCTCGTGTGCACGCACGGCGAGATCGTCTCCGAACTCGTCTCCGGTCTGTGCAAGCAACTCGGGGAGAAAGTCCCGGACGACCCGGGCCTCCGCAAAGCGGAGTTCTGGGTCGCCCACCTCACCGATTCCTCAATGCCCGCCCTGGAACGGCACAGCCCCTAGAACGACGGGCCGAGAGTGCGCGACCAGGTCGTCGCCAGCCGGTCGCGCGCGGTCATGGCTTCGCATTCCTCCTTGCCGTACAGGACGCCGAGCGTGAAAGCCTCCGCCGGAATCTTCGTGCGTTTCGCGGCGGCGGCGAGATGCTCCATGGCGATGACGCCGTCCTGGTACTCGCCGAGGACGCCCTGGATCCGCTTGGCGTCCTCGACCACCCGCTTCGCCGCGACGCCCAGCACCGGAACCGCCAGTTCGGCGGCGTACCGGACGCGCTTGGCCTCCTTGCGGGTCTCGTGCCGCGCCGTGTCGGGGTCGTCGGCCGTCTTGATCGACGCGTACTCCCCGGCCATCCGGTCCCAGGCCCGCGTGACGAGGCCGGGCAGTTCCTTGCGGGCCTTCTTGCCGGCCTCGGCGGCCAGCGGCGGCGCGGTGATCAGCCGGTCGAGTTCGTCGAGCAGTGCGAAATACCTCGGCTCCTTCAAGGCCGCGTTCAGCCGCCGGTACGCCGACCGCTCCTGCTTCTCCAGGTCGTCCAGCAGGAATTCGGGCGCGCCCTGGAACCGCATGCGCAGCACTTCGCGGTCGCGCACTTCGCCGAGCTCCTGCGCCAGCCAGCGCAGTTCCGGACCGAGCCGGACGGTCCGCTCCGCGTCCAGCACGGACCGGTAGCTGCGCAGCGCGCTCCGCGTCCTCCGCACGCCGACCCGCATCTTGTGGACGGCGTCGTGCTCGCCCAGCCGGGCCTTCGGGTCGAAGTGCGCGATCGCCTCGACCTGCTCGGCGAGGTACGCCATCACGACCTCCCCGGTCGTGATCGCGGGCGCCTTCCCGTTGCTGGTGGCCGCCGTGATCCGCGAGCGGGCCCGGGCCCGCGCGGCGGCCGCGGCCGAAGGCACCACGGCCTCCCCGAGCAGCCGCCCGAGCTTGGACGACGACTTGGCCCGCTTCGCGCCGCCCTTGCGGAGCCGCTTCCCGGCCGCCTTCAGCAGGTCGGGCGCGCCCGTCCCCAGCTCGACCTCGATCTCCCGCCACCGCTGCGGCTCCGCGTCCTCGCCGCCCCGCCCGGTCACCAGGTCGTCGGCGACCTCCGCCAGCTCGGCACCGTCCGCGCCGAGCAGCCCGACGACCGTCCGCCGCGTCTCCAGGGTCGCCACCGGGCGCAGCTCGGCGCCCCGCGTGTACGCCGCGACCAGCCCCGCGAGCCGCGCCGGGACGACCAGCGGCCGGCCGAGCGGCGCCCGCAGCTCCTGCTTGCTGTCCGGCCCGGCTGGCATCTTCAGATGCCAGCCCGCGTCCGGCCCGCCCCGGCGCCGCCGCAGCGTGATCTTGTTCGCGGCGAGCCGGAGGTCGGCGGTGTCGAAATAGGTGGCGTGCAGTTCGTGCACCTCGGGCTCGCCGAGCGCGGCCACGCCCGGCAAACCGCTCAAGTCCGGCAGGACGAAGTCGGGGGCGGCATCGTACTTCTGCTCGATCTCCAGATGCCTCTCGGCCACGCTCTGCTCCTTCAGGGACGTCGGTCGACCACCACGCACACCCAGATGACCAGCATTTCACGCCCGGATGAACAGCGGCGGAATCCTTTGCCCGCGCCTTCGCCCTACCATGCGTCCGTGCGGACACTGGTGCTCTGGGACGTCGACCACACCCTCATCGACGCCGGCGGCGTCAGCGCCGGCATCTACGCGTCGGTGTTCGAGCGCCTCATCGGCGGCCCGCCCGAGAAGGTCGCCGCCATGGCCGGCCGCACCGACCTGGCCATCACCACCGAAACCCTCCGCCACCACGGCATAGACCCGACGCCCGCCCTCCTCGCGTCCTTCACGGCGGCCCTGGCCGAGACCTTCGCGACCCGCTCCCACGAGATCGCCGCACGGGGCCGCGTCCTGCCGGGCGCCCACGCCGCCCTGAAGGCCCTCGCCGCCCGTCCCGACGTGATCCAGTCGGCCCTGACCGGCAACATGGAGCAGATAGCCCGCGTCAAACTGACCGCCTTCGGCCTCACCGACCTCTTCGACCTGGACGTGGGCGCCTACGGCATGGACGGCGTCGAACGCCCGCCCCTTGTCCGCCTCGCGCAGCAGCGCGCGTCCGGCAAGTACGGCGACGCCTTCACCGCGTCCAACACGGTCCTGATAGGCGACACCCCGCACGACGTCCGCGCAGGCCACGAAGGCGGCGCCCGCGTAGTGGCCGTGGCGACGGGCGCGACCACAGCCCCCGCCCTACGCCTCTCCGGCGCCGACCTGGTCCTGAACGACCTGACCGACACCCCGAACGTAATCCGGGCAATCCTCCCGATCTGAAACCAACTGCGGTGGGTGTGGGAGCGCCGGTCAAGTGGTGAGGACGGTGCGGCAGGTGGTGGCTATCAAGGGGTCGATGGCCGGTGGGGGCGGGGTGGCGTTCAGGAGGTGGCGGCGGACGGCGCCGTAGGGGACGTCGACGGTGGCGAAGAGGAGGCGTTCGCGGTCGATGGCCGGGTGGCGCTCGATGAAGGCGTCGAGGGCGGCGTCCACCTCGCGGTTCACCGAGGCGAACTCGGCGGGCCATTCGCCTACCAGGTCTTGGCGCCGGTAGAGCAGCAGGACGGCGGCCTCGTCGGGGTGGGAGCGGCACCAGCGGGGCGTGTGGAGCGCGGCCGACTCGGGGTCGTCCGCTGACAGGGCCGCGATGAAGCCCTGCTGGAAGCGGTGCGCGCAGCGCGTCCAGAGGGTGGCGAGCAGCAGGTCGCGGGAGCCGAACCGGTGGTAGATCGAGCCGGACGGGGCGCCGAGCCGCGCGGCGATGGCGCCGATCGTGGCGGCGCCGGGGCCGTTCTCGGCGGTCACCGCGAGCGCGGCGTCGAGGATCTGGTCCTCGCGGAACTTGGACGGTCTTCCCAAGGGGCGCCTCCCGTGTTAGTAGTTGTTTCATTCTAGAACGCCTTCTCTAAAAGGAGTACGTCCCATGGCCGCCGACTCTGACGTCGTCGCCGGGTTCTACGCCGCCACCCAGGCGCGGGACGCCGCCGCGATCCTCGCTCTGCTGCATCCCGAGTTCGAGGCCCATACCGCGCCCGGCCTGCCGTGCGGCGCCGGCGGCGCGTTCCACGGGCCCGAGGAGACCCTCGCCCGTGTGTGGGGTGCCGTTTTCGCCGAGTACGACACCGCGCCCTACGCCGAGACCTGGCATGAGACCGAGGACGGGCTGGTGGTGGTGACCGGCCATTACCGGGGCACGGCCCGCTCGACCGGACGTCCTCATGAGGCGGAGTTCGTCCACCTGTGGCGCGTCGTGGACGGGCGGATCTCCTGGCTCCACCAGTACACCGCCAGGTGGCGCGAAGCCCTGCTTCCCGCCTGATCGGTCGGCGTCGGTGAACGGCCTGGTGGGACGCGGCGATGCGCCCGTGAGTTCGGGGGTTCGGGTGGCCGGTTCATGCCAGTCGGAGGTGGAACCCAGCGGTCGGACGGTGCATCGATACATGCGAGGTCGTCCGACATTGGGGGTTTTGTGAAACGTGCAGTGCCGGTTCTCGCCGTGCTCGCGGCCGGTGGGGTCCTGCTGCTCAGCGGGTGCCAGAGCCACACGCAGCGGTGCGTCAACGGCAAGTGCCATGTGACCGTGAGCGGTGCCGGGCAGACCCTGGAGGTCAACGACGTCGACGTCACCGTCTCGCAGATCTCCACGGAGGGGGTGACGGTGTCGGCGGGCGGGTCCGCGCCCGCCGTGATCGCGAACGGGGAGAGCGCGCAGGTCGGGCCGGTGTCGATCCGGGTCACCTCGATCGAGGGGCAGAAGGTCAAGTTCGACCTGGAATAGGGGGACCGGGGGCCGGGCGCCGGCGTGTGAGCGGTTTGTGAGCGGCGCCCGGAAGCCTCCGGGGCATGGGTTACGCGTTTCAGGCCGAAGGCCTGGTCAAACGATTCGGGAAAACGACCGCGCTGGCGGGGGTGGAGCTCGCGGCGCGGCCGGGGACGGTGCTGGGCGTCCTCGGCCCCAACGGCGCGGGGAAGACGACTGCGGTACGGATCCTCGCGACGCTTCTGCGTCCCGACGCGGGGCGGGCGGAGGTCTGCGGGCTGGACGTCGTGCGCGACGCGGCGAAGGTGCGGGAGCTGGTCGGCCTCACCGGGCAGTACGCGTCCGTGGACGAGGACCTCACCGCGACCGAGAACCTCGTCCTCATCGGGCGCCTGCTCGACATGCGGAAGGCGGAGGCGCAGGCCCGCGCGGCCGAACTGCTGGAGCGGTTCGAGCTCACCGACGACGCCGGGCGCCGGGTGTCCACGTACTCGGGCGGGATGCGGCGCCGCCTCGACCTCGCCGCGAGCATGATCGGACGTCCCGCCGTGATCTTCCTGGACGAGCCGACGACCGGCCTCGATCCGGGACGGCGGGAGGAGGCGTGGCGGCTGATCCGCTCGATGACCGACGGCGGCGGGACGGTCCTGCTGACCACCCAGTACCTGGAGGAGGCCGACGCCCTCGCCGACGAGATCACCGTCATCGACCGCGGCGCCGCCATCGCGTCCGGCACGCCCGCCGAGCTGAAGCGGATCGCGGGCGGGCAGACGATCACCGTCCGGCCGCGCGACCCGGGGCGGCTGGACGAGGTCACCGCGATCCTGCGCGGAGTGTCGGGACGCGAGGTCGAGCCGCCGCACCGGGACGTCGTCTCGGTGCCGGTCGACGGGGACGGCGCCTTCACCGAGACCGTCCGCCGCCTCGACGCCGCCGGGATCGGCGTCACCGAGCTGTCGCTGCGGCTGCCCAGCCTGGACGAGGTCTTCCTCACCCTGACCGGCCACCGCACGGACGAGAAGGAGGTCGCGGCATGAGCGAGGTGAACCAGGAGGCCGTCTCCGCGCAGGCGGCACCGATGGCGGACACGGTCGTCGGCTCCGGCGCGGCGGCCGGGCGCGCGTCCCGGCCGGCGTCCGGGCGGGCGAGCGGTCCGCGGTTCCGGCTCGTCCGGCACAGCCTGCTGCTCGCGGGGCGGAGCCTGACCAAGACGCGGCGCAGCCCAGGGGTGCTGAGCGACGCGCTGTTCATGCCGATCCTGTTCCTGCTGCTGTTCGTGTACCTGTTCGGCGGCGCGGTGTCCGGCTCGACGCGCGCGTACCTGCAGTACGTGTTCCCCGGCGTGCTGGTCATGACGATGCTGCTCGCCGGGATGCTGGCGACCGGGCTCAGCATCAACACCGACATCAAGAAGGGCGTCTTCGACCGGTTCCGCAGCCTGCCGATCGGACGTTCCGCGCCGCTCGTCGGGATCGTCCTCGGCGACATGGTGCGGTACGTGGTCGCGGCCGTGGTGCTGTTCGCGACCGGTTACCTGATGGGCTTCCGCGTCCAGACGGACCTGGTGTCGGCGCTGGCGGCGACCGGCCTGGCGACGGCGCTGGGCTTCGCGCTGGGCTGGGCCAACGTCCTCATCGGCGTCCTGATCAGGGAGGAGGTCATCGTGCAGACGGTGGCGTTCCTCGGCATCTTTCCGCTGGCGTTCGGCACGAACATGGTCGTCCCGGCGGACACGATGCCCGGCTGGCTCCAGGCGTGGGTCGAGGTCAACCCGGTCAGCGACGCGGTGGACGCCTCGCGGGGCCTGCTGATCGGCGGGCCGGTCGCGGGTCCGGCGACGACGACGCTGCTGTGGTCGGCGGGGTTCCTGGTCGTGTTCGGGCCGCTCGCCGTCGCCGCCTACCGGCGCCGCAGCTGATCGTCCAGCAGGGCGAGCGCGCCGGTCACGTCCAGCCGCCGGCCCCGCTCGTAGGCGTCGCGGTAGGCGCGTTCGCCCAGGTCGCGGCGGAGGCGGCGGGTGAGGCCGGCGACGTCGGGGTTGAACGCGTCGGGCGCGCCCCGCAGGACGGACGCGGCGCCGAGCGCCTCGGCCGCCGCGCCCGGATCGGCGGCGGCGCGCAGCCGGGCGACCCCGTATCCGGCGACGGCGGCGATCGGCATGTCGGGGGCGTCGACGGCGAGGGCGAGCGCCCTGCGCAGGTGCCGGCGCGCCGCCGCCGGGTCGTCCCGTCCGATCGCCATCTGGCCGTGCGCCGCCTCCAGCAGCGAGCCGAACTGGGGGTAGGACGGGACGCGGTCGAGGTCGCGTCGAGCGGCGGCGTAGTGCTCGGCGGCCTCGTCCGCGTCACCGGCGTGGCGGGCGAGGTCGCCGAGCGCGACGCGGACGTGCACCAGGTACCGGGACGGGGTCGCGGCGCCCGGCGCGACCATCGCGGCCAACTCCCCGCGCGCCGTGCGGACGTCGCCGGAGTGGGCCCGCGCGACGGCGAGCATCACCCGCTGCATGGACGTGTCGGCGTCCTCGTCCAGCTCGCGCAGCAGCCCGATGGACTCCTCCAGCGCTTCGATCGCCTCGCCGAAGCGCCCGTCGACGGTCTGCGCCCCGGCCGCGAAGGTCAGCGCGAGCGCCAGCCCGGCCCGCTCCCCGGCCTCGCGGAACCCCCGCTGGGCCACGGCGATGTCGGCGCGCATCTGCCCCATCTCGTCCTGGTTGCCGTTGAGCATGGCGCGCATCAGGTGCAGCGCCGCCCTCGTCCAGGGGTCGTCCTCGGGCAGCCGCCGGTCGATGGCCGCGACGCCGCCGGCCGGGTCGTGGTTCAGCAGCGCCGCCGCCGGCTCGATCAGCGCGGCGAGCGGGTGGTCGGTCGGCGCGTACTCGCTGATCAGGGGGTCGTCGCGCGCGTCGCCCCCGGACATGACGGTGTTGAACACGTAACCGCCCAGCGCCGCCGCCTCCCCCGGCACCGGGCCCCGGCGCGGGACCGTGAGCGCGAGCCGCAGCCGCCGCGCCGCCTCCGCGTGGTCGCCCTGGATCATCCAGAACGTGGCGAGCGCGGCGCCCATCCGGACGGCCGCCTCCGCGTCGCCCTCGTCCACGGCGTGCTGGAGTGCGGCGAGGAGGTTGTCGCGCTCCGCCGTGAGCAGCCGGATCCAGGTCAGCTGTTCCGGGCGGCGCAGATGCGGCTCCGCCCGTTCGGCCAGGTCGAGGAAGCATCGGACGTGCGCGTCGCGCGTCTTGCCGATCTCCGCTTCGGCGGCCAGCCGCTCCAGCCCGTATTCGCGGATCGTCTCCAGCATGCGGAAGCGCGGCTCGGGGCCGTCGACGCCCTGGAGGAGCGAGCGGTCGACGAGCGAGTCGAGGAGTTCGAGGGCATCGCGGGCGCCGGTCACCGCGGCCGCGGTCTCGGGCGTGATCGTGCCGGGGAACACCGACAGCCGCTCGGCGAAACGGCGCTCGGGCTCGTCCAGGAGGTCCCAGCTCCACGCGACGACGGCGCGGAGCGTCCGGTGCCGGGGCAGCGCCGTCCTGCTCCCGCCGGTCAGCAGCCGGAAGCGGTCGTCGAGCCGGGCCGCGAGCTGTTCCAGGGACATCGACCGCAGCCGGGCGGCGGCCAGCTCGATCGCGAGCGGGAGCCCGTCCAGGCGGCGGCAGATCTCGTCGACGGCCCGCGCGTCCGCCGCGAACCCGGGCCGGACGGCCGCCGCCCGCTCGGCGAACAGCTCGGCGGACGACGCGGCTTCGAGCGGCGGAACCGGGCAGAGCGCCTCACCGTCGACCCCGAGCCGCTCCCGGCTCGTCGCGAGGACGCGCAGGCTGGGGCAGGCGCCGAGCAGCTCGTCCGCCAGCCCGGCCGCCGCGTCCAGGACGTGTTCGCAGTTGTCCAGGACGATCAGCGTCTCGTCGGCGGACAGCGCCTCGACCAGCCGATGCGTGCCGTCCCGGAGCCCGAGGACGCCCGCGACCGCCCCGGGGACGTCGGCCGGATCATGGACGGCGGCCAGCTCGACCAGCCAGACCCCGCCGGGGAACCGCCCGGCCAGATCGGCGCCGACCTTCGTCGCGAGCCGCGTCTTGCCCGCCCCGCCGGGCCCGACCAGGGTGACGAGCCGCCCGTCCCAGAGCGCCCGCGCGACCCATGCGCGCTCGCCCTCCCGTCCGACGAAGGTGGTCGGCGGCACCCGGAGATTCCCGCGCGCCCGCTCCCTCGGGGCGGCCCGCAGGACGGCGAGATAGGCGGCCTGTAGTTCCTTGCCGGGATCGGCGCCCAATTCGTCCGCCAGCACGCCCCGGAACTGCTCGAAGGCCGCCAGCGCCTCGGCCGACCGGCCGCCCCGGTGAAGCGCCTCGACGAGCAGCGCCCGGGGCCGCTCCCGCAGCGGATGCAGCGCCGCCAGCTCCTCCAGCTCCGCGACCAGCCGCGCCGGGTCTGCCCCGGCGGCCAGCTCGGCGGCCAGCCGATCCTCGACCGCCGAGACCCGGAGCGCCTCCAACCTGACGGCCGCCGCATCCGCGAAGGGAACCCCGGCCGCATCGACCAGCGCGTCCCCGCGCCACAGCTCAAGCGCCTCCCGCAACAGCGCCGCCGCACCCGGAGCATCTCCGTCCCGCAGCGCCCGCTTGCCCTCGCCCGCCAGCCGCTCGAACTCCGGAGCGTCAACCGACTCGACGTCCAGGACGTAACCGCCGGGCACGGACCGCAACCGCCCGTCCGGCAGGCACCGCCGCAACCGCGAGACGAGCGCCTGCAACGCGTGCACGCCAGGACCGCCCTCGGGCCACAAGGCTTGGACGAGCGCCTCGGCCCCGACCGTCCGCCCGGGTTCCAGCGCCAACCGGATCAGCAACGCCCGCAACCGGGCCCCGCCGACGACGACGTCGCGCCCCTGGTCCGCCACGACCAACGGCCCGAGGATCAGAACCCGCACCCCTCAACTCTGCCATTCGCCGCTAGGGCGCCTCGACCCCCGAGATCAGATACCTCATCACCTCGGCGTGCCGGATCTGCACCGCCTGCTCCGGCTCGGGCCCCGCCCCCCGGAACCGCTCGACGTCCTCGCCGCTCTCCCACCGCTCGTACACGTTGACCCGGTCGGGCTCGACAGGGTCGACCGAGACCGCGAAGTCAAGACACCCGGGCGCCGCCCGCGCCATCTCGACGACCTCCCGGCACCCCTCCACATAGGCGTCCCGGCCCCCGGCGTCCACCCGCAGCATCCCCGAAATAATGATCACCAGATCCCCCTCCGTCTCGTCCCCCCACCATGCCCCACCCCACCGACACCCACGTCGAGGCGTCACAACACGTCTGCGCAGTTGCCGACGCGGGACCCTTGTTCTCCAATCGGCGAACATGTACTAAGGGACAGTACACTCGGATTAGTACCTGCTACATGCCCGCGAAGGCAATACTCGCTGCCATCCGTGCCGCTATCGAAGCCGGGTGGCTGCGCTGCCCTGGCGGGCGAGGTTGCTGCCCCAACTGAACATCTACGGAACGCCGCGTGTGGCCGAGCACGAGGCGGCGAAGATCTACAAGGCCGTCGCCGGGTGTCCGGCCAGCCGCTGAGAGAGGAGGACCGAGTGAACGTGTACTGGTTCGATCTTGAGATCGCGGGGCCGGTGACGGACGAACACGTCGACCGGCTGGCGGAAGTGATCATCGCCAACTCCGGTGAGGGCGTCGATGCCACCGTCCAGGCCGATGACCGAGGTGGCGTCGTCATGTTCTCCCGTGAGGCCGACGACGTCGCCGGGGCTATCATGTCGGCGATCACGGATGTCCGCGAAGCGGGGATGACGGTGACCGGCGTCGACGGTGGGGACCTCGTCGCCGTCGAGACGATGGCCACCAGGGCCAAAGTGACGGTCCACGCCGTTCGGCACTGGATCGGGGGTGTGCGTGGTCCCGGCGGTTTTCCCGAACCCGTCCGGCAGCGGCTGTTCTCCTGGGCACAGGTGTCCGCCTGGCTCGTTCGGAACAGGCTCGGCGACGTCGACCACGCCGCAGTGGAAGTCGCTCGCGCTTCCGTGTTCTTCAACGCGCTGTTGACGGCCGATCGCATGATGGACGACGTCATTCCGAAGCACCGTCGAGCTGAGCTGGCACAGGTCTCCACCAAACTGGCGAGGCAAAAGGCCGCTTGTAGTTGATGGAGGAGCAACGGACCGCCCTGGCGAGCGACCAGGCGGAGGCCATCCGGGTACCGTCCGCCCCCTGTGCGCAGCGGCCATGCGCGTCCCACATGCCGGCGATCAGGCCGGCAGCGCGGGCCACGCGGACATTTTGGCCGCGCGAAGGACGCCGATCACCAATCGCCCCAGCAGGGGAGAGCGACGAGGGGACGTCGTACGACGAACAGGAGCGCGAGCCGGGACGTTCCAGGTGCCGTCCGGTCTGCGGGTGGACGGTGTGCTGGGACGACGCACGGGCCGGGGTTGAGGACGGCCCAGAATGCCGTAGAGCTGCCGGGCCAGGTCGGCGGCGGTCTTGGCCTCGACAAGGCGATCCGGCAGAAGCGCCCACAGTGACCCGGTCAACTACTCGGCCCTGAAGGGACCGAGCTTGCTCGTTCGGTCCTTGGGGGGCTTTGTTCGCGCTCCCGACTGCCCGTTACGGTGGGGCGGTCACGGGTCGCATCCACCTGCCCGTCGCTATGCGGGGGCGGGTTGGGCATGTTGACGAATACCCACGCCGAGCGTGCGCGGTCGCGCACGTTGACCCCGGCGACGACGTCGGCGGGCCCAGCGAGGCCGCACCGGCGACATGTGAAGTGGTCCCGTGAGGGACGGTTGTTCCTGGCGGTGTGGCCGCAGCGGGGGCAGCGCTGGGAGGTGTAGGCCGGATCCACCTCGATGTAGGGCACGCCGTGGCGGCGTGCCTTGTAGGCGATGAACTGCCCGAGTTGGTGGAAGGGCCAGGACGACAGGCGTGCCCGCTGGTCGCGTGGAACCGTGACCCGTCCGCGGATCCCACTCAAGTCCTCGAGTGCGATGCCGCGTCCGGTGCGTGCCGCGACGGCGACGACCTGCTTGGAGATCGTGTGGTTGACGTGCCGGGCGTGCCGCGCCTCGCGGCGGGCCCGCTTCTTCAACAATCTGGCGGCCGACCGGGTGCGTTTGGCCTGGAGTTCGGCGCGTTTGCGGGCCTGCCACCGCCGGTACCGGCCCAGCCGACGCCCTTGGTGGTTGTCGCCGTCTGAGGTGGTGGCCAGGTTGACGATGCCGCGGTCCACCCCCACCCAGTCGGCCGGCTCGAACACCGGTGGTTCGGGGACGTCGCAGGTGGCCAGCAGGAACCACATGCCGTCCCGGTGGACGAGATCGGATTCTCCTTTCCGGTGCGCGGCCAGTCCCTTGGCCTGGTCGGGGGAACAGGTGAACCGCAGGTTCTTGCAGCGCCCGGCCGTTGTCCAGATGCTGACGGTGCCCGCGTCCAACTGCCACGACAGGCACCGGTCGTCGAAGGTGTGCGCGGCGTCCGGGCGGAACACGATGGGTTTGGACTCGGCTTTGCGGCGCCGTGCGGATGCCGGGCCGCCCAGACGACCGTTGCGGATGGTGCCGCGCAGGGCGGTGTAGGCGTCCACGACCCGTTTGATCACGTGCTGGGCGGCCTGAGCGCCGAGCCCGCCGGCTTTGAGATCGCCGTAGCACAGCCTCCGCAAGGGCAGTTCACGGCAGCGCAGCCCGAACTCTGCGAAGGCCGCGGCCGAGACCTGGTCGGCGGCGGTGTTGACCCGATGCAGAGTGTCAGCCAGTGCCGCCGCCTGCTCGGGCGTCGGCAGCAGCTTGACCTGCACCACCAATTTCACAGTCCGTGACTGTATCATTACGAACTCTGGGTTGTCTGGGGCCGATACGGGGCGGCGCCGAGGCGCCACGGACGAGAGAAGCGATTCCTCCCGGCCCTGAAGGACCGGGGTTCCTCGCTAGAAGCCCGCTGAACTCCCCGTGCCAGATGCACAGCCCAGGGAAGGAGCGACGCAGCTCATCAAGGGCCCTATCGATGTCAAGATCCAGTTCCAGGGCTCCCGCCTGGCGAACGTTCGCGATGGACGGGTGGTGGGGAGTTTGGGCATTCATGCTGTACCTCCGATAGCAGGTCGCCTCCAGGTGGCCGGATACATGCGGTGCTTGAGGAGGCCGTCGACCTGGTCGGCCGCGTACTTGGCGTCGCCGCAAGGTGCGAGGTAGCCGTGCCGTCCGCGTCCGGCCTGGTGGTAGCCCCAGCCTCCGGCCACGGCGCAGACGGTGACGGCGACCCGCACGTGGTCATCGGGCCCGAACGCGAAGACCCAGAGGACAGGCGGACGCGAGGGCAGATCAGTCGCCTCGTAGAGCTTGACGCACCGGTACCCCTTGGCCTGGACGGCGACGGCCAGCAGATCCAGGTACCGGGTCGCGACGGGGCGCCCGCGCCACGTCCGCCAGCGCAGCACATAAGGCTCGGCCTGGACGCTCACCGGGCGCAACGAGCCCACGTGACCTTCCCCTCCCCGTCCAGCGGCCGGACGCCCCAGTCATGGACGAGCTGCGCCATGAGCAGCAGCCCGCGTCCGCTGGTCGCGCCATGGTCTTCGTCCCGGACGACCGGGAGCGCGGCCCCCTCGTCCTGAACCTCGATGACGGTCAGGGGCTCGCACGCATCCCGGAAAATGCGGACGATGATCTGCCCGACTCCGACGTGCTTGTACGAATTTGTAACCAGTTCCGTAACCACGAGCCGGCCGAAGAAATCGTCGGTGTGCCCGAGTTCGGCGAACCGCACGGTCAGATAGCGCCGCGCCCTGGCAGGCGCCCGATCCGTCGGCTCCAGAACCAACGCCGGCCTCTCCGGCGCAGCGGCAACAACGGGCATGGTGGCCCCTTCCGCGTGGACGGTGTTCGATCTCGGACAGGTCATTCGTCCCGTATCGGGTGCTCTCTCCGAAATCACTCTCTGTTGTCGAACGACCACCATGAAGCCACGTGGCGGCGTACGTTAGCTGTCAACTGGCTAAGCACCCGCAAACTGGTTGCGCGAGTTAGCGCGGGTGTTGCCCCACGAGAAAGGCTCGGCATGGCTGTGACCAGGGAGAAGAGCAAGAGCAGCCCGGAGCTGCGAACCTTCGGCACGGAAGTACGGCGGTTGCGCGAGGTAGCAGGACTCAAGCAGGTAGAGCTGGCCACGCTGGTGAACGTCACGCGCGCCTACGTCAGCCATGTGGAACTTGGCAAGACGTGCTGCCGTTACGATTTCGCGACCCGGCTGGACGCCGCACTACGGGCCAACGGCGAGGTCATCGCGGCGTGGAATGCACTCGTGGAATCGATCAAGTCAGCCAAGTACGCGGCCCACTTCGTGAACTTTCCAAAGGCCGAGTCCACGGCCAGCTTGATCCGTGTCTATGAGACACACATCGTAAACGGTCTTTTCCAAACAGAGGCGTACGCAAGCGCGATCCTCAAGGACCCGGCTGACGTGGCCACCCGGATGAACCGGCAGAAGCACGTGCTCAGCGATCCCGCACCGAAGATATTTGTGGTCCTCGAAGAAAGCATCCTGCGCAGGCAGGTCGGCACCGTCCAAGTCATGCGCGAGCAACTCGAACACTTGCTGGAACTGTCCCACCGAAACGGCATTCGGCTGCAGGTGCTCCCGACCGTCTATGTTGAGGAGGCGCGAGCCGCGTTCGCCATCGCCACCCAGGGCGACCGGAGCGAGGCCGCATACATCGTCACCGGAACCGGCGGCTTCACCAGCGCAGACGCTGAAGACCTTGCCGCACTCAACGAAACCTTCGCTAGTCTGCAAGCCGAGGCGCTCAACGTGAGAGACACCCGGGCGCTGATCAGAAGGGTGATTGAGGAGAGATGGACCTGACCAAGGCCGTCTGGCGCAAGGCCTCCCGCAGCACTGTTCAGAACGACAATTGCGTCGAGATCGCCGGCGTATCCGCCACCGTGGCAATCCGCGACAGCAAAGATCCCAATGGCCCGATGCTCACCATGAAGCGCACCGACTTCAAGCGCTTCACCGAAGCCATCAAAAACCTCTAAACCCAGACTGGGTCCACCCGAAGGAGAGGCAGGGGATGAAGCCGAGCACGGCCGCCTGGCGCACGGCAAGTCGGAGCACAGAAAATGGCGGCAACTGCGTGCAACTCGCTTCTGTGGGCGATTTGATCTCCATCCGGGACAGCAAGGATCCCGGCGGGCCCGTGGTCGCCATGAAGCGCGACGACTTCCAGCGCTTCGCTGAGGTGCTCAAGAGCATCTGAGGCCACGCTTCGAGGCCGGGCGGGGGCTTGGCTGGGTGCGGGGGGCGGGGCTTGTGGGGCTAGTAGAGTCGCGCGGGTGGTGAGTGGTGGTGTGCGGGCTCGTTCTTCTCGGCGGCTCAAGGAGCCCGTGGCTCCTGTGATTCCGGGGTCGCTGGGTGAGGCCGGTCCCGCGGACGGTGAACTGGTCGACGATGGCGTGTACCTGTCGATGCGGTTCGGGGCGCTGGATCTGGCGGAGCGGGACGCGGAGGACGCCGAGTTCGAGCGTTGCCGCTTTCAGGAGACGCGCCTGTCCGGGACGAGCATGCGGCGAGTCGAGTTCAGGGACGTCGAGTTTGCTTCGTGTGATCTGGCGAACCTGAAGCTGTCCGACTCGCGCGTTTTCAACGTTGTGATTGAGGGCAGCCGTCTCACCGGGACGTCGATGACCGGCTGCTCCCTGCGGGACGTGCTGGTCAGCAACTGCCGCGCCGACCTCTCGTCCTTCCGCTTCAGCCGGTTCAAGAACGTGGTGTTCCGGGACTGCAACCTGACGAACGCGAACTTCCAGGAGGCCGACCTCACCGGAGCCCGGTTCGAACGCTGCAAGCTCGGCGGGGCGCAGTTCAGCAACGCCGGTATGAAGGGCACACGGCTCTCCGAGTGCGACCTCTACGGGGTGCACGGCGTCCAGAGTTTCGCGGGTGCCGTGGTGGCCACCGGCGACGCGCAGGGTCTACTCCTCACGCTCGCGTCGGCGATGGGCATCACCATCGAGAACTGAGAGGGCGGCCGCCGTTTCTCGGCCGCCCTGCTCATCGCCTCGTTCGTGAGCGGCGGGACGGATCAGCAGTACGTCGAGGAGCCCTTCTTACCCCACGAGCACTTGTCCGCCACCTTTCCGTTCGCGTACAGCAGGTACGCGGTGTCGCCGGTGTTGTTCCACACGTACCAGCTCTTGCCCCAGTAGCGGTGGGTGGCCGTGTTCTTGCCCTTGCCGGTGTGAATGTAGACCGACTTCCGGCCCGCGAGCCTGTAGGAACCGAACGTGTAGGTGTAGCCGGTCTTGTCGCGGAGCTTGACGCCCTTCAGGCTCTTCGACAGCCGGGACGTGTTGAACAGTTGCACCCATTCGCCGTTCAGCGACTTGTTCGACCCCGTGTCGCTGCCGGGCGAGTTGTAGTACACCCGGTAGATCTGCACCGGACTCGCGGCCTCGGCCGGCGTCGCCACCAGCACCCCGGCTCCCGCCACCGCGATCGCGGCGGCCCCCGTGACGAGAAGCTTCCTCACCCTGCGCATCCCTTCGATCGAACGAATCCCCAGTTGTACCGGTATTCGCCGACACCTGGTGATAGCTGGCCAGCTTCGGGTCCGCCGTCAACCGGCCTCGTCGGACGCGCGTCCCACATACCGCGTTTCCGCAGGTCATCCGGGAAAACCCGGAGTTCCGTCGCGGGAACCCACGGGCGGCCCGAGTCCGGTTAGGAGAAGTCCTTCGCCAAGGTTGTAAGGGCTTGGTCGGCTACGTCTTCGTCGGGGGCGCTTGTCAATGCCGTCAGGTGGTCGATGGCGGCTTTCCGGTCGTAGAAGCCGAGGAGGCGAGCGGCCAGGACGCGATAGGAGACGACCCCGGTGAGGTCGACCTCCGGCGGTTTTCCCGTGGCTTCGTCTGAGCGGAAGTAGTTCTTTCGCGCTCGTTTGACCCTGGCGATTTCGGCGCGCACCAACTCGGCCCTTGCGTCGTCCGTCGTCGGGTCCTTGCTCAGTGCGGCGAGGGCTTCCAACCCGCGGGCGCGGTCGGTGGCCGCCAACTCGAACGCGGCGCGTACGCGGTGCATGCCGTCCAGGCTCGTATCGGTGGCGAGGGCGGCGAACAGGTCGGGGACGCCCGCCTCCATGGCGGCGTGCAGGCGGCGGGCGCCGTCGAGGTCGCGTTCCGCGCTGAGGGACGCGAGCGCGGCCTGCGCGTCCGGGGAGTCCAGGGCGACCAGGCGGCAGGCGATCTCCAGCCGGTCGGGGGCGCTGATCGCGTCGTCGGTGACCAGCGCTTCCAGGGTGAGCCGACCCGACTCCGGGGCGAGCCGGCTCAGCCTCAGCGCGGCCCGGGTTCGGTGCACGCCGGCGATCCGCTCGTCATGCGCGATGGCCGTCAGCGCGAAGGGCAGGGCACTTCGGTCGACCCAGTCGAGGTGGTGGGCGGCTGCTGCGCGGTCGGCCTCGGGAACGCGGCGGTCGGCGGCCAGTGCCAGGAGCGCGTTCGCCGCACGCGGTCGGCTGAGCCAGGCCAGCGCCAGAGCCGCCTCAAGTCGGCCGTCGGCGCCGGACGCCGGGTCGGCTGTGATCTTGGACAGGGCGGCGATGGCCTGTAAGGCGTCGAAGTCGGCCAGTGCGGCGGCGGCGCGGGCGCGGCTCACTCCGTCCGCGTGGCGGTCCGCGGCGATGAGCGCGAACGCGCTTCGGGCATGGTCACCGCGCAGTTGCATCAGTTCCCTGGCGGACCTGACGCGATAGGACGCCTCGACCGCCGGGTCGAAAGCGATGGCGGCGAACAGTTCGGCGGCCCTCGGTCGGAAATCCCACCCGTGGACGACGACACCGATCAAGGTCGCGACGGCGGACAGGCGGTCGGGGCCCGGCACCGTCCGGTCCTCGGCGACCGCGGTGAGCGCGTCGGCTCCCAGCGGCGGGTCCTGGGTGAAAAGGCGCGCCGCCGCCCATTGGCGGTAGGAGCCGGGAAGAACCGATCCGCTCGCGATCGTCCCGAGGATCTCCGCCCGCGTGGGCAGGTCGACGCGGTCGAGCAGGCCGGCCGCCGCCCAGCGCCGCGTCTCACCGGCGATGTGCTCGGCCAGGGCCATTCTCGCCAGCAGTTCATCGCTCCGCCGCCGGCTCAGGACGGTCAGTTCGTACACAATGGCCTGCTGGACGGCGAACGGCGTCTCCCACTCCAGCGCGAGGGGCTCCAGAACGGCCGCGGCACGGCCGGGACCGGCGCGGACGAGACCGCGGATCGCCTCCCTGCGCTCGAAATGGTCGAGACCGCCGTCGGTCGCGAACCGCTTCCAATAGGCGAATCCCAGGTCGGAGTCGATCAGCGTCAGGGCCTCCAAGGCATCACTCTGCCTGCGGGACCATCCGCCGCCGGTGCCGGCCGAGAGTTCTTCCAGTTCGTTCCGCACCTCGTCCACGACGTCGTCCGGAAACTCGACGCCGTCGTTCACCAGCGCGGCGAGGAACGCCATTCCCGCGAGGCCCATACCGCGCAGGGCCACCGCGACGTCCCGGGCTTGGCCGGGTGAGCGCTCGATGAGCACGGCCGACCTGAGCAGCGCGAACGAACTGCGTCCGAGGATCATTCCGAAGTTCATTTCCGGGACGATGTCGGCGGGAGTCTCACGGGCGCACACCGCCAGGTATTCCAGGATCGTCTGGTGGAAGAACTCCAGTTCCCCGGACCGCTCGACCACCAGGCCGCTCAGCCGCAGCACCTCCTCCACCAGGTTCCGCCATTCCCCGGCGGGCAGATGCGCGGGTCGCAGATCCGCCACGCACGCGACGGCGAGGTCGAGGAGCGCCTCCCGGCCCTGCCCGCCCAGCCGCCGGTCGGCGATGTGGTCCAGCAGCGGACGCAGATCGGCCAGCAGTTCGTCCACGGCCTGCTCGGCGGCCGTTCCGTACGGCTTCATCCGCTGCTGGAGGCGTTCCAGCGCGTTCATCTGCGTGTGCCGTTTGGCCATCAGCACCGAGACGAATTCCTCGTACAGGCCGACCCGGCTGGGCGGCAGGCGCCGCCCGTCGTGGTTCGCGAAGACGACGCACAGCATCGTCGCGATCAAGGGGATCTCGGCGAGCCGGTTCAGGCGGCTGAGCGCGAGCCGGTCGAGAAAGGACACGACGAGGGCGTCCGGGTCGGGCATGCCCAGCGCGGAGAACCATTTCCCGGCGAACTCGGGAAGCTGGTCCGGGGAGAACGGCTCGATCTCGTAGAACGGCAGGCCGTCCTCGCGGAACCGGTCCAACTGCCCCTGCGGAAGCGGCCGGGTCGTCACGAGGAACGAATAGCGGGAAGACCGGGAGCGCCAGAACGCGACCGTTTCCAGCACACGCCGGCGGCGCTCGGGGTCCAGGATCTCGTCGACCCCGTCCACGAGGATCATCCAGGGGACGCCGGGCAGCGGCTCGTCCTCGAACAGGTCCGCCAGCCGCCGGTCCGCCAGCCGCGCGCCCAGCGCCGCCGTGACCCCGTCGGCGAGCGCCTCGGGGAGCGGGCAGTCCGCGGCCAGCGCACCCGCCGGGACCAGGACCGGTACGCCCGGCGCGCCCGCGCCGTCCAGCCAGCGGCCCGCGCTCGTCTCCGCCAGGTGGCGCAGCAGGCTCGACTTCCCCGTGCCGGGTCCGCCGACCACGAACACGCACCGCCGGTCGCCTTCGAGCAGCAGGTCGGCCTGGACGGGCCGCGCCTCCACCGCCAGGTCGTCGCCGTCCCCCTTCGCCTCCTGCCCGCGGATCACGGGGCTCGCCTGCTGGCGCAGGTAGACGGAGCCGAGTTGCGGCGCGTTGGCGAGCGCGAGCCGGTACGGATGCTCGCGCGCGGTCAGCTGCGCGGCTTCGAGGTAGCCGCGCAGCCGGGGGCTCGGGTGGCACCAGCGCCCCGCCGCCAGTTGCCGCTCGTCCAGCAGCCGGAACCACGGCAGGCGGTCGGGGGACGGCACCGACGGCGGTTTCAGATCCGGGACGGCTTCGAAAACGCGCTCCGCTCCGATGAGACGGGCGCCCGGAGGCCCACCGGGCGGGGCATCGGCGCGACGCAGAACCCCGCACACTCCGCCCGTGCGCCAATTGAGCACGGGACCGCCGCTGAAGCCCTCAATGGCCCGTCCCTCGGTCACCCTGAGCAGTTCCACGCCTTCGGCATTCACCGAGGGGCCGTCATAGACGGAACGGATGACATCGCCCTGCCGATAGGCGCCGCCCGGATGCCCGTAGGCCCACAGCTCGTCGCCCGGCTCCATTTGCTCGGCCAAGCACGCCACGGGATGGTCGAGTTCTCCGACCACTTTCAGCAAGGCCAGGTCGTGCTCTGGGAGGAATCCCGATGGCGTGACCGCGAGCTTGAATTCGCGGTCGCCCCACTGCCCGACCACGTGCTCCGGGGGTTCGCTCCCCGGCGCGGTGACGACGTGCGCGCAGGTCAGCACCTGTCCGGGCGCGACGAAGAAACCCGTACCGATCCTGTCGTCGGCCGACACCATGACCGTCGCGGCGCGCAGTGCCTCGGCCAGCGCCGCCCGGCCCTCCTTCATGGGCTCGGCTGACCCCACTCCATCGTGACCTTCAGCGTCGACTTCGCGGACGCCTTGCCGAGCACCGCCACGAGCTTTCCGGTCTCCATTGCGACCTCGCACCCGAATTCGACCGCGAACCGGGTCGCGCCGCTCGTGCTCAGCGACGTCCCGAGCTGTTCGCCGAACTGCCGGATCGCCGCGATCACCTCGGTCATGTCCGGTTTCACAGCGGCGATGTCCCGCTCTTCGCCGAAGCCTCCCCCGCTTCCGGGGCGCAGTTCCGACGCCTCGATGTAGAGCGTCGCCCCGCCCAGGTCCACCGGCACGCGCTCGGGCGTGTCCTCCATACGGCCTCCCCGTTACGTCCTCTCAGTCTGCCAGTGGCGAAACGCCGCCGAAAGTGCCGAATACCAGCGGGTTCCCGCCGTTCACGAGCAGCGCCGGCCGGGCCCCGGCACGGGGTCAGACGATGCGGGCGCAGAGGACGCCTTCGCGGAAGTCCGTCCACCGCCACGAGCCGTCCGGGCACCTGCTCTCGTAGTAGCCGGTGAACTGGAGGATGTAGGTGAATTTCTTGGGGACGCGGTCCGAGTCGCAGCTCCACGAGGTCATCAGGCCGTGGCCGCTGATGGCCGGTATGCCTTTCTTGCTGCCCTTCTTGCCGAGGAAGCACTCGCCCTTCCTGAACTGCCGCCGCAGGCAGAGGTAGATCGCTTCTCCGTCGTGCCAGGGGGACCGCCACCAGGTCTCCCCGTCGAGCGCGTTGGAATCGCACCCGCCGCTCGAATCCTCCACCCCGGTCACCCGCACGTAGGCGTCGCTCCGGTCGCAGGACACCGCACGCGGCATGTCCTCGCTCCACTCGCCGAGCTCGTAGGGGTCCTCGTAGGCGTCCAGGCAGTCGTTCACCGAGATCTCGTCGAACGCCTCAAAGGTCGGGTTCGGCGTCGGGGACGGACTCGACGTCGGCCGCCGGGTGCTCCCCTCGTCGCTCGTGAGTCCGGACGTCCGGCTGGAGGACGGCGTCGGGGACGAGGTGGAGCCCGCATTGCGCGACGTGCCCGACTTGTCCGTGGCGGCGTAGGCGACCAGCAACGCGATCACCAGGACGCCGATGACCCCGGCCGCGATCCCGCCGGCCGGCTTCGCCGGCGCCTTGGGCTGCGGCGGCCGCCCCTGCGGCCGCCCCGCCTGCGGTTGCGATTGCGGTCGCGGCGGCGGAGGTGCCTTCGGCCCGGACTTCTTCTGCCGCGGACCGGCCGGAGGCCGCTCGTCCGTGTCGGGCTTCTTCGCGAACTGCTCGGTCTCGGCCACGCGGGTGGCGATCATCGTGCTGTACGTCTTCGGCAGCGGCATCGCTCCGTCCGCGGCCAGTGCGGAAAGGCGCTCCAGGAACTCGCCGGTCGGCGGACGGTCGTCCGGGTCCTTCTCCAGCCCCGCCGCGATCAACTCCAGCAGCGCCGCCGGGACGCCCGTCAGGTCAGGGTCCTCATGCCGCACGCGGTAACCGAGGGCATCGGGCGGCCCCTCCCCGAACGGATGCCGGCCGGTCACCGCGAAGCTCAGCACGGCGGCCAGGCAGAACACGTCACTGGCCGGACCGATGTCGCGGCCAAGGTACTGCTCAGGCGACATGTACCCCGGCGTGCCCACCACCGTCAGACTCTGCGAACTGGCGTCCATCGCCCGCGCGATGCCGAAGTCGATGATCCGGGGACCGTCCGCCGCCAGCATCACGTTCCCCGGCTTGAGGTCCCGGTGGATGACGTTCTGGTCGTGGACGGCCTGCAGCCCTTCGGCGAGCCCGGCGCCGAGCGAGGCCGCCGAGCCCTCGGGCAGCGGGCCGTTCTCGTCGACGGCGTCCTGCAGCGTCGGCCCCGCGATGTACTCGGTGACCAGCCACGGCGGGTCGGCGTCGGTGTCGGCGTCCACGACCTGCGCCGTGTAGAAGCCGCCGATGCGGCGCGCCGCCGCGACCTCCTTGGCGAACCGGCGCCGGAACGAGGCGTTGTCGGCGAAGTGCGGGTGGACGATCTTGACCGCGACCAGCCGCCGCCCCCGCGAGCGGCCGAGATAGACCTGGCCCATCCCGCCGGCCCCGAGCCGCGCCAGCAGCCGGTACGGCCCCACCCGCGCCGGATCGCCGTCCCTGAGCCCCTTGAGTCCTGCGCCGGACATCCCACCCCGCCTCACGCCTGCCGAACACCCTTGTCTATCTGAGGGCAAGCGTAACGAGAGCGATCACCCCGCTCTGCGTCCTCGGACGCACTCACACCCGACCGCCCGCCGCTCAGCGCTCCGGCGGCCGGGCCTCCTCGGGGTCCCGGCCGTCGAGGAAGTTCTCGTACCGCTCGGTGGTGATCGATCCGAGCGCGACGACGTTCGTGTGGATGCCGTGCGGTCCGTAATCGACGGCGAGTGCCCGGCTGAGCCCTTCAATGGCGGCCTTCGCCGTCGCGTACGGGAGGGAACCGCGCACCGGACGCTGCGCCTGATGGGACGAGACATTCACGACGGCACCACCCGTCCCGGTCACCACGTACGACCGACTCACGGCATCCCCTTTCAACGACGTCGTCCGCGCCCGCGATCTGCGACGGGCGCCCAGAACATCTTCAGCAAATGTCGGTCGTCACCGTCCACGCCTTTTCGCGTTTGCGGACGTCACGTCCCAGAGGTAACTGCACACATGGGCCATCAGCGAGGATCGTCCCCGGCACACGAAAAAGGCAAGGAGAACGGGCTCCTTGCCACTACTAACGTATAGCACGCAGGGGGGCTTGCGGCAAGGCCCGGGTGATGCCGCACAATCGTGGGCCGACGCCAGAACCTGCGGAAACGGGGGGTTTCCTTGATCGATGTGATCGTTGCCGGCGGCGGGCCGACCGGCCTGATGCTGGCGGCCGAGTTGCGGCTGCACGGCGTGCGCGTGCTCGTCGTGGAGAAGGACGCGGAGCCGACGAGAATTGTCCGCTCGCTCGGCCTGCATGTGCGCAGCATCGAGGTGATGGACCAGCGCGGATTGCTGGAGCGCTTCCTCGCGCACGGCACCAAGTATCCGCTCCGCGGCCATTTCGCCGGTATCGACAAGCCGCAGCCCGAACGGCTCGACACCGCGCATCCCTACATCCTCGGCATTCCGCAACCGGTCACCGACCGGCTGCTGGCCGAGCGGGCCGCCGAACTCGGCGCCGAGGTCCGGCGCGGCTGCGAGCTGGTCGGGCTGAGCCAGGACGAGGACGGGGTGACCGCCGACCTCGCCGACGGAGCACGCCTGCGCTCCCGCTACCTCGTCGGCTGCGACGGAGGCCGGAGCACGGTGCGCAAGCTGCTCGGCGTCGGCTTCCCCGGCGAGCCCGCGAAGACCGAGTGGCTGACCGGCGAGATGGAGGCGACCGAGGACCCGGAGAAGATGGCCGCCATCGTCGCGGACGTCCGTGAGACCCATCGCACGTTCGGCGTCGGCCCGGTCGGCGACGGCGTCTACCGCGCCGTCGTGCTCGCCGAGGGCGTGTCCGGGGACCGCGCCGCACCGCCCTCGCTCGACGAGGTGAAACGGCGCCTGCGGGTGTTCGCCGGCACCGACTTCGGCGTCCACTCGCCGCGCTGGCTGTCCCGGTTCGGCGACGCGACCCGGCTCGCCGAGCGCTACCGCGCCGGCCGGGTGCTGCTGGCCGGCGACGCGGCGCACGTCCATCCGCCGCTGGGCGGGCAGGGGCTCAACCTCGGCGTCCAGGACGCGTTCAACCTCGGCTGGAAACTGGCCGCCGCGGTCGTCGGACGGGCCCCGGAGACGCTGCTCGACACCTACGAGACCGAGCGGCGCCCGGTGGCCGCCGACGTGCTGAACAACACCCGCGCGCAGGCCGAGCTGCTGTCCCTGGAGCCCGGCCCGCAGGCGGTGCGCCGCCTGCTCGCGGAGCTGATGGACGTCGGGGAGGTGACCCGGTACCTGATCGAGAAGACCACGGCGATCGGCGTCCGCTACGACTTCGGGGAGGGCCATCCCCTGCTCGGCCGGCGGCTGCGGGACGTCCCGCTGAAGCGCGGCCGCCTCTACGGGCTGATGCACGAGGGCCGCGGGCTGCTGCTCGACCAGACCGGCCGGCTCGCGGTCACCGGATGGGCCGACCGCGTCGACCATGTCGCGGGCGCCAGTGCGGAACTCGACGCGCCCGCCGTTCTCCTGCGCCCGGACGGCCACGTCGCCTGGGTCGGGGACGACCAGGCCGACCTGCTCGAACACCTGCCCCGCTGGTTCGGCCCGCCCGCCGCCTGACGGCGCCCCGGGGCGCGCGGGCGAGGCGGCGGTAGACTCCGGATGCGGATGGTTCGCTCGTTTCGAGCGTCGTAAGAGGGAACCCGGTGCGAGTCCGGGACTGCCCCGCAGCGGTGAGCGGGAACGACCGCCGTCATACGCACTGGGCCCGCCGGCCTGGGAAGCGACGGCCAGTAGGACGCCTCCTCCGAGGAGGCGACGCCCGCGAGTCCGAAGACCTGCCTCCGCCCGCGCGCCGCCCGGCGCGCGGTGGTCCGCGGCCTCGTGGGACGGCCGGCGACGCGGCTCCGCCGTGCCGTGCCGTCCTCGCGGTCGCCCGTGGCACAGCGAGGGAAGCCGCCATGAACACGACGATCCTCGGATATCCCCGCATCGGGGCGCGCCGGGAGTTGAAGGTCGCCACCGAGGACTACTGGGCGGGGCGCATCGACGCCGACGCCCTCGCCCGGACCGGCGCCGACCTGCGCGCCCAGGTCTGGACGGGCCTGCGGGACGCCGGAGTCGACGCGATCCCGTCGAACACCTTCTCCTTCTACGACCAGATGCTCGACACGAGCGTGCTGGTCGACGCCGTCCCGGACCGCTACCGGCGGCTGACCGGGCTCGACCGGTACTTCGCCATGGCCCGCGGTGTCCAGGACGTCCCGCCGCTCGAAATGACCAAGTGGTTCGACACCAACTACCACTACCTCGTCCCCGAGCTGGGTCCGGACACCAGGTTCCGGCTCGCGGACGGGGCCGCCGCCAAGCCGCTGGCCGAGTACCGGGAGGCGAGGGCGCTCGGCATCGAGACGCGTCCCGTGCTCATCGGCCCGCTCACCTACCTGCTGCTCGCCAAGCCCGCCGTGGACGGGTTCCGCACGCTGGACCTGCTCGACGGGCTCGTCGACGTCTACGCCGAGATCCTGGAGCGGCTCGCGGGGTCGGGTGCGCAGTGGGTGCAACTGGACGAGCCCGTGCTCGTCGCCGACCGGAGCGCGGCGGAGATCGACGCGCTCGCCCACGCGTACGCGCGGCTCGGGCGGCTGTCCAGCAGGCCCCGGCTGATGGTCGCCGCGTACTTCGGCGCGATCGGCGCGGACGCCCTGCGCGTGCTGGCGCGCAGCCGGGTCGAGGCCGTCGCGCTCGACCTCGTCGCCGGGCCCGGCACCGTGGACGTGCTCGCGTCGGTCGGCGGGCTGCCGCGCAAGACGCTCGTCGCCGGGGTCGTCGACGGCCGGAACGTGTGGCGCACCGACTCCCGGAAGGCGCTGGCCGCCTGCGCGTCCGTGCTCGGCCTCGTCGACCAGATCGTGGTCGGGACGTCCTGCTCGCTGATGCACGTCCCGCTCGACCTCGACGCGGAGACGGCGCTCGACCCGGACGTCCGCGGACGCCTCGCGTTCGCCCGGCAGAAGGTCGCCGAGGTCGTCGCGCTCGGACGGGCGCTCGGCGACGGCGTCCCGATCCCGGACGGCGCGCCGCTCCCCGGACCGGGCGTCGACCGGGGCGTCCGGGAGCGGCTCGGCGGCATCGGGGACACCCGGCGCGGCGACCGCGCCGCCCGGTTCGCCGCCCAGCGGGACGCGCTCGGCCTGCCCGACCTCGCGACCACCACGATCGGCTCGTTCCCGCAGACCCCCGAGATCCGCCGGGCCCGCGCCGACCGCAGGGCCGGACGCATCACCGAGGCCGACTACACCGCCGCGATGAAGGCCGAGATCGCCCGCGTCATCGCACTGCAAGAGGACCTCGGCCTGGACGTCCTCGTGCACGGCGAGCCCGAACGCAACGACATGGTGCAGTACTTCGCCGAGCAGCTCGACGGGTACGCGGCGACCGAGCACGGATGGGTCCAGTCGTACGGGTCGCGCTACGTGCGCCCGCCGATCCTGCACAGCGACGTCGCGCGGCCCCGTCCGATGACGGTCGGCTGGGCCGCGTACGCGCAGTCGCTGACGAGCAAGCCGGTCAAGGGGATGCTCACCGGGCCGGTCACGATGCTCGCCTGGTCGTTCGTCCGCGACGACCAGCCGCTCGCCGACACCGCCCGCCAGGTCGCGCTCGCGCTCCGGGACGAGATCGCCGACCTGGAGACCGCCGGCATCCGCGTCATCCAGGTGGACGAGCCGGCGCTGCGCGAACTCCTGCCGCTGCGCGACGAGGACCGTCCCGCCTACCTCGACTGGGCGGTCGGCGCGTTCCGGCTGGCGACGTCCGGGGTGAAGGACACCACCCAGATCCACACCCACATGTGCTACTCGGAGTTCGGCGAGATCATCGGCGCGATCGGGGCGCTGGACGCCGACGTCACCAGCGTGGAGGCGGCCCGCTCGCACATGGAGCTGGTCGGCGACCTGCGCGCCGCCGGGTACGCGAACGGGATCGGGCCGGGCGTGTACGACATCCACTCGCCGCGCGTCCCCGCCGCCGAGGAGATGGAGGACAACCTGCGCCGCGCGCTGCGGGCCGTCGAGCCGGGACGGCTGTGGGTGAACCCCGACTGCGGGCTGAAGACCCGCGCCTACCCGGAGACCGAGGCCTCGCTGCGCAACCTGGTCACGGCCGCGCACCGCGTCCGTGCCGGACTGCCGGGCAAACGCGGCTGACCCCCCGCCGCCGCATGGCCCGCCCCCACCCCGGGCCATGCGGCGGCCGATCGCGCGGCCGTTGCCGGCCTCAGTCGTGCATCGACTCCCAGAGGCGGACGAGCTCCTCGCACACCTCGGTGATGTCGGCGACCGGCAGCTTGCCGGACTCGCCGGACGGGGCGCACCAGCGGAACGTCGCCGACTCGCACCAGACGGTCAGGTCACCGGGCCCCGAGATGACGGAGGCGCCGAGCTCGTCGCCCGGCTCCAGGTCGTGGATGCCGCGCTGGACGAGCAGCGCGTGCAGGTCCTTCGTGGCGAGCCGCTCGTCGGTCCGCCAGACGTGCCGGCGGCGGCGCCCGGTGCGCGGGAGCGGCAGGGCGAACCAGGTCGCCTTCCCCCGGACGGCCGGCGTCCGCAGCCGGGAGCGGGACGGGTGGTGCCCCCACCGCCCGCGGGTGAGCAGCTCGATGATCTCCAGGCCGCGGCCGTGCTCCAGCATCGGGCCGGCGGGCGCCTGCGGCCGCCACGCACGCAGCGTGTCGAACGCCTTGACGACGAGTTCGTCCCGGCCGCACGCGCTCGTGCGCTGGTAGACCCACAGTTCCGCGCCGGACGGGCCGTCGCCGGGCATGGCGTGCTGTAAGACGTTCGTCGCCAGCTCGCTGACCATGAGCGTGATGTCGTCGACGTCCTGGCCGGACAGCCCGAGTGCGGGGAGCAGACCCGTGATGTGGGCGCGGGCCACCCGCGCGATGGTGTCGTCCGGGGGCAGGGGCAGGGCCGCGCAACCGCCGTTCTCCAGCCTCCACGGAATCCCGCACGTCGTCGCGGCCTTCGTCATGGCGCCCACCTCGGGGGTTTACGGAGACATTCGCGATTCAGACATTCGCGCCTTGAACCTCCACGGTTCGCGACTCGCTATGTGTGAATCACAGAACCCAGCTTCGCACATTTCTGGCCGCCGGGGGCGGTACATCGCAAGGATCATGCGGGAGAAGTTGAGACGTTCACCGATGCGCCCGAAAGCGTCTAAAGTACGTCCCCCCGCGGTGCAAGAAACGTGTACCGGCGGACCCGGGACGGCCGGTGCGCGGCGCTGTACCGTGGACGCGCCTGAGAGAGGGCCGCACACATGAAGATCCCCCAGGGGTGCAGCCCTGGGGGATCGTGTGTGCGGCCCGGTCAGTCAGCGGTCGTACCTGCCGGCCCGCACGTCTTCGAGGAACGCCGCGAAGACGGACCGGGGCACCACGTGCGCCCCGGCCTCCGGCGTCCTGCTGTCGCGCAGCCCGGTGGCCGTCTCGAGGTCGGCGACCTCGACGCATCCCCCGTTGCTGCTCGCGCTCGCGGTGGCCTTGAACCACCGTGCCTGAGAGAGGTCCATGAGTCTTACTCCAGCTTCGCGATGAGTGCCTCCAGGTGGGCCGCGGTGCCGGCGGCGCTCAGCGCCGCCGCGCGGATCTCTTCGAAGATCTCGCCATAGGCCTCCACTTTCGCGGCGTCGTCGATCTCCTGGACCTCCTCGTCGTTCTCGAGGAAGACCATGGACGGCTCGCCGCCGGGGAAATCGAAGATGTTGACCAGGGTCGACATGCCGGGGTGCAGCCCGTCCGACAGGCGCAGCAGCCGCAGCTCGACGTTCGGCCGCGCCGACATGGTCAGCAGGTGGCGGAGCTGGGCGCGGCGGTCGCCGGGGTCGCCCCACTCGTACAGCAGCGACGCCTCGGTGATCAGGGCGGTCAGGGTCGGCGCGTGCTCGTCGCGGTCGAGGATCTGCTGCTTGCGCAGCCGGGCCCGCAGCGCCTTCTCGCGCCACTCCGGCGACTGCGTGCCGGACATCAGCAGCGCCTGCATGTACGGCAGGGTCTGCAGCAACCCGGGGATGACCAGCGGCATGACCACCCGGATGCTCGACGCGTCCCCCTCGTAGCCGGGGAACTCGTTGTTGAAGACGTCCGGGTAGTCACGCCACCAGGCCCGCTGCCGGGCGCGCGTCGCGAGTTCCTCGAGCTCGTCGAGGTCGCTGCCCTCGTAGATGCGCGCCAGGTCGCGGATGTCACTGAGCTCGGGACGAACCCAGTTGTTGGCCTCGAACCGGCCGACCTTGCCTCTTCCCCAGTTCAACCGGTCGCAGACCTGGTTGGCCGTGTATCCGGCCTCGACGCGCAGATCCCGCAGGCGGCGCGCCAGCCCCCGTTTGGCGATCGTGGCGCCGTACGCCTCGCTCATCGGCGCCACCTCCCTTGACATACGGCCGGCATCAGCATACGCCTTCCGAATTTGTGAATCACAGATTTGGCCGGATCAGGAAGCGCATCACGAATCCCGTCGGGTAACGGCTTCATGAGGACGCCTCAGGACGCGGCCCGGTCGAACTCGCCCTTCCGCACGCCGTCCAGGAAGCAGGCCCATTCGTGCTCGTCGAACACCGAGATGAGCTGGCCGGACGTGCGCAAGAGCGTCCATTCGCCGACAAAAGCGACCTCGATGCCGCCCTCGTCGCTCCCCGAGCGCTGCCAGTCCAGGGCGTCCGGGTCGACGCCCAACTCCTCCGCAGTCGGCTTCTTCATGCTGTCTTCCTCGCCACACCGCAGTACGCCCACCGCGACCCATCACTGTCGGCGGCGTCAGGGTCCTCAGCGCCCCATTCGCCGATGTAGGCCACCTCGCGCCCCGCCTTGCCGTGCGGCGGGACGATCTCCAGCCCGTCGAAGAACCGGGTGACCTCCTCCCGCGTCCGCATGTGGACGGCCGCGGTGGACTTGGCGTACACGTCCCTGATCGTGCCGACCGCCCGGTCGGCCTGCCGGTCGTTGGTTCCGGCGGACAGCGCCAGGTAGCTGCCGGGCGCCAGCCGGTCCATGTACCCGCGGATCAGGCCGTAGGGGTCGTCCTCGTCCGGCACGAAGTGGACCATCGCCACCAGCAGCAGGGCCACCGGCCGGTCGAGGTCGATCATCTTCCGGGTGGCCTCGTGGTCGAACAGCGCGTCCGGCTCGCGGAAGTCGGCCGTGACGAACGCCGTCCCGGACGAGCCCGCCAGCAGCTTGCCCGCGTGCACCGCCACGATCGGGTCGTTGTCCACGTAGAGGACCCGGGCGTCGGGCGCGACGTCCTGCGCCGCGTCGTGGGTGTTGTTCATCGTGGGCAGGCCGGCCCCGAGATCGATGAACTGCCGGATACCGTTCTCGGCCAGCCAGCGCACCGAGCGCTGCAGGAAGCCCCTGTTCGCCCATGCCGCGTCGCCGGCCTCCGGCATGTTCGCCTTGACCTTGTCCGCGGCGGCACGGTCGACCTCGAAGTTGTCGGTGCCGCCGAGGTAGTAGTCGTACATCCGAGCCGGGCTGGGGACGGTGATGTCCACCCCGGGTGGCGCCTGCTCGATGTCGCTCACTGCTTCGCCTCCATTACCGCATCGGGGGAAGTGCCCGCCGTGCGCGGGTACGCGATCGTCGGCCTCGTCATTCCGGCTTCCTCGCCACGGCGCAGTAGCCCCAGCGGGAGCCGTCTGTATCCGCATCGTCGGCGTCCACGGCGCCCCATTGCCCCACGTAGCAGATCTCCGCGGGCGCGTTGTCGTACGGCGGGACGATCTCCAGGCCGGTGAAGTAGCGCTCGATCTCCGCGCGGCTCCGCGGGAACCCGCCGGGGGACGACGAGCCGGCGTACACGCTCCGCACCGTGTCGACCGCCCGGTCGATCTGGCGCTCGCTGGTGATGGCCGACAGCGCCAGGTAGCTGCCCGGCGCCAGCCGGCTCACGTACCGCCGCACGAGCCCCCACGGGTCCTCCTCGTCCGGGACGAAGTGGGTCACCGTCACCAGCAGCAGCGCCACCGGCCGCGCGAAGTCGATCATCGCCCGGGTCTGCTCGTGCCCGAGCAGCCCCTCGGGGTCGCGGAAGTCCGCGGTGATGAACGCCGTCCCCGACGCCCCCTCCAGGAGGGTCTTCGCGTGCGCCGCGACCATCGGGTCGTTGTCGACGTACAGGATCCGCGCGTCGGGCGCGACCTTCTGCACCGCGTCATGGGTGTTGTTGCCCGTCGGCAGGCCGGCGCCGATGTCGATGAACTGCCGGACGCCCTGCTCGGCCAGCCACCGCACCGAACGCTGCAGGAAACCGCGGTTCGCCCACGCCGCGTCCTCCAGATCGGGCATCTGCGCGCGGACCCTCTCGACCGCTTCGCGGTCGACCGCGAAGTTGGCCGAACCGCCGAGGATGTAGTCGTACATGCGAGCCGGGCTGGGGACCGTTCCGTCCACCCCGGGTGGAGCCTGCTCGATGTCGCTCATTGTTCGGCCTCCATTGCCGTTTCTCTGGATGAGCCCGCCGGTTGTTCCACGGTCGGCCTCCTCACTCTGGCTTCCTCACTCCGGCTTCCTCGCCACAGCCGCATAGCCGAGCCGCGAGCCGTCACTGTCCGCCGCGCCAGGGTCCTCAACGCCCCACTCACCGAGGTGGCACACCTCCGCGGGCGCCCCCTTGTACGGCGGGACGATCTCAAGGCCGTCGAAGAACCGCTCGATCTCCGCCCGGGGCCGGGGGTAGGCCCCGCCGGACGACGACCTCGCGTACACCGCGGTGACCTTGTCGAGTTCCTCGCCGCCCTGCCGGTCGTCGCTGATCGCCGACAGGGCCAAGTGGCTGCCGGGCGCGAGCCGGTCCATGTACCTCCGGATGAGGCCCCACGGGTCGTCCTCGTCCGCGACGAAGTGGGTCACCGTCACCAGCAGCAGCGCCACCGGCCGCGCGAAGTCGATCATCGCCCGGGTCTGCTCGTGCCCGAGCAGGCCGTCCGGGTCGCGGAAGTCGGCGGTGATGAACGCCGTCCCCGGCACGCCTGCGAGCAACGCGTTCGCGTGGATCGCCACCAGCGGGTCATTGTCGGCGTACAGGATCCGCGCGTCGGGCGCGACCGACCGCGCCACGTCATGCGTGTTGTCGCCCGTCGGCAGGCCGGCGCCGATGTCGATGAACTGCCGAATGCCCTGCTCGGCCAGCCACCGCACCGAACGCTGCAGAAAACCCCTGTTCGCCCATGCCGCTTCTTCCAGGCCGGGCATGTGCGCGCGGACTTTCCGCACGGCCTCGCGATCGACCGCGTAGTTGGCCGAACCGCCGAGGATGTGATCGTACATTCGCGCCGGGCTGGGGACGGTGATGTCCACCCCGGGTGGAGCCTCCTCGATGTCGCCCACCGTTTCGCCTCCATTGCCGCATCTTGTGATGCACGAATTATGAAGCAACCCGTCCAGGCGATGCGATGCTTCGGTGGCGAACGGTCCGGTCGGCGGGGGCCTGGATCAGGCGGAAACACCGTCCATCGTCTGCAGCCGGATCGCGATCGCCCTGGCCTCGGGAACCCCGAGCCGCTCGAACAGGTCGAGCGCCTGCCGCCAGTGGATCCGCGCCGCATCGGGCCCGCGGAGCTGCAGAAGCGCGGCCGCGATCCCCTCGTGCGCCTTTCCCTCGTGGTACGGGTCGCTGATACCGCGCGCGACCGACAGCGCCTCCCGGTAATGATCGAGCGCCGCCGCGGCGCGCCCGGTACCAAGGTGTGCGTCCGCGATTCCCTGCACAGCCCTCACGCGCTGGTAAGGGTCTTCTATCTCCTGCGCCATCCGTTCGGCGTTCTCGTGATGGACCAGCGCCTCCGCCGGGCGATCCATCAGCAGATAGGTGACCCCAAGGCTGTTGAGAGTGTCGGCGACGCTCCGCCGGTCGCCCGCCGCCCGGAACACCGCGATCGTCTCTCGGTAGCAGCGCAGTGCCTCAGCGTAGTTCCCCTTGTACTGGTGAACGTTCCCGATGTTGTTCTGCAGAATGGCGCTGTTGCGGTGCTCCTCGAACCTGCCGAACACCTGACTCGCTTCGAGATAGTGCCGGAGCGCATCCCTGTGGTAGCCGCGCTGCCGCTGCACCTCGCCGAGATTGTTCAGTGCTCCGGCCTCGCCGCGTTCGTCTCCGCTCGACCGATACGCTTCCATCGAGCCGCGCAAATGGAGAACGGCCTCCTCGTAGCGCCCGAGGTGCCATAGGACGATTCCCGCGTGGTCGAGCACCTCCGCCTCGCCGTGCTGATCGCCGGCCCGGCGGTAGATCACCTGGGCCTCCTGGTAATGAGCGAGAGCTTCGCGGTAGCGTCCGGTTCCCCACAGGTAAATGCCAGTGCGGTCGAGCACTTCCGCCACCGCCGGCTGGTCATCCGCACCCCGGTACAGCGCGAGGGCCTCCTGAGCGAACTCCAACGCCGCAGCGAAACGCCCTATGCGCGCATTGGTGAGGCTCAACTCGAAGAGCATCCGCGCGGTGCAGGCGATGTCTCGGAGCTCGCGTGCCGCATGAAGTGCCTCCCGCTGAGCCTCCGCCGCGCTTTCATGCAGCTCATGCGTCTCCAGGTAGCGGGAAAGGAGATGCACCAGGAGGATGCCCTGCCGCTTCCACTCATGCACGATCGCGTGATGGGCGAGGGCCAGGCCGTTGCGCCATTCACGCTTCATCCATGTCCGTGCCTCAGTACTCGTGCTCGGCCTTGCGGTGACATCCGGTGGTCCCCCCGGGAGCGGAAGCCTGCGCCGGTGCGGGTGCAGGACTCGATCCGCCCCGTCCGCGCACGTGAGATACCGGTTCAAGAGTCGCCCGATGGCACGCCTTCGGTCGCCGCTGGAGTCCTCGGTGAACGCCCGGGATCGCGCGAACGCACGGACGAGGTCGTGCATGCGCAACCGACCCGGGCGGAACTCCTCGACGAGATGGTGATCGAGCAGTGTGTCAACGGCATCGCGCGACGCGGCATCCGTGCAGCCGCTCAGCACGGGAACGTCCTCGATTCCGGTTTCGGAACACGGGCTGAGCCCCAGCCGCCGGAGAATCCGCCTCGGCTCATCTGGTAGAGCGCGGTAGGAGAACTCGAACGCTGCCTGGGCCAGGTCGTCGTCCTGATCGGAGTCGGCAGGGGAGCCGAGGTCGTCCTCATGCCCGGTCGTGCATACCGCGGCGCGGCCGGCCGCCACGCGCAGGGCGAGCGGCAGCCGCCCCGACCTGCGGACGATGTCGTCGATGTGCCCATCGGCGAGCCGCTCACCCGCTATACCGCGCGCCAGCGCACGCGCTTCCTCCACATCGAGGACGTCCAAGGGGAGGTAGGCGGCACCCGTCAGCCCGGTCAGCCGCCGCCTGCTCGTGATCAGGAACCGGGTGGAACGCGCGCTGACGATGGTACGGACCTGCTCGATGCCGATGACGTCGTCCAGCACCACGACGGCTCGTCGCCGGCTCATCTCCTGCCGCCAGAGCACGGCTCGCTCGTCGAGGCCGGACGGAATCCGTGCGGGCGCGATGCCGAGCAGGCGCAGGAGGTCCGCGAGCGCGGCGTGCGGTGCGAGTGCCGGACGTTCCGGATCGTGGCCCCGCATGTCCAGATAGATCTGGGCGTCGGGATGGCGGTGGGCGAGTTCGCGCGCGACGCGAAGTGCCAGCGCGCTCTTCCCCACCCCCGCGAGGCCGGTGATGACCGAGACCGGAGCCCGGCCGTCCGCGGCCCGTCCCGGACGTGTCAGCATCTCGATCTCGCGGTCACGGCCGACGAAGTCATCGACGCCTGGTGGCAGCAGATCCGCCGGAACGGTCTCCGCCACGTATCCCGGCGTGGCGGCCAGGCCGAGGTCGCGCCGGAGTATCCGCTCGTGCAGGCGTCGCAGCCTCTCACCGGGTTCCGTGCCCGCCTCGTCCGAGAGCAGCCTGTGCATCCGCTGGTAGACGGCAAGAGCCTCCGCCTGCCGATCGCATCGATACAGCGCGGTCATGAGCAGGGCGGCGGCGCCCTCGTCGAACGGGTTGGCGTCGGTGAGTCGGAACAGGTCGCCGAGCACATCGGCCTGGAGGCCGAGCCGCAGTTCGACCTCGATCCGCTCGAGCCGGGCCGCGTGGAGTTCCTCTCGCAGGCTCTCGCGCAGCCGACGCACCCAGTCCCCCTGCAGTCCCGTGAGCGGCTGTCCCCGCCACAGCGTCTCCGCTTCCCGCAGCAGGATGCGCGCGTGCTCGTCGTCACCGCTGTCCGCGATGGCCCGCGCCTGGCGCCGCAACCGCCGGAACCGGTGGAGGTCGATCGCCTCCGGGTCCAGAGTCAGCACATAGCCGCCGGGGCGGTGCCGCAGTGGCGGCTGGAGAACCCCGGCGCCCCGCAGCCGTCGCCGCAGCCGTGAGACATAACTCGTCAGTGTCGCCCGCGCCCGCGCCGGCGGGGCCGGCCCCCAGATCCGGTCGGCCAGAACGTCCGGCGGCACCACATGCCCGCACTCCACGGACAAGACCGCCAGAACGCAACTCTCCTTCGGCGTGCCTAGATCCAGCCGCCGCCCGCTCACCCTCATCTCGACCGGACCGAGGAGTGCGACCTCCTCCATCTTCCCCTCCGTAAGACCCCACAAATGAAGATCTCACGCGAAATACGGACTTACCACCCCCATCCAGCCCAACGGTGGCAATTGGTACAAATCCTCATTGGGGAGCAAGGGAACGTATGTTCGAAATAGGAGCGACCGGGGCACGGTACCCGAAATATCAATTCTCATCATGGATGTCCGCTTGTGTGCAAGGATCAGAGCCGAAGGGACCGAAAGGACTTCCCCTTCAGCGCCAAATTCCCCAGTAACACCACAAGCACCGCCGTATCTGGATATATTCCATCTTGCGGCCGACCCCGCACGTGGCGTTCCGAGCCGCGATCGTTCATGCATGCGTATGTGCAGATTCGCGTGCAAGTGCACGCCCACATATAGGGAGCAACATGATCAGCTGGATCTTCATCTGGTAGAGCCCAGGCCGCTACTCGCGCACGGGGTGGAGTACTCGAGCTCCACCCCGTCCGGGGCCCTGCGTGGCCGGGCGGACTGCTGAAGGTCTCCCTTCCGACACGGCCACCACCGAAACGCTGAAGCAGACCGCAGGTTCCGGTCAGGGGCCGGATCCCGCCTCCAGCCTCCACTCCAGGTGTGCGCGCAGCAGCGCGACCAGAACGGAAGGCAGCGGGACCACGCGCACGTCACCGGCCGGACGGTGCTTGAGGGAGCGCCGGTCGTACTGGCCGCCGTCATCGGTCCACGTGTCTCACACGTCGGGAGTGCTCCCCGACAGGGTGGCCGACCCCAGCCAGACGTGGGCAGAGTCAGGTCATCGCCGCGCAGGTGTCACGCCTCAGCGGGACGGAGCCCCGCGTAGTCCGGCACACACAGCGGCGTCCAGCCCCACACCGCCAGCGACGCCAGCCACCACCACGCGCCCCACTCCCTGCCGCACGCCGCCGCCTCCCCGTCCGCTCCAGCGTTCCCGGCCCGCTCCAGCGCCACCTCCAACGCCCCGCCGAACTCTGCTCGCCGGCCCTGTACAACCTGCCGTGCTCCCTCGATCTCCCGGTCGCTGCCATGATCAGGCCCACTCGACCGGGAACATGCGGTGCTTCAACAAGGCATCCAGGGCCTCGGCCGCCGTCTTGGCGTCCCCGCACGGCGTGATGAACCCCGCACCGCCCGTTGCCCGCCTCGAAGTAGCCCCACGTCCCACCCGCCAAGGCCCGCACCGTCACCACGGCTCCGATGTCGTCGGCGTGCCCACTCGCGTACACCCACAGCAGCGGCACCGGAAACCGGAACTCCCGCACGCCAGCTAGCCGAGACCCGTGCCAACAAGGCCATAGACCGCGCCCTAGACGGCCCGTAACCAGCAACAACCATTCCGGGCGATGGCCCGCGCATGGCCCGCGAACAGTGAGCACCAGCGGCAACCAGCGCGCCAGTGAGACAAGATCGAGGCCAGCGCCAGACGCCGAGCAGCCGAAACGCTGAAGTAGGCCGCGGGTTCCGGTCAGAGGCCGGAACCCGCGTCCACCCTCCACCCCCAAGGCGTCCGCAAACGCCGCTCGGGCCGCCGCCTTGTTGATCTGCGGCGTGTTGTTGTTTTCGGGGCGCTCATAACAACAACACGCCGCAGGTCAACGAAACCGCGCGGCTCTGGCTGGGGTGCAAGGGGGGCGTCCAGGGGGGTGCAAGGAAGGCGTCCACAGGGTGGGCGCACCTTTTGTCTGTCGTTGGGGCGATGGGCAGGAGGGTGTGATGACGGGCGACGGGTGGTCCATTGGGCCGTTCGGGCTGGACGGGGGGAAGGGGGCGACGCTTTCCGGGCTGCGGACGGTGTTGATGGTCGTGCACCATCTGACGGCGGCTACGCGGCTCGCGGACGTGGCGCCGCTGGTGGAACGGGACCGGCGTGTCCAGACGGTGTACACGGTGGCGCCGTCGTCGGCACTCGCGGCGGGGACGGCGGGGCATCTGGCGGCGTCAGGGGCGCTGACGATTCCGTTCGCGCAGGCGGCGCAGACGCGGTTCGATCTGGCGGTCGCGGCGGGGGACGGCGGGCTGGAGCGCGTCCACGCGCCGGTGCTGATGCTCCAGCACGGGGCCGGGCCGGGGAAGCTCGGGAGGCGGTGGGACGGGGCCGGGCCGCCGGCCGCGCGGCCGGTCGCGGGGATGCGGCGGGAGGCGTTCGTCGCGGGCGGGCGGGTCGTCCCGTCGGTGCTCGCGCTGGCGCATCGGGACCATCGGCGCGCGCTGGCGCGGGTCTGTCCCGAGGCGCTGCCCGTCGTGCGGATCGTCGGCGATCCGGCGTTCGATCGACTCGCCGCCGGGCTCCCGTTGCGCGAGCGGTACCGGGATGCGTTCGGGGTCGGGGACGGGCGGCGTCTCGTGGTGGTGTCCTCGACGTGGGGGCCGCAGGCGCTGCTCGGGCGGCATCGCGACCTGGTCCGGCGGCTCGTGGCCGAGTTGCCGGACGAGTACCGCATCGTGGTGGCCGTCCACCCGGTGACGTGGGGTTTCCACGGCTTCCGGCAGTTGCGGGCCTGGTTCGACGACTGCCTGCGGCTCGGGGCCGGGCTGCTGCCGTTCGAGGAGGGGTGGCGGGCCGCGATCGCGGCGGCCGACCTCGTGATCGGCGATCACGGCTCTGTGTCCGTGTACGCGGCCGCCGCGGGTGTTCCCGTGCTGCTCGGGACGTTTCCGCAGGGCGACGTCCTGCCCGGGTCGCTCAGTGATCTGCTGGGGCGGCGCGTCCCGCACCTGGTGCCGGAGCGGCCGCTGGTGGATCAGGTGAGGTGTGCGATGGGCCGTCCGGCGGCGGTGGAGCTGCGGGGGCGGTTGACGTCGGAACCGGGACGGGCGGCCGTCCTGCTGCGCCGGGAGATGTACGCGCTGATGGGTCTCGCGGAGCCCGCCGAGCCGCCGGAGACGGAGCCTCCCCCGCTGCCCGAGCCGATCGGGAGCCGGACGATATGAGCGGCGCCTGGGTGGTGCGGGTCTGGTCCGATTCCGGTCGGGTGGTGCTGAGCCGGCGGCCGGTCGGCGACGCAGGGCCTTCGCCGGAGCAGCTGGCGGACGAGCACCTCGTCGTGGAGGGTGCGGACCATCCGTGGGCGCCGGTCGCTGACGTGCTCGTTCACCGTGCGGAGCACCGGCCCGTGGAATTCCACGGGCTGGTCGCGTGTGCGGTCGAACCGGGGCGGTGCGTCATCAGGGCACGGGGTGAGCGGGAGGTCGTGGTCGGCGGGCCGCCGTCCGCGGCGGTGTGGGTCGCGTCGGTTGCGCATTTCCGGCTGGTAGCCGGCGGAAGGCTCGGCGCCCTCACCTCCCTCGAAGCCGGTCTCGGATCGCCTGGGCCTGGTAGGAGCCCAGTTCCTCGTAGATAGCGGCGGCCTGTTCGAGGTGCTCGCGTTCGGCGGACGCGTCGTCGCGGCGGCCCGCGAGACGGGCGCGTGCGACGTGGACGGTCGCCAGGGAGTGCCGGGCGTCCACGCGGGCGGCGGCGTCGCGGGCGGTGTCGAGGGCATCGCTCGCGTCGGCGTCGCGGCCGGTGTCGATGAGGGCGCCGGCCAGGGCGGTGAGCGTCCGGGCCAGGTTGTAGTCGTCGCCGCGTCCGGCGAAGAAGTCGCGGGCCGCGTGGAGGTGCTCGACCGCCTCGGCGGGACGGTCGTCGCGCAGGAGCGTCTCGCCGAGCCGGCGCGTCATCATCGCCACGCCGCGCGCCGGGTCCACCGAGGCGCGCCTGCTCACGTCGAGGGCGCGGGTGAACGTCTCGATGGCTTCGCCGAGCTGGTCCTGCGCCAGTTGCGCGACGCCGAGGCGCTCCAAGGCCGCTGCCTCACCGTCAGTGTGGCCTGCGGCCTGTTCGAGGGCGAGTGCCTCAAGGCTGAGCCGGGCCGCCTCGGTGAACTCCCCCAGGTTCAACCGTGCGGACGCCAGTGCCTCCAGCATCCGCGCACGGGCCAGAGGGTCGTCGAGTGCGGTGGCTGACGCGAGACCCGTTACGTGGGTCTCGATCCAGACCGCGTAATGCTTGCGGAACACCACGACGCCCCACAGTGCCTCGCACAGTTCCCACGTCTCGCGGTGGAGGCCGCGCTTGTGCGCCTCGGCGACCATGTCACGCAAGGTGGGGAGCATGCCCTCCAGCCAGCCGATCGCCTCGACGGTGCCCGGAAACGAGGCGGCGGGTGGACGGTCGTACTCCCGCCCCAGATGCCACCGGTCGGGGATGATGACGCGGTCTGCGGCGACGGCCATGCGCAGGTAGTGGTCGAGCAGGCGCCGGAAGGCGCTCGACCGTTCGGTGTCCGGTTCCGCAACCGTCCGGGCGTGCAGGTGGGCCAGGTCGTGGAAGCGGTACGTGCCGTCAGGGGCGGCGTCCACCAGGTTGGCGTCGATGAGGACGTCGAGGTCGCGTGCGGGGTCGCCGCCGGCGAGCGCGGCCACGGCCGGGGCCGCGAACCGGCCGTTCGGGTGGACGCTGAGCAGCCGGTACAGCCGTGCCGCGGACGGCGGCAGATCGCGGTAGGTGACGTCGAAGACGGCCTGCACGGACAGATCCTCCTCGCCGAGGACGGCCAGCCGGTTCCGCTCGTCGGCCAGTTCGCCGACGAGGCGCTCGATGCGCCAGTGCCCGCGCGTCGCGAGCCGCGCCGCGGACGTGCACAGCGCCAGCGGGAGCCGCCCGCACAGCGTCGCCAGCGACCGGACGGCCTGCGGTTCGGCGCCCGTCCGGCCGCTGCCGAGCATCCGGTCGAGCAGTTCGACGGCGCCGTCCTCGTCCAGCGGGTCGAGCGGCAGGAACGACGCGCCGTCGACCGCGAGGCCGGGCAGCCGCCGCCGGGACGTCACCGCCACCATGGACGGGCCGCGCCCCGGCAGCAGCGGGCGCACCTGGGCCGCCGACGCGGCGTCGTCCAGCATGATGATCAGCTGCTTGCCCGCGGTGACGCTGCGGTAGAGCGCGGCCTGCTCGTCGACGTCGGCGGGCACCGCCTCGGGGGCCACGCCGAGCGCCCGCAGGAAGCGGCCGAGGGACTCGCTCGGCGGCGCGGGCGCCCCGGCGGAGAATCCGCGCAGGTCGGCGTAGAGCTGGCCGTCGGCGAACCCGTCCGCGACGGCGTGCAGCCAGGCCAGCGCCACGGAGGTCTTCCCGACGCCGCCGACGCCGCTGATCACCATGATCCCGGGCGTTCCGCCGTCCCGGACGGCGTCGCTCAGCCGCCCGAGGACGCCCATCTCGCGGACGCGGTCGGTGAAGTACGGGCGGGACGCGGGCAGCTGCGCGGGCACCGCCGGATACCCGGTGCCGGGCGCGGCGGTCCGCAGGTGGATGCCGCCGTGCACGATGCCCGCCTGGACGACCGAACCGGACACGTCCGCGGCGACCTCATTTCGCAATGACGGTGTCCCCGTCCGCCATTCCCCGGTATCGCCTTCGGTCAAGGGAGCCACTCCGCACGGGCAGGGAACTTCCGAATCCGGGTCAACATAACCCGGCACCTCGGCCGCGGCAAGACGATCATGCCTCCGCACCCCGCCCCGCCTCAGCAAATGGTGACCTACTCCCCCATCGGAGGACACTTTGAATATCGGCCAAAGGAAAACCACTTCCGCCTCAAGAGGCACAGTTGCAACTCGGTGCCGCGCAAGAAGAGTCAACGTCTGGTCAATGGCCGCCCACGCGTGATGCACTGTCCGCCATGACAGATCCCATGACCGTCGCCATCGCCACCGCCATGGCCGGCAAGGCCGTCGAGGTCGCCGGTGAACCGGTCCGCGCCGCCGTCGCCGAACTCTGCCGGCGGGTCCGGGAGCGGTTCCGGGGACGTCCGGGCGAGGAGGCGGCCCTGGCACGGGCGGCGGCCGAGCACCCGGAGCGGCCGGAGGTGCTCGAAGGGGTCGTGCGGCGGCTCCTGGACGAGGACCCCGCCTTCCGCGCCGAGCTCGAAACGATCTGGCAGCAGGCCCGCACGGACGCGAGCGCGGCGGACGACGGCGTCGTCAACGTCTTCACCGGCAGGGCCGAGAGGGTCGTCCAGCTCCGGGACGTCCAGGGCGATCTCAACATCGGCTAGCCGCAGGGTTCGACGCCCTCCCCGGGGGCATCACGGGTCGTCAGAGCACATCCGTGCCACTCAGGGGGGAACGAGCATGAAGACCGCACCGGAACTCGCGCTGCGGCAGGTCACGATGCAGTTCATCGGCAACGCCACCGCGCTGCTGCGCTGCGGGCCGTTCACGCTGCTGACCGATCCCAACTTCCTGCACCGCGGGCAGCGCGCCTATCTCGGCTTCGGGCTCTCGTCCAAGCGGCTGACCGAGCCCGCGCTGCGCATCGAGGAACTGCCGCGCCTGGACGCCGTCGTCCTGTCCCACCTGCACGGCGACCACTGGGACCGGGTCGCCCGCGCGAAGCTCGACCGGGGCCTGCCGATCGTCACGACGCCGCACGCGGCCCGCCGGCTCCAGGGCTGGCACCGGTTCCGGCACGCGCTCGGGCTGCGCACCTGGGAGTCGCACACGATGGTGAAGGACGGCGCCCTGCTGCGGATCACCTCGATGCCCGGACGGCACGCGCCCGGCCCCGCCCGCATGCTGCTGCCCCCGGTCATGGGCAGCCTTCTGGAGTTCGGCCCGGCCACCGGCGAGGTGCAGTACCGCCTCTACATCACCGGCGACACGCTGATGTACGACGAGATCCACCAGATCGCGCGCCGCAACCGGAACATCGATCTCGCCATCCTGCACTTGGGCGGCACCAAGCTGCCCGGCGGCATCATCGTCACGATGGACGGCGTGCAGGGCGCCGACCTGTTCGAGACGATCCGCCCTGGACGAGCGGTCCCCGTCCACTACAACGACTACGGCGTGTTCAGCTCGCCCTTGGACGAGTTCCGCCGCGAGATGGACCGCAGGGGCTTCGGCGACCAGACGACCTACGTCGAGCCCGGCCAGAGCCACACGTTCACTCAGGCCTGACGCCGCCCCGGCGCCGGCTCGCGCCTCGCCTCGTCGCGCTTCACGCGCTCCTTCAGCGCGCGGGCCATGCGCAGCGGGAACAGGCCGAGGAACGGCGCGCGGCGTCCCAGGTCGTCGGTGTCCTTCCGGTCGAACGCGCGCGCGTACCGCGCCGCCTGGGACGCGGTGCCGTACTCCTTGGAGCCTCCGGCTCCGCATTCGCGCACGCACGACCAGCGCATCGTCGCGCCCTCGGCGGTGAAGGCGTAGTCGTGTCCGAAGATCCGGCAGGCCAGCGTCACGTCACACCTCCGGGTTCGCGTCGTCGTTGTTCTCCGGCGGCCCGTACTGGTTGCGCGCGAGCGGCTTGGCCCGTCCCTCGTGGACGGCCTCGCGGAGCGCGGCGCGGAACCGCCCCGGCCCCCAGTAGCGTGCGCCGACCATCTCGGCGAGCCGGGTGCGGGGCGTCGGCCCGTGCTCGACCAGCGCCTGCGCGATGGTGTTGACCTCGCGGTCGAGGGCGAGGTCCGCGCCGGACGCCCAGTCGGTCGTCCACCCGGTCATCATGGTCGGCGAGTAGAACGCGCGCCCCGGGCCGGGACGGAACCGGCGCAGCCCCGTGCGCTCCTCCCGTTCGCGGCGCAGCACGCGCTCGCGGATGCGGGCGTCGCGTTCGCGCGCCGCCCGCTCCCGTTCCGCGGCCTCGGCGCGCTCGCGGTCCGCCTGCTCGATCGAGCCGGACTCGGCCGCCAGTGACCGCGCGGCGGAGCGGTGCTGCGCGGCCTCCATCCGGTCGGCGGCGGACTCGGCGCGCATCCGGTGGACGCCCGCCTGCCGCTCGTGCTCCTCCGCCGCCTCGCCGTCGTGCTGGGCGCGGGACGCGTGCGCGAGCGCCAGTTCGGTGTGCATGTGCTCCCACGCGTCGTAGGTCTCGGCCTGGCCGAGGGCGATCTCGGCCTCGATCCCGTCGAGGCCCTCGGCGCGGGCGCGGGCCTCCGCGGCCATCGCGCGCTGCTCACCGGCCCGCGCGCGCTCGGTCGCCGCCTCCGCGAGGGCCGCGTGCAGCTCGGCGTCCTCGTGGTCGTCGGCGGACAGCGCCTCCGCGCGCTCCCGCAGCGCGCGGGCCCGCTCGTCCGCCGCCGCGGCCCGCTCCAGGGCGCTCGCGCGCTCGGCGTCGTTCCCGGCGTGCCCGGCCCGGTCGGCGGCGGCGCGCTCGTCGTGGGCGGTCGCCTCCTCCGCGAGGCGCTCGGCGTCCCACTCGGCGATCTGCGCGAGGACCTCCTCGACGCGCAGCCGTTCGCGGGCGTCGCCGTCCTCCGCCTCGGCGCGCGGCGCCAGCTCGTGGACGGCGGCGCGGTGCTCGGCGGCGCGCGCCCGCGTCTCCTCGGCGTGCCGCCGCGCCTCCAGCGCCGCGCGGCGCTCCGGCCCGCCGTCCGCGCGAGGCCCCGGCGCGCCGCCCGCGGTCGTCGCGGCCGGCTCCGCGCCCTCCTCTTCCTCCTCGGCCTCGTGGACGGTGAGCGGCTTGGCGATGTTCTCCAGCGACGCCTGCTCGGCGCGGACGCCGAAGAGCAGCTCGGCGATGCCGCCGAGCGCCATGATCACGGCGCCGATGAAGAACCCGATCGCGACCTTGCTCACCATGCCGCTGTCGATGAAGCTGCCGAACAGCAGCGGGCCGGAGATGCCGCCGACCGCGGTGCCGATCGCGTAGAAGAACGCGATCGCGAGCGCCCGCGTCTCCATCGGGAAGATCTCGCTGACCGTCAGGTAGGCGGAGCTGGCGCCCGCCGAGGCGAAGAAGAACGTCACGCACACCAGCAGGATGAACGTCCAGGTCGACAGCGCCTCGGTCGTCAGGAAGACGCCCAGCAGGACGGTCAGCGCCGCCGAGATGAAGTACGTCCCGGAGATCATCGGTTTTCGGCCGACGGTGTCGAACATCCGCCCGAGCAGCAGCGGGCCGAGGAAGTTGCCGATCGCGAACAGGACGAGGAAGTAGGGCACGTTCCCGGACGCCACGTCGAAGTACTTGCTGAGGATCGTGCCGAGGTCGAACGTCACCGCGTTGTACAGGAACGCCTGCCCGACGAACAGCGCGAACCCGAGCGTCGCCCGCTTCGGATAGATCTTCACCGCGACCTGCGCGATCTCCCGGAACGGGATGGCCTTGCGCTGCCGCACCGTGATGCTCTCGCCCGGCTCCCCGAGGTCGTGGTCGGTCTCCTCGCGGACCTCCCGCTCGATGCCGTCGACGATCCGCTCAGCGTCCTCCTCCCGCCCGTGGATGAACAGCCAGCGGGGGCTCTCCGGGACGTGCCGCCGGACGAGCATGATCGTGAGGCCGAGGACGGCGCCCAGCCCGAACGCGTACCGCCAGCCCATGTCCTTGGGGAAGAACGCGGTGTTCAGCAGGAGCACCGCGGCGAGGCTGCCGAGCGCCGACCCCACCCAGTAGCTGCCGTTGATCGCCAGGTCGACGCGGCCGCGGGCGCGGGCCGGGATCAGCTCGTCGATCGCCGAGTTGATCGCCGCGTACTCGCCGCCGATGCCCATGCCGGTGACGAACCGGCACGCGAAGAAGTACCAGGGCGCGAACGCGAACGCGGTCGCCACCGTCGCGAGGATGTAGACGCCCAGCGTGAGGATGAACAGCTTCTTCCGGCCGAACCGGTCGGTGAGCTGCCCGAAGAACAGCGCGCCGAGGCACGCGCCGGTGACGTAGATCGCCGCGGCGAGCCCGATGTCGCCCGGCGTCAGCGCGATGCCGCTGCCCGGCTCCGTCAGCCGCGCCGCGACGGACCCGACGATGGTGACCTCGAGGCCGTCGAGAATCCACACCGTCCCGAGGCCGACGACGACCATCCAGTGGAAACGCGACCAGGGCAGCCGGTCCAGGCGCGCCGGGATCCGCGTGGTGATCGTCCCCACGCGCGTATCAGCCGTCATTCGGTCACCCCTCCAACGAACCGGCGGTCGATCACGACCGGCGAGAACATCGGTAGGGCTACCCGTCAGCCGGATATCACACCTCTGTGCGCCGACAAGGTCAAGAAAGTCCGAAACGACAGGAAAAGGCGCCCGCCGTGGCGGGCGCCTCTCCGATCTCGGTCATTCGGTCACTTGAGGAACGGGAGCCTTTCGACGAGGCGGGTCCCGCCCCACCAGCGTCCGAGGCCCAGGGTGTCGCCGGCGCTGACCAGGGCCAGCCCGACGATCAGGAGCGCGTAGACGATGTGGTCGTCCATGAAGAGGTTGTTCTCCGGGGGCAGGACCGCGGTCCACATCAGGACCAGCAGCGCCGCGCCGCCGGCGGCCGCGACCCGCATCCCGATCCCGAGGATCAGCGCCGCGCCGACCCCGGCCAGCCCGATCATGAACAGCCAGTCCGCCCACGCGGCCCCGGCCAGGTCGTTGTAGAACCCCGCGAACGGGCCCTTGGGGGCGTGCGCCAGGAACCCCTCGGTCGGGCTGCCGCCGTCCAGCCAGCCCTTGCCCGCCGGGGTCTCGTGGCCCAGCCCGAACAGCTTGTCCACGAACGCCCACGCGAAGATCCAGCCCAGCGCCAGCCGGGCCGCGGCCCAGATGTAGCGGGCGGCGGGCGTCTCGGTCAGCGGCTTGGGAGCCACCACCCGGATCAGGGTGCCGCGTCCCGTGTGCGTCTTGTGCTCGGAGACTGCCATCGCCGTCTCACCTTCCATCACATCGCCGGTTTCTGCACTCCTCACTCAACTCCCCCGCGATGTCCGGCCATAGGACCGTTCGGTCCGTGATCGGGGGGACCAACGTCCCGCCTATCCGGGCACCGACCCCGGATGTGTTTTCGGCCCGCCGTGATCGCCGGAAATGGCTAATCTCTGTCCATGACCGGTACTTCCTCCCCGAATGAACCGCAGCACTCATCGACCGTGGATTCCTCCGTGCCGCACACGGCACGCGTATGGAACTACTGGCTGGGCGGCAAGGACAACTACATCGTCGACCGGGAGCTCGGCGACCAGATCCAGGCGGTCATCCCCGACATCGTCGCCTCGGCCCGCGCCGACCGGGGGTTCCTGGGGCGGGCGGTCACCCACCTGACCGGGGAGGAGGGCATCCGCCAGTACCTCGACCTCGGGACCGGGCTGCCCACCGCCGGCAACACCCACGAGGTCGCGCAGGCCATCGCGCCGGACACCCGCATCGTCTATGCGGACAACGACCCGCTGGTGCTCACGCACGCGCACGCCCTGCTGACGTCCACGCCCGAGGGCGCGACCGACTACATCGAGGCGGACGTCCGCGACCCCGACGCGATCCTGGAGCGGGCGGCGGCGACGCTCGACTTCGGCCGGCCGGTCGCGATCATGATGCTGGGCATCCTGAACTTCATCACCGGCGAGGACGAGGCGCACCGGGTCGTCGACCGGCTGCTCGGCGCCGTCCCGTCCGGCAGCTACCTCGCGATCGCGCACCCCAGCGGGGAGGTCGACGGGGAGGCCGCGCAGCAGGCCGTCGACATGAGCAACGAGTCCGGGGTCGCGCCGATGCGGCTGCGCAGCGCCGCGGAGCTGGAGCGCTTCTTCGACGGGATGGAGATCCTGGAGCCGGGCGTCGTGTCGTGCTCGCAGTGGCGGCCGGCCGTCAGCGACACGGGCCGTCCGCCGAAGCCGGTGTACCAGTTCTGCGGCGTCGCCCGGAAGCGCTGAGTCTCCACGCCCCGGCCTACGGCCATTCGGTCTTGTGGCCGAAGCCCCGCGAGTTGTCGATGAGGCGGAGCCAGGTCGGGCGGACGCTCCAATGGTCGGACGAGGCGAGCGCGCGGGCCAGCCGTCCGTCGTCCGCCACGAAGGGGAAGCGGGCGGCGTAGGCGGCTCGGGCGGCGTCCAGCCCGGTGCCGGTCAGGCGGTGGCAGACGCCGCGCCCTTGGACGCCGCGCAGCGTCCGCCAGCCCTGGTCGTCGTCCTGGACGGTGAAGGCCACGCGCACGCCGCCGGGATCGGAGGCCAGGGCGCGGCCGTGCCGGGTCGAGCGCGAGCTGACGAACACCAGGGACCCGTCGGGCGCGGGGGCGAAGAAGACCGCGCAGGCCTGCGGGCCGTCCTCGTCCGCGTAGGCGAGGTTGAGGACGGCGCAGGCCGCGAGCGCGTCCCGGATCGCGTCGCTCACCGGCCCCTCAGCGGCGGGATCGTCGGCACCTCCGGGGCGGACGCGATGTCCTCGGCGGTCAGCTTGAACGCGTCGGGGAAGCGGTCGCGGCGGGTGCGGCGGTCGGGCTCGGTGGTGCGCCAGCAGTACAGGCAGCGCTCGCACTGGAGCACCTCCCACACGCCGGGGACGGGCGAGGCGAACAGCGTCTCGATCGCCTCGTACGCGCAACGCGGGCAGATCATGTCGGGGTCCTTTCAGCGGCGGACGAGGACGGCGGGCGCACCGGCGGGCGAACGCCGGCGGGCGGGGCGGCGGCGCGCGGGGCGGCGGCGCGCGGGGCGGTCAGCGGCCGGCGGCGAGGGCGCGGAGGCGGACGAGCCATTCGGCGGCCTCCGGCAGGTCGCGGACCTGGTTCCCGTAGTTGCCGCGGGCGTCGGGGGCGACCGGGGTGGTGGCGTCGATGACCAGCTTGTCGGTGATGCCGGGCGTCGTGGCCTGCGGTGCGAGACCCAGCACCGGCATGTTGGGCACCTGGATCAGGTCGCCGGCCGGGTTCATCTTCGTCGACACCGCCCACAGGACCTGCGGGAGGTCGAACGGGTCGACGTCCTCGTCCACGACGATGACCGTGGCGGCGTAGCCGAGCCCGTGCGGGGTGCTGAGCACGCGCATCCCGACGGCCTTCGCGAAACCGCCGTAGCGCTTGGCGGTGGAGACGATGACGACGAGCCCGTGCGTGTACATGGCGTTGACCGCCTGCACCTCCGGGAACTCGGCCTTGAGCTGCTGGTAGAGCGGGACGCAGGTGTTGGCCGCGATCAGGTAGTCGACCTCCGTCCACGGCATGCCGATGTAGAGGTGCTCGAAGATCGGGTCGGTGCGGTAGGAGATCCGGTCGATGCGGATGACGGTCATGTTGCGTCCGCCGGAGTAGTGCCCGGTGAACTCGCCGAACGGGCCCTCGATCTCGCGCTCGCGGCCCTCGATGACGCCCTCGATCACCACCTCGGACCCCCACGGCACGGGCAGCCCGGTCAGCGGCGCCTCGGCGATCGGGGCGGGCGCCCCGCGCAGCGCACCGGCCAGCTCGTACTCGTTCTCGTCGTAGCGCATCGGGGTGGACGCGGCGATGGAGATGACGGGGTCGTTGCCGATGGTGATGGCGATCGGCAGGTCCTCGCCGGCCTCCTCCGCCTTTCGGAGTTGCAGCGCGATGTCGTGCATGGGGACGGGCTGGAGCGCGAGCCTGCGCTTCCCCTTCACCTGGATGCGGTAGATGCCGACATTCTGCTTGCCGCTGTTGTCAGGGTCCTCGGGGTCCTTCGAGACGACCGCGGCCTTGTCGATGTAGAAACCGCCGTCGCCGTCGTTGAGCCGGACGAGCGGCAGCACCTCGAAGATGTCGACGTCGTCGCCGTCCATGACGTTCTCCGCCCACGGCGGGTTCTCGCGCCATTCGGGCGCGACGGGGAACGTGTCCCAGCGGCGGCTGAACTCGTTGACCTGCTCCTTCACACCCGTCCCCTTGGGGAGGCCGAGCGAGAGCGCGTGATTGGCCCACGATCCGTGGACGTTCATGGCGATGCGCGCGCTGGTGAATCCCGCGACATTGTCGAAGTACAGTGCCGGGGCGTCGTCGCCCATCCGGCAGGCGGCGTTGGCGGCGGCCGCGATGTCGGGTTCGGGCATCACCTGGTCGGTGATGCGCAGCAGTTGCCCCTCCTTGTCGAGGGCGTCCAGGAAACTCCGCAGATCGTCAAAGGGCATGGTGGTGGTTCCTTTCACGGGCGGCGCGCATTCCCTCCCAGCGGCGGGCGGGCGCCGGCAGGTCGAACTGGTCCAGCACCCGGGCGGTGATGTGGTCGACGATGTCGCCGATCGTTTCCGGGTGGTTGTAGAAGGCGGGCATCGGCGGCACCATCTGCACCCCCATGCGGGCCAGCGCGAGCATGTTCTCCAGGTGGATCTCGCTGAGCGGCGTCTCGCGCGGGACGAGGACCAGCCGGCGCCGCTCCTTCAGCACCACATCGGCGGCGCGGGCCACGAGCCCCTCCGCGTAGCCGGCGCGGATGGCGGCCAGCGTCTTCATGGAGCAGGGGGCGATGACCATCCCGTCCGTCCGGAAGGACCCGGACGAGATCGCCGCGCCCTGGTCGTCGGGCGAGTACACCGCGTCGGCGAGCGCGCCGACCTCCCGCGCCGACAGCCCGGTCTCCAGCTCCACGGTCGCCCGCGCCCACCGCGACAGGACCAGGTGGGTCTCGACGTCCGGGAGCCGGGCCAGGTTCTCCAGCAGCCGGACGCCCAGCACCGCACCCGTCGCACCCGTCATTCCGACGATGAGCCGCATGGCCGTCCACTCCTCTGAGATTTCGGTCACGCCTGTCCGGCGCCGCGACTCACGCTAGGACGGGGTCGGATAATCGCCCTCATAGATCGAGGACAGCGGATGAAGAAAAACGGACAACCTCTACGGGCGGACATCCCGCACATCCCGTACCGCCCCGCGGCGGGCGCGCCGCCGGGCGTGGAGGTCCTCGACCTGCCCCGGCTCATGGCGCGGGCGCGCGGCCACGCCGTCGAGATCTACGCCCCGCGCCGTCCCGTCTTCCACGAGTTCATCGCGGTGAAGGCGGGGACGGTGCGCTGCTCGGTCGACTTCAACGAGTACCGGGTGCCGGCGGGGAGCTGGTTCTGGATGCGTCCCGGCCAGATCCACCGCTACATGGGCGACCTCACGCAGGCCGAGGCGACGGTCGTGCTGTTCACCTCCGACTTCCCGGACGCCGCCACCCGCGAGGCCGTCGGGCTCGACCTGCGCGTCCACCACCGTCCGCTGACCCCGGTCGGGGCGCAGAAGGCCGCGCTCGACGGGACGCTCCGCCTTCTGGAGGACGAGGCCGACAGCCTCGCCGACCTCCCTCTGGAAGCGCACATCGACGTCCTGCGGCATCTGCTCGGCGTCATCCTGCTGCGCCTCACCCATCTGAACGGCGGGCCCGGCGACCCGGCCACCGCCAACGAGGTCTTCCTGCGCTTCCAGCAGGCCGTCGACCAGGACCTCTCGGCGAGCCACCGCGTCGCCGACTACGCGGCCCGCCTCGGCTACAGCGTCCGCACCCTCACCCGCGCCACCCGGGCCGCGACGGGCTGCGGCGCCAAGCGCTTCATCGACGACCAGATCCTGCTGGAGGCCAAGCGGCTGCTGTCCCACACGGACCTGGCGCCGTCCGCGATAGCCGACCGCCTGGGGTTCGCCTACTCGACGTCGTTCAGCGCGTTCTTCCAGCAGCGGACGGGGATGCCGCCGACCGCGTTCCGGGCCAGGTCCCGGGGCGCGGCCGACGCCGAACCGTGAGGATCGTGTCGTAGGCCGCCGCTAGGTTGGCCCGATGAGCACCGACCTGCCCAAACTCTCCGCCCCGGCGACTCGGGCCCTCGCGGTCGCCGGCTACACCGACCTGGAGAAACTGGCCACGGCCCGCGAGAAGGACATCGCGGCGCTGCACGGCATGGGCCCGTACTCCATCAAGATCCTGCGCCAGGCCCTCCAAGACCACGGCCTGTCGTTCGCGGAGCAGTGAACCGTCCGACCCGGCTGGTAGATCTTCGGGGGTGAGCGTTGACGACTTCCTGAAGACGGCCCACAGCCTGCCCGAGGTGACCGAGAACGAGTCGTTCGGCGGCATGACCGCCTTCAAGGTGCGCGGCAAGGGCTTCGGCTACCTCAACGAAGCCGACGCGACCGCCATGCTCAAGGCCACCCGCGCCGAGCAGGCCGCGCTGATAGCCGAGTCCCCGGACGTCTTCTCCCCCTCGTGGGCCAGCGGCCGCTTCGCGTGGCTCTCGATAGACCTCACCAGAGTCGACCCAGGTGAACTGGTGGAACTGGTGACCGAGGCTTGGCGCCTGTCAGCCCCCAAACGCCTCGCCCAGACCATCGACCCGACCCACTGACCCCGCCAGGCGCATCGCGAGGAAGATGGCGGGCGTTCGCGATCCTCTCTCCGCCGCAGGTAGATGGACGGCATGGGCGAGCAGAGCTGCCTGACAAGGCTCTGCCACCTCCGACGCGACCAGGCGGCACGTGGCCGCGGCGGACGGTCCCTTGACATCAGCCGAGAGGAAACCTATATATGGAGTTGCAGGTTTCCTCTGGCACGAGGAACAGGTAGTCGGCGCCGGGGTGGGCGCCGAGGGTCTTCGGAGGTGATGGTCATGTTGCTGACGTCGATCGACCCGTTCGTGCAGGAGTTCGAGCGTCAGTTCGATCGGGCGATCCGCCAGGTCAGCGGGGCCGGCAGCGGGACCGGCATGCCGATGGACGGCATCCGCCGCGCCGACGACGTCGTCCTGCGGTTCGACCTGCCGGGCATCGACCCGGGCTCGATCGAGGTCACCGTGGACCGCGGCGTCCTGTCGGTGACCGCGCGCCGCGAGGAGGAGTTCGGCGAGGACGAGCGCGCGTTCGTCCGCGAGCGTCCGATGGGCTCGTTCACCCGCCGGGTCTACCTGTCGGAGCACCTGGACTCCGAGGGGATCGACGCGGCCTACGACAACGGCGTCCTGGCGGTCCGCATCCCGGTCATGGAGAAGGCGAGGCCGCGCAAGGTCGCCGTCCAGCAGACGGGCGGCGGACAGAAGGCGATCAAGAGCTGACCCCACGGATTCGGACGCGGCCCCGGACCCGCGACACCCCCCGCGCGGGCCGGGGCCACCCGGCGGCGCGGCGGCACGAGGAGGAACCCCCATGAGCCTGCCGTTCGACGACGAGCACGCCGCCCTGTTCACCGTGGGCCAGGTCGCGCAGATGCTGGACGTCCAGCAGGCGTTCCTGCGCCGCATCGACGACCACCACGTCGTCTCACCGGAGCGTTCCGCCGGCGGCCAGCGCCGCTACAGCCGCCGCGAGATCGGCCGCATCCAGGAGGTCGTCACCATGATGGGCGAGGGCATGACCCTGCCCGCCATCCGCCGCATCTTCGAGCTCCAGCACGAGGTGGCCGAACTGACGCGCGAACGCGACGAACTGGCCCGCCGCCTCGCCGCCCGCGACCGCGACACCTGACGGCACCGGCACCGGCACCGGCGGCGTCACCGCCGAAGGAACTCGTCGATCGTCGCGGCCTGGCCGAAGACGGCGTGGCCGACCTCCGGGAGCAGCCTCACCGTCGACTGCGGGACGCACTCATGAACACGCCGCGCCGTCTGCCGCGAGGCGAACATGGCGTCCCGTCCGCCGACGATCGCGAGCACCGGCATGCGGAGACCGCGCAGCGCGTCGTCGGGGAACACCGGGAGCTTCTCCCTGCGCGGGTTGAAGTGCGTGAACGTCAGGACGATGCCGTCGAGCACCTCACTCGCCTCGCCCTCCCTGAGGCCCGTGACGGTCATCGTCGACTCCCGCAGCCCGCCGCGCCGGAACGCGCGCCCCAGCAGGGTCGTGAACACCCAGCCGATCTTCTGCCGCCCCACCCCGCCGGGGCAGATCAGCACCAGGCGGGTCACGCGCTCCGGCCGCCGGATCGCGTAGTCGAGGGCCGTCCACCCGCCGAGGGACGCGCCGACGACCGCGGCGCCCGCGACTCCGAGCCCGTCGAGCACATCGTCCAGCCACAGCGCGACGGCATCGGTACCCAGCACGGGACGCGAGGGCGCGCTCAGCCCCGGTTCGCCGACGAGGTCGACGGCATGGGTGCGGAAGTGGCGCGACCACACCGCGACGTCGTCCCGCCACATGACCGCGTTCGCCCCCGAGCCGTGCAGCAGCACGAGGGGCGGCGCGTCCGGCGGCCCGGAGACCAGCACGAAGGTCTCCCCTTCGCGCGTCGGCACCTTGACCTGCTCGGCCGGCACGGGCCAGGCGTCCAGCGCCCGGCGGTAGTGGCCGAGCAGCTCGCTCTTCCCGGCCTCCGACTTGTAGATCACGCTCATGGCGTCCCGGCCAGCCGCGCGTCGAGCGCCTCCAGATCCGGGACGAACCACACGTGACCGGCCCGGTTCGACTCCCGCACCAGCGCACGCAGCGCCGAACTCTCGGCCATATGTGCGGAGATGTCGCCGACGACGGCGAGCTTCACCCCGTACTGGACGAACTTCTGCATGAGGTCACCCGCGAAACGGGTGCCGAGCGAGAAGAACCGCTCGTCCAGCCGGCCCGCGGGCACCGCCACCACCTCGGCGCCGAGGTAGGTCGCGCCGACCAGGTCGAGCCCGTCCTCCATGGTCGCGATCAGCGGACCGTCCGGGTCGCACACCAGCACCTGGACCCCGGCCCGCTCCTGCACCACATCAGTCATCGCCGGCCTCCCGTCCGAGCACGCCGCCCTCACCGAGCACGGCGTCGATCAACCGCAGCACCTCGGCCGTGGCCGCCGCACCACCGAGCAGCACGACCTTCAAGCGCTGCCCCTCCTCGTCATGGACGACCTGGATGTGCACCGGCCGCCCGGGGTCGGGCCCGCCCTGCGCGGCGCTCACCACCAGCGTGCCGAGCCGGTCCGCCAGGTGCCGGTCGACACCGTCGACCTGCACGATGCTCGACACTTCGACCCGCGCACCCGACCGTCCGCCGTGCTCCGGCCTACCGGTCAGCTCCTCCAGGTCGTCGCGCCCGATCCGGTACTGCTTGCCGATCCGGACGGCCTTGAGCCGCCCCTCCCGGATGTACCGCCGCACCGTCCGCACATGAAGCCCGAGAAGGTCCGCGACCTCCTCAACCGAGTACATCTTGTCGTCCATCACTCCCTAAGGTACGCGAAATAAGGACTGATAGGGAACTTTAGGGCCCACGCACTGGCCGAAACCGGGCCCGGCGTCGCGGCTGACCGCGGACGGACGTCAGCCGAGCCGGCCGGTCTCCCAGGCCCAGGCGGCGATCTCGACGCGGTTCCGGACGCCGAGCTTGTGCTGGACGCTCGCGACGTGGGTCTTGGCGGTGCCGGGCGTGATGCACAGCTCGGCGGCGATCTCCGCGTTGGTGCGGCCCCGCGCGACGAGGGTCGCGACCTCGGTCTCGCGGCCGGTGAGGCGCTCGTCGTCGGCGCGCGGACGGGGCGGGGCGAACCGGCGCAGCAGCCGGTTGGTGATCGTGGGGCTGATGAGCGCGTCGCCCGCCGCGGCGGCGCGGACGCCCTCCACCAGGAGCGTCGGCCCGGAGCGCTTCAGCAGGAAGCCGCAGGCCCCGTCGCGCAGGGCCGTGTACACGTACTCGTCGAGGTCGAAGGTGGTGACGACGAGCACCCGGAGCGGATCGGCCACGGACGGGCCGGCCAGCAGCCGGGTGACCTCCAGGCCGTCCATGCGCGGCATCCGGATGTCCGCGAGGACGACGTCGGGACGCACCCGCCGGGCCAGTTCGACGGCCGCGACGCCGTCGGCGGCCTCCCCGACCACCGCCATGTCGGGCTGGGCGTCCAGGATGATGCGGAAGCCACCACGGACGTCGTCCTGGTCGTCGGCGATGACGATCCGAGTGGTCATGGCAGCGATCGTAGTGGGATCAGCGCGAGCACCCGCCAGCCCCGGTCACCGGCCGGACCCGCACCGAAGTCGCCGCCGAGGGCCTCGACGCGCTCGGCGATCCCGGGCAGCCCGTGGCCGCTCCGCCGCCGCTCTCGCAGCACGCGCGCACGGCCCCGGGGGCCGTCGTCGGTGACGGCGACGCGGAGGGCGGGCCCGGCCGCGGTGACGGAGACGTCGACGGCGGTCGCGCCCGGGGCGTGCCGGCGGACGTTCGTCAGCGCCTCCACGACCAGCCGGTACGCCGTCGCCGCGACCTCGGGCGGAGGGGCGACGGCATCGTCCATCGCCAGCCGGGCCCGGGTGCCGTCCGACGCGCTGAACCTCTCCACCAGCGCGGGCAGGTCGGCCAGGCCGTGCGGGCCGTCGCGGGGACCCTCGTCGTGGAGCATGTGGACGGTGCGGTCCAGCGAGGCCATCGCCCGCGCCCCGGCCGCCTCGATCCGCTTGAGCGCCGCCGCTGTGTCGCCGCCGACCTGGGCGGCCTGCGCCTGGACGATCATTCCGCCGACCTCGTGCGCGACGAAGTCGTGCAGGTCGCGCGCCAGGTCGAGGCGCTGCGCGCGCCGCGCCTCGGCCACCGCCCGGGACCGCCGCGCGTCCAGCGACCGCAAGTACAGCCCGGTGCCGGCGGCGCCCGCCGCGCCGAGCCCGCAGAACAGGCAGCCGAGCACCGCGCCGAGCCCGCTCGCGGGCGGGACGACGTGCAGGGTCAGCCGCAGCGGGAGCACGGTCACCGCGGCGCCGGCCAGCACTCCCGCGAGCGCGGCGGGACGGGCCTCCGCGCGCCGCACCACCAGGTGGAGGACGACCGCCGCCGCGACCGACTCGGCCAGCCACCAGCCGGCCGTCCGGTTGCCGGCCGGCCCCTGGTAGGCCAGGGTCGCCGCCAGCGAGCCGGCTCCGGCCGCGCCCGCGATCGCGCCCGGCCGGGCGTCCGGGAACGCGAGCATGAGGACCAGCGCGGCGCCGGCCAGCCACGCCGGAGCGGTGATCAGCGGGCCCTCGCCCGGCGTGCCCGCGGCCGCGGCGGCGGCGAGGGCGGCGATCAGCGTCCCGGCCGCGATGGCGCGCGGCCTCCTCTGCCGAACGGCGGAGGAGCCCGCCGGGAAGATCTGCCGAACGGCCGATGCCCGGCCGGTGCCCTGATCGCGAGGCTTGTCCGTATGAACGGTCACAAGCGAATCGTACGAACCGGGCTGGCCGCTGCCGTGGTGGCCTGCCTCGCGGGCTGCGGCGCCACGGCCGAGGCCGGGCTGGCGGGCGCGCCGTCGGGATCGTCCGGCAAGGCGCTGCTGCGCGCCGATACGAACCGCGACGGGCGGCTGTCACCCGCCGACGACGCCCGGCGCGGGACGTGGACGGCGACTCGCGGCGCGATCATGCTGCCGAACCTCGACGACGACGCCTCACGCTGCCCCACGGCGGGCGAGAACGGCGAGCGGCTCACCGACGCCGCACTGGCCGCGTGCAACGACGCGTCCGACACGGTGGTGAACGGCGCGGCCGACGCCGCCGACCTGGCGCCCCTGGAGATCCCGGCGATGAAGGGGGTGTCCGGATCCGCGCGGGCGACGCTGCGGCCCGACGCCCGGTCGCGGAGCAAGGTGCGGATCTTCGTCCAGCGCGGCGGGCGCCTCACGGCCCTCGGCGCGGACGGCGCCGTCACGGCGGACGAGCTGCGGCGCGGGGTACGGCTCGCCGTCGAGGCCCGCGACGTCGTCCGCGACCCGGCCGCCTGGTCCGGGTTCAGCGACCTCACGCTGACGGTCGCCGACGGCGGCCGGACCCGGTCCGACAAGGTGCGGCTGCGCGTGGCGCCGGTCCTCTTCCAGCACGACCTCCTCCCCCTGGACCGCGCCGTCGTCGCGAACCCCAAGGCCCCCGTCACGCTGGAGAAGGGCAAGGCCCCCGACAAGCCCGTCAAGGGCCAGGAGGCGTACCGGCGCGACCTGCGCCGGGCACTGGACGCCGAAGGGCTGCGCAAACCGTTCATCGAGTCCCCGGCAGGGGGCGACCAGTGGATGGGCGACATGTTCAAGGCCGGCTACGCGTCCATGCCGGGGCCGGGCGGCAGGGAGCACCGCATCGTGGTGAACCTCAGGTCCCCGGCCGTGACGCCCGACTTCCCGGCCCGCGACCGTCCGCTGCGGGACGCGTCCCGTCCGGTGTTCACCATGATGCGCGGACCGGGCGTCGCCGGCATCCAGCAGTTCGACGCCACCGCGGTCGACCGTCCCGACGACAACCTGTACTACGGATCGGCCAGTTCGAGCGGCAACTTCGGGACGATCCCGCCCTACGGCAAGTACCGCACCGGCCGGATCGTCTACGGCGGCGAGGGCAAGTTCACGCCCGACGCGAAGTTCGTCCGGATGCTGGAGGCCCAGGGCTACCAGGACCCGATCGCCGTCGACGTGAGCTGGCTCGGCGTCGGCCACATCGACGAGTTCCTCCACTTCGTCCCCCGGCGCGGAGGCAAGGGGTGGGCCATGGTCATCGCGGACCCGCAGATGGGCATGGACCTGCTGAAGAAGGTCGCCGCCACCGGCGGCGGAGGGCAGCGGCTGGTCGAGGGCATCGCCCCGTCCAACACGCAGTTCCCCGGCCTCACGGTCGCCCAGGCCCTCCGCAAGCCGGAACTGGTGAACGGCACCCGCATCGCGGCGGCCGGCGTGGACCGAGCCCTCCGCCAGTTCCGCGAGAAGGCCGGCATCACCGAACGCGACGTCATCCGCGTCCCGGCGCTGTTCTCCAAGATCGACCTGCCCGACGACTACCCGCGCAAGAACCTGACCGTCACCTACCTGCCGGACGCCGCCAACGGCATCAGCACGGGTACCGGCGCATACCTCGCCCCAGCCCAGCACGGGCCACGCCAGGGCGGCCACGACGTCTTCCAGCAAGCCACAGAACAGGCACTGCGCAGCGCAGGCGTCCGCGTCCACTGGATCGAGGACTGGGACTACTCCCACTACGTCGGCACGGCCGGCGGCGACATCCACTGCGTCACCAACGTCCAACGCAACCTCACCACCACCTCCCCGTGGTGGCACCCCACCCGATGAAACAAGGACCGCCGCCACGCGGGTGACCGCCTCGGGTTGGCGCCACGTTCAGGTACCACTGGGGGTGCTTGCCGGTTCCGCCACGGGACGCGACGAGCCGGCGCACGCCGTCCCGCCCTCGGGCTGGCGGTGTCGTCGCCGCTGACGGTGGCCCTGCCCGCGCTCATCGCCGTGCTGGCACTGGAAGTGGCGCCGATCCGGGTCAAAGCGTCGTTCAGGCGGGGGTTTGGCGGGGGGTGGGGGGCATTTGCCACAGGCGGATGGTGTCGTCGGTGCCTGCGGTGGCCAGGGTCTTGCCATCGGGGCTGAAGGCCACTGAGCGGACGGTGCCCTCGTGGCCGGTGATGCGGTCGCCGTGGGGCTTGCCCGTGGCCACGTCCCATACCTGCACCGTCTGGTCGGAGCTGCCGGTGGCCAGGGTCTTGCCGTCAGGGCTGAACGCCACCGCGTTGACGTCCTCCGTGTGGCTGACGAAGGACTGGGGGAGCTGCGTGCGGGTGGCCACGTCCCATAGGCGCACGTCGTCGTGCTTGTCCTCGCCGGCACCGGCGATGAGCTTGCCGTCCGGGCTGAACGCCACCGCGAGGACGCCGCTGGTGTCGCCTTTGATGTCGCGGGCGCGAGGCTTGCGGCCTGACACGTCCCACAACACCACGTCGTAGGCGTCTCCGGCCAGGGTCCTGCCGACCGGGCTGAACGCGATCGAGTCGAAGGTGCCGCGTTGTTCGAGGGGTCCGCCGATGGGTCTGCGGGTGGACGCGTTGCGCAGCAGGAGGCTGCCGACGTCCGCGGTGGCCAGCAGCTTGCCGTCGGAGCTGAAGGCCACCGCCCGGACGGGGTCTTCGTGTTCGGTGAGGGGCTTGCCGATGGGGGCGCGGGTGGCCACGTCCCATATGCGGACGGTTTCGTCCCGGCTGCCGGTGGCCAGGGTCGTGCCGTCGGGGCTGAACGCCACCGACGTGACGTCTTTCTCGTGGCCGGTGAGGGGACTGCCGAGGGGTGTGCGGGTGGCGACGTCCCACAACCGGACCGTGCGGTCGTCGCTCACGGAGGCGAGGAGCTTGCCGTCCGGGCTGAACGCCACCGCGTTGACGGAGAGGGTGTGGCCGGCTAGCGGCTGCCCCATGAGGACCGGTGCGGTGGGAGGCGGTGACTTGATCCGGCGGGGCCGTCCGGACCCGCCGGGCCGGGTCGCCACGTAGCCGACCGGAACGGCCAAGGCGAGGGCCCCGATGCCCGCGGTCACGAGATAGGCGCGGCGGGACATCTGCGGGAGCGGCGGGACGGCCGGGTCCGGGACCGGCAGGGCGGGCTCCGTGATGGCGGGCGTCCCGGCCGCCTGCCCGGCGAGGGCCGCGAGGGCGGTGGCGGCGGCCCTGGCGGTGGGACGGTGCCGGGGGTCGCGGCGCAGCAGGTCCCGCAGCACCGGCGCCAGCCGCCGGGCGCGCTGGACGGGCGCGGGCTCGCCCCGGGCGATGGCCAGCAGCAGCGCCGCCATGCTGCCGCCGGTGAAGGCGGGGCGGCCCTCGACGGCGGCGTACAGGGTGGCGCCCAGGGACCACATGTCAGAGGCGGCCGTCGCCTCCCGGTCGTTGACCTGCTCAGGGGACAGATACGCGGGGGTGCCCAGGAGCGCGCCCGTGGCGGTGAGGGTCGTCTCACCGGGGACAACGGCGAGCCCGAAGTCGGACACCACGACCCGCGGGCCCTCCAGCAGGATGTTGGCGGGCTTGATGTCGCGGTGCACGATCCCCGCCTCGTGCGCGACGGCCAGCGCGTCGGCGATCTGGGCGCCGATGCGGGCGGCCTCCGCCTCGTCCAGCGGGCCGTTGTCGCGGAGGAGGTCGGCGAGGGAGCGGCCCCGGACCAGCTCCATGACGATCCAGGGCAGGCCGTCGTCGTCGTGGAACTGGTCGTAGACGGTGATCACGCCGGGGTGCTTGAGCGTCCCGACCGAGCGCGCCTCCCGCTCCATGCGCGCCACCAGGTGCTCGCGTTCCCCCGCCCCCAGGCCCGGGGGGAGTTTGAGCTGCTTGAGCGCCACGTCCCGGCGCATCCGCTCGTCGTGCGCGCGCCAGACGGCGCCCATGCCGCCCTCGCCCAGCACCTCGAGCAGCCGGTACCGGCCGAGCACGACTTTTCCCACGTCCTGCGTCACAGTGGCACATTAGTCACACGGGCCGCGCCCCGACAGCGTCGCGCGGCGGACGGTCACGCCGGGGTGCGGGGGCGGGCGGCGGGCGGGGTGAAGGTGCAGGGCAGGCGCTTGTAGCCGTTGATGAAGCCGGACATCAGGCGGTCGGGTTCCCCTGCGGCGATGTCGGGCAGGCGCGTGAACAGCTCGCGGAACATCACGGTGATCTCGCGCCGGGCCAGGTTGGCGCCCAGGCAGAAGTGCGGGCCGGGGCCGCCGAAGCCGACGTGCGGGTTCGGTGAGCGCAGGATGTCGAAGCGGTCCGGGTCGGTGAACACCGCCTCGTCCCGGTTCGCGGACCAGTAGAACAGCGTCACGCGCTCGCCCTTGCGGTAGGTGTGGCCGTTCATCTCGTAGTCGCGGGTGAGGTTGCGGCGCATGAAGATGACGGGACTGCTGTAGCGGACGATCTCCTCGATGGCCCCGCCGATGCGTCCGTCGAAGTCTTCAAGGAGCAGTGCGCGCTGGTCGGGATGTTCGGTGAACAGCTTCAGGCCGTGCGCGATCGCGTTGCGCGTGGTCTCGTTCCCGGCGACGACGAGGAGCAGGAAGAACGCGGCGAACTCGCGGGGGCTCAGCCGCTCGCCGTCGACGTTGGCGTTCACCAGGGCCGAGGTGAGGTCGCCGGTGGGCGTCTTACGGCGTTCGCGTCCGAGCTTGAAGGCCAGCCGGTGCAGCCGCCAGCCCGCCGACGCGATCGTGCCCAGCATGCGGATCGTGGCGAGCTTGCCGATCTTCGGGCCGCCGGCCCCGTACTCGAACGCGGCGCCCACGTACTCGGGGTCGCTGTAGCCGACGATGATGTTCGTCCACTCCACGACCCGGCGGTGGTGCTGGACGGGGATGCCGAGCATGTCGCAGATGACCTCGACCGGCAGCCGCGCCGCGCACTGGGACACGAAGTCGCCGCCGCCCGCCTCGATCAGCTCGTCCACGATCCGGGCGGCGCGCCGGGCGATGTCGTCCTCGGCCTTGGCGAGCATCTTCGGGGTGAACGCCCGGGACACGATCCGGCGGATCTTGGCGTGCCGCGGGTCGTCCATGTCGATCATCGAGTTGAAGTACTTGTCCATCCAGCGCGGCATGTCGGCGGGGCTGGTGGCGCTGGGCTCGCTGCTGAACACCTCCGGGTGGCGGCTGGCCTCGGTCACCTCGGCGTGGTGGGTCAGCGCCCAGGACCCCGGGCTCTGCGGGAGGAACGGCAGCTTCGGCAGGACGAGGAACACCGGCTTCGGCTGGGCGCGCAGCACCGCGAACGCCTCCGCCCGCTCGTGGAGGGGACGCGTCCAGAAGCGCAGGTCGCTCAGGTCGATGTCCGCCGGCGTCAGCTGTCGGGGGGTCTCCGTGGCCACCGGACCTCACGCTCCCGTCTCGTCGTGATTCTGGTGACGCGTGGCACCAGATATCTGGTGTTCAGCGTCCCCAGATCTGGGGGTGAAGTCAAGGGATGGGGCACAATCTGGGCTGTGACCTCCGAGCCCGCACCCGAGCGCCCGTACCGCGGCGTGCCCGCCGACCAGCGCCGGGCCCGCCGCCGGGCCGCGCTGCTGGCGGCCGGGCTCGAACTGCTGGGCACGCGGGGCTGGGCCGCCGCGACCGTCCGGAAGGTGTGCGCCGAGGCGGGGCTCAACGACCGCTACTTCTACGAGAGCTTCCCGGACCGGGACGCCCTGCTCCTGGCGGTCATCGACGACCAGGTCGCCCGCGGCACCGACGTGATCCTGTCCGCCGCCCGCGAGGCCCCCCGCGACCCGCAGGCCCGCACCCGCGCCGTGGTGACCGCCATCCTCGACTTCCTGACCGGCGACCCGCGCCGCGCCCACATCCTCACCCACGCGTTCCCGGCCTCACCCCTGCTCCAGCGGCGCCGCATCGAGATCGTCCGGACGATGGCCGCGATCTTCGCCGCCCAGACCCACGAGACCCTCGACCAGGTCCTCCTCCCCGACATCGACGTCGAACTGACCGGCCTGACGTTGACCGCCGGCCTCTGGGAGGTCTTCACCACCTGGTTCCGCGGCGACCTGAACATCGACCGCGACCACCTCATCGACTACACGGTCGCCCTGATCCTCACCACCACCGAACTCGCCACCCCCCTCCACCACCGCCTCCACTAGCGCGGCACCGACGCCTTCACATGCGGCGTGTCGCCCTTATACGGCCGCCCGATAGGGCAACCCGCCGCAAGCGAAGGGGTGTCAGGGGGCGATGTCCAGGGTGGCGGTTTGGGCGAAGGCTTCCAGTTGCTCTAGGTAGTGGGCGAGGGAGGTGTGGCGGACGGTCAGGTTGATGTGGGTTGCGCCTGCTTGTTCGGCCGTGGTGATGATGTCGGCTGCGCGGGATGGATCGGCCATGGGGTCCAGGCGTTCGCCCGGGGTGAAGAGGACGTTGAAGTCGTCCGGCAGGTTGTGGCGGTCGAGCATCTCGCGCATCAGTTCGGGGGTGGGGCCTCGGAACGACTGGGGTGCCGGGGCCCAGCCGTCGCCCAGGGTCACCGCGCGGCGGAGGGCTCGTTCGCTGTGGCCGCCGATCCACATCGGGACCTTGGGCTGGACGGCGTGCGGGTCGACCACCATGTCCTGGAACTCGAAGTACGGGCCCTTGTACGACACCACCCGTCCGGACAGGGCGGCGCGCAGCGCTTTCAGGGCGTCGTCGGCGCGGGGGCCTCGGTCCTCGAAGGGAGCGCCGAGCAGGTCGAACTCCTCCTTCAGGTTCCCGACGCCGAACCCGAGGATCAGCCGGCCGCCGCTCAGGTGGTCGAGTGTCCCGTACCGCTTGGCGATCTCCAGCGGGTGGTAGAAGGGCAGCACGAGGACGTACGGCAGGAAGCGGAGACGGCTCGTCTGCCCGGCGAGGAACGAGAACGTCGCGAGCGGGTCGTAGAAGCGTTCGCCGCGCGGCAGGCCCGGCGGGACGGCGACATGGTCGCCGCAGGTCATGAACTCGTAGCCGAGCCGGTCGGCGGCCCGCGCGACCTGGACGAGTTCGGCGGTGCCCGCCTCGGCCTCCCAGGCCGGGCGCTTTCCCGCCAGTGCCACGATCGGCGAGCTGATTCCCACTTTCACGCGCTTGCCTCCGTTCCCCGCAACGTCCGCTGGAGCCGGTAGAGCGGGTCGTCGCCGTCCCGGCTGCCGGACGGTCCCGCGGCCTCCTTGGGCATCAGCCGGCCGGCGTCGGACCTCGTCCACTCCCGGACGGCCCACCGCTCGGCGATCGCCCACCGCCCGTCCCGCCAGGCCATGTGGTCGACGAACCGCACACCGCTGGTGAAGTTGAGCCGGGGGTCGCCGGCGGGCTCACCCCAGTGGACGGACGTCCCGTACGTCTCGCTGATCGCGGTGTCGCCGAGCAGCTCGACCAGATGGTTCGCGACGATGTGCATCGTCCCGCCGCGTCGGGCCCGCAATTTCGGCTCGACCCAGGCGATGTACTCGTCCAGCGTCCCGTCGAAGCCGGTGTGGTGGTCGATCGCGTCCGGGTGGTACGCCGACCGGACGAGATCGAAGTCCAGCCGATCGATCCCCCGGCAATAGCGCAGGACGACGTCGTGAATGTCGCGGCGGTCGGTCCATTCGCTGCGCTCTGCCTCCATGACAGAAGAGCGTCCCGGTCCCGGTCGGGGACCGCCCCGCAGATCCCGCTCTACGGGACCCGGCGGTCATGGCCGGCCGGCGAAATCCGCGATGTCGGCGAGGACGGGCCGGTAGTCGTCGGTGGTGTCCACGACGAGGGTCGGCAAATCCATACGAATGGGGACGTAGGCGTCCAGCGAGTGGCGGCCGTCGGCGATCGCCTCCAGCAGGTCGAGGTCGCCGTGGGCCGCCCGATGGTCCTCCTTGACCCGCTGGACGATCCGCTCGTGCGCGACGGCGCTCTCCACCGTGCACCGGACGACGCGAACGTCGGCCAAGGCGGTGAGCGGCTCCAGGTTCGGCCGCCACACCCGGTCCTGGTAGGCCGCCTCGGCGACGACGGTGACGCCCGCCTCCAGCAGGAGCCTCAGGACGCCGAAGAAGGCGTGCACGGTCGGCAGGTTGAGCGGGTCGTCGCCACCGCCCCGGTACCCGGGCGTGGCCAGGACCATGCCCTGCTTGATCTCGTCCCGGATGACGGCGGGGCACCCCAGAACCCCGGCGAGCCGGTGCGCCAGAGTCGTCTTGCCCGTCCCCGGACCACCGCTCACCACCACCAACGTCGGCAACCCCATGACGCAACCCTCCCACGCCGTCCGGCCGCGGAAGGGCCGTTCGCGCGACCGTCAGGGCGGTGAGCGGCTCCAGATCAGGCCACCGGGGCGGGGCGTCAGGACGGGATGCGGGTGAGCACGCGGCGGTTCGTCCGGGTGGCGTGCTTCTGGTGCCTGTCCTTCGGCATGCCCGTCGGGGCGAGGCGCACCTCGATGCGGCCGCCCTCGATGCGGGTCTCGTAGCAGGGCTGCGGGGTGCTGGCCGGGCCGCGCCGGACGCTGCCGTCGGCGAACCGGAACGTGCTGCCGTGCCACGGGCAGGTGACGCAGCCCTGCTCGAACGTGCCCTCGCCGAGCGGGCCGCCCATGTGGCTGCAGGTGGCGGCGAGGCCGTACACCTTCCCGTCCATCTTGTGGAGCAGGACCTGCACGCCGGCCGCGTCGACCACGCGGTGCCGGCCCTCGGTCAGTTCGTCCGCGCCCATCACCGGCGTCCAGTCCTCCGGGCCCTCCTGCCAGGCGGTGTGGTTGACGTTGACGCCCTTGACGAACGACAGGTGCCCGCCCAGGTACGCGCCCACCGACATGACGCCGAACCCGGCGTAGCCCAGTGCCTTGCCCGTAGTCCGGTCGCCCTTGGCGCGCATGATGGCCGACGCCGTGTACAGGGAGAGCGCCATCGTGTTGACGGTCGCGTGGACGAACCCCACCCGGCGGTCGCCCTCCAGGGTGTCGGACCAGTCGTTCAGCCCGGTGAGGGCGGTCGGCACGGCGGAGGCGATCCCGGTCACCACCAGCATGTCCGCGGCCATCTCGTCCTCGCGGCGCCCCACGGCGTCCAGGAGCCCGGCCATGGTCCAGGCGCCGATCGTCACGTCGGTGAGCGACGGATGCAGCGGATGGCCGAGGTTCGTCCCGCTGAGCAGGTTGCGGATCAGCCGCGGCCGTACCGCCGCCTGGACCGCCTTGCTCACCGGCTTGGCGACCCCGTCGAGCGCCTTCGTCCGTTCCAGCCGACGCACCATTCTCTGCGGCATGCTCATCCCGGCCTCCCCCAGGGCAGACATCATTTAGTCCGCTCCTATCCCCCCAGGCCCCCTCAAAACCACACCCCGCGCGCGACCGGTCACGCGCCCGTGCCGGCATGTCCCGCCGCCCTGCGAAGACGGGTGAGGACGTGGCGAGCGTCGGCGCCGACGCCGCGCAGAGTCGCCGAGGCGAAGGAGCGCTGCCATTCCAGACCGACGTAGCCGAGGCCGGGGACGGTGGTCGAGACGCCGGCGCGCTGGAGGGGCGTCCCGTGCTCGTCCAGGGCTCCGAGCCCGGCCAGGTAGCCGGCGTCGGGCCGGTATCCGGTGGCGAGCAGCACCACGTCCACGTGCTCGCGGACGCCGCCCTCCCAGACGGCGTCCTCGCCGTCCAGCCGGACGAACAGGGGACGCCGGTCGGGGTTCCCCGATGCGATCGCGGTCCGGTAGGTACCGGTATCCATCACCGGAGTCGCCTTGCCGCCGGCCAGCAGGGGACGCGCCCAGCCGGCGGTGTCCAGGCCGGTGCGCCACAGCCAGATGTGGACGTCGCGGCCCGCGATGCGCTGGGGCATGAAGCGGAGCGGACGCCGGGTGGCCAGCGTGACGTCGGCGACGGCGGCGAGCTCGATCGCGATCTGCACCGCCGAGTTCCCGCCGCCGACGACCACCACCCGCTTCCCGGCGAACGGCTCGGGACGCCGGTAGTCGGACGCGTGCAGCACCGTCCCGCTGAAGGCGTCCAGGCCCGGGAGCGGCGGACGGTGCGGGCGGCTGAACGCGCCCGTCGCGGCGATCACCAAGGGCGCCGCGACCACGTCCCCGGCGGCGGTGACGGCCTCGAACACGCCTTCCGTACGGGTGATCCGCTCGACGCGGTGGCCGGTGCGGATGTCGGCGTCCAGCCGTGCGGCGTAGCCGGCCAGGTAGGCGACCACCTCGTCGCGCGCCGGGTAGCGGTCGGGGTTCCCCGGGAAGGACGAGCCGGGCAGCGCGCTGCGGCGCGCCGGGGAGAACAGGGTGAGGCTGTCGTAGTAGTGCGGCCAGGAGCCGGCCGGCCGGTCCCCGGCCTCCAGGACGACGGGGGCCAGGCCGAGCGTGCGGGCGGTGTGCGCGGTGGACAGTCCGGCCTGTCCGCCGCCGATGACGAGCAGTGGCGCGGTGCGTGCGGTCATGCGGCGCAACATATCATCATTTCGCAATATAACAATATGTCGAGCGGACGCGTAGGCTGCCCTGCGATGGAGGGGGTGTCGTGGCCGAAGCCGAGGCCCGGCTCGGGGCCGGGGCGCGCGAGTTCCTCAAGGCGCTGGCGAGCGAGCAGCGGCAGGCGATGCTGGAGCTGTTCGCCGGCGGGATCGAGCTGACCGTCGGCACCGTAGCCGAGCGCCTGGGCATCGCGCAGCCGACGGCCTCCCAGCAGCTGGCGCTGCTGCGGCGCGGCGGCCTGCTGACCTCCCGCAGGGAGGGCAAGCAGGTCTACTACGGCATCGACGCCCGCGCCATCGACCGGTCGCTGACCGAACTCCGGACCTACCTGAGCACCTGCTGCCCGCCCGGCTGACCGGGCCGGACAATCGGCTTGCCGGCCACCGCCGCACCGCGCGGCAGCACCTGCCGTCGCCGTCCCGGCAGGGCGCTCCGGAGTGGAGCACCCCGACCGGGCTAGGAGTTGTGGGCGGACGCGGACGCGGAGGCCGGGGTGCCCTCCTCGTCGAGCTGGCGGACCTGGCGGTAGACCTGGCCGCGCAGGTGGGCGAACTCGGGGAGTTCCTTCGTGGTGAGCTGGTCGCGGGGCCGCGGCAGGTCGACCTCGATGATCCCGCGGACGCGGGTCGGGCGCGGGGTCAGGGCGATGATCCGGTCGGCCAGGTAGACCGCCTCGTCGATGTCGTGCGTCACGAAGACGACGGTGACGCCGTAGTCGTGGCGGAGCTTGAGGGTGAGGTCCTCCAGGTCGGCGCGGGTCTGCGCGTCGAGGGAGGCGAACGGCTCGTCCATCAGCAGGATCTGCGGCTCGTAGGCGAGGGCGCGGGCGATCGCGACGCGCTGCTGCATGCCGCCCGAGAGCTGCCACGGGTACCGCTTGCCGGCGTCGGCGAGGCCGACGGCGGACAGCGAGTCGGCGATGAGGCTCTGCTTCTTCTTCCGGTCCAGCCGCTTGCGCCGCAGCGGGAAGGCGATGTTCTCCTCCACCGTCATCCACGGGAAGAGCGACCGGCTGTAGTCCTGGAAGACGATCGCCATATCCTCGGGGGTGCGGTCGAGCGGGCGGCCCTCCACGCGGACCTGGCCGCTGGTGGCGGGCATCAGCCCGGACAGGCAGCGCAGCAGCGTCGTCTTGCCGCAGCCGGACGGGCCGACCACGCACAGGAACTCGCTGCGCGCCACGGTGAAGCTGATCTCGTCGATCGCCCGCACCGCCTGGTCGCCGGTTCCGTAGACCTTGCCGAGGCCGTCGACCTCGAGCATCGGCGCTCCGTCGGTCATCAAGATGCTCCCTTTCGTGCTCCGTGGTGCCAGCGCAGCGCGCGACGCTCGATGGTGGCGAAGGCGAGGTTGAACAGGTAGCCGAGGATGCCGAGCAGCACCATCCCCGACCACATCTCCGGGATCGCGAAGGTCCGCTGGGCCTCCAGGATGAAGTAGCCGATGCCGCGGGTGCTCGCGACCATCTCGCTGATCACCATCAGGATCAGCGAGAGCGACAGCGCGACGCGCACCCCCGCGAAGATCTGCGGCGCGGCGGCCGGCAGGACGACGTGCAGGAGCTGGTCGCGGCGGCTGACGCGGTAGGCGCGGGCGCTGTCGAGCAGGCCGGGCTCGACGCCGCGCACCCCGTCGATGGTGTGCATCAGGACGGGGAACAGGGCGACCATCAGGATGATGAACACCTTCATGCCCGTCCCGACGCCCAGCACGACGATGCCGAACGGGATCAGCGCGGGCGGCGGGATCGCCCGGACGAACTCGATGACCGGTGCGAGCGCCGTGCGGAGCTTGCGGACCAGGCCGATGAGGACGCCGAGCGGCACCCCGATGGCGATCGACAGCGCGAAGCCGGAGAACATGTTCGTCAGGCTGGGGACGACGTCCGAGCCGACCCGGTCGAACAGCCACGTCTCCCGGAAGACCGAGAGGATCTTGGTCAGCGGCGGGTAGAAGATGTTCGCGCTGCCGGCCGACCACAGCCCCCAGCCGAGCAGGACGAGGACGGGCGCCGCGATCTGGACGGCGAGGAGCAGCGTGCGGCGGCTCACTGGACGACCTCCTGGGCTCGCTGGGACGGATGCCACCGCAGCAGCCGCTTCTCGATCGCGACGAACACGAGGTTCAGCAGCACGCCGAGCAGCCCGGTGGCGATGATGAGCGCGTACATGAGCTCGTACTGGCCGCCCGCCTGCGCGACCGTGATCGCCTGCCCGAGGCCGGGCGCGCCGATCACCAGCTCGGCGGTGACGCAGAGGATCAGCGCGGTGGTGGACGCGACGCGCAGCCCGGTGGCGATGTAGGGGACGGCGCTCGGCAGCACCACCGACAGCAGCCGGTCGTGCGGGCGGGCCCGGAACGAGCGCGCGGTCTCCAGGGCGACGGGTTCGACGTCCTTCATGCCGTAGATGGTGGCGATGAGGACGGGCCAGGCGGCCGCGAACGTGGCGAGGAAGATCTTGCTCTGCAGGCCGGTGCCGAGCACGAGGACGACGAGCGGGATCAGCGCGACCGACGGGATCGGCCGCAGGAACTCGATCACCGCGGTCGTGGCCGCGTGCAGGACGGTGCTGGAGCCGATCGCCATGCCGAGCAGCACGGCGATCACCACGGCGAGGCCGAAGCTGATCGCCCAGCCCTGCAGGGTGTGGCCGACCGCCGTCCACAGCTCGCCGCCGCCGGCGAGCTCGGCGAGCTGCCGCAGGTCGCTGGATATGCGCGGGAACGTCCGCTCCGGCAGCAGCCCGGCGACGGTGGCCAGTTCGAGGGCGGCCATCACCGCCAGGAGGCCGGCGGCGCCGAGCAGCGCGTCGGTGAACTTCGGCGATAGCTGGAGCCGCCGTCTCGCTCCGGGACTGACTGACGTCGACAAGGTCGAGGTCCGGGTCAACGGGAACTCCTTCCGGGTACGGCCCCGCCGCATCCGCATCGGTGGGTCGGCCGACCCTGGCCACGCGCGGTGCGCGTCGCGGCGAGTCGCAACACCGCGGACCGTTCGCATGGCAGGGTTGCCGCGGCAGGGTCGCGATCAAGCCCTATAATGACGGTATTAAGCATGATGATTATCTGTCAAGGCATGGTGGCTCCCGGCTGCGTGCTCGCTGACCGGCCGCTATCCGACCCGACCTACCTGGGGAGCACCCGTTGAGTCGTCCCGAGCAGACCGACCGCACCGAGTGGCGGCTGTCGCGCGCCGAGGCCATCGCCCGCGAGATCGAGCGAAAGATCATCGAATCCGCGCTGCCGGACGGCAGCCGCCTCGGCACGAAGGAGGACGTGCGCCAGGAGTACGGCGTCGCGGTCGGGACCGTCAACGAGGCCGTCCGGCTGCTGGAGACGCGCGGCGTGGTGTCGGCCAAGCCGGGCCCCGGCGGCGGGCTGTTCACCCTCCGCACCCCGGGCCACGTGCGCATCAACCACCTGATCCTCGGCCTGCGCGAGAACGGGATCACCAGCGCGCAGTGCCTGGCGGTGCGCGACGCGCTGGAGGAGCCCATCCTCATGGAGGCCGCCGCGCACCGCACCGACGAGGACCTCGCGGAGCTGCGCGAGCTGCTGGAGCACATGGACGAGCAGCGCACCGACGCCGCCGAGTTCCTGCGCGCCAACTGGGCGGTGCACCGGCGGCTGGCGGAGATCACCCCCAACGTGGTGCTGCGCGTCATCTACACGACGATGCTCGACATGATCGAGAACGAGATCGAGCACGTCAGTTCGGACGAGCTGTTCACCGCCGGCAAGACCTTCCGCGCCCACGTGGCGCTGGTGGACGCGGTCGAGTCCCAGGACGCCGCGAAAGTCCGCCGCGCGGTCCGCCGCCACAGCCCCCCGACCTCGGTCATCTCCTAACCCCGCCCTCCCCTCCCCCGTCCGCCCCGCCCACCCGTCCCATCCCGTTGATCTGCGGCGTGTTGTTGTTATGGAGGCGCTCATAACAACAACACGCCGCAGATCAACGAAGCGGGTGGGGTGGGGTGGGTCAGGTTTGGTGGTGTAGGGCGCCGTCTACTGCGGTTGCCAGTACTGGTACGTCGCGTAGCTCGTGTGGGGGGCATTGGGTCGGGTCGGCGCCCAGGGCCACCCAGTCGGCGCGCATGCCGGGACGCAGCACGCCGACCGCGTGGTCGTTGAACGCGGCGTAGGCGGCGTCGGACGTGTACATCCGCAGGGCGGCGTCCACGTCCAGGCGCTCGTCGGGGCCCAGCGGTCCGCCGCTCGGCGCGTGGTGGCGGGTCACCGCCTGCCAGATGCCGCGCAGCGGCTGGAACGGGGTGACCGGCGAGTCCGAGCCGCCCGCCAGCCGGACGCCCGCGCGGTGCCAGGTGGCCAGCGGCGTCGCGGACGCGGCGGTCGCGCGGTCGAGCTGGGAGATGAGCCGGTCGGCGAACTGCTCCTGCATCGTCGGCTGCGTCGCCACGACCACGCCGAGCCGGCGGGCGTCGGCCATGTTCTGCTCGGACGGCGTCAGGTACGCGTGGATCGCCTGGCAGCGCAGCGGCTTCACCGGGGCCACGCGGTCGGCGTGGTCGAGGACGTCGAACAGCAGGTCGAGCGCCCCGCCGCCGACGGCGTGCACGCCCAGCGACCAGCCGTGCCCCACCAGGCCCGCCGCGAGCGTGCGCATCGAGTCGGGGTCGAGCAGCAGCTGGCCGTGGTCGCCGCACCGGCCCGGCCACGGCTCGCGCAGGTAGGCGGTGCCGAGCGAGCCGCCGCCGTCCAGGAACACCTTCACCGGGCCGAGGCGCAGCCGGTCGTCGCCGAAGCCCGACCGGACGCCGATGCCCGACAGCCGCGCGATCTCGTCCTCGACGGACGCGCCCGCGACCAGCAGCGGCATCGCGGTCACCCGCAGCGGCAGCTCGCCGTCCTCGTTCATGCCCTGGTAGGTGGCGAGCTCCTCGGTGCGCAGGCCCGGCTCGATCACCGAGGTGAGGCCGGCGGCGAGGGCCTGCTCGGCCGCGGCGGCGATGCCGATGCGCCGGGTCCGGTCGTCCTGCGGCGGCATGTGCCGGCGCACCAGCTCGATCGCCGGGGGCTCGATCAGCACGCCGGTGAGGCGCCCCGCCCCGTCGCGGCCGAGGCGGCCGCCGGGCGGGTCCGGCGTGCCGTCGGTGAGACCGGCGATGGCCAGCGCGGCCGAGTTCGCCGCGCCCTCGTGGCCGCAGCGCAGGATCAGCACCGGACGGTCGGGGCAGGCGCGGTCGAGCTCTTCGCGCGTCGGCAGGCGCCGCTCGGCGACGTCCTCGATCTCCCACCCGTCGGACGACACCACCCACGGGGCCTCGGGGTGGGCGTCGGCCCAGGCGCGCGTCGCCCGGACGATGCCCTCGATGCTGCGCTCGCCCGCCAGGTCGAGCAGCACGTGCGCGAGGCCCGTCCACAGCAGGTGCATGTGGGTGTCGATCAGCCCCGGCAGGACGGTCGCGTCACCGAGGTCCAGCACCGGCGCGTGCTCGCCGAGCGCGGCGCGGGCCTCGCCGAGCGAGCCGGCGGCGGCGATGCGCCCGCCGCGGACCGCGAGCGCCTCCGCGCGCGGCCGCGCGGCGTCCATGGTGATGACGGAGCCGGCCCGGACGATGTGGTCGTCTGCATGATTCCTCATAACGATTGTACGTTATCAGGGCGGTTCGACCTGGCGACACCGTTGACTGGTGAATCATAATGATGATAATCGTTCGACCTTAAGCGGCGCCTGATGCCGCGTCTCCGCTCAGAGGAGTGAAGCCATGATGGGAACGATTCGACGGCGTCGACTCCGGGTGGGCCTCGCGGCGCTCGCGGTCGGCGTGGCCGCCGCCGGGTGCGGTTCGGGGGGCGCCTCCGGCACGACCGACGCCGGCGGCGTGACCACGGTGAAGGTCGGCCTGATCCCGATCACCGATGTCGCCCCGCTGTACCTCGGCGTCCGGCAGGGGTTCTTCAGCGCCCAGAAGCTCAAGGTCGAGCCGCAGCTGGCCGCGGGCGGCGCGGCGATCGTGCCGGCCGTCGTCAGCAACAGCAACCAGTTCGGGTTCTCCAACAACGTGTCGCTGATCATCGCCAAGAGCAAGGGCGTGCCGCTGCAGGCGATCACGCCGGGCGTCGGCATCGCGCCGGACAACAACAAGGCGTGCCAGGTGCTCGTCCCGAAGGACAGCAAGATCCGCGACGTCAAGGACCTGACCGGCAAGACCCTCGCGGTCAACACGCTCAACAACATCGGCGACGTCACGATCCGCGCCGCGCTGGAGAAGAAGGGCGTCGACCCGGAGGCCGTGAAGTTCACCGAGATCGGCTTCCCCGACATGGTCACGGCGGTCGAGACGGGCCGCATCGACGCGGCCTGGGAGTGCGAGCCGTTCGTCACCTCGCTGCAGGAGCGCGGTGCCCGGTCCGTCCTGAACAACTACGCCGAGACCCACCCGAACCTGGCGGTGGCCTCGTACTTCACCTCGGAGGCCTACGCCAAGAGCAACCCGGACGTCGTGCGGCGGTTCGACGCGGCGGTGCGGCAGTCGCTGGAGTACGCCAACGCCCACCCCGAGGAGGTCCGCAAGATCCTGCCCTCCTACGCCAAGATCCCCGCCGACCAGGCGGCCAAGATCAACATGATCGCCTGGCCGACCACGTTCCAGCGGGACTCGATCGAGGAGCTGGTGCGGCTGACGCAGAAGTACAAGCTCATCGAGAAGCCGGTCGGCCTGGACGACCTCATCCAGGAGCCGAAGGGCTGACATGACGAGAAGGCGGGCCGGACGGCGACGTCCGGCCCGCCTTTCGCGTTGTGCCGTAGACCTAGACGGCCGCCTCGCGGCGCAGCTCCGCCGACATCTGCTCCCGGACGCGCAGCCGCCCCTCCGCCACGCGCGCCGGATGCAGGTACTCGGCGAACGGGGACGCGGCGACCGCCGCCTCCTCGTCCTCGCCGCCCGCCGCTTCGAGCGCGATCAGGAACCGCAGGCACGCGGCCATGTCGCCGAACACGCCCGGACCGCCGGCGGGGCCGTGGCCGGGCACCACGATCGGCGCCGCGGTGCGGCCGAGGTCGCGCAGCGCCCGCAGCCAGCCCCGCACGTCCGCGTTCCACATCGACGGCCAGTGCCCGTTGAACGCGAGGTCCGCGACGAAGGACACGCCGTCGTCCGGGACGGTCAGCACCAGGTCGCCCTCGGTGTGCGCCGGGCCCATCGGGGTCAACTCGACGTCGACGCCGCCGAGTTCGACGCGCGCCGGCCCGGTCAGCCCGATCGTCGGGGTCACCTTGGCGCCGCCGCGGATGTCCTGCGCCTGGTGCGGGCGCAGCCGCTCGAAGATCTCGACCTGGCGCGCCCATTCGCGCTGCTCGGCGGCCTGCGTGGACGCGGTCGCGACGATCGTCGCACCGCGGAACGCGCCGTTGCCGAAGACGTGGTCGCCGTGGAAGTGCGAGTTCACGACGATGAGCTCTTCCACCCGCGCGCCCGTCGCCTCGACGACGGTCCGTGCGAACTCCTCCCCGTACGCGGGGGTGACGCGGGTGTCGAACAGCAGCACGCGCTCGTCGCCGATCACGATGCCGGCGTTGGCGGCGCCGGCCGCCTCGCTCTCGATCGCGAGCACCCGGGTGCTCAGCCTGCGGACGCGGGCGTCCGCGAGCGCACGCCCGTCCAACCGGTCCGCCGCGGCCTCCGGGTCACGACGCAATGAGCTCACCGAAGTCGGGCTGCCGCTTGATGAGGCCGGCCTCGTGCGCCAGGCGTCCGACCAGGTCGAGGCCGTTGGCCTTCGGGTCCAGGGTCGCGCTCCAGCCGGGCAGCGTCATCTTCGCGGCGGCCTCCGCCGGGATCTTCGTGAACGTCGTGACGATCGTGCGGACCTCGTCCGGGTGCGCGGACGCGTACTCCAGCGACTCGTTCATCGCGGCCTGGAAGTCCTTCACGACCTTCGGGTTCTGCTTCGCGAACTGCTCGGCGGTGAAGTAGTTCGCGATCGTGATCCGGTCGGCGAGCGCCGGGTACTGGTGCAGGACGACCCGGTCCCCGGACTGCTTCGCCTGGTACAGGAACGGCTCGGTCTGGTAGGCCGCGTCGACCCGGCCGGCGGCGAGCGCCGCGTTGACGTCCGGGAAGCCGATCTCCATGAACTTGATCGTCTTCGGGTCGACGCCCTGCTTCTGCAGCGCGCCGGAGATCAGCAGGCCGCCGATGTTGTTGAGCGCGTTCACCGCGATCGTCTTCCCGGCGAGGTCGGCGGGCGTGCGGATCGGGCTGTCCTTGGCGACGATGACGCCCTCGAAGTCCTTGGACTCCCCCGGCCCGGCCTCCGATCCCTGCGCGACGATCGTGATGGGGAGGCCCTTGTCGCGGGCCGTCATCAGCGTCACCGGGTTGCCGAAGCCGAACTGCTGCTGCCCGCTGACGACCGCCGGGACGATCGCCGCCCCGGACTGCGTCACCTGCGGTTCCAGCTTGAGCCCGTGCTTCTCGAAGACGCCCTTCCGCACGCCGAGGTACAGCGGGGCGAGGGCCGCGATCGGCATGACGCCGACCTTGACGGTGGTGATCCCGGACGCGTCCGCGCTCGTCCCGGACGAGCCGGACCCGCAGCCGGCGAGCGCGGCGGCCGACAGCGCGACCAGCCCGGCGATGGCCGGGAGGGCCTCACGCCTGTTGAGCATCTGTCCCCACTCCCCTCACGGACGCGGTGCCGAGACCGGCGACGTCCACCTCGACGCGGCCCGGCGGGAACGGGGCCGCGGCGGTGGCGCCGCCGGCGAGGACGACGTCCCCGGCCCGCAGCGGCATGCCCTGGCGGCGGGCGATCTCCAGCAGCGCGGGCAGGGCCCGGTCGGGGTGCCCGAGGATGGCGGAGGTGGAGCCGGTCTCGACGACCTCGCCGCCGACGGTGAGCCGGACGGCGAGGTCGCCCAGGTCGGCGCCGAGCGGCCGCCAGGGCCCGACGACGAACCCGGCGGACGAGGCGTTGTCGGCGATCACGTCGGGCAGGCTGAACCGGAAGTCGCGGTACCGGGAGTCGATGATCTCCAGCGCGGGCGCGACCGCGTCGACGGGCAGTTCGTCGTCGTCGGGGGTCACGTCGCGGGCGATGCGGTAGGCGACCTCGGGCTCGACGCGCGGGTGGATGAAGCGGCCGAGCGCGACCTCGCCGCCGTCCTCGACGCGCATGGCGTCGGTGAGCCGTCCGACGATCACCTCGGACACGCCCATCTGCGCCATCTTCGCCTTGCTGGTGAAGCCGAGCTTGAGCCCGGCCGGACGCTCGCCGCGGGCGAGGCGGCGGGCGATCACCGCGTCCTGGATCGCGTACGCGTCGGCGGGGGTGAGCCCGGCGGGGAGCTGCTCGACCGCGGTGGCGGTGTGCTGAGCGGTGTCCAGGCGTTCCGCCGCCAGGTCGAGTGCACCGGTGTCCGTCGTCATGTGGTGGCCTTCTCCGTCTGGGAGCCGCGCCGGTGGATGCGTCCGACCGGCGGATATCCCACGTAGTTCTCACAGAAGTTCTTCATCGCCGCCTCGGACGTGCAGACGTGCTTCAGCTCGGCGTGCTGCAGCCGCCACTCCATCGGGCTGCTCGGGTTGTGGTGCAGCAGCGACGTCATGGAGCGCGAGAACTGCTGCGCGCGCCAGACGCCGCGGAGCGCGTCGTCGGAGTACCGGTCGAGGGCGGCGGCGTCGCCGGACTCGTACCAGGTGCACAGCGCGTCGGCGAGCAGCCGGACGTCCGCGGCGGCGAGGTTGAGGCCCTTCGCGGCCGTCGGCGGGACGATGTGCGCGGCGTCCCCGGCGAGGAACAGCCGGCCGTACTGCATCGGCTCCACCACGAAGCTGCGCATCGCGGTGATGCTCTTCTTCGTGACGGTGCCCTCGGCGAGCGTCCAGCCGTCGTCGGTGCCGAGCCGCGTCCGGAGCTCGCTCCAGATGCGGTCCTCGGGCCAGGCGGCCAGGTCCTCGTCCGGCGGGACCTGGAGGTAGAAGCGGCTGACCTCGGTCGACCGCATGCTGTGCAGGGCGAACCCGCGCTCGTGGCACGCGTAGATCAGCTCGAACGTGGACGGCGGGACGTCCGCGAGCACGCCGAGCCAGGCGAACGGGTAGTCGTGCTCGTACGACGTCAGCACCCCGGCGGGGATCGACGTGCGCGACACCCCGTGGAAGCCGTCGCAGCCCGCGATGAAGTCGCAGGCCAGGACGTGCTCGGTGCCGTCCGCCGCGCGGTAGCGCACCTTCGGCGCGTCGGTGTCGACGCCGTCGAGGCGGACGTCGTCGACGTCGAACTCCAGCGGGAGCCCGGACGCGACCCGCGCCTCGATCGCGTCCCGGACGATCTCCTGCTGGCTGTACATCACGGCGGTGCAGCCGCCGGTCAGCTCCGCCATCGGGATCCGGTAGCGCTGCCGGTCGAAGCGCATCTCGAACGCGTGGTGGACGGCCGCCTCCCGGTTCATCCGGTCGGCGAGGCCGAGCTCGTCCAGGAGCCGGGCGGTGCGGTCCTCCAGCATGCCCGCCCGGATCCGGCCCTCCACGTAGGCGCGGGTCCGGTGCTCCAGGATCACCGCGTCGACCCCGGCGAGCTCCAGCATCCGGCCGAGGAGCAGGCCCGCCGGGCCCGCCCCGATGATGGCGACCTGTGTTCGTTCCATGTCTCTCCCTGAGCACCGGGCGGCGCGAGGCGGGGGTGGGGCGTCAGTGGGGGTTCAGTAGGGCTGCAGGACGTCGCCGCAGCTGTTGCAGGTACGGGCCTCGACGTCGTCGAAGAAGCGCTGGTACGCCTCGCCGACCGGGTCGGTCGAGTAGTCGGCGATGTGGCACGACTCCTCGTGCAGGAACTCCCCGCAGCTCTGGCAGTACCACTGGAACCGGTCGAGCTCGCCGGGCCGGCGGAGCCGCTCGATCACGATGATGAAGGCGTCCGGGTCGAACCGGGGCGAGTGCGGGAGCCGGGACGGCGTGAAGATCGCCGACCCCTCCGGGATCACGTCGACGACCTCGGTGCCGTCCGGCCGGCGGCTGTGCAGCCGCAGCTCGCCCCGGATCGTGTACATGACCTCGTCGCTCGGATTGAGGTGGAACTCGCTGCGGTACTCGCGTCCGCGCGCGACGAACGCGAGGGACTCGCTCTCCTGCCACAGCACCTCGACGCGCTTGCCGCTCTTGCCGAGGCGCTCGGCGATCGCGTCGAGGTCGACGACCGGCATGCGGTACGGCACGGTCATGGCGCTCCTCCCACTCAGCTCTGCTCGGTGACGACGGCGGCGACGCACTCGACCTCGACGCGCACGCCGGCGCGGTGCGGCGGCGCGTTCACCGTCGTGCGCGCCGGGAAGCTCTCGCAGTCGGCGAAGAACTCCCGGTAGGCCTGGTTGAACTCGGGGAACTGCGCGGCGTCGCGGAGGTAGCAGTTGCACTTGAGGATCGAGTCCTTGGTGCCGCCGGCGGCCTCCACGACCGCGAGCAGGTTGGTGAGCGTCTGCTTCACCTGCGCGGCGATGTCGTCGGAGACGATCTCCCGGGTCGCGGGGTCCAGCGGTCCCGTCCCGGAGCAGAAGATGAGGTCCCCGTGGACGATCGCCTGCGACAGGGGCGGGACGGTGCCCGCGGAGAAGCCGACCTTGGGCGCGTTGCTCGAACTGACCGAGATCTTCGACATGGCACTCCTTGCTCGACTGTGCATCCGACCAGCGGAAACCGGCGCGGGCCGGGCGCGGCCCGCCGTTCGGCGCGACTTTAACCACCATATTGGTTAGAGTCAATGCCCCTTGATCAACTATCGGTCGCCGACCTGCGCGACCATCCGGAAGATTGTCAGCCGCGACCTAATCCATCATAATGGTTATCTGAAACTAGGCTCCGGAGGAAGGCATGACACAGGCATGACACCGACGCACGGGCCCGCCGCCTCGGGGGCCCCTCGCGGAGCGGGCGGGCCGGCGGCCGTGGACGTCCACGCGCACGCGATGCCCATGCCGCTGCTCCGCCACCTCGCCGGCCGCGGCCTCGCGGACCTCTCGCGGATCGACGCGGGAACGCTGCTGCTGGACCCGGCCGTGTCCGGGGTCGCCAAGGGCGCCCGGATCCCGCTGCCCGCCGACCAGTACGACGTCCCGCGCCGGCTGGCCTCCCTGGACGCGGCCGGCATCGACCTGCAACTGGTGGCCGCGCCGCCGTTCGTGTTCGGCTCGTCCTCGGACGACGGCGACCTCGTCATGGAGGTCACCCGCCGGTCCAACGACGCGCTCGCCGAGTACGTCGCGCAGGGCGGCGGACGGCTCGCGGCGCTCGGCACGGTGCCGGTCGGCCTGCCCGGAGCGGCCCGCGAGGCCGCCCGCTGCCTGGACGACCTCGGCATGGCGGGGCTGACGACCGGCACCTTCGGCGGAGGCCGCGAACTGGACGACCTCGTCAACGAGGACGTGTGGGCGCTGCTCACCGAGCGCCGCGCCTTCTGCCTGGTGCATCCGAGCCGCGCGTCGTCCCCGGCCCGGCTCCGCGACTTCCACTTGGTGCAGCTGCTCGGCTATCCGGCGGAGACCGCGCTCGCCGCCGCCCGTCTGATCTTCGGCGGCGTCCTGGACCGGCACGACCCGGTGCTCTGCCTGGTACACGGCGGCGGCTGCCTCCCCGGCCTGGTCCCCCGGCTCGACCTCGGCTGGACGCGCAAGGCCGAGTCGCGGACGATCCCGCGACCGCCGCGCGACTACCTGCGCCGGCTGCACTTCGACACCGCCGTCTTCGACGACACCGCGCTCCGCCGCCTGATCGAGGACGCCGGCCACGACCGCGTCCTGCTCGGCACGGACCTGCCGTTCGACCTCGCCGACGTCGACGCGGTCGCCGCGGTCCGGCGGCAGGGCCTGGACCCGGCGGCCGAGCGCGCGGTCCTCGCCGGGAACGCGCTGCGGCTGGTCCCCTCCCTCCAGCAGTGGCACTGACGAAGGAGGTCCCGACATGCCGCTCGTCCAGATCAGCCTGGCCGCCGGCCGGCCACCCGACCAGATCCGGCGACTGATCGCCGAGGTGCACGACGCGGTCGTGCGCGCCACCGGCACCGACCCGGCGCGCGTGCGGGTGCTCGTCCAGGAGCTCCCGCCGACGCACTGGGCGGCCGGCGGCGTCACGCTCGCCGAGCGCGACGGCCCCGCCGCGCCCGCCCCCGGCACACCCGCCTCCGGCACAACAGAGAAGTGAGGGTCAACAGCACATGGAGTTCTTCGGGCACGTCATCGACGGCGAGGAAGCCGAGTCGCGGGACGGCGCGCGCTTCGACAGCGTCGACCCCTGGACCCGGCAGCCCTGGGCGCAGGTGGCGCTCGCCTCCCCCGGCGACGTCGAGCGGGCCGTCGCGGCCGCGCGGCGGGCGTTCGACGACGGACCGTGGCCCCGCATGGGCCACGCCGAGCGCGGCCGCATCCTGCACCGCCTCGCCGACCTCGTCGAGGAGCACAAGCGGGAGCTCGGCATGGCCGACACCCGCGACATGGGCAAGCCGGTCGCGCAGAGCATCGGCAACGACGTCGGCCGGTCGGCCCACAACCTGCGGTTCTTCGCCGACCACGCGCAGCTCGCGGCGGCGGACACGCTGCCGATGGACAGCGGCCACCACGCCTACAGCGTGTACGGGCCGGCCGGCGTCGTCGCCGCGATCGCGCCGTGGAACTTCCCGCTGATGCTGGAGACCTGGAAGATCGCGCCCGCGCTGGCGTGGGGCAACACCGTCGTCCTCAAGCCGGCGGAGGACACCCCCGCGTCGGCGACGATCCTGGCCCGGCTCGCGACGGAGGCGGGGCTGCCGCCCGGCGTCCTCAACGTCGTGCACGGCTACGGTCCGCAGTCGGCCGGGGAGGCGCTGACCCAGAGCGCCGCCATCGACCGGATCACGTTCACCGGCGCGTCCAGCACCGGACGGGCCATCGCGCGGATCGCGGGCGGCAACCTCGTCCCGGTGAGCCTGGAGCTCGGCGGCAAGGGCGCCAACCTCGTGTTCGCGGACGCCGACCTGGACAACGCGGTGGACTGGTCCATCCGCGCCATCTTCACGAACGCCGGCCAGGTGTGCCTCGCGGGCAGCCGCCTCTACGTGCAGCGCGAGGTGTACGACGAGTTCCTCGACCGGTTCACCGCCGCCGCCGAGGCGATGGCGATCGGCGACCCGTCCGACGAGGGCACCCGGCTCGGCCCGCTCGCCTCGCAGGAGCACTACAAGAAGGTGCGCGGGTACGTGGAGACCATCGAGTCGGAGGGCGGCCGCATCCGCACCGGCGGGCTCGGCGCGGGCTGGGTCGTCCGGCCCACGGTGGTCACGGACATGCCGCAGGACGCGGCGCACTGCCGGGAGGAGATCTTCGGCCCGCTGGTCGTCGTGAGCCCGTTCGACACCGAGGCCGAGGCGGTCGCGCTGGCGAACGACACGCCGTACGGTCTGAACGCCATGGTCTTCACCGAGAACCTCAGCAGGGCGCACCGGGTGTCCGCGGCGCTCCGCGCCGGGACGGTCTGGGTGAACTGCTTCTTCATCCGCGACCTGCGCGCCCCGTTCGGCGGGGTCGGCGCGTCCGGCGTCGGCCGCGAGGGCGGCGAGTTCAGCCGGGACTTCTTCACCGAGCCGAAGGCCGTCGTCATGCAGATCGACCGGGACCGGCCCGCCGCGGTGTGAACATCCCCTCCCCCTCCCGGTCCCAGGCGCGTGGCGAGCGCGCGGCACGCTCGCCACGCGTCTGGCCGCTGTACGCGGGCGGCTTCCTCGGCCCGTACGCGGGCACGATGGTCACCCCGATCCTGCACGAGGTCGCCGGCGGCCTGGACACCACGCCCGAGACCACCGCCGCCGCCGTGACCGCGTACATGGTCCCCTACGCCGCGCTGCTGCTGGTCTCGGGGACGTGGGCGGAACGCTGGGGGCGGCGCCGCACCATGCGCCTGTCGCTGCTGTTCTTCATCCTGGCGTCCGCGCTGTGCGCCCTCGCCCCGACCATCGAGACGTTCCTGGTGGGACGCGTCCTCCAGGGCGCCACCAACGCCTTCACCACCCCGCTCCTCGTCGCCGCGATCAGCGACCTCACGCCCCGGGAACGCCTCGGCCGGGCGCTCGGGCTGTTCGCCGCGCTGCAGGCCGCGGGCCAGACGTCCAGCCCGCTGATCAGCGGGCTCTCCGCGGCCGCGGACTGGCGGCTCGCCTTCGTCTTCCCGTCCGCCGTCGCGCTCGCGCTCGCACTGCTCCCGCCCTCGGAGGCAGTCGCCGCCCGCAAGGCCACCGGACGGGCGTCCTGGCGCGTGCTCGCCAACCGGCAGCTCGCGGCCGCCTCCGCCCTGTCGTTCCTGTGCTACCTGCCGGCGATCGCGCTCACCGTCCTCACCGTGCTGCGCGCGGAGGAGCAGTTCGGGCTCGGCCCGGCCGGGCGGGGCCTGGTCAGCGCGGCCTTCGGCGTCGCCGGGCTGCTGTCGGCGAGCGCGCTCGGCCACGGGCTCGACCGGCTGGGCGCGCGGCGCCTCGGCATCGCCCTGTTCGTCCTGCTGGCCGCCGGCCTCCTGGCCGCTGCGCTGGGCCCGACCCTCCTGCTCCTGCTCTGCGGCGTCGTGCTCGCGGGCGTCGCCGTCCCCGGGCTGCGCAACGCCGTGAACGCGCTCGCCGCCGGAAGCGCCCCGTCCAACCGCGCGGGCGCGACCTCGCTCGCGCTCTCCGCCCAGTTCTTCGGCGGTGCGCTCGCACCGGTCCTCTTCGTCCCGCTGTACGACGCCCACGGCGACCCCGCCTTCGCCGCCACCGCCCTGGTGCCGGCCGTCGCCGTCCTGCTGCTCTCCGCCCTCCGCTCCCTGGGCGCCGCGCAGGCGCGCCCGTCCCCGGACGGCGCACGCGAAGACCGCTCCAGTACCGGTCGTAGTACCGCGGTCTGACGAACGCGACGGCATCCGGAGTGAGGCCGTGAATGGCTCACGCGACGGATGTGCGGCCGATCCGCCGCTGCCTATCGTCACTGCACATGATCACAAGAAACGGCATGTTCGGACGGACGACGGCCGTGGTCCTCGGCGCCGCACTGCTGGCTTCGGCCACCCCGGCGATGGCGGCCGGCCACGGCGGGCCGCAGCCGGTGGTGGAGCGGCTGACCGGACCGGACGGAGCACCCGGGGCGCTCGTGGAAGTCGACGAGGCAGGCCGCCGGACGGTCGCCACCGCCGGTGTCGCCGACGTCCGGACGGGCACGCCCGTGAATCCCCGCAGCCGCTTCCGCATCGGCAGCCTGACCAAGCCGTTCACCGCCACCGTCGTGCTCCAGCTCGCCGGCGAGGGACGCATCGACCTGGACGCCCCGGTGGAGCGCTACCTGCCCGGAGTGGTGCGCGGCGCCGACAACGACGGGCGGGAGATCACCGTCCGGCACCTGCTCCAGCACACCAGCGGGCTGCCGGACGTCCTGGACTACCTGAACCCGCTCAGCGTCCTCGACGACCCGTATCGGCACTGGGACGCGCGCGAACTGGTCGGCATCGCCCTGCCGCACCCCCGCGAGTTCACTCCCGGCAAGGGCTGGGGCTACTCCAACACCAATTACCTGCTGGCCGGAATGGTCATCGAGAGCGTGACCGGGCACCCCTACGGCCAGGAGATCCGCCGGCGCGTGATCCGTCCGCTCCACCTGCGCGACACGTTCGTGCCGGGCGACGCGCCCGGCATCCCCGGGCCGAACCCGCACGGGTACGTGCGGCCGGGGCCCGAACTGGTGGACATCACCCGCTTCAACCCGACCGTCGCCGGGGCCGCCGGCGGGATGATCTCCAGCGCGTCCGACCTCAACCGGTTCCTCGGAGCGCTGCTGGACGGACGCCTGCTGAAGCCGGCGCTGCTGCACGCGATGCTGCACACCGTCCCCACGGGACGCTCGTCCGGGGCCGAATACGGTCTCGGCCTGCAGTGGCTGCCTCCCGCCGAGGGCCGCTGCGGCTTCTGGGGACACGACGGCGACATCCTCGGCTTCAGCGTCCGGACGGGAGCCACCGAGGACGGCAGGCGCGCCACCGTCATGGTCAACCTCAACCCGGGCGGCGGCCCGTCCCTCGACACCGCCATGAAGGACGCCCTCCCCGCGGCCCTCTGCGACTAACCGTCGGCTTCTTCTAGGTTCCGCTCGTGTGCCAGGGCGGGACGTCCTCCAGGTCGCCGAACGCCTCGGCGTACCAGGTGCGGGCGGCAGAGTCGGACGGCCAGGGCTCCATCACGATGTGCTCCTGGAGGTGGCGCGCGAGTTCGACGCGGGTCTCGGCCGAGAGGCGGTCGCGGTCGGCGGCGACCTGCCGGAGCAGCCTCAGGAAGAGTGCGTTCCGGCCGACCACGTCGCCCGCCGACCGGCTCGCGAGGATGACTCCGGGCAGCGCCAGGTAGAGGTCGTCGAGCGGAGGCTCAGCGGGATCACTCGACGCGCACCAGAGTTCGAGGAACGCGTTCGTCGTCGACCGGACCTGCCCGCCCGCGCCGCCGAAGGCCCTGGTCGCGCCCTGGCCGAAGGCGTCCAGGTGCTCGACGACCGGGGTGAGGGCGTGCGGTGCGGGAGCCCTGCCCGCTCCGGGCCGAAGCCGTCCCTGTTCCAGCCGTCCCGGGTGTCGACCTGCTGCAGGAGGTCGATGACCACCCGGCCGATCCGCTCCTTCTCCGCCGCGCCGAGGTCGGCCACGAGATCGCCGAGGAACAGCCGGACGAAGTTCTCGCGTCCGGTCAGCGGTGTGAACGACAGCAGCGCCGCCAGGAAGCGGTCGTCGGTGGTGCGGCGGCTCCGCAGCGCGCTCGCCGCCGCGAGTTCGCCCAGCTCGCGGACGACCAGCCGGGCGATCAGGAACTCCAGGGTCGTCAGGCGGCGCGCCCCGACGGTCGCCTCCGACCGGTGGACGAAGAAGAACCGTCCGGCGACGATCTGGGCCGAGGTCAGCGGCTGCTGGAAGCCCGCGTCCGCCGGGGGGGCCGGCGTCCTCCAGGCCCAGTGCGGCGAGATCGGCCGAGAGTTCGTCCTCGGTGACCCATTGGCGCCCTCGGAGAACGCGGTGAGGGACAGGCGGAGAAGCTCGGCCTCGACGGCGGCGCCGCGCCGGTCGCCGGCGAGCGCCGGCTGCTCCTTCCTGACCTCGCGCTGCGCGAACCTGCGGAAGACGCGTTCGTAGAGGTCGCTCTCCCGCAGGCCCGTCCCCGTCCCGGCGTCGTAGAAGGCCAGCAGGAGCAGGAGCAGCGGCTGCCTCGCCAGGTCGCTCTGCGCAAGCGCGGCGTCGAAGCTCTCGAGCTTCACCGCGGCCAGCTCGGAGAACGGGATGCGGGCCCGGTCGGCGACGGCGGTGCGGCTGGTCACGATCACGGCCACCGGGCGGCCCTGGTCGGCCTCCCGCTCCTGGAAGCGCGCCACCTGCTCCAGGTAGTCGCTCTGACCGATCCCGGGGGCCTGCAGGAGTTCGTCGAACCCGCCGAAGAGGACGACCGGGAGCGCACCGCCGGCCGACCGCGTCGGTCGCCGCTCTGACCGCCGCCTCGATCTGCGACTGGACGTCGGTGTCGGCCGGCACCTCCTGCAGCGGGACCCGGACGGGCAGGAAGTCCGCGGCGGGCAGGCGGGCCGCCACGACCTTGATGAGCAGGGACTTGCCCGAACCCCGCTGCCCGAGCACGAGCAGCGGCCGCTCGGCGACCTGCGGCGAGGTCAGGAACCCGGCGAGGAACCCCTGGAAGTCGGTGCGGACGGGCACCTCCGTCCACCACGACTCCTGGTCGAGCGGCGCGGAGGCCACGACCCCGCCGCACCGGAAGCGGGGATTCAGGTACGCCGCGCCGAGCGCGGGGACGACGACGCCGTCGGCGGGGTCGCTCTGCACGATCGGACGGTCCAGGACCCGCCGGTACCCGCGCGCCGGCGCGAGGCGCCGATCGTCGGGCACGCGTCCGGAGGCGATGCCGTCCAGCAGGCGTCCGAGACCGGCGAGACCGGTCCTCGTAACGCCGGACCGCCCGCGCGGGCACCCGCTCCCGCAGCACCGACCGGAGACCGCCACGCCGGGCGTCGTCCAACCGGTCCCAGACGGCCAGTACTTCCAGGTAGTCGATCAGCGCGTCCGCGAAACCGGCATAGACGTCGCCACGACGGGATTGCCGCTGCCGCCGTGGAACCGCACGGCGTCCGCGTAGCTGAACTGCGACCGCATCCACGCTCCACTCGCCCCGGGGATTCCAACCCTACGGGCCGGGCCGCACGGCGGTCAGGTCGTCACGGCGAGTGCCAGGGACGCGGCGGCCAGGGCGAGAAAGGCACAGGGAAAGGCGATGTTGTAGAAGACCCGCGCCCGTACGTGTGCGGCGACGGCGATGACGAAAAAGGCGACGAGCCCGGCCGCCGCGGCGATGCCGATGACGTCGAGACCGAGCAGCCCCAGGACGAGGCCCGCCGCGCCCGCGCCCTTCAGCGCGGCCAGCAGAGGCAGCGACGAATGCGGCACGCCCACCTCGGCCGAGTTGGCCAGGACGAACTTCGCCTTGGCCAGATCGGCGACGGCGATCGCGCCATTGATCGCGACTGTAATGGCGGTGACGATGACGTAAGTGGTGAACATGGTCATCCCTCGATATCCAGCAGCGCCAGCCGCCGGGGGTCCGCGATGACGTCGTAATGGACGATGAGGCCGTCGACGACGTGGAAGACCAGAGCGGCGAGCGGTTTCTCCCCCACCGCGATACCGGGCCGCCCGTCGATGAGGACCGACCGGGCCCGCCGAGCGCTGGCACGCATCGCACCGGTCTCCTCGATCACGGCCTTTCTCCCGTGCACGCGCTGCGAGGCCCCCGGACGGAGAACCTGCGGGTCGGCCGTCCTCGTCACATCCGGGTGCAGGACCTCCACAAGGCCGTCGATATCGCCCTGCCGGGCCGCCTTCATGAAGGCGCTCACGACCCGATGCGCCTCACTGGACTGCACGTCCGGCCATGCGGAATGGCGGACGCGTCCCCTGGCCCGGCTCGCCAACTTCTTGGCCGACCCTTCGGTCGTGCCCAGAATGTGGCCGATCTCCTCGAAGGGCGCACCGAACACGTCATGCAGAATGAGCGCGACCCGCTGCGGAGGCGTCAACTCCTCGACCACCACCGTGAAGGCGGCGGTCAACTCGGCTGCGAGGAGCGCGACCTCCTCAGGATCCTCTCCCCCAGCGGCTTCCGGTAGGTCTTCGGGCTGCCGGGGGTATTCACGAGACCGTCGCAGAAGATCCAGGCAGAGCCGCGTCACCACAGTCGTCAGCCACGCCTGCGTATTGCGGATCTCCTCGACATCGGCGCGGACGTACTTCGTCCACGCCTCCTGCACGACGTCCTGCGCATCGGCGTCCGACCCGAGAATGCGAAACGCCACCGCCAGCAGATGCGACCGCTCCCGATCAAAGACCACAGCCCGCCGGGTCTCCTCCGCCGCCACGCCGCCTCCCCCTTCCGGTAGTCCACCCCTGAGACGCACCGAACCCACAAAAGGTGACTCCCCACCGGCGACAGCACGCCACACGCCAGCGGCACTGAAACCTCCGCCCAAGTGCAGGCCACCCGGTGCTACAGCACCTCAGGCGGTTGGCCATCCAGCCAGCCCACCCCCTGACCACACCGCCGCCAAACCGCGCAAAGTGGGCGCTCCCGTAGTGGGAAGACGTCACTCCGCCCGGCCCCGATCGACTTGATCTCACCCCCGTCCAGGCGCCCCTGCCCTCACTCTCGCTCGCCCACTGACGCATCACTGGCACGGTGGCCATCGTCGCCCCGGCATCGTCGCGCGCGTCGGCTGACCGGGTCGTTATGTCAACTCGCCAGGGTTGGAACGCGTCTAACGGGCGGCAGCACCAACCTCGCCCGCCCGGGCGCACGTACGAACAGGCAGTCGATGACGATCCACTCTGGTCAGGAACAGGTCATCTGGGAAGGCGAGTCCCGTAACGTCACCGCCCGCGCGACCGGCGGACGGTTCACCTTGCGCTACCGGCTCACCACGCACTATCTGTACTTCGAGACCGGCGGCATCTCCGGCACTCGGCAGGAGCAGATACCGCTGATCAACATCCAGGACGTGGACATCTCGCAGACCCTGCTGCAGAAAACACAGAAGGTCGGGAACGTCCTGGTGCACATCATCCGGCCGGGTGGTCCGCGCGAGACCGCGGTGCTCGACTCGATCGTGGAACCCGTCCAGGTCAGGGATCTCATCAACCGGACCGTCCATGATGTGCGCGCGGCCGTGCACCAGCGGCAACTCGACGAGCAGCGCGATCTCGGCACTCACCGCTTCCAGCACACCGGCCCCATGCCGCAGCCCGCCGGCGGATTCCCCCCGCCGCCCGTGCCGACACCGGCGCTACCCCAGCCGCAACCAGGCGGCCTGCAGGCGACCCCCGCGATCCAGGCCACCAGCCCGGAGGAGGTCATGGCGCTGCTCAAACAGCTCGGCGAGCTCCGTGACAACGGCGTAGTCACGAATGAGGAGTTCGAAGCCAAGAAGAAAGACCTCCTCGACCGTCTCTAGGACGCCCTACCTCCGGCGTGCCGAGTGCCGGTCTGTGGCGCCCAGCGCGGGGAACCTCGCCTCCGTGGCCGACTCCGGCCGAGGCAGGGCCGGGGAAGTATCGGACCGCCACCATGACTGCATGAGAAGACGGGCGCTGGTGTGGAGTGGGGGCGGTGTCGCTGCCGCCGCCGCTGCGGGGCTGGGGTGGTACTTCGCCGCGGTGGGGTTGGACAAAGCCGACAAGCTGGCCAGTGTGACCGGGGTTTTCGTGGGGCTGGCGGGCTTGTGCGTCGCGTTCTATGGCGCCTTGTCCGACAGAACGACCAACGAGGTGGAGCAGTCCGGCCAGCATGTTCGGGAAACGACGGTCGGCGGCAACGTCACGCAGATCCGCGGCGTGGGTGGGAGCGTGCGAATCGGTAATGTGCCCGCGCCGTCCCGTCCATCACGGACCCGCGACCGCTCGGCACCGGCACCCGGCTCGGGTGGGCAATCGGTGGTCGAGTCCCAGATATCCGGCGATGTGACTCAAGTGGAAGGGGTCGGCGGTGACGTCGACGCGGACCGCTGAGGGCACTTCCCGTGACCCGGTCTGGGTGATTGCGCATTGACCGGCCCGTCAATCCCCCCGGACAATGAACCGGCCTCGGCTCAGGGCGTCCATCACAGCGATGTGGCGGACAGCGTCTTCCAGGTGAAGGACGTCCGCGGAGACGTCACCATCAACACGCGGTCGGCCGGGCACAACCACCCACCACCTGGACGGCTGGGCTTTCTCGCCAACCCGAGGTTTCTGGGAGCAGTCGCCTTCGCCGCCCTGGTGGCCATTGTCATCCCCGGCGCCTTCTACGTGAGAGGGCAGATCACGCACGATGCAAGGCAGCCCGGACTCGGCGCCGCCCCTTCGCAGAAGAACGCCTCGGAAGCCGAGATCGAGATAGTCGACATGCTGGTCGACACGCCGCCGGCGGGAAGAAGACTCCCCGCCTCCCTGGACATCAAGCTGCTCAATACGGGTGATCGGCGCAGCGTGATCAAGCGGGCGATCGTGAGCATCCGGAAGTTCTCGCTCATCGAAGTCTGCTTCAGCCAGGGCGGCGGCCTCGACGTATCCGCGACATACGGCCTCACCATGCCCGTTCACCCGACACCGGGCCAGGAGCTGGAAGTCCCGCTCAGCCAGGAGATAGGGCCGGACGAAGCCGACAGGTTCAAACTGAACCTGAGGCTGCCGGAAGCCGCTGCGGAGGTGGGCCGCAACCTCGACGCGGAGAGATTCTTCGTCTACCACATCGGGGTGCAGTTGGTCAGGGACAGGGAGAGCCACAAAGTAAACGCAGGCGATGCAGTCGTTGTACTCCCGGGACCGTTTACCGTAAACCCCCAGGACTTCTTCCTCACCAAGGAGTTCGACCGACACCCCAATCGATACGACGCCTACCACCCAACCCCCCAGGAGATGTCGCATATCAGAGAGTGCCTGGCATCGAACAACACCATCCTGCACGGCTTCATGTCGGTCAACGGAGCCAAGCCCACCTGGTTCTCACAGATAAAGTCACAGCTCATCGACTAATGCGGTCGGCCGGCTGTTGCGGGCAAGTCCCCCAGGGCCAAGAGGGCCAATTTGGCCGCGTCGGCTGCTCCGGCGTCCAGGTGATAGATGACGAATATCGAGCCGAACCGGTGCCCCGCGCTGTCCGCGCCCCGTACGGCGCACGCGACGTCGAACGGGGAGAGAAGGCCGCGGCGGCGCTCCCGGAGTCGAGGGGGACGGGCCGACGGGACCCTCCAGGACGATGACGGCGTCCTGCCCTGGTAGACGCGGAGGCACCCCGTCCCGGCGCCGCGAAGGGCAAGCCGCCCGCAGGTGAGGTACTTTCTGGCCATATGCGTGGCCGGTCGTTCGGCTGGTCGTTCGGCTGCTTCGCGCGGCGGGGGGAGTGGCACGGCGGATGCGGGACGGGCAGAACAGGTCGATGGGCGCCGGCTCCGACCCGATCGGGCTGGTCGGCCGAGACCACGAGCTCGCCGAACTCGCGATGTTCCTGGACAAGGCCGCGGCGGACGGGGCCACCGTCCTGCTCACCGGTGAGCCGGGGGTCGGGAAGACGGCGCTCCTCGACGCGACCGCCGAGCTGGCGGCCGCGAAGGGAATCCGCGTCGTCCGCGGGAGCGGCGTCGAGTACGAGACGGACATCAGCTTCGCGGGGCTCCACCAGCTCGTCGCCTCACTGACGCGGGAACTCGACCGTCTGCCGCCTCCCTTGAGAGAGGCCCTGGAGGTCGCGCTCGGCCTCGGCGCCGGACCCGCGCCGCGACCGATCACCGTCATGAACGCGGCGCTGTCGCTGTTCGAAGAGGCCGCGAAGGACCGCCCGCTGCTCCTCGTGGTCGACGACCTCCATGTCCTCGACCACGCGAGCCGGTCCGCGGTGGGGTTCGTCGCCAGAAGGCTGAGCGGCCGCCGCATCGGAGTGCTCGGGGCCCGGCGGCCGGAGTCCGGTGAGCCGTTCCCCGTCACCGGCCTGACAGAGGTCGAGGTCACGCCGCTCAACGACGCGGACGCGCGGCGACTGCTGGCCCGGCGCTTCGCTCACCTCCCCGGCCGCGTCCTCGCCGGCGTGGCGCGGGAAGCGCAGGGAAACCCCCTCGCCCTGCTCGAGTTCGCCGGCTCCACCGGTGTGTCCGGCGACCGGAACGGCACCGAGGCGGACTGGGGCGGCGGCCCGGGACGAGACGTCCGCGCCCTGTACGGCGCCCGGGTCGAACGGCTGCCGGAGAGGACGCGCGACCTGCTGCTGCTCGCGGCTCTCGAAGGCTCCGGCGACATCGGCGTCCTCGCGGCGGCCGGCGGGCCGGACGGGCTGGAGGAACTCGCCCCGGCGGAACGCGACCACCTGGTCATGGTCGCGGAGAGCGGCCGCGCGGTGCGCTTCCGGCATCCGCTGGTCCGGTCCGCGGTGGTCGACGGCTCCACCGGCGAGCAGCGGCGCAGCGCGCACCGCAGGCTGGCCGACGTGCTGGTGGACCATCCCGAGCGCCGCGGCGACCACCTCGCGAAGGCCACAGTGGTGCCCGACGAGTCGGTCGCCGCCGTGATCGAGTCGGCGGCGGAGCGGAGCCTGCGGCGCGGCGACGCCGACGGCGCGGTCACCAGGCTGCGGCGCGCGGCCGAGTTGAGCCCGGGCCGGGCGGACCGCGGCCGCCGCCAGTCGCGGGCCGCGTACATTGCCGCCTGGGTCGCGGGCCACCTGGACGTCTCGTACGAGATCATGGGCGAGGTGCAGGGCGACCCGGCCCGGTCGCTCTCGGCGGCCGCGGCCACCGGCTTCCTGGTGCTCGTCACGGAGGGCGACGCCGACACGGCCCACACGCTGCTGTTCGACGCGATCGAGCAGGCCCCCGTCCCGTCCGGCCCGCCGCACGGCGAACTGGAGACCGCGCTCTTCACCCTCACGCTCGCCGGCACGTTCTCGGGCCGGGAGGAGCACTGGCGCCCCCTGGTCGACCTGCTCGCCCGGTATCCCGAGGCATCGCCCGCCGCCGCGGCGTCCCTCGGACGCATCCACCACGACATCGGCTCCGTCACCGACGACATGCTGCGCCGCCTGGACGAGGAGATCGCGCGGCTGAAGGGCCAGACGGACGCCGACGTGGTCATCCGCACCGCCCTGGTGGCCGAGTACTTCGACCGGCTCCCGGACTGCCGCGAGGACGTGCTGCGCGTCATCCGCGACGGCGGCGCGATGGGGGCGAGCATGCCGGGCCTGATCTTCGTCGCCGTCGACCACATGTACGGCAGCCGGTGGCGGGAGTCGGCGGAGGCCGCGGCCGAGCTCATCGCGCTGTGCGAGCAGACCGGATACCACCTGTTCGCTCAAGTGGGGCACTACTTCGCCGCGATGGCCGCGGCCCAGCACGGCGACCTCGACGTGTGCGACGAGCACTGCCGGAAGATCTGGGACTGGTCGGGGCCCAGGCGCCTGCGGCGGCTGGTGAACCACGCCCACCAGGCGGCGGCCCGGGCGGCCGTCGGCACCGCCGACTTCGAGGCGGCCTACCGGCACGCCACGGTGATCTGCACCCCCGGCGTGCTGCCGCCCTTCAACCCCGACGCGGTGCTGTCGGCACCCGACCTCGTCGAAGCCGCTCTGCGGTCCGGACGGCCCGCGGAGGCGCGACGGCACGCGGAGGCGATACGCGACGCCGGCATCGACCACCTGTCGTCGCGCTTCGCGCTGACGGTGGCCACGGTCACGGCGATGACGGCGGCCCCCGAGGACACGGCCCGGTGCTTCGAAGAGGCCCTCGCCCTTCCGGGCGCCGGACAATGGCCCTTCGAGTTCGGCCGCGTCCAGCTGGCGTACGGCGAGGCGCTGCGCCGTCAGGGACTCAACCGCGAGGCCCGGACGCAGTTGACCGCCGCCCGCGGGCGCTTCGAGGAACTCGGGGCCCGCCCGTGGGAGGCCCGGGCGGCGGCGGAGCTCCGGGCCACCGGCATGACGCGGACCACCCGCGGCAAGGCGGGCGAGACCCTCACCCCGCAGGAGCTGGAGGTCGCCAGGCTGGCGGCGACGGGGCTGTCGAACCCGCAGATCGCAGCGCGCCTGTTCCTGTCGCCGCGGACGGTGTCGTCTCACCTCTACCGCGTGTTCCCGAAGCTGGGCATCGCCTCCCGCGGTGAACTCCGCGACGCCTTGGACGCCCTGCCCTCAGAGCCGCCGTCCGCCGAGGCGTGACGGCCGCAGTACCGCCCCGGATCCGGTGTCAGCAATGTGGGTGACGGAGGCAGTACCGCTCCGGGTCTGGTGTGAGCAGTGCTTCGTTGGATGTCAGTCACCTGACGGAGCCTCCCGGAGGTCAGTCACCTGACGGAGCCGCTCGGATGTCAGTCAGTTGACAGAGGCTGCCGTCGGGCCGGTCGAGCCAATCTTGTGGAGACATCGAAACCGCCCGGCACTCGGGCGGAACCACAAGGAGCAGACCATGCCGTTCGTCACCACCGGCGACGGAACCGAGATCTTCTACAAGGACTGGGGCTCGGGCCGGCCGATCATGTTCCACCACGGCTGGCCGCTGAGCTCGGACGACTGGGACGCCCAGCTGCTGTTCCTCGTCCAGCGGGGCTACCGCGTCATCGCCCACGACCGCCGGGGGCACGGGCGCTCCGCCCCGGTCGGCCACGGGCACGACATGGACCACTACGCGGCGGACGCCGCCGCCGTGGTCTCGCACCTCGGCCTGCGCGACGTCGTCCACGTCGGCCACTCCACCGGCGGCGGGGAGGTCGCCCGGTACGCCGCCGAGCACGGCGCCGGACGGGTCGCCAAGGCCGTCCTCATCGGCGCGGTCCCGCCGCTGCTGGTCCAGACCGCGGCGAACCCGGGAGGGGTGCCGGCCGAGGTCTTCGACGGCTTCCGCGAGGCCGTGGCCACCGACCGCTCCCAGTTCTACCTGGACATCGCCTCCGGTCCGTTCTACGGGTTCAACCGCCCGGGCGCGGACGCGTCCCAAGGCGTCATCTGGAACTGGTGGCGCCAGGGGATGGCCGGTGCAGCACAGGCGCACTACGAGGGGATCAAGGCGTTCTCGGAGACGGACTTCACCGACGACCTCCGGGCGCTCGACGTGCCCACGCTCATCCTGCACGGCAACGACGACCAGATCGTTCCGATCGCCGGCTCCGCCGAGGTGGCGGTCACGTTGGTCGAGGACGCCACCCTGAAGGTCTACCCGGGGCTGTCGCACGGAATGTGCACCGTGAACGCCGACACCATCAACGCCGACCTCCTCGATTTCATCGAGAGCTGACCCCGGCCGGCCCAGGCCCCGGGCGCGCCCGGCCGCGGAACACCGAACCGTCGGCTTCTCAGCTTCGGAGCCTGAGCAGACGGCACCCGCCTGAAGCCCGACCCGTCACACCCCACCTTTTCCAAGGAGTCTCGCCATGCCCGAGTACACGCCGACCCCCGTCCTGGAAGCCGCCGCCGCCGAGTTCGCCGCGGCCACCGCCACCCCGCCCTACCTGTCCGACCTGGGTCCCGCCGAGGGCCGCAAGACGGTCGACGAGGTGCAGTCCGGTGAGATCGCCAAGCCGCGGATCGACGAGGAGTGGATCACCGTCTCCGGCGGCCCGACCGGCAGTGTCCGGGCCCGTATCGTCCGCCCGGCCGGCGCCGCCGGGCCCCTGCCCGTCATCCTCTACATCCACGGCGCCGGCTGGGTGTTCGGCAACGCCCACACCCACGACCGCCTGGTCCGCGAACTCGCCACCGGCGCGAACGCCGCCGTCGTCTTCCCCGAGTACGACCTCTCCCCCGAGGCCCGCTACCCGATCGCCATCGAGCAGAACTACGCCGTCGCCCGGTGGGTCGTCCGCGAAGGCGCGGACAATGGCCTCGACGCCTCGCGCATCGCGGTCGCGGGTGACTCCGTGGGCGGCAACATGAGCGCCGCGCTGACCCTGATGGCCAAGGAGCGCGGCGACGTCCCGCTGGTGCAGCAGGTGCTGTTCTACCCGGTCACCGACGCGAACTTCGACACCGGCTCCTACCGCCAGTTCGCCGAGGGCTACTTCCTGCGCCGCGACGGCATGCAGTGGTTCTGGGACCAGTACACCACCGACCCCGCTCAGCGCGCCGAGATCACCGCGTCCCCGCTGCGCGCCACCACCGAGCAGCTCACCGGCCTGCCCCCGGCCCTGGTCATCACCGCCGAGGCCGACGTCCTGCGCGACGAGGGCGAGGCCTACGCGGCCAAGCTCCGCGCCGCCGGCGTCCCCGTCACCGCGACCCGCTACCAGGGCATCATCCACGACTTCGTCATGCTCAACGCCCTCCGCGGGACGCAGGCCGCCGAAGCCGCCATCACCCAGGCCATCGCCGTGCTCCGCTCGGCCCTCCACACCGCCTGACCCACAGCGCGGCGGGACCGGGCGGCCGGACCGGCCGCAGGCGAGCCCCTGGCGAAAGGCCGCTCGGTCCCGTCCAAGACCCCGACGCACAACGAGAAAGGGAAAGATCATGTCCGACACCGACCTGCGCGAGTTCTACCACAGCTACGTCGACGCCCTGAACAAGCGCGAGTTCGACCGCATGGACGAGTTCGTCCACGAGTCCATCGTCATGCACAGCGAGCCGAGCTCCCGCGACGCCCTCGTCGCGCAGCTGAACAGCATCGTCGACGCCGTCCCCGACTTCCACTGGGAGATCGAGGAGCTCGCCATCAACGGCGACAGCATCGCCGTCCGGGCGACCAACACCGGTACCCCCACCAAGGAGTGGCTCGGGGCCGCGCCCAACGGCAAGCCGATCAAGATCGTCGAGTACGCCATCTACCGGGTCCGCGACGGGAAGTTCCTGCACATGTCGGCCGTCCACGACGCCGAAACCCTGCGCAAGCAGCTCACGGACTGACCCGTCACACGCGGTAGACGAACAACCCGACACGAACAGGATGCCCCGGCCGTCCGGCCGGGGCATCCGGCGTGCGGGACAGCCATCGGCCCCAATCCGGCACCGCTCCTACCGGTGACGGTGCCGACACCACGATCGACTGAGACGCGCATGCCTGACCGTCTTATGGAATGACCGGTCAGGACTCGAACAGGACCGTGCCGCACCACACTGGGCCGAAGCTGCCGCCCGGCCACAGAGGGGCCATGTGGGGAAGATCCGGAGAACCTGAGAGCCAGTTCACCAGGAACTCCGTAACGGTGATCGGGAGTGGCTCCTGGTCGGCCCATTGGTCGCCTCGTCCCCACAGCACGATCGGCCAGTCGTCGGGGTGGCCAACGGTCAGCCAGCCGAAGTGGTCGGCATCGATGGTGTTGCCCCATGACAAGAACCCGCCGGGCTCCGGCCATGCGGCCATTGGATAGCTGTTCGGACAGGCCTTCCTCAGCTCTCGGTAGACATCGCCCTGGTGTATCGACGCCTTGGCCCAACTGCCACCCGCGTACCGCGGATCCGCCACACCCAGGTACTCGAGGCGGCGCCTGTTCTCGCCTCTCCAGTCGGTGCCGTAGCCGCCGATCTCAAAGCTGCCGTACCGTTCCACCAGCAACATGAAGTCCGCGGGAAGCGCGCTGCCGAGTTCGGCGAACACGGCACTCCAGCTCTTGGTGCCCAGATCGGGAACGTCTGGAGGGGGAACGAGCGCCGCAAGCTCGCCCAGCTTGGCACTGAGGTCTGTCATTCAACGTGTCATACACCAATCGGCCGCGCAGTGCGGCTTCGTTAACGTGACGCGAATCGACGATCTCAGGCGCCGCACCCCTTGGACGCGCGATGTCCGCCGCCTCAAATCCTTCGGTCTCACCGAAAGCCCGGAGACCGGCTGCCGCCTTTCTCCACGTGGCTCTGCCGATAGCCGGGGCGGCTGCGGGCACCTGCGGGACGGCGGTGCCTTGGCCCCCTACCTGGGCTGCCTCATTTGAAGGCGGCGTGGCCGGTGAGGGCCTTGCCGATGACCATCTGGTGGATCTCCGAGGTGCCCTCGTAGGTGAGCACCGATTCAAGGTTGTTGGCGTGTCGCATCACCGGGTAGTCCAGGGTGATCCCGGCGGCCGCGAGGATCGTGCGGCACTCCCGGGCGATCTTGATGGCCTCACGGACGTTGTTCAGCTTGCCGAGGCTGACCTGCTCCGGCTGGAGGCGGCCAGCGTCCTTGAGCCGGCCGAGGTGCAGAGCGAGCAGCATTCCCTTCCCGAGTTCCAGGGCCATGTCCGCCAGTTTGGCCTGGGTCAGCTGGTAGGCCGCGAGTTTCCGGTCGAAGATGTCCCGCTCCTGCGCGTAGGCGATCGCTGTCTCCAGGCAGTCGCGGGCGGCGCCGAGCGAGCCGAACACGATGCCGTAGCGGGCTTCGTTCAGGCACGACAGGGGGCCGGACAGGCCGCGGGCCTCGGGCAGCATCGCCGAGTCGGGAAGCCGGACCTGGTCCAGCACCAGTTCACTGGTGACCGAGGCGCGCAGGGACAGTTTCCTCTTGATCTCCGGGGCGGAGAAGCCGGGGGTGTCCGCCGGGACCAGGAAGCCGCGCACCTTGTCGTCCGTCTGGGCCCACACGACGGCCACATCGGCGACGGAGCCGTTCGTGATCCACATCTTGCTTCCGTTCAGCACCCAGTCACCGCCGGCCCAGGTGGCGCGGGTGAGCATCCCGGCGGGGTTGGAGCCGAAGTCCGGCTCCGTCAGCCCGAAGCAGCCGACCGCCTCCCCCGCGGCCATCCTCGGCAGCCACTCCTGCTTCTGCTCCTCCGAACCCCAATGGTGGACGGCGAACATCGCCAGCGAGCCCTGGACGCTGACCAGCGATCGCAGCCCGGAATCGCCGGCCTCCAACTCCAGGCACGCCAGCCCGTACGCGGTGGCGGAAGTGCCGGCGCATCCGTAACCGTCCAAGTGCATGCCGAGCACGCCCAACTCGCCCAACTCGCGGGCCAGTTCACGGGCGGGGATCGATCCGGACTCGTACCACTCCCCCACCTCGGGCCGGATCCTCTCATCGACGAAGCGACGAACCGTGTCGCGTATCGCACGGTCTTCTTCGCCGATGAGGGAGTCGGCCTCGAAAAGGCCCAGGGGGGTGCGGGTGTCGGCCATGGGTCGGGAGGCTCCTTCTAGGACGCTGTTGAACGGTTCGGGCAGGCCGGTGCCGGGGTTCCCGTGCATGCGGCCGCCTCCTGCATCGGAGCCCTGGCCCTCCGAAGTGGCGCGATGCCGCTGATCGTTTCGGGCCGGGGCGGGGGTGTTGCCGTACCGCCATGTGAGCGGCTTCGGACGGCGCGTCAGTTGAGTGCGCGCTTGAGGATCTTTCCCGTCGACGTCATCGGCAGCGCGTCGACGAACTCGACGATGCGGGGGTATTTGTAGGCGGCCATCTTGTCCTTGGCCCACTCGACGAGTTCCGCCTCGGTGGTGGGATCGCCGCCGTTCTTGACGACCACCGCCTTGATCTCCTCGCCGTGGGACGGGTGCTCGATGCCGATCACGGCGGTCATCGAGACCGCGGGGTGGGTCAGGAGGACTTCCTCGATCTCGCGCGGGTAGACGTTGAACCCGCCGCGAATGATCATGTCCTTGGATCTGTCGACGATCCGGTAGAACCCGTCCGCGTCCCTGGTCGCCAGGTCGCCGCTGCGGAACCAGCCATCGCGCATGACCTCGGTGGTGGCCTCGGGGCGCTTGTAGTAGCCCTTCATGATGTTGTGGCCCTTGATCGCGATCTCGCCGATCTCGTTCTGGCCGGCGGGGACTTCCGTCCAGTCGTCGCGGATGAGTTTCATCTCGACTCCGGGGATGGGCACCCCGATCGAGCCGACGCGCGGCTCTTCGCCGTAGGGCGAGAAGCTGGCCACCGGAGAGGTCTCCGAGAGCCCGTAGCCTTCCAGGATCGTCACCCCGAAGCGCTGTTCGAACCGGCGGTGGATCTCGGTCGGCAGCGAGGCGCCGCCGGACGCCGCCACGCGGAGGTGTTCGGCCACGGAGCCGGCGTCCGGTACATCGGCGGCCGCGTCGAGCAGCCCCCAGTACATGGTGGGCACGCCGGCGAAGAAGGTGACCCTGTGCTGCTTCATGAGCCTCAGCGCCTCGCCCGCGTCGAACCGCGGCAGCATGACCAGCGTGCCGCCGAACGCGAACCCGGCGTTCTGGATCACGGTCTGGCCGAAGGAATGGAACAGCGGCAGGGTGCACAGGTAGACGTCCGGCCGCTGCGCGTCCGCCCGGAAGAGCGCCCTGCTGACCAGTGCGTTGTCGCGCATGTTCCGGTGCCTCAGCTCGGCGCCCTTCGGCTGCCCCGTCGTGCCGGACGTGTAGAGGATCACGGCGGTGTCCTCGTCGGAGCGTTCCACCGACGAGAACTGAGGTGAAGCGGCGGCGAGAAGCGCGTCGAGATCTTCGCCCCCGCCGGTGCCGTCATCGCCGGCCCCTCCCATCAGGAACAGCTCGGTGCATCCGTCGGCCTTCTCGAAGGCCGTCCGCGCGTGGTCGCCGAGAGGCAGCGCCGCGTCTCCGCGGAAGGCGAAGTAGGCCCGTGAGTCCGAGTCGGCCAGGTGGTAGGCGATCTCGTCCGGCTTCATCAGGATGTTCAGCGGCACCACCGTCGCGCCGGCCTTCAGGATCCCGTAGTACACGATCGGGAAGTACAGGGTGTTGGGACATGACAGGGCGACCTTGTCACCCGGCCTCGTCCCGCGGCCGACGAGCAGGGTGGCCACCCGGTTCGCGGCCGCGTCCAGTTCCCGGTACGTCATCTGTCCGCCGGCGTGGACGATGGCGGTGCGGTCGCCGAACTCCTGTGCGGTGTCTTCGAGGAGCTGCGCCAGGTTCGACATGCTCTTACTCCTTCATTTCCCCGGGCAGACGGCTTCCGTGGTCAGCGGGGGTCGATGAGGTCGGGGGCGGTCCAGCCGTTGACGTCGTACTCCGACATGCACTCGTCCACCATGGACATGAAGCCGTCGAGCTGGCCGGTCGCCTGGGCGCCCTTGTAACTCAGCATCTTGACCATCTCGTGGCTCCCGCCGTAGTTGCGTTCGTACAACTCGTGGCGGCTGCCGAACTCCGAACCCATGGCGTCCCAGATGAGCTTGATGACCTTCATCCGCTCGTCCCCGGTCGCCCCGTTGCTGCCGCGGGCGTACTTGTCGAGGTAGCCCGCCAGCTCCTCGGAGCCGAAGTCGCTGCTGTGGGAGTTGGTGTAGATCAGTGCGCTGGCCAGGTCCTGCTGGAAGATCTCGCGCACCCGCGGGTACAGCACGCCGAGCATGACGCGGAAGACCTCACCGGCCTCGGCGTTCGGCACGACCGAACCGTCGGACCAGCGCTCGGCACCCTTGACCATGGCCCTGGCCAGCGTCCAGAACAGGTGGCGGTAGGTGATCATCTCGCCGATGCGCACCTGGACGCCGTAGAAGTCCTTGGCGCCGGTCATCTCCAGGCCCTTGAGGAACAGCCCGCAGATGAAGTCGAGCTTGACCGCCAGCCGGACGCATCCCTGCAGCCGGCCGCGCAGCGCGAACCCGGAGCCGATGAAGAAGGAGTTCGCCTTCGCGATGTCGTCATAGCAGAACACGTCCTCCCACGGGACGAGCACCTTGTCGAACACGAGGATCGCGTCGTTCTCGTCCAGGCGGCTCGACAGCGGGTTGTCGAACGGGCTACCGCTGACGGCGGCGTTGTACTCGTAGGACGGACGACAGATCAGCTTCACGCCGGGCGCGTTCATCGGAACCGCGAAGGTGCCGGAGAACGCCTTGTCGCGCACCGGCAGCGGTCCCGCGTTGCTGATGAAGTTCATCTGCGAGTGGACTGAACCTGTGGCGACGACCTTGGCACCCGAGACGACGAGTCCGGCATCGGTCTCCTCCTCCACGTGCATGTAGGCGTCGCGGACCTCCTCCATCGGGCGGTTCCGGTCGATCGGAGGGTTGACGATGGCGTGGTTGAAGAAGGTGACCTGTTCCTGCGCCTTCCGGTACCAGCGCTTCGCGTTCTCCTGGAAGGGTGAGTAGTACTCCTCGTTCGAACCGAGCGTGGTGAGGAAGGCGGCCTTGAAGTCGGGCGTCCGGCCCATCCAGCCATAAGTCATCCGCGCCCAGGCCTCACAGGCGTCCGCGCCCCGCTGCAGGTCCTCGACGGTGTAGGGCGCCCGGAAGAATCCGTGCGTGTAGCCGTTGCCTCCGGTGTCGGTGGCGACGATCAGGTTCTTGTTGCGCTCGGTGTCGTGCAGGGCGTCGTAGAGCCGTGCGATCATCCTGCCGCTGTTCCGGAAGGCGATGTGGGAGGTGACGTCGGAGACCTTCTCTCCCTGGAACCACACCTCGCGTCCGTCGCGCAGGCTCTCCAGGTATTCCGCTCCGGTCGGCGGCTTGGACCCCGGGTTCTCCAGGATCTCGGACGTGACGTCCCAGGTGCGCTGCTCTTCCGTCATTGTGGATCTCCCCCTTTGTGGTGCTGCTACCAGGAAAAAGAAAGGTTCTGTTGCATCGCCGCGATCAGTTCGTTGCTCGCGGCCCAGCTGCGTTCACCGCTCTCGACGCGGCAGAATCCGCCTCCGAAGAAGCCGAGCGGCCGCGGCTCGGCCGCCCTGCCCTCGGACGCGTCGACGACCTCGCCGATGAACAGCCGGTGGTCTCCGGCCTCGTGCACTGCCCAGGGGACGCAGGCGATGTACGCCAGGCAGTCCCGGATGACGGGCGGCTCGTCTCGGCCGTCGGTGCCGGTGAAGGGGTCCCTGACCGAGGACTGCGGGACGCCGGCGAAGTGCAGCGCCAGGTCCCGTTGGCCGGCGGTCAGGATGTTGATCGCGAACGGACGGTCATGCAGGTTGCCGCAGGCCCTGGAACGCCGGTCCAGGCTGACCAGCGCCAGGGGCGGCTCCAGGGACACCGACGTGAAGGAGTTCACGGTCGCACCGCGCGGCACGCCGTCGTCCTGGTAGGTCACGACCGTCACGCCGGTGGCGAACTTGCCGAACACCTGCCGCAGCTCCCGCGGATCGATCCGGGTCATGAGGGCCGCCTCCCGCTGTCCGTTCACGGCGTGGACCTGGCGTTCGCTAGGCAACCGCCACCCCCTCGATCTCGAGTAGCAGCTCGGGCCAGACGAGGCCGGAGACGATGAGGAGGCTGTTGGCCGGGTACGGGCCGTCCGGCAGAAGCTCGGCGAAGATCTCCGACCGGGTCGCGTTGAATCCCGGGATGTCTCCGCGATTCACGACGAAGCAGGTCAGCTTCACGACGTTCGACCACTTCAGCCCGTCCACGGCCAGCACCCTGGTGAGGTTGTCGAAGACCGCGGCGGTCTGTTGCTCGATGGTCGTTCCCACCACCTCACCGGACGCGTTCACGGCGCACTGGCCCGCGATGTGGTAGGTGGAGCGCGCATTGTCGCTGCGGACCAGGAGCGAGTAGGGAGCGATCGGCGCGCTCACACCGTCGGCCTGCGAGAACGTGGTCAGATCACTCATTGTTCGGCTTCTTTCTCTTCGGTTCGTTGATTCGTGTCCAAGAACGTCAGCACGAGTTCGTTGAACAAGTCCGGCTGCTCGAATTGCGGCCAATGCCCCGCCATGCTGATCTCTGCGTACGACGCCTCCGGGATGTACCGGCTCAACCTGCGCGAGGTCTGCGGCGGGACGATTCTGTCGGCGTCGCCGGTCAATACCAGGGTGGGACAAGGGATACGGCCCAATTCCTCGGGCCTGAGGAGATTTCGGGACCGCACGTCGGGATCCTGCAACCGCAGCGCGTATTCCATTCGCCGTCCCGCGTCGGCCTGCGAGTAAATGGCCATGCGGCAGCGCACGAGCTCATCGGTGGCGTGCTCGGGGCGGCCCATGATGGCTTCCAGCCGGCGCCGTACCGAAGCCTCCGTCGCATGCTGGACCGCGTCCAGGCTCTGCCAGCGCACGGTCCGCATCCTCGACACATCACTGTCGAGGCCGCCGGCACCGACGAGCACCAGCCGCTGGACCCGCGCACCGTTCTGCGCGGCGAACCGGCCGGCGATCCACCCGCCGAGGGACTGGCCGCAGAGCAGCAGGGCGGAGATGCCCAGCTCCTCGGTGATGCCCTCCAGGTGAGTGATGTAGTCGGCGATCTCGTACGCCCGCTCCGGAGCGCTGGACCAGCCATGCGCGGGCAGGTCGTAGAGGATCACCCGGTGGCGCTCGGACAGAGCGGCCGCGTTGTGGATGAAGGCCTCGGCATGCCCGCCGGTGCCGTGCACCATGATCAGCGGCGGCGCGTCGGCCTCCCCGAACTCGAGGATGCGGGTGGAGACGCCGTCAATGTGCCGCCAGTACGTGCGTGAGGGCACGTTCGCGATGGAGGACCAGAAATGGTCCGTACGTTGGGGCACGGCCACTCACCCGCCGCTCTTCGACAGGTAGCTCTCCTGGATCCGCGGGTCGCTCCGCACCTCCGCGGCCGGGCCGCTCAGCGCGACCTTGCCCGATTCCAGGATGTAGGCGTGCTGCGCCAGCGCCAGCGCGACGCGCGCGTTCTGCTCGACCAGCGCGATGGTGATGCCTTCGGCGCCGATGCCGCGGATCAGCCCGGCGATCTCCAGGACCATCTTGGGCGACAGACCGAGTGTCGGCTCATCGAGGAGCAGCACCTTCGGGTCGCGCATGAGGGCGCGTCCGATGGCCAGCATCTGCTGCTGGCCGCCGCTGAGCGTCCCGGCGGCCTGGGAGCGGCGCTCGTGGAGCAGCGGAAGCCGGTCGAAGACGCCTCGCAGCCGGGCTTCGACGTCACGGCGCCGGCGGTCGTGCTGCGCGCCGATGAGGAGGTTCTCCTCGACGCTCATCCGCGGGAACACCCGGCGCCCTTCGGGTGAGTAACCGATGCCGGCGCGGATCACGGCGGTACGCCGCCTGGGCTGCTCGGTCCCGCCCATGACGACCGTTCCCTCCGAAACCCGGTGCAGGCCGGCCATGACGTTCAGCGTCGTGGTCTTCCCCGCGCCGTTCGCGCCGATGATCGCCGTCGTCGAACCGGACGGCAGCGCCATCGTGACGTCCGAGAGCGCCTGCACCGGCCCGTAGGTCGCCGACACCGACCGCATCTCCAGGGAAATCGCCTCAGACATGTTCGATTCCCTCCAGAGAGCCGCCCAGATACGCCTCGACGACACGGGGGTCGCCGGTGACGTCCTCCGGTGTCCCGTCCGCGATCACGCGGCCGAAGTCGAGCACGACGAGCCGATCGCAGAGGTCCGTCACGGCGCTCATCCGGTGCTCGATGAGGACGATCGTCGTCTCGCCCGACTGCGCCAGGGCCCGGAGCAGTTCGGTCATCTCCTGGACTTCCGGGTCGGTGAGGCCGGCCATGGGCTCGTCCAGGAACAGCATTCGCGGTCTGGTCGCCATGCCGATGGCGACACCCAGCCGCTTCCGCGCACCGTACGGCAGGTCATCGGCGGCGGCCCCTGCCCAACTCACCATGTCGAAGCGTTCGAGCAGTGACTGGGCTTCGGCCAGAGCCGTCCCATCCCGCTCGACCGGCTGGAGGCGGTGCAGCAGCCCGGTGCCTCGGCTCCGGCAGGCGACCACCAGGTTCTCGAACACCGAGAGTTCCCCGAACACACTCGAGTGCTGGAAGGTGCGAGTCAGGCCGTGGCGGACGATCCTCGCCGGCCCGATCCCGTTGAGCCGCCGCTCACCGAGCGCGATCGTGCCCTGCGACGGGGAGTCGAAGCCGCTGATCAGGTTGAACAGCGTCGTCTTCCCGGCACCGTTCGGGCCGATGATGCCCAACGTCTCACCCGGCAGGACGTTGAACGAGACGTCGTCAAGGGCCTGCAGGCCACCGAAGCTCTTCGACACGCCGGACAGCCGCAGGACCTGGCCTTCCCGAGGCCCCTCGCCATGGGCGGGCGCATCCTGAGCGACCTTCGGGTGCGGGCGGGCGTCCGGCTGGACACGCGTGTGCAGGGCCACCGCCATCGTCCGGCCACCGAACCGGCGCCCGAGCGTGGTGACGATTCCGGTCGGGACGGCCATGAGGATGACCAGCGTCGCGGCGGCAGTGAAGATGGCGACGTACTCCTCGGACCAGTTCGCCAGCACCGGGATCACGGCGAGCACGAAAGTTCCGACCACCGCGCCGACGAGATACCTGGACCCGCCGATGATCACGTACATCAGCACGTAGACCGACAACCAGAACGAGAAGCTGGACGGTGCGATGAACGACACGTAGCCGGCGTAGAAGGAGCCCGCGATGCCCGCGAAGAGGGCGCCGACCGCGAAGGCGACCAGCATGTTCGGGAAGGGCGAGATGCCGATCGACTGCGCGAGTTCCCGCGACTGGCCGAGCGCCTTGAGTCCGAGCCCCCAGCGGGACGACTCGATGAAGAGAAAGATCACGAAGACGAGTGCGGCCAGCGCGAACGTGAGCCAGTACCAGCCGGCGAGCGAGTCGACTCCCGCGGGGGACGAGATCCCGACGATGCCCGAGAAGCCGCCGGTGAGCCCCGTCCACGACTCGATGATCGACGACGCGACGATCAGGAAACCGAACGTCATGAGCAGGAAGTAGGAGCCGCTGGTCCGAAAGCTCGACACTCCGATGATCAGGGCGCCGACCGCCGCCACGAGGCCGCCGAGGGGGACGGTGAACCAGAACGGCATGCCGTGCTGCGTGGTCAGGATGCCCGTGGTGTAGGCGCCGAAGGCGTAGAACGCGCCATGGCACAACGCCGCCTCACCGGCCAGCATGAGAAGCCTGAGGCTGACGGCCATGATCAACGACAGGAACGCCAGGACGGCGACGTTGAGGTAGTACTCACCCGCCGTCAGGCCGAACGCGGCACCCGCGAGAAGGCCGAGAGCCGCGCTGATCTTCCCCCATTGACGCAGGCCTACCGGTCGGCTGGATCGAATGCTGTCAGGCATTTCCGAACACTCCCCGGGGTCGCAGGGCCAGGAAACAGAGCGCGACGGCGAAGCTGCTCCAGACGGCCGCTTCAGGAACCCAGTACGTCGAAATCGCGCTCTGCAGCAGTCCGATCGCGACGGCGACGATGAGGCTTCCCTTGACGCTGCCCATGCCGGCGACGATGACGATGACGAAGGCCAGGAGCAGGGGCGGCTGCCCCATCGACGGCAGGAGCACCTGCTGCGGAGCCACCAGCGCGCCGGCTGCTCCGGCGAGCGCGCCGCCGATCGCGAACGTCATGATCATCACTCGCCGGACGGCGATCCCCTGCAGCCGGGCCGCGAAGGGATCCTGCTGCGTCGCCCGCAGAGCCCGTCCGTGCCGGGTCCGGGTCACGAACAGGTGCAGTGCCGTCACCAGCACGACCGCGATCGCGATGATCAGCATGCGCTGGGCCTCGAGGTACACGCCGCCGAGCGCGACCACATCGGTGAAGGGGCCTGCGACGTTCTTGGGCGAAGCCCCGAACCAGACCAGTGCCAGGTTCTCCAGCAGGAGCGCCAGCAGGATGCCGGCGATCGCGCCCTCGAGCAGCAGGCCCTGGAACCTCCGGAAGACGGTGGCGGCCAGCGCCGCAAAGTAGCTCTGCTCCAGGACCTCGACCACGAAGTAGGTGGTGTAGGCACCGAACATGAACAGCACGCCGTGCGCGAAGTTCACCACGTGGAGGACCCCGAAGACCATCGTCAGGCCCACCGCGATGAGAGCCAGCGTCGCTCCGAGAGACAGCCCGTTGAAGAGCATCTGCAGGAACGAGGCGATGGAGGGGTTCACCAGCGGTTCGCCTCCGCGGCCGGCACCACGGTGACCTGCTTGAGGGTGCCGTCCTTCTGGATTTCGGCCACGGGGAAGTCCATCTCGATGACCTGGTTCAGGCCGTACTTGTCCTTGCCCCCGTACCGGACCTCGCCCACCGCACCGTCGAAGCTGACCTCCTGCATCGCCTGGCTGACCTTCTTCGTGTCGAGGGTGCCCGCCTTCTCGATGGCCGCCTTCAGCAGGAAGAGGTTGTCGTAGGCCAGAGCGCTCCACCCCTGGGAGGGGTCCCCGCCCTTGTGCTTCGAGATGTTGTCGGTCCAGTACTTGCCTTCCTCGCTGGTGAAGGCACCGAAGAACGGCGAGGAGACACTTCCCTCAACGCCTTCCTTGCCCGCGGCCTCGACGACGGCCGGCCGGTAGACGGTGTCCGGGAAGATGAAGTCCCCCTTGTACCCCCGCTGGCGTGCCGTTTTCACGATCCCGGCGTACTGGGACGGAGGCGTGCCACCGAACTGGATGACGTCCGGGCTCTTCGGCAGCACCTGGTTCAGCACCGGAGCGAAGTCCGTGGCGTCACGGGAGATGAAGACGCTGGAAGGCGTGGCGCCCAGCGACTTCGCGATGCCGTCGCTCTGCTCGGCGATGATCCGCCCGACCTCGTCGTCGGTGAAGATCCCCAGCACCTTCTGCACCTTCGAATCCTTCGACTTCAGGTACGAGAGCGAAGCCCCGAAGGACCGGGAGATGTCGTAGTAGAGCCGGAACGTGGTCGGATGGTCCTTGCCGAGGTACTGGTCGCCGCCGGCCAGCGCCATCACCATGACGTCGCGCTTCTCCGCGACGGGCTGCACGGCGGGAACGATCGACCCGCCGTCCACCTGGAGGAAGGAGACGCCGTCCTTGGTGATCGCCTGATTGGCGGCCGTCACCGCCTTGGTGGGGTCATAGGCGTGGTCGTAGCTCTTGAATTCGAACTTGTAGGTCTTTCCGTCGACCTTGACTCCGCCGGAGCCGTTGATGCGCTCGACGGCCGCGGCCATGGAGGCGTTCTGCGGTCCCCCGAAAGCCGCCGCAGGCCCGCTCAGGGCGGCGACGAGTCCCACCTTGATGCTTTCCGAACCGTCGCCCGAGGCACCCTCGCCGCAGCCCGTCAACCCCAGGGCAATTGTCGTGGCAGCGGCCACGGCGACCGTTGCTCTTTTCGTTGGACGCAGCTTCATGCCGTTCTCCTCCTGCTTGTGGCCACCGCGCACGACAGCCATGTGGGCGCACACCCTGAGGAAATATGCGTCGCCGACACTCAGACCAGAAAGGCCGGGTCCTTCGGCGGGTTCTGCAGCGCCGCGGCGTCTCGCGACTGCTGGAAGTAGAATTCGAACAGGATTCCGTCGGGGTCCCGGACGCACACGCTCTGCTTGGTGGCGTGGACGATCTGGCCCTCGACCCGGGCACCGGCGGCCCGCAGTCTTTCCATGACGGTTTCCAGTTCGATGGGGCTGCTCAGTTCGAAGCCGAAGTGGTGCATCCGGGGAGTGGTCGCATCCTCCCCGACCTGGAAGAGCCCCAGGTCCCAGGAGCCGACCGTCCCGGCGAAGACGGCGTAGCCGTCCGCGGCCGAGCCGGCGACGAGCGTCAATCCGACGATGTCGGCGTAGAAGTCGATGGATGTGGCCAAGTCCCTGACGAAGAGCGAGGCGCGCGCCGCACGATGGGGCTGCAACGGTGCACCTTCGACGGTTCGGCGTTCCGTCTCGACGACGTACTTGGGAACGTCCGAGGCGACCGCGGGGTCGGGCGTCCAGTCGCCTGTCAGCAACTGCTCGCTCTTCTCCTCCATGATCGCGCGCCAGTCGTCCTGCGAATCGGCATAGAACTCGAGGTAGTAGCCGTCCGGGTCGAACATGTAGACGCTGTAGGCGATCGTGTGGTCCACCGTCCGATGGACCGGCGCGCCGGCCGCCATGGCCCGCTCGTACGCCGCGACGAGGTGCGCCTCGCTCTCCATTTCCAGCCCGATGTGATTGAGCCCAGGCTTACGCTCCTCCTTCACCGGGACCTGCACCTGGCCGTCCCGACCGATCAGCGTCTTCTTCGGAATCTCGATGAGGCCGACATCATGATGGCTGTTGCCATTGCTCAGGAAACCCGCGCCGATGCCGGGCTCACGGAAAACGACCTGAAGGCCGAAGACATGCTCGTAGTAGGCCATGGAGCGTTCCAGATCGCTGACGAAGAAGTTTCCGTGCCCGATCCGGCGGGGCTTGAACTGGACGTCCTGCACGCTTTTGGACGCGTTCATGAGCGGGCTCCCATCTGAGAGTTGAAGCGTGGACTAGTGGCTTGCCGATGGGTCGGGCGGGCAGACGGTCTTCAGCGCCGTCCTGATCGCCACCGGGTCATGTCCGGGATCGGTGGCGGCGACCATGGTGAGTGCGGTCTGCGCCAGGTGCCTGGCCATCCGCTCACTCGCGGCCTGGGCGTCCCCGCTCAGACACGCGTTCAGGATCTCCTCGTGCTCCACGGCCGATCGGGTCCAGGCCTCGCCGGGGCGCCGGGTGACGTACAGGCTCCTGAACCGGCGTCCATGAGACTGCAGTTGATCGATGTGGCGCACGAGCTGCGCGCCCGCTTCCTCTATCAGACCGTCATGGAATCGCTGATGGGGGAGCTCCCACCCGTCGAAGTCGCCGCGCTCCGCGCACTCGTCCATCTCCACAAGGCACCCCCGCAATGCGGCGATCCGCTCCGCGTCGAGATGCGGAACGGTCATGCGCACGCCGAACGCTTCCAGCACGATGCGGCCGGCATAGGAGTGTTCGAGGTCGGTCACCGAAAGCGATGCGACGCGCATCCTGCGGTTGCGCTCGGACTCGACCAGCCCCTCGGCCTCGAGCATCCGGAGCGCCTCCCGGAGCGGGGTGCGGCTCACCTGCAACTGTTCGGCGAGCTGGACCTGCGACAGCGGGGTACCGGCGGCGAGCTGGCCGGAGAAGATCAGTTCACGGAGGATCGCCCGGATCTGCTCGGGACCCTCGAGCCCCTCGACGGCCAGACTCGAACCCGCCAGGTCGAATGCGCTGCTCATCGGCGCTCGTCCTCACCGTGAGGGCCGCCCGGCGCGGCCACCGTGTTCACCAGCCGGCCGACTCCGTCGATCTCGACGACCACCTCGTCCCCCGCCTGCAGCCATCGGGGCGGGTCGAACGACATACCGACGCCGTGCGGGGTTCCGGTCGCGATGATGTCCCCGGCTTCGAGGGTCATCAGCGTGCTGAGCTCGGCGATGATCTCGGCGACGGAGAACGTCATGTCCCCGATCAGCGCCTTCTGCACGGTGTCGCCGTTGACCCGTGTCACGATGTGCGACCGGGTGAGGTCCCGAACTTCGTCCGCGGTCACCAGAGCGGGGCCGCACGGCGCGAAGGAGTCGCAGCTCTTGCCCGGCAGCCACTGGCTTCCTCGCAACTGGAGGTCACGGGCGCTCACGTCGTTGAAGACCATGTAGCCGGCGACCTGCTCCAACGCCTCCTCCTCCGGGACGTCCTTGCATCGCCGCCCGATGACGACGGCCAGCTCTCCCTCGTAGTCGAGCTGCGCCGTCCGTGCGGGTGCCACGATCGGCTCGGCCGAGCCGATCAGTGCGTTGCGGTACTTGGGGAAGATCTCCGGGAAGGCGCTCCGCTCGAGACCCACCTCAGCGACGTGCCGCGGGTAGTTCAGGCCGATGCAAATGATCTTGTCGGGGTCCGGAATCGGGGGGCCCAGGCGTACATCCGCCACCGGAACCGCCCTGCCGCCGCCATGTCGCACGACATGCGTGTGCACCGCGTTCAAGTCGGCGGCGGACACCGACTCGAGGACGCTTCGCACGGAGACCCACGGGTACGCCGGCCCGTCCGCCAGCCCCACCCGTGTGGCGGCATCGGCAAGGTCGACCACGTTCCCCTCGACCAGAAGCCCCGCGCGCCACGCGGCATCTTGCTCGTACGTGACCAACCTCATCGCCTTCGCACTCCATCCTGTATACAGGTTTGTGTGAGGACAGTCTCAGACCTGCATGCAGGCTGTCAAGATGCCCGAGTGCATCCGCACTTAAGCTCGTCCTACGAGCTGCACTCTCGGGCTGCGCTGGACTAGATGCATACACTTGCTCGAATATCTGTGCACAGATCACCCCGTCCACGTACTCGGGAGGAAGACAGATGGCGTCCGCGCTTGAGGGAGTCCGCGTCCTCGACTTCGGGAGGGTGCTCGCCGCCCCGTACGCGACCATGTTGCTCGCCGACCTCGGGGCCGAAGTGCTCAAGATCGAGAGCCCGCAGGGTGACGACACCCGGCACTGGGGCCCGCCGTGGCGAGACGGCGAGTCGACGTACTTCCGGGCCGTGAATCGCAACAAGGAGTCCGTGGTACTGGATCTGCGCGACGCCGGCGACTCCGCCCGCGCGCGGGAACTCGTCACGACCAGTGACGTCCTGGTGGAGAACTTCCGACCGGGCACGATGGATCGCCATGGCCTCGGCTACGAGGCGGCGCGGAAGCTGAACCCGGGGATCGTGTACTGCTCCATCACGGGATTCGGCACCAAGGGAGGTCGCGAACTGCCGGGCTACGATCTGCTGATCCAGGCCACAAGCGGGCTCATGTCGATAACCGGCGAACCGGCCGCGCCGACAAAGGTCGGCGTCGCACTCATCGACGTCGTGACCGGCCTGCACGCCACCATCGGAATCCTCGCAGCCCTCCGCCACCGCAGCCGCACCGGAGAGGGACAGCGCGTCGAGGCGAATCTCCTCTCATCCGCCCTTTCGGCACTCACGAACCAGGCAAGCGCCTACGTGGAAGGCGGCATGACACCGACCGCCACCGGCAATGATCACCCTTCGATCGTCCCCTACGGTGTCTTCGAGGCCGGTGACGGCCCCATGGTCTTGGCCGTGGGAAACGACCGGCAATTCAGCTCACTCATGCGCACGCTGGGACGTCCCGACGTTGCCGAAGACACGCGCTACGCGACCAACGCGAAGCGCGTGGAAAACCGGCAAGACCTGGTGAAGCTCATCAACGGCCTGCTGGCGACGGCACCGAAGGCCGTCTGGATCACAGAGCTGACCAAGGCCGGCGTCCCGGCGGGACAGGTCAACAGCATCGCCGAGGCATTCAAGCTCGCCGAGGCCCTAGAGCTCGAACCTGTCATCGACCTGGTCAGCGGCGGAACAAAGTCACAGCAGGTCGCCAACCCGATCGGCCTGAGCCTCACACCACCCCGGTACGTCTCACCTCCACCAACTCTCGCGGCTGGTCGGCGCTCCGCTTCCCGTTCGTCCGAGTGCGCTCGGCCTCAGGTAAACGGTCACCATTGACATCTGCGGACGTCCGGCCGTTGAAAGCGATGCGAGATCGATTCGGTTGCCGCGTTCCGGTGTTCCACGATCGGTCGACGGCACGCGGACCGACGGTCGCGAGCCTCCGACCGCTGCCGACCATCCCGGAACTCGCCAGGACAGCGGCGCGCCCCGAGCCTCCTTGCAAGACGGATTCGCCAATGTAGGCCCTGGCTTTGGACAGCGACGCCGTCGGACCTGCTACAGCTGACGCTGTCGCTGGCGGTGATTCGGAGAACGTGACGGGATACCTATAGGCAGTGACGGTCCGCTCACTAGGCGAGTCAGACCGCGTGGTTGCTCCTGCACGCGCACCTAACGCTCCCTCTTCCTATGCAAGGGGACTGATCTTGTTTGGCAGTTGGTACTACGTGCGCGAGAGGCCGAAGGCTCGGGCAGCGGTAGGGATTTCGACGACGCTGAACAGTTCCGCCAGATCCTTGTATTTGAGTACCTGCATGACGTCCTCCAGGCCGTCTGAGATTCGGTTGATCACCTCGTTGGTGCAGCCGATTGTCAGGTGCAATACCAGCCTGAGTCTCAACTGCCGTCGCCGTCGTAGGGGGAAGATCGTCGGCTTGTGCGGTGATGTCAGCGAGGAGGCGTTAGAGCGGGTCAAGCAGACGGGTCTTTGTCGAGGTCTGCGCAGCGTTGACGCTGACCCCGACAGCGGGGTCGGCCAGCCTGGCGCCGTGGGCGTGAGCCGGCGGCCGATGACGCGATTCTGAAGTCGGCGGTGCTTATCTGCACCATGCAGCGGAGATCAAGGCGGTCTAGTCGGGGGCTTGGGATGTCATTGTGGGAAAGTAGGTTTTCCGCATGACTGAGGATGACTTCTGGGAGATCATTGAGGGTTGTCGGGGCGCGAGCGGCGGAGTCTTCGCCGAGCAAGTGCGATTGCAGCGTGCACGGCTGCTGCGACTCTCGATGGATGAATTGGTGAGCTTCGGTCATTGGTGGGAGGCGGTGGATGACCGGGCGTTCACGTGGCCGGTCTGGGATGTGGCGGCGTTGCTGTTGCAGGGGTGCAGCGATGACTCGTTCAGCGACTTTCGGGCATGGCTGATCGGTCAAGGACGGGAGGTGTTCGAGCGGATCAGTGACGAGCCGGATCGCCTGGCCGATGTGGCTGATGCCTGGTCGGACGCCGTTTGCGGGCATGCTGAGACATTCGGTCTTCAGGTCCTTGCGGTCTATGAGGAGCGCACGGGTTCGTATGACATGCCGGAGCGGGCGCCTGCCGGGCCTTCCGGGCTGACCGGTGAATCGGTGAACATCGAGGACGAGCGCATCGCGCGAGCTCACTTCCCTAGGATGGCTGCGATCCAATACGGACCTGACCTGCGTCAGGCATAGTGCCTGAGGTGCCCCGGATCTTCCGGACGTCTCCCGACCAGCGTTGGGGAGAAGCGGAAGGGAAGATCGTTGGCACGACAGGGGCGGCAATTCACCCGGGAGCACAAGGACGAGATCGTCCGCATGGTTTGGACAGCTCGCGCCCGTACCTCGGTTGCGAACCCTCGCAGGGGCGATGAGGACCCCACACGAAGCCGCAAGTTCCGTCGGCGCCAAAGAGCCCGGCCGTTGAGAGGCCGGTTTTTCGTCACCGCATCCGCCGTGATCGCGGACGGTCCAAAGTGATAGACGGGTGATAGAAGATCTTGGCGAAGGGTGCGCGAGGTGGCGATCAGGGCGCTGACCTGGGCGACCCCACTGGCTGGCCGCTGCTGTCAGCATTCGTTTGAACGGTCCGCACACGTCCCGCTCGGTGATGGTTCCGATCCGTGCCGCTCGGCAGGACGGCTGTCCGCACGGGCGGCGCGAAACGGGTCTGGCGGCCCGCACCGCCGCAGGACGGGCGGTGGTCTATTCGGTGATCCCGGCGTAGGCGATGACCTTCGTGGGGTGCAGCCGGACGACGACCTCGCCGGGCATCCCGTTGCGCTTGCCGAGTTCCTCGGCCTGGTCCGGGCCCGCGTACCGGGCGCCGGCCCGGGTGGCGACATCGACCAGCTCGTCCAGGTCGTCGCTCAAGGTCACCTCGCCGCGGGCCTCGACGTAGGCGAAGGGCGGGGCATCGTCGTCGACGCACAGCGCCGCGCGCGGATCACGCCGCAGGTTGCGCGTTTTGGCCGCTTGGCCGTTGGTAGTGAACGCGAACGCTTCGCCGTCGAAGACGTACCAGACGGGAGTGATGTGCGGCGTGCCGTCGGGTCCGACCGTGGAGAACTTCCCCGTGCGGGCCCCGCGTGTGACGAACTCGTGCCACTCCTTTGTCGACATGGTGTGCATCGGACTCCCCTTCTTTCGGTGCACCCCGAGGCGGATACCGCCGGAGCGTTCAGTGGCCGCTCACCCGGTCCTGGGGCGGTGGCGGGCGGGCACCGACGCCGCAACCAGCTCATAGGAGTCCGCGACCAGATCCTTGACCAGCGTGGCGGTGATCTCCCGGCCCGCGGCCAGGGAGATCCAGTGCCCCTTGTTCAGGTACCGGCCTACGGTGATTGATTCGTGCCGTTGCCGCAGTGACCGCGCATGCTCGGGCTCGGCCTTCACGGTGATGATCTGCTCGTGCGGGTCGTCGGTGACGATGAGGAAGACCTTCCCCGCCACCTTGTAGACATCCAGCTTGTCGGTGAACGGCCGTCCGTGACTGACCCCCGGAAGCTCGCTGGCCGTGCTGCGGGCCAGACGCTGAAGTCGATTGCCGGTGATGGCCATGTCCGGCTCACCCGGCGCCGAACCGCGTTGGGCCGACCGGCCGGGGGGACTTGGGCAGGTTGGCGACCATCAGCCGGTAGGACTTGGTGACCAGCTCCTTCACCAGCTTCTCATCGATCGAATCGCCCGGAGACAGCGTGATCCAGTGCCGCTTGTTCATGTGATGCCCGGGGAGATGTCCGCATACGCCTCGCACAATGCCCGGGCGTCGTCCGGACGCGACTTCAAGATCACCACCGGCCTGTCCGGGCACCTCGGTCACCAAAATGAACCAGGTCCACCATCCTGACGGCTTCCCAACCAGGCTCGAAGGAGTTCAGCTTGGTCGCCGGCAACTCCTCAGCCCGCTTCTGCGCCGTATCCTGCAAAGCCTTCCCGTTCAACGCGGCAACCTCCTCTTCGGTTGCGAGTACGGGCGCGCAACCTCGGCCTCGGCACGCCCACCCCCCCCGTCAGCCCAGTTCCATCACCGAACGCTTCAACAGGCATCTCAGCCCAATACCCGCCTGTTGGCGCATCCGCGCAGGAAGCGGTCATGTGTGCGCAAAGGATCCGCTGGCGCTCGGACCGGGCGCCCCTCCCGCACAGACGCGCGACGCTCCGGGGCACTCTGGACGGGGTTCCCCGGTCACACACGCTCAACTCTCCTTGCCGGATCCCTCGGCGTCCTCCGCGCGACGAGTGGACCGCCCCTGAGCGGGGCAGGGTCACGGTCGGCGACTATGCCGCGAAGTGGACATCATCCCGCACCTGGGCGCCGTGCCCTCGGCAAGCTGAGTACGGCCGTGATCCGCGAGTGGCGGTCGACGCTCCTCGCCTCCGGGGTGTCGGGGACCATGACCGCCAAGGCGTACCGGCTGCTGCGGGCCGTCCTCATGACGGCCGTTGAAGAGGACAAGATCCTCCTTCGGAACCCGTGCCGCGTGCGCGGTGCCGGCACCGAAGAGGCGGCCGAGCGTCCCGTCCTCACCGTGGCGCAGGTCTTCGACCTGGCCGAACGGGTCGGCGTGCGGCCGGTCGGCAACATCCGCAAACTCGACTCCGGCGAGTACCGCGTCCGGTACCGGGCCAAGGACGGCGACATGCGGCGGCTCCCGCAGACCTTCGCGACCCGACCGGACGCCGATCGGGCGCTGTGGAAGCTGGCGGAAGACGGGCGCGCGGACGTGACCAGAGACGATCGCCTGCGGGCGCTCATCCTCCTCGCCGCGTTCGCAAGCCTGCGGTGGGATGAGGTGACGGCGCTCCGGCAGTGTGACATCGACGTCGCCAACCGCACGGTCCGGGTCCGCGGTGCCTACGTCGAGCGGGCGAACGGTCAGATGATCCTGGGGCCGACCAAGTCACGGGCTGGCCTGCGCACGGTCGCGATTCCGGACGCGATCGTCCCTCACCTGGTCACGCACCTGACCAAGTACACGAAGAAGGGTGACGATGCCTCGTCTTCACGGGCGTCAAGGGCGGGCCGCTGCGGCGTAGCGGGTTCAACAAGCTGACCCGGTGGACGCCGGTCGTGGAGGCGCTCGGCGTCCCGAACCTGCACTTCCATGACCTTCGGCACACGGGGAACACGCTTGCCGCCGACATGGGCGTCTCCCTGCGCAACCTGATGGCGCGCATGGGCCACGACAACGAGCGGGCGGCGCTGCGGTATCAGCACCGGTCGAGCACCGCTGACCGTGCGATCGCGGACGGGCTCAACGCGCTCGTCCAGGCCGACCAGAAGCGGGACGGGGACGACGATGACGGGGCGGCGGGGTCACTGGTGCCCGTGGCCTAGTTGCACGCTAATTGCACGACAGTGATGTCAATCAAAAACGATCAAGGCCCAGCGTCCGGGATCATGCCCCTGACCTGGGCCTTCGTCGTGAGCGGGTGACGGGAATCGAACCCGCGCTGTCAGCTTGGGAAGCTGAAGTTCTACCATTGAACTACACCCGCGTGGGGCGCTGGGGGCGCCGCCATGCTGTGGATACTGTACCGGATCGTGGGTGTGGGTGGGGTGGGATAGCTTTTCAGCGTGCTGCTCTCCGATCGTGACATCAGGGCCGAGCTCGAGTCCGGGCGGGTGAAGATCGACCCGTACGAGCCCGGCATGGTCCAGCCGTCCAGTGTGGACGTGAGGCTGGACCGGTACTTCCGGGTGTTCGAGAACCACAAGTACCCGCACATCGATCCGGCTGTGGAGCAGCCGGATCTGACGCGGCTGGTGGAGGTCGAGGCCGAGGAGGCGTTCGTCCTGCATCCCGGGGAGTTCGTGCTCGCGTCGACGTACGAGGTGTTCGGGCTGCCGGACGATCTCGCGGCGCGGCTGGAGGGGAAGAGTTCGCTCGGGCGGCTCGGGCTGCTGACGCACTCGACGGCGGGGTGGATCGATCCCGGGTTCAGCGGTCACGTGACGCTGGAGCTGTCGAACGTGGCGACGCTTCCGATCAAGTTGTGGCCGGGGATGAAGATCGGGCAGATGTGCCTGTTCCGGACGAGTTCGCCGGCGGAGTACCCCTACGGGTCGGCGAAGTACGGGTCGCGGTACCAGGACCAGCGGGGGCCGACGCCGTCGCGGTCGTACCTGAACTTCCACCGGACGAAGGTGTAGCCCATTCGTTACCTGAACGTGATGAAAACACCCAAAAGATGAAACATGTTCTCTGGGCGGGTAGTTTCGGGTGACGCACAGGTACGGCGTCCGGTTGACAGCCTCTTTTGAGGCCCAGGCGCTCAGGGCGACCCGTTTCCGCGCATCGACGTGGGAACCCGGAAGGAGATCGTGTCAGTACTCCGCGCGGAAAGCGTCACCAAGCTCTTCGGTCGTAAGACGGCAGAGGCACAACGGAAACTGAAGGCGGGCGCCGATCTGAAGGCGGTCCGCGACCTCGGGGTGACACCCGCCGTGGTGGACGCCTCGTTCGAGGTCCGGCAGGGCGAGATCTTCGTGGTCATGGGCCTGTCGGGGTCGGGGAAGTCGACCCTCATCCGGATGCTGAACGGGTTGCTCGGGGTCACGTCAGGAAGCGTCGAGATCGACGGGCAGGACATCGCGAAGATGTCGCCGAAGGCGCTGCGGACCCTTCGCCAGAACAAGGTCAGTATGGTCTTCCAGCACTTCGCCTTGTTCCCCCACCGGACGGTTCTGGCCAACGCCGCGTATGGGCTCGAGGTCCGCGGCGTCGCGAAGGAAGAACGCGAGAAGAAGGCCCGTGAGTTCCTGGGTCTGGTGGGTCTTGAAGGCTGGGAGGACAAGCTCCCCGGCCAGTTGTCGGGCGGTATGCAGCAGCGCGTCGGGCTTGCGAGAGCGCTCGCTTCCGGAACCGACATCATCTTGATGGACGAGGCGTTCAGCGCCCTGGACCCGTTGATCCGCCGGGAGGTGCAGGACCTCCTTCTCGACTTGCAGGGCCGTTTCGGGAAGACCATCGTCTTCATCACGCACGACCTGAACGAGGCGATGCGCATAGGAGACCGCATCGCGGTGATGCGCGAGGGCCGGATCGTGCAGATCGGCACGGCCGAGGAGATCCTGACCGACCCGGCGAACGACTATGTCGCCCAGTTCGTCGCGGACGTGGACCGTACCAGGGTGCTAACGGCCTCGTCGGTCATGGAGAAGCCGCTGGTCACGGTGCTGGCGTCCACGGGGCCGCGGACGGCGCTGCGGACGATGCGCGAGCACCAGACGTCGGCGGCGTTCGTGATCGGACGCGACCGCACGCTGGTCGGCCGGGTCCGCGCCACGGTGATCGCGGACGCGGTGCAGGAGAACGTCCAGACGCTCGACGGGCTGATCGACCCGGAGGAGCCGGAGCCGGTGGCGCCGGACACCCCGGTCGCCGACCTGTTCGTCCGGGTCGCCGAGAGCGACCTGCCGGTCCCGGTCGCGGACGAGAACGGGACGCTGCTCGGCGTCATCCCGCGGGTGACGCTGCTGGCGGCGCTCGGCGCGATCAACGCGCACGTGGAGGACGTGGTCGAGCAGGAGCCCGAACTCGCGCTGGCGAAGGAGGGCGGCGACGGTGAGTGACGCGATCGAGCTGCCCCGGGTGCCCGTCGGAGAGTGGTTCGACAATCTGGTGACCTGGTGCACCGACAACCTGTCGTGGCTGTTCGACGGGATCGGTTCGGCGATCGAGTGGTCGGTCGACTCCCTGACGAGCGTGCTCGGGTTCCTGCCGCCGCTGGGCCTGACCGTGGTGCTGGCCCTCATCGCGCTGGCGATCAGCGGCTGGAGGCTCGGCGTGTTCACCGTCCTCGGCTTCGTGCTGATCGACAGTATGGAGCTGTGGGACGCGTCCATCGACTCGCTGGCCCTGGTCCTGGTGTCGGCGGTGGTGTCCACCGCCCTGTCGATACCGATCGGCATCGCGGCGGCGCGCAGCGACCTGGTGAGCCGGATCGTCCGGCCCGTCCTCGACTTCATGCAGACGATGCCGGCGTTCGTCTACCTGATCCCGGCGATCTTCTTCTTCAGCATCGGCTCCGTGCCCGGCGTGGTCGCGACGGTGATCTTCGCGATGCCGCCGGGAGTGCGGCTGACCGAGCTCGGCATCCGCGGGGTCGACCCGGAGATGGTGGAGGCGGGCGAGGCGTTCGGCACGCCGCCGAACCGGATCCTGACCCGCATCCAGATCCCGCTGGCCATGCCGTCCATCATGGCGGGCGTCAACCAGCTGATCATGCTGTCGCTGTCGATGGTCGTCATCGCGGGCATGGTCGGCGCGGGCGGCCTCGGCGGCGTGGTGCTGGAGGGCATCAACCGGGTGGACGTCGCGAAGGGCTTCGAAGGCGGCATCGCCGTCGTCATCCTGGCCATCTACCTGGACCGCCTCACCGGCGCTCTGGGCGAGGGCCCCAGCATGCTCCGCGCGCTGTTCGCGCGCGGCAAGGCCACCCGCGGAGCGGCCCCCCGCGACGTGGCCGCCCCAACGGCCGACCTCGTCGGCTGAGCCCGGCCGGACGGCGTCCGGCGGGCAGCCGGCGTGCACAGGCGTCCACAGGCGCCGGCGAAGGTTCCGCTCCCCCTACCTCTCACTGATGCAGGACGACGAAAGGATGGGCATGCGTTTCAAACTGAAGGGTCTGACGGTCGCGGCATTGGCGCTGACGCTCGGCCTGAGCGCCGCCGGGTGCGGCGACTCCGACTCGGGTGGGGGTGACGACAAGGAGATCACCATCGGCATGGTCTCGGGCTGGGCCGAGGGTGAGGCCGCGACGGCGCTCTGGAAGCGGCTGCTCACCGACAAGGGCTACGAGGTCGACGTCAAGACCCTCGACACGGGCCCGCTCTACGCCGGCATGTCGAAGGGGGACGTGGACCTCTTCCTCGACTCCTGGCTGCCCGGCACCCACGAGGACTACTGGAAGCAGTACGGCGACAAGCTGGAGAAGGTCGGCGCCTGGTACGACGCGGCGCCGCTGACGATCGCCGTCCCGGACTACTCGCCGCTGCAGTCCCTCGAGGACCTCAAGGGCAAGGGCAAGACGTACGACGGCAAGATCGTCGGCATCGAGAAGAGCTCCGGCCTGTACCGGGTGTCGCAGGAGAAGATGCTTCCCGCGTACGGCCTGCAGGACGAGTACAAGGTGACGACGTCCTCGACGGCGGCGATGCTGACCGAACTGAAGAAGGCCATCGACGCCAAGCAGGACATCGTCGTCACGCTGTGGCGCCCGCACTGGGCGTACGCGAAGTACCCGATCCGCGACCTGAAGGACCCGAAGGGCGCGATGGGCAAGCCGGACACCATCTACACCGTCGCCCGTGAGGGCTTCGGCAAGGACCAGCCGGACGTCGCCGGCTGGCTGAAGAAGTTCAAGATGGACGACAAGCAGCTGGGGACCCTTGAGGACCTCATGGAGAACAAGTACAAGGGCAACCCCGACGAGGCCGTCGACGAGTGGTTGAAGACCAACCAGAGCTACGCGACGTCCCTGACGAGCTGACGTACCGCGATGGATCGTCCGTCTTGACGCGGGCGACCGTCTCGGAGCAGTTCCCGTAGCGGAGGAAGGGCCGTCCGGTGATCCCGGGCGGCCCTTCGCCGTGCGCGGGGGTCATCCGGCGAGGCTCACGCTGAACAGGACGGCCGCGATCCCGAGCCCGGTGGCGCAGAGCGTCATGACGCGCGGGTGGACGCTGTGCGCCTCCGGCAGGATCTCGGCGGCGGCGAGGTACAGCAGGACGCCGGCGAACGTCCCCAGGTAGGGCCCGAGGACGGACTCCGGGACGGTCGCCAGCGTGCCGATCGCGGCGCCGGCGACGGGCGCGGCGGCGTCCGCGACCAGCAGCAGGACGGCGGGACGGCGGTCGGCGCGGTTCAGTGAGGCCGCCGTGAAGGTGTTGAACCCGTCCGCGAAGTCGTGCGTGACGACGGCCAGCGCGACGAACACGCCGACGTCGGTGCCGGACTGGAACCCGAGGCCGATGCTGAGGCCGTCCACCAGGCTGTGCAGGACGAGCGCGGACGCCGCGAGCAGCCCGCCCGCGCCCCCGCTCCCCTCGGCGCCGCCGCCGGCGCCGTGCGTGTGGACGTGCGGCGCGTACTCGTCCTCGTGCGCCCGGTGGATCGCGACGGCCTGCTCGACCACGTGCAGCAGGACGAACCCGCCCGCGAAGCCGATCATGGGCGCGGGCACGCCGAGCGGGTGGTGCCGGGTCATCTCCAGCGACTCGGGGATGAGGTCGAAGGCGACGACGCCGAGCATGAGCCCGCCCGCCAGCCCGAGGACGAGGTGCCGCCGGTCGCGGATCCGCATCGCCGCGAGACCGCCGGCGAGCGTCATCACGAACGCGAGGACGGACACGAGCACGGCCATCCCCGTGTCTTACCAGCGTGTCCCCGTTCAGAACCTCATCGGTGGAAGTGCCGCCCGCCCGGCGCGCACCCGCGGCCCCGGGACGCGCCGAGCGGACGGACGATCATCAGAACCCGTCGCCGTCGACCACGGCCTCGGCGGGCGGGCGGCGGACGTCCACCCGCGTCCCGTAGGCGAGGTACTCGATGCGGTTGCCGGGCCCGCCGTCCAGCCGCAGCACGTACGGCTCCCCGCTCGTCGCGACCTGGATCGCCACGCCGGGCCCGCCGGTGAGGGTGAGGGCGGGCGTTCCGGCGACCGTCCCGGCCGCGCCCTTCTTCCAGGTGCCGGCGGCCTTCAGGGCCTCCTTCATCAGGGACGTCCGGTCCGTGAGGGCGGCCAGGTCCTTGAAGTCGGCGCTCTTCGCGGTCGTCCGGAGGTGCTTGCCGGAGAGCAACTGCACCGCGCTCTTGCCCCCGATGTCCGTCAGGAACGCCTTGTTGCCCTTGATGTAGACGTCCTTGCCGATCCTGGTGATCTCGACGCGCTGCTTCCCCTGCTGGAACCAGCCGGTCGCCTCCGTCGCCCCCGCGAAGCTGAAGTCGAACGCGACCTTGCCGTCGCCGTCGTCGATCTGCCCGCGCATCCGCAGGTAGCGGGCGGCCGCCGTCGCCTTGCGGGCGCGCGCCAGGATCTCGGCGGGCCGCAGCTTCTCCACCCCGTTGGACGCCGCGGCGGTCGCACCGGCGGTCGCACCGGCGGACGGACGCGCGGGCGCCGACGCCGTCTTCGATGTCGTCGCGGCGTCCTCGGCGGGCCCGCAGGCCGCGCCGGACGCGAGCACGAGGACGATCACGGCCGACACTCCGCCGGCCCGCAGTCGATGCTGAGGCATCCGCTGTTCCCCCTTTTCACCTTCATGGGACATCGCCCTGGATGTCCGGAAAGAGCCTGTCGCGGGCGGATGCGGGATGACTGTCGTTATGCTGCGGTCACTGCGCCCCTGCTGCCGAACGACTGCCGGGGACGGGGGACGGGAGGTGGTCGCGGTGCCGCGCGAGGGATCGTCACCGCGCTTCGAGATCCTGGGCCGGCCGACCGCCTGGCGGGACGGACGGGAGCTCGACCTCGGGCCGGGCAAGCAGCGGGCGGTGCTCGCCGTCCTGCTCCTGACGCCCCGCCGCCCGGTGCCGACGGCGTCGATCGTGACGGCGGTGTGGGGGGACGATCCCCCCGACAACGGGGCGAACGTCGTCCAGAAATACGTGGCCGGGCTGCGCCGCGTCCTGGAACCGGACCGCTCCCCGCGCACTCCGGGACGGCTTCTGACACTCACCGCCGGCGGATACGCCCTGCACGTCCCGCCGGAGGGCCTCGACACCGAGGTCTTCCAGGAGCGAGTGAAGGCGGCGCAGGCGGCCGAGGACGCGGCGCAGACCGAGGAGATGCTCCGCGAGGCACTGGCCATGTGGCGCGGCCCGGCGCTGGCGGGCCTGACCGGCGCCTTCTTCGACGCGGCCCGCAACCGCCTGGAGGAGATGCGCGCGGCGGCCCTGGAAGCGTGCGCCGAAGCCGGCCTGGACGCCGGCGAGCACACGCGCCTGGTGCCCGAACTGCTCCGGCTCGTCGCCGAGTTCCCCCTCCGCGAGGGCTTCCGCTCCCTGCTCATGCTGGCGCTCTACCGCTCCGGCCGCCAAGCAGAGGCCCTGGCCGCCTACCGAGACGCCCGCGACTTCCTGGCAGACGAGTTCGGCGTAGACCCCGGCGAACGCCTACGCGCCCTCCACCAGGCCATCCTCCGCTCCGACCCAACCCTGACCCCACCCAAAAGGAACACCCCCACACCACCCCCACAGACCACCCCGCCGACCAACCCCCCACCCAGCCCCCCGGCAGCCGACCTGGCGCGCAGCACCACACCGGCCGACCCCGAACACAACGCTCCCCCGGCCGACGTCGCGCACGGCGCTCCACCAACCGACGATCCCGGCAGCGCCTCGCCAATCGCCCCGGCGCACGGCACTCCGACGACCGAACACGTCCTCGGTGCCTCGCCAAACGACCCGCCGTCCAGCGCTCCTGCGAGCGGGCTGCCACACGGCACTCCACCAACCAACCCCCGGCACAACGCTCTCCCGGCTGATCTTGCGCACGGCACTCCGGCGACCGGACTGCACCAGAACGCCTCACCAGCCGACCCGGCACACGCTGCTGCGGCGACCCGACAGCCACACGACGCCCAGCCGACCGACCTGCCGTCCAGCGTTGCGGCTAGCGCGGGGTCGCACGACGCCGCGCCTACCAACCCTCCGCACGGTGCTCTCCCAGCCGACTCGGCGCACGGCGCTTCACCGGCCGGGATGCCACACAGCACCCTGCCAACCAACCCCGTGCACGGGGCCCAGCCGACCGAGCTGCCGTCCAGCGTTGGGGCGAGCGGGGGGTCGCACGGCGGTTCCCATGCTGGCCTGGCGCACGCTGCTGTTGCGGCGGGATTGCCGCACGGCGCCGCGCCGGCCGACCCCTTGTACGGCGCTCCGGTGGCTGAGGTGGCGCTCGGTGGTGCGGTGAGAGGGGTGCCGGATGGTGTTCGGACTACCGGCCTCGTGCACGGCGGTGTGGCTGGTGGGCTGCCGTACGGCGTTGCGTCCGGCCATGGTCTGGGCGCGGCGGCGCAGGAGGCGGTTCGGGGCGGGGTTCCGGCTGAGGTGTTGTACGGCGCTCTGCCGGTTCACGATGTCCTGACTTCTGGTGCGGGGCCCCGGCTTGGAGCGGTGGGGGGTGGGCGGCGGGTTTCGTGGGCTTTGCGGGCCGTGCTCATGGGTCTTCCGCCGCTCAGTTTCGGGCTGGTCACCTGGGCTCTGGTCGCCTACTACGCGGCGCGGCGGCGGAGTCGGGCGCTGGCGGGGATGGCGGTCGGGTATCTGGCGCTGTCGGTCGTCTTCCTCGTGGGCGCCACCAGCGGTGATCCCGAGCAGAGCAGCCCGTGGGACGGGCCGCTCTTCTTCGCGCTGCTGGCGACGATGTTCGGCGGTGCCGTGCACCTCGCGCTTCTCACGGCCGAATCGCCGGGCGGGGTGAACGTCCAGTTGATCGAGCGGAGGGCCCGGCGGGAGCAGGCGCGGTCGCTGGCGGCGCACCACCCGGTGATCGCCCATCGGCTCGGTATCGGACGTCCCGACCTGGCGACCGGGTTCGATGACGGCGGGCTGGTCGACGTCAATTCGGCGCCCGAGCATGTGCTCGCCTCGCTGCCCGGGTTGGACGCCCACCACGCGAAGCTCATCGTGCTCGCACGGGCGGCACAAGGGCCGCTCGCGTCCGTGGACGATCTCGTGGCCCGGCAGATCCTGCCCTACCAGGTGGTGGACGCCCTCCGCGAGATGATGATCGCCGTCCCGCCGATGCGGGACACCGAGCTCGTCCTGTGACGTGAAAGTACCCCGGGCCGTGTGGCCAGGGGTCCTTTCTCGTGCTGTGCTATTCGGCGGCGACGGTCTCCTTCTCGGGGGCGCGTCCCTCGCCGCCCTTGATGGAGCGGATCAGGAGCTGGGAGACGTCGACGACCTCCAGAGTCTCCTTGGCGGCGCCCTCGTTCTTCTTCTCGTTGATGGCGTCGCCGAGCATCACCAGGCAGAACGGGCAGGCGGTGGAGACGGTGTCGGGGTTGGTCTCCAGCGCCTCGTCCACGCGCTCGGTGTTGATGCGCTTGCCGATGCGCTCTTCCATCCACATCCGGGCGCCGCCGGCGCCGCAGCAGAAGCCGCGGTCCTTGTGCCGGTGCATCTCCTGCGTCTTGACGCCGGGGACGGTGGCCATGATGTCGCGCGGCTGCTTGTAGACCTTGTTGTGGCGGCCCAGGAAGCAGGGGTCGTGGTAGGTGATGTTCTCCTCGATCGGGGTGACCGGGGTGAGCTTGCCCGACTCGACCAGGTGCGCCAGCAGCTGGGTGTGGTGGACGACCTCGTAGTTCCCGCCGATCTGCGGGTACTCGTTGGCCAGGGTGTTGAAGCAGTGCGGGCAGGTCGCCACGATCTTCTTCACCCCCGCGTCGTTGAGGGTCTCCACGTTCTGCTGGCCGAGCATCTGGAACACGAACTCCATGCCCAGGCGGCGGGCCGGGTCACCGGTGCACGCCTCCATCGGCCCGAGGACGGCGAACTTGACGCCCGCGATGTGCAGCAGCTCGGCGACGGCCTTGGTGGTCTTCTTGGCCCGGTCCTCCAGGGCGCCGGCGCAGCCGACCCAGAACAGGTACTCGGTGTCGTCTGCGACCTTGTCGTCGACGACCTCGACCTCGAAGTCCAGCTCCTCGATCCACTCGAGGCGCTTCATCTCCGACATGCCCCACGGGTTGCCCTTGTTCTCCAGGTTTTTCAGCATCACCCCGGCCTCGGAGGGGAAGCTGGACTCGATCATGACCTGGAAGCGGCGCATGTCCAAAATGTGGTCGATGTGCTCGATGTCGACCGGGCACTGCTCGACGCACGCACCGCAGTTGGTGCACGACCACAGCACGTCGGGGTGGATGACGCCGTCGTCGGCGACGAGCTCCTTGTCCACCTGCATGGCGAGCTTCTGCTCGTCGGTGAACTTCTCGCGCTGCTCCTCCGAGGCGGTGAGGTACGGCGCCTTGGCCAGCGCATGGTCGCGCAGCTCCAGGATGAGCATCTTCGGCGACAGCGGCTTGCCGGTGTTCCAGGCCGGGCACTGCGACTGGCAGCGACCGCACTCGGTGCAGGTCGCCATGTCCAGGAAGCCCTTCCAGGTGAAGTCCTCGATCTTGCCGCGACCGAAGACGTCCTCGTCGGGGTCGGCCTCCTCGAAGTCCAGCGGCTTGCCGCCCGACATCATCGGCTGCGCGGCGCCCAGGCCGTCCGGACGGCGCTTGAACATGACGTTCAGCGGCGCCAGGAAGATGTGCAGGTGCTTGGAGTGCACCACGAACACCAGGAACACCAGCGCCACGCCGATGTGCAGCAGCAGCCCGACCGACTCCAGCAGCTCCAGCGTGTCGTGGCTCATGCCCTCGAACGGCTGGCCGACCAAGTAGGAGAAGTACGCGCCCTTGCCGTAGGGGAGGTTGCCGCTGGCCCACTCGACACCGCGGAAGAAGAACATCGTCCAGATCACGTTGAAGATCAGGAACAGCGTCCACCAGGCGCCCGACAGGTGCGAGCCCTTGAACCGGGACTTGCGGTCCAGCCGCTTCGGCGAGTTCTTGAACCGGATCGCGGTGAAGGTGATCAGGCCCGCGGTGCACGCCAGCGCGATCGTGTCCTGGACGAAGCCGATCGGCCCCCAGGTCTGCAGCCCCGGGATCTTGGCGTCCAACCCGAACAGCAGCGCGACGGCGGCCTCGATGTAGACCGTCAGCAGCAGGAAGAACGCCCACATGACCGCGAAGTGCGCCATGCCCGCCAGCGTCCACTTCAGCAGCTTGCGCTGCCCCAGGACCTCGACGGCCTGGCCCTCGACGGCCTTCTTCGGCTCACGCTTGACCTGCAGCGTCCGCTCAGGGTCGGGCTGACCGCTCATGGCGATCTTGTACAGGAACAGCACCCGCCGACCGGCGAGCGCCAGAGCGACCGCCGTACCGGCGAGCCCAATGACCAACGTGATCCAGAACACTGTTCCGTCCTCCTGGGGTACGGGCGATGGCAGTCAGCGTAGGGCTCGCGACAGACTGCACGTCATCCGGGCCCGAATACTACTCGGTAGTAGCTTATGCGTCACACGCCCTGGTCAGACCCGCATTCGCTCCCTTCCCAGGGCGATGCGGCGCCGAACCGGGGATGTGTCGCCCGTCATACCTTAGAGATCTGGGTTCCGATGAGTATCGGCGGGTTCCCGAGTCCATACCACAGGGCGGCGCCCGTCCAGGGCGGTCCCGTCCACCGGTACAGCGAACGGAGGACCTCAGATGACCCCGATGCCCGACCTCGCACCCGCGTCCCGGCGCATGGCCGCGCTGCTCGCGAACGTCCCCGACCACCGGCTCACCGCCCCGACGCCCTGCGCGGACACCTCGCTCGGCGCGCTCCTCGACCACGTCAACGGCCTGACCCTGGCCTTCACATGGGCCGCGACGAAGAACTTCCCGGACGGCGGTTCGCAGCCGCCGTCCGCCGACGCGTCCAACCTCCCCCCGGACTGGCGCGCCCGCATGCCCGAGCGCCTCGACGCCCTCGCCGCCGCCTGGCGCTCCCCCGACGCCTGGCAGGGGATGACGAAGGCGGGCGGCGTCGACCTGCCCGGCGCGGACGCGGGGAACGTCGCGATGAACGAGCTGGTCGTGCACGGCTGGGACATCGCCCGCGCCACCGGCCAGCCCTACGAGGTCGGCGAGGAGGAGATCGACTCCTGCCTCGCCTTCGTCGCCCCCGCGGTGGAGCAGAGCGACGGCAAGGGCATCCCCGGCCTTTTCGGCCCGGCCGCCGACGTCCCCGCCGACGCCACCGCCCTGGACCGCCTCATCGCCCTGACCGGCCGCACGCCCACCTGGACGCCTCCCGCCTGAAGGCCTCCCGCCCCAATGGCGTGACGCCCCTGGCCGACCGAACGTCCACCGCCTGATTGCCCTGACCACGTCGCACCCCCGCACCGTCATGCCCCGACCGGCTTCCATGATGCGAGCGGCGCACGGCCGCCGGAACTGGAACGCGCTTCTGTGGATAACGTCGCGCGGCCGGCGGCCGCCCCCGACCGGCGGCCGTCCCGGACCGGCAGGCCGACGGTTCCTCTTGACGGGCGCGCGGGCTAACCGTTAGCTATTAGCTGGCCGTAAGGGGTGACGCATGCAGGACGCGGTGCTGGCGATGCTCGCGAAGGAACCGTCGCACGGGTACGGCCTGCGCGCGCGCTTGCGGCGGGCCCTCGGGCCGCTCGGCGACTCGATGAACGCGGGCCAGGTGTACGTGACCCTGGCCCGGCTGGAGAGGGCGGGCCTAGTCGTCTGCGAACGCGCGGACGGCCTCCCCGACCGGCCCGACCGCAAGGTGTACGCGCTGACGCCGGCCGGGCAGCAGCGCGTGGCCGCCTGGCTGACCGAGGTGACCTGGCCGAAGCCGAATCTGGCGGAGTTCCACCTCAAGCTCGCCGCCGCAGCGGCAGCACGGCTCGCCGACCCCGTCGAACTGGTGGACGCGCAGCGCCGCGAACTGCTGCGCCGCTTGAGCGACGTGCAGCGCGCGGTCCTCGCCGAGCCGGACGGCTCCACCGCCGGCCTGCTGCTGGAGGGCGTCGCCCTGCGACTGCAGGCGGACCTGCACTGGCTGGACGCCTGCGAGCGCCGCTGGTCGAACGCCGAGAACGACCGCGAGAACGACCCAAAGGACCCATGAACGAACCCGAGGACGCCTGAACCAGCCCGCCGGCGCCCCAAAGCCCCTCCCGGCCGTCCTGCCCAGGACTCCCCCTGGAGCAGGCGTCCGGGGTGGTGGCGCACAGCGGCCCGCACCGCCAGTACTACACGTCGCTCACGGCGCACGGTTCGACGGGCGCCGCCGTGGTGCAGCCCGCCGGCACGGCACCGGGTCCGGTCGACCGGCCGCTGGTGACGCCGGGCGGCTGGGTCCGTCCAGGAGGCGCCGTGGTCGAGCGTGGCTTCGCCACCGCGATGGGCGTCCATGTCGGTGACCGCGTCACGATCGCCGGACGCTCGTTCCCCGTCACCGGGATCGCCGTGACCGCGGCACGCTCGGTCTACCCGTGGGCGCTGGGCATCGGTCCGAACGGCGGGCCGAGCGACGGCGGCGGCCTCGCTCTGGCTGACCGAACCGGACACCCGGGCGCTGAAGTCACCCGACGTCGAGGTGACCTCCTTCATCTACCTCAAGCTGCGCGACCCGGGCACCGCCGAGGCGTTCGCGCGGCGCGTCCCCGCGATCGCCCCCGCGTTCGAGGACACCTGGGTGAACGTCCGGGCCTGGCAGCTCGTGGCCGACCAGGACGCGACCATGCTCAAGGGCAGCCGGCCGATCCTCGTCATCGGCAGCTGGCTGCTCAGCTTCCTGGCCATCGGCGGCGTGGCGACGCTGGCCGCCGGGCGCGCCGCCGAGCAGACCCGCCGGGTGGGGGTGCTCAAGGCGGTCGGCGCCACACCCGGTCTCATCGCCGCCGTCCCGGCCCGCCTCGCGGCCCGGAACCCGATAGCCAGGACACTCAACGCCGAAGCGACCTGAGCCCGACCCCCGGGCAGCGGCTCAGAGGCGCTCGAAGATGGCGGCGAGGCCCTGACCGCCGCCGATGCACATCGTCTCCAGCCCGTAGCGGGCGTCGCGGCGGTGCATCTCGCGGGCGAGCGTGGCGAGGATGCGGGCGCCGGTCGCGCCGACGGGGTGGCCGAGGGAGATACCGGAGCCGTGGACGTTGACCCTGTCCCAGTCGGCGTCCTTGAGGCCCCATTCACGGGTGACGGCGAGGACCTGCGCGGCGAACGCCTCGTTCAGCTCGATGAGGTCCATGTCGGCGAGGGTGAGGCCGGCCGCCTGCAAGGCTTTGGCCGTGGCGGGGACGGGCCCGATGCCCATCGTCTTCGGCGGCACCCCGGCGCGCCCCCAGGACACCAGCCGGACGAGCGGACGCAGCCCCAGCTCGGCGGCGCGTTCCGGAGTCGTGACGACGCAGACGGCGGCGGCGTCGTTCTGGCCGCTGGCGTTCCCGGCCGTCACAGTGGCTTCGGGATTCTGCTTGCCGAGGACGGGACGAAGCCTCGCCAGGCTCTCGACCGTCGTGTCGGGGCGCGGGTGCTCGTCGGTGTCGACGACCGTGTCCCCCTTGCGCGACGTCACCGTCACCGGGACTATCTCCTCCGCGAACACGCCCGACTGCTGGGCGGCGACGGCTCGCTGGTGGGAGCGGACGGCCAGCTCGTCCTGCTCCGCGCGTCCGATGCCGTACTCGCGGCGCAGGTTCTCGGCGGTCTCCAGCATGCCGCCTGGCACCGGGTAGCCGGCCCCGCCGGCGGTGACGCGGCCCTGCGCGAGCGCGTCGTGCAGTTCGAGGGACGGCCCGCGCACGCCCCACCGCGCCTTCGTCGTGTAGAACGGCGCGCCGCTCATGCTCTCCGCGCCGCCCGCGATGATCACGTCGCTGACACCGGTCTGGACCTGCATGGCGGCGTTGAGGACGGCCTGCAGCCCGGAGCCGCAGCGCCGGTCGAGCTGGCTGCCGCCGACGGAGATCGGGAGCCCGGCGTCCAGCGCGGCGACGCGTCCGATCGCGGGGGCGTCGGACGTCGGGTAGCAGTGGCCCAGGACGACCTCGTCGACCGCGCCGCCCGGCAGGCCGGTGCGCTCGACCAGCGCGCGGATGACGGTGGCGGCGAGCTCGACGGGCGGGACGGTCTTCAGCGACCCGCCGAACCGGCCGATCGGGGTGCGCAGTGGCTCGCAGATCACCGCATCGCGCATGGTGGGCTCCTCACGGGGGTCGGTTGCGGGCACCTCGCACATTACGGCCACCGTCCATCGCGGTTGAATGCGTGGGGAGTGGACGAGCGAGGAGGCGACGGTGGAGCAGTGGGCGCGGCGGGCGACGACCGTCCGGGTGATCGGGACCGGGGCGATGGGGCGCGGGATCGCGCAGCTCGCCGCGGCGGGCGGGCTGACCGTGGAGCTGGCCGACCTCCGGATGGAGGCCGTGGTCAGCGCCACCGAGTACATCGGCGGCATGTTCGACAAGCTCGTCGGCAAGGGGCGGATGACCGCCGAGGACGCGGAGGCCGCGAAGGGGCGGCTGCGGCCGGTCGGCGAGCCGCTGACCCCGTTCCAGGACTGCGATCTCGTGGTGGAGGCCGTCCGGGAGGACATCGACACCAAGCGGGAGCTGTTCACGTCCCTGGAGAAGGTCTGCCCGAAGCACACGGTCCTGGTGACCAACACCAGTTCGCTGCCGGTGACGGCGATCGCGGCGGCGCTGGAGGATCCGTCCAGGGTGGCGGGGCTGCACTTCTTCAACCCGGTGCCGCTGATGCGTCTGGTGGAGGTGATCCCAGGGGCGCGCACGGCGGAGTGGATTCCGGACGCGCTCGCCGACCTCGTCCGGCGTCTCGGGCATGAACCGGTGCTCGCGCCGGACGCGCCCGGGTTCCTCGTCAACCATGCGGGCCGCGGCCTGGTGACGGAGGCTTTGCAGATCCTGTCCGAGGGTGCCGCCGAGCCGGTGGACATCGACCGCATCTCGCGGGACGTCCTGGGCCTGAAGATGGGGCCTTGTGAACTCCTCGACCTCACCGGGATGGACGTGTCGCACCCGGTGATGGAGTCCATCTGGACGGGGTTCTACACGGAGCCGCGTTTCCGCCCGTCCAGGATCGGACGGGCACGCCTCGAAGCCGGCCTCTACGGACGTAAGACGGGCGAAGGCTTCTACAAGTACGTGGACGGCGCCAAGCAAGAGCCGCCGGAGGTCGCCGTCCCGGCGGTGGAGCCGCGCCCTGTGTGGGTGCACGGCGACGTCCGTGAATCACTGGGCGCGCTGCTCTCCGCAGCGGGAGTGGAAGTCGAGTCCGGGGACGAGCCGTCGGCCAATGCGGTCGTGCTCGTCGCCCCGCTCGGGCAGAGCACCCTGGTGGCGGCGGACGGCCTCCCCCTGGAGCGCACCCTGGGCGTTGACCCGCTGGGCGGATTCTTCACCCGCCTCACCGTGATGGTGCACCCGGGCGTGGACGCGGACGCAGGGCGCGCCGGTATCGCGGCCCTCGCCGCGACCGGACGGGCCGTCTCCGTCGTCCGCGACGCCCCGGCCCCGGTGGCCCAGCGGCTCCTCGCCTCGGTCGTGAACGTGGGCTGCGGGATCGCCGAGCAGCGCCTCGCCCGTCCGCAGGACATCGACACCGCCGTCCGCCTCGCCCTCGGCTACCCGCGCGGTCCGCTGGAGTGGGGCGAGCACGAGGGCGCCGACCGCGTCCTCCGGATTCTGCACGGCCTGCAGGAGGCCACCGGAGACCCCCGCTACCGGCCGAGCACCTGGCTGACCGAACGCGTCGCCCTGGCCCTTCCCCTGAACGAGACCGGCACGGCCCCGTCCGACCTCACCGCGTAACGACACCGGAGCCCTGGCGAGGGCCTTCAGTGCGCTCGCCGGCGGGAGCCGGACGGTCGGCCCGCAGGACGAAAGCAGCGAACAGGGCGGCGATCAGCATCGCGGCACAGGCGGCGTAGGAGGCGACCGCGACCGCGTGGCGGTCCCGTCCGGCGAGGGCTGGCGGGCCGCCGCGACCGGGTACGCGCGCAGCCTCCGCGCCGATGCCCTCCGCCCGGACGGTGGGCGGAGGGCATCGGCGTGGAGGCGGCGCTTCACCGAAGGGATAACGCGGCGGCCACCGCCCCCCGGCTCGAAAGGCCCGCTCAGAAGGGCAGCTCCGCGGGCGGCTTCGGCTTGGTGTCGGTCCAGCCCGACGAGCGGACCGCGACGTAGTTGATGATGAAGCCCGGCTTCATCTCCGCGTACCGGCCGCCCGGCTTGGTCAGCGTGTCCTGGACGGACAGGACGCCGCCGGTCTTCTCGTCGAAGACGATGACCAGGCGGTGGCCGTAGCTGCCCCGCTCGGCCTTCGGCCCGCCGTACTCGCCGGTGATCGTGGCGGTGCGCTCGGCGGCGGTGGCCAGCGCGACGCCCTCGCGGCCCATCGGGTCGGCGACGCGGCCGATCGCCTGGACGCCCGGCAGGGACGCCAGCGCCCGCATCAGCCCCGCCCGCACCTTCGGCGGGACGGGGGTGCCGCCGAGGATCGACGACGTCCGCCAGATCCCGGCGGAGGCCGTCTGCGCCTCGGTCGGCCTCCGGCCGCTCTTCGCCCCGGGGTTCAGCCCCCGGCTCGCCTCCTCACCGCTCAGGAACTTCTCGGCGAGCTTGGCCGGATCGGTCGGCAGGTTCTGCCACTCCTCGGCCGGCTCGCCGAGGAACTCGCCGCCCCCCTCGGGGTCGATGCCGACCTCGGGGACGTCCGACCGCCACTTCGTCGCCTCGGCCGTGTAGGTGGAGTAGTGGTCGTTCGACCAGACCCGGAACTTCGACGGCGACCCGGCCTTCTTCCAGAGCGCCTCGTCCCGCGCGGTGAGCGGACGGGCCGGCAGGTCGCGCCCGTAGTACGCCTCGCCGGTCCCCTTCTTCACGCCGGTCCAGTTGAACGACTCGGTCGTGGCGCCGACGATCGCGTACGTGCCGGTCTTCGCCCGGATGATGTACGACTGCCCGTCGATGCGGTCGGTGTACCAGTACTTGCCGGTCGGGGTCAGCTCGACCTTGGCCGCCGCCGCGAGCACCGCCTGCTTGTTGAGGTCGGCACCGGCGGGCGCGTCCGGCGAGCCCGGGGTCCCCTGGCCGGTGAGCGCGACCGCGACGGCCGCCGCGGCCCCCGCCGCGACCAGCCCGAGCCCCAGCCCGGCCGGCCACCCGAACCCGAACCGCCGCCGCCCCGCCCTCGGCGCCGTGGGGCGCCGCCCGGCCATCTCGTCCTCCAGCAGGGCCAGCGCCTTCGCCGCGGTCTCCGCGGACGGGGGCGGCGGCTCGCGCAGCAGGCCCCGGACCCGGTCCATCTCGTTCATGTTCATGCGGGCGTCTCCTCAACGATCAGCGCGGGATCGGTTCCGCCGAGCGACTCCCGCAGGCGGCGCCGGGCACGGTGCAGGCGGGACGCGACCGTGCCCGTCTTCAGGCCGAGCGCCTGCCCGACCTCCTCGTAGGACAGGTCGGCCAGCGCCACCAGCAGCAGGACGTCCCGGTCCCCGCGCGGCAGCCGGGCCAGCGCGCCGGCCAGGTCCTCGCCGGCGCGGCCGGCGGTGACGCGGGCCGCGACCAGCTCCTCGTGGCCGTCCTCGAAGCGGTCGGCGGGCGTGCGCGCCAGCGCCTGGTAGCGGCGCCCCTCGGCGCGCCGGTGCGTCCCGATCAGCCGGGTCGCGATCCCGTACAGCCAGGCGCGGACCGTCCCGCGCGCCGGGTCGAACCGGCCGCGCTTGCGGAACGCGGCGAGGAAGACCTCGGCGGCGATGTCGTCCGCGGCGTCCGCGCCGAGCCGCCGCGCCACGTACCCGTGGATCGCGGCGAAATGGCGGTGGAAGATCTCCGCGAACGCGGCGGGGTCGCGCCGCGACCGCACGATCGCCTCCGTGTCGGGGTCGTCCCCACCGGTGTCCGGCGGGCGTTGGTGGGCCATGAAGTGATCCTTTCGGTCACCCCGTTCTCAGCCGAACCCCCGATTCGCCTTCACGGCCGCGCGCGCCCTCCGTCCGGACGTCCCGGACGTCCCGGACGGAGGGCGCGCGTCCCCGATCAGAAGGGCGGTTCCGCGGGCGGCTTCGGCTTGGCGTCCGTCCAGCCCGACGCCCGGACGATCCAGTAGTCGATCACGAAGCCGGGCTCGCGGTCCCGGTAGGCCCCGCCCGGCTCGGTCAGCACCCGCTGCTCGGCGAGCAGCTCACCGGTCGCCCTGTCGAAGAGGAGTTCCGAACGCGACCGGTAGGTGCCGCGCTCCTCCGGCGGCGCGCCGTACGTCCCGTCCACCGTCGACGGCGCGTCGTCGGCGACCAGCGCGACGCCGGTCCGGCCGAGCGGATCGGTGGCCGCGCCGACCGACCTGACGCCGGGCTGCGCGGCCAGCGCCCGCATCAGTCCGGCCCGGACCCTCGGCGGCAGGGGGACGTCCTCCAGCAGCCGCGCCGTCACGCCGAGCTTGGCGCCGGGAGTCCCGAGCCGGTTGAGCGGGCCGACGCGTGCTCCGTCCTTCGGCACGCGCGGCGTGAAGAACATCTCGGCGAGGGCGGCCGGGTCCTCGGGCAGGCGCCGGACCTCGTCCAGGGTCAGCTCTCGGCCCGTCCCCTGGACGAAGAACCTGCCGCCCGCGCGCGCGTCGGGGGCGTCGCTGTCCCACTTCGACGTCGACCGGTCGTAGGTGGAGTAGTGGTCGTTCGACCAGACCCGGAACTTCGACGGCGACCCCGCCTTCCGCCAGAGCTCCGCGTCCCGCTCCGTCAGCGGCCGGGCCGGGATGTCGCGCGCGTGCAGGGCCTGGCCCATGCCCGGTTCCGCCCCGGTCCAGCCGAACATCTCGATGTGCGCGCCGACGATCGCGTAGTCGCCGGTCCCGGCCCGGACGATGTACGACTGGCCCGAGACCTGGTCGGAGTACCAGTACTTGCCGACGGGCTGCGCCGCGGCCTTCGCCGCCGCGGCCAGCACGGCCTCCCGGCCGAGGTCGACCGTCGCCGGCGGCGGGGCCGGCGCACCGGTCCCGGTGACCGTGGCCGCGACGGCGACGGCCGCGCCCGCGGCGACGGCGCCGAGCCCGATCCGGAACCGCCATCCGAGGCGGACTCGGCGGCGCGGCGGTTCGCCGGTCACCCGGGCGCGGGCCTCGGTCATCTCCCGGAGGGTCGGCGGTTCCGGCTCCCCGTACGCCTCGCGGATCGCCTGCAGTTCATCCATGGTCGTCCTCCCCTTCGTGCATCGGGTTCGTGCCGCCGAGTGCCGCGCGCACCTTCTTCCGGGCCCGGCTGAGCCGCGACCCGACCGTCCCGTACGGGATGTCCAGGGCCGCCGCGATCTCCTCGTGGGTGAGGTCGGCGAGCGCGACGAGGAGCAGCACGTCGCGCTCGCCGGCCGGCAGCGCGGCGATCGCGCCGGCCAGCCGCCCGCGCAGGCCCTGGGCGCTGACGCGGGCGTCCACCCGGTCGGCGTGCCCGCCGTCGTCCCGGACGGGGCCGAGCCGCGCGCGGGCCCGCAGGCCGCGCACCTCGCTGCGCCGGTGCTTGCCGATCAGGTTGGTCGCGATGCCGTACAGCCAGGTCCGGACGTTCGCCCGCGCCGGGTCGTAGCGGTCGCGGTGGCGGAACGCCTCCAGGAACGTCTGCGACGCGACGTCGGACGCGGCGTCCGGGCCGAGGCGCTTGGCGGCGTACCCGTGGATCTCGGCGAAGTGGGCGTCGAAGACCTCCCCGAACCGTTCGGGATCGTGCAGGGACGGCCGCGGCACGTCCGGTCCGGCGGGAGGCCGGTCCGGACGCGCCGCGGCGAGGGGGTTCCCCGTCATGTGGTGCCTTTCCGTCGCACGGATGGCGGTCACACACGTATCACCCGGACCCCCTCCTCACTTTCGTTCCAAGCGGACTTACCGGACGCGGTAGGCGCAAATGATCCGCTGGTCGACGCCACTGCCGCCCGCGTCGTTCGCGGTGACCCGCAGCGACACGGCCTGCCCTGGACGGGGGCCGGAAGCGGGGCGCCGAACCGCCCGCCGCCGAGGTCCTCCATCTGGACGGCCTGTTCGCGGCGGGAGCCGGTAGCATCGGCGGCATGTCCGGCGCTTCGTGCGCGGCCGCCTGCGCCGCAGTGACGAGGACGCTCCGCTAGCGGCGGAGCGTTCGTCTCACTTCCCGTTGAACGTTCCACCGCTCCGTCGACGATCCGGAGCGGCACGTTCGTGCTGCTCGGAACTTCTTCTGAGCAACGGAGCACTCGGTGTCTTCAAGCGTTCTTTCTTCGCGCCGGGACGCGTCGTCCCAAGCGCGCGCGTGGCTGGTGCTGTGCTGCATGGCCATGCTGCAGTTCTTCATCGCGGTCGACGTGACCGTGGTCAACGTCGCCCTGCCCTCGATCGGCGCCGACTTCGGCGTGGACGGTCACTCGCTGACCTGGGTCGTGGTCGGGTACACGATCACCGGCGGGGGGCTGCTGATGCTCGGCGGCCGGCTGGGCGACATGCTCGGCAGGCGGCGCATCCTCCTGCTCGGCACGGCGCTCTTCGGCGCCGCGTCCCTGCTGGCCGGGCTCGCGCCGTCCTTCACCGTCCTGGTGACGGCCCGGCTGCTGCAGGGGGCCGGTGAAGCGATCGCGCTGCCGGCGGCGATGGCGGTCATCGTGCTCATGTTCCCGGAGGGCCCGCCCAGGTCGCGGGCGCTGAGCGTATGGGCGGCCGTCGCGAGCTGCGGACTCGTCCTCGGGTTCGTGGTCTCCGGCGTCATCACCGAGCTGCTGGGCTGGCGGTGGGTCTTCCTGGTGTCCGTGCCCTTCATCCTGGTCGTGCTCGCCGCAGCGGTCTTTCTCGTTCCGGGCGAGCGGCCGGCCGAACGCACACCGCTGGACGTTCCCGGGGCGCTTCTGCTGACCGCGGCCCCACTCCTGTTCACCCTCGGGGTCGTCGAGGCAGGCAAGGGGGACGGCACCCTCCCATGGCTGCCGCCGCTCGCGCTGGCCGGTGCGGTGGCGGCGGGCGCCCTGTTCATCAGGGTCGAACGCCGTTCACGGAACCCGCTCGTGCCTCTGCGGTTCTTCCGCAACCGGCCGCGCGTCCTGGCGAACCTCGCCACCGCCCTGCTGAGCGCGGCCCTGTCCGCCTCGTTCCTGCTGTTCACCTACTACCTGCAGGACCGGTTGGACGCCGGCCCGCTCCAGGCCGGCCTGACGATGCTGCCCCTGGCGGTGTCCCTGATCACGGCCTCGATGCTGGTTCCCCGGCTGCTCGAGCGGTGGGGCGCGCGAGCCTGCGTCCTCGCCGGGATCGGCTTCACCACCGCGGCCATGATCGTCATCGCGCTGGTCGCCCGCGTGGAGGCCACCGGCCCGGCGCTGATCCCGGCCATGGTGCTGATCGCCGCCGGGATGGGGTTCGGAATCGTCGGCCTGCAGTACGTCGCGGTCACCGGCGTGACCGAAGACGACGCCGGCATCGCGTCGGGCGTCCAACGAGCCGCCGACCAACTAGGCGGTTCGACCGGGATCACCCTCTACGTCGGCGTCGGCTTCGCCCCGGCCCTGACCGGCACCGACCCGTTCCTCACCGCCAGCCTCCTAGCGATCATCGGCCTGGCAACGGCCGCGATCATCGCCTGGCGGATCTCCATACCCGCCGAACAGACGCAGGAGATGCTCGGCTAATCCCGCGCAGGGCCGGTCGGCGCGCATCCGAACGTTCTACCGGAATAGATGACACAAGATGTCGTGATTCGCTGGAAGCCTGAGCACATGACAAGCAGGACAGTGGCCACTGAGCCGAACGACCTGGGCAAGTTCTTCGTCGAGCGCGCTAACGCGGGCGACGTCGACGGGCTGGTGGCGTTGTACGAGCCGAACGCCGTGCTGGCGTTCCCGCCGGGCAGTCTCGCGACCGGACACGCGGAGATCCGCAAGGTGTTCGAGCAGATGGTCGCGGCCGGGACGGTGATCTCGCCGGGCAGGCAGCAGCCGGCACTGGTGAGCGGCGACCTGGCACTGACGGCGACCACGCTGACCAACGGCGAGGTGACCGCCGAGATCGCCCGCCGCCAGCCGGACGGGTCATGGCTACGGGTCGCGGACCGCCCGCCGCTCGAAGTGCCCTAGCGATGCGGCGGTGGGCCGGCACAGCCGCGCCCACCGCCGCACAATGTCGTATCGGCGTCCCGCGCGGACACAGGGCCGAACCGTCACCCGACCCGGCCCACGTCGAAGACTCGCCCGGACGGTGATCAGTGAATGGCCAGCCCGCCGTTCTTGATCCGGGCCGTCAGGGCACGCCACGCGGACGGCCCGAACATCAGGACGGGTCCGTCCCGATCCACCGAATCACGAACACCCACAACACCAGGAACGTTCAGCGCCACCTCGATGCAAGTATCGTTGCCTGCCCCCGAATGGCTGCTGATCCGCCATTCAGGCACGGTGCGCTCAGAGGTCATCGTTCTTGATCCGCGACGTCAGCGCACGCCACGCGGACGGCCCGAACACCAACACCGGCCCGTCCCGATCCACCGAATCACGAACACCCACAACACCAGGAACGTTCAGCGCGACCTCGACACACGAATTGTTGCCTGCCCCAGAGTGGCTGCTGATTCGCCACTGGGCTTCGGCCGGGAACCTATGCATGGACATGAGCTCGGAACTCCTCCCGGATGGCGGCGAACAGAGCCACCGAATCCTCTTGAGACAGGGCCGCGTCGGCGATGCGGTCCAACATCGAGCTACAACGCCGCACCTGCGCGATGTCCTCGATGTACATACTTCCTCCCATAGTCTCCACGTGTGCGGTATCGAGTTCCAGGGGCGCCGAGAACTCGAAAATGTCTACCGAGCCTTCACCCAGACCAGGCCGGTACTCGTGTGTCATTGGGACGATCCGTATTGCCACTGACGGCTGTGCCGCTGCCTCAATGAGCGCCGTAAGCTGGCTCGCCATCACGGCTGGCCCGCCCACTGGACGGCGGAGGACTTCCTCGGCCACGAGGAAGTCGAGTTCGGGGGCGTCGGTGCGCGCGAAGCGGGCGCGTCTCGCCATCCGAGCCTGCAACCGCCGGTCGATCTCCTCCGTGTCATCCGGAAACTCACCCGCGATCAGCACGCGAGCGTAATCAAGGGTCTGGAGCAGACCAGGGACGACTTCCGTTTGCCAGGTTCGGATGCGGTTGGCGGCGTCCTCCAGTTCGGCGTAGCCGCCGGCCAGGACGTCGCCGAACGCCGCCCACCAGCCACGGGTACGGATGTCGCGGGTGAGCTGGAGCAACGCTGCCCGCGTCGCGTAGTCGGTGCCGTAGACGTCCAATATGCGCTCGACGTCGGCCACGGTGGGCCTTCCCTTGGCCGTCTCGATGCGGACGAGCTTCGGGCGGCTCCAGCCCAGAAGCCCGGACGTGGCCTCCGGCGTCAGCCGAGCCTCCTCCCGGAGACGTCGAAGCTCCGCCGCCAGGCGACGGTGGCGAGCAGTGGGCCCGTGGTCTATCGGCATGGGCGCCAGTCTCCCAGTGATCACCCAAGGTGCGCGGCCAAATACCGAATGGAATCTTCGTCAAGTACTAGCGCCTTGTACTTGTACATGTCATCCTTCCCGTGTCGAGCCGACTCCGCAGCGTCACCAAGCGCAGGTGAAGGTTCGCCGCTTGGACCGTCGACGCGCTACCCCCAGGCGTGGGCGGCGGTTGGGTGACCGTCGGCGCGGGTTCGTGCCGGCGGGTGTCGCGTGGCCGGGGTGCTCACCCCCGGGCTCCCCGGCCGCGTGGCGTGACAAGAGCGAGTCGCGCCCCTGCGCGCTCGTAGACATAGGGCGGCCCCGGACAGGTGCTGCAACACCATGACGCCCGGGGCCTCGATCGGAAGAGAGGTCCGATCTATGGGCAACCTAGCTGATTGCTCCGCGACGAGTTGGGTCTACCTCGACCCCGACCAGATCCGACAGGAGCTGGAGGCCGCGTTCCCCGGCGTCCGGGCTTGGCTCGGGGAGTACACCGGGCACTGGTGGGCGCTGGTCAACGACCGTCTGGTGGAGGCGGTCACCCCTCGGCTTCTCGCCGACGAGATCCGCGCGGTCCTCGCCGTCCGGCGGACGGTCCCGCCCCGCAGAGGCAAGCTGCGGGATCGTCCGGCCGCCCCCTCACGGCCCCGCGAATCGGCGCGGCCGGGCCATGGACGGCCGAAGCGGCGGCGGCGCGTCCTGCTCGGGGGCTGGCGGTGAGCGGACGGGCGAGCACCCCACCACGGATGTACGCCTGGGACGTCGGGAACGGCCACGCCGGGGTGACCGACGACATGGACACCGCGTTCAGCCACGTCGATCTCGCCCTTCGCAGTGCGGCCACAGGCGTGTGCGGTGCGGTCAGGCTCGTCACGGTGTCCCTGTACGGCAAGAGCGAGTACATCGTCCTCGGCATCGTCGGCCACGCGCGGCGCGATGACGCCGGGGTCATGTGGACGAGGTGGTGACGTCCCCTGGTCGCGGGGAGGAGGTGGTCCTCCTGGCGGGGGACGACAGGCGGGCGCGCGCTCCTCCGTTCAGGCGAACTCTGCGTCGGCGGGTCCGTTCGGGGAACCGGAATACGTGGCTCAATCGTCCTGTTGTAGAGGTCGTCAGCAAAGTTGAGTCGGGTCGGCTCAAGTCATTTGACAGGGGAGCGCGATCCGGGCAATCTTGCGGACAGAAGACGAACCGGCCGCGCCCTGGGCGACGACCGGGGCTGCATGACACCGGCAACGGGGTTAACCGGAAACGACGGAGGACGAGAACATGGCACGTGCGGTCGGCATCGACCTCGGGACGACCAACTCGGTCGTCGCGATTCTGGAGGGCGGCGAGCCCACCGTCATCGCGAACGCGGAGGGGTCGCGGACCACGCCGTCCGTCGTCGCCTTCGCCAAGAACGGCGAGGTTCTCGTCGGCGAGGTCGCCAAGCGCCAGGCGGTCACCAACGTGGACCGCACCATCCGGTCGGTCAAGCGCGAGATGGGCACCGACTGGAAGACCAAGATCGACGACAAGGACTTCACCCCGCAGCAGATCAGCGCGTTCGTGCTGCAGAAGCTGAAGAGGGACGCCGAGTCCTACCTGGGCGAGACCGTCACCGACGCGGTCATCACGGTCCCCGCCTACTTCTCCGACCACCAGCGGCAGGCCACCAAGGAGGCCGGCCAGATCGCGGGCCTGAACGTCCTGCGGATCATCAACGAGCCGACCTCGGCGGCGCTCGCCTACCACCTGGAGAAGGAGAACGAGGCCACCATCCTGGTCTTCGACCTCGGCGGCGGTACGTTCGACGTCTCGCTGCTGGAAGTCGGCGACGGCGTGGTCGAGGTGAAGGCCACCAGCGGTGACAACCACCTGGGCGGCGACGACTGGGACCAGAAGGTCGTCGACTGGCTGGTGGAGAAGTTCAAGAACGCGAACGGCGTCGACCTGTCCAAGGACAAGATGGCGCTGCAGCGGCTGCGCGAGGCCGCGGAGAAGGCGAAGATCGAGCTGTCCGGTTCGTCCGAGACGCAGATCAACCTGCCCTACATCACCGCGTCCGCGGAGGGGCCGCTGCACCTGGACGAGAAGCTCACCCGCGCCGAGTTCCAGCGGATGACCTCCGACCTGCTCGACCGGACCAAGGCGCCGTTCCAGTCGGTGCTGAAGGACGCCGGCATCGGCGTCGACAAGATCGACCAGGTCGTCCTGGTCGGCGGGTCGACCCGGATGCCCGCGGTGTCCGAGCTGGTCAAGGAGCTGACCGGCGGCAAGGAGCCGAACAAGGGCGTCAACCCGGACGAGGTCGTCGCGATCGGCGCCAGCCTCCAGGCCGGCGTGCTGAAGGGCGAGGTCAAGGACGTCCTGCTGCTGGACGTGACCCCGCTGAGCCTCGGCATCGAGACCAAGGGCGGCATCTTCACCAAGATCATCGAGCGGAACACCACGATCCCGACCAAGCGGTCGGAGACGTTCACCACCGCCGACGACAACCAGCCGTCCGTGGAGATCCAGGTCTACCAGGGCGAGCGCGAGATCGCCGCGTACAACAAGAAGCTCGGCACGTTCCAGCTCACCGGTCTGCCGCCGGCGCCGCGCGGCGTCCCGCAGATCGAGGTCACCTTCGACATCGACGCGAACGGCATCGTGAACGTCAGCGCGAAGGACCAGGGCACCGGCCGCGAGCAGTCGATGGTCATCACGGGCGGCAGCGCGCTGCCCAAGGACGACATCGAGAAGATGATGCGCGACGCCGAGCAGTACGCCGAGGAGGACCGCAAGCGCAAGGAGGAGGCCGACGTCCGCAACCAGGCCGACACCCTCGCGTACTCCACCGAGAAGTTCCTGCGGGAGAACGACGAGAAGGTCCCCGCGGAGCTGAAGACCGAGGTGAGCGACGCGGTCGCCGAGGTGAAGAAGGCCCTGGAGGGCACCGACGTCGACGCCATCAAGGGCTCGGCCGAGAAGCTCGCGCAGGTCAGCCAGAAGATGGGCGCCGCCATGTACGCGCAGAACCCGGAGGGTGCGCAGGCGGGCGCCGAGGACCACGGCCCCACCGCCGACGCGCAGGGCCCGCAGGACGACGAGGTCGTCGACGCGGAGATCGTGGACGAGGACAAGCCCAAGGACGGTGCATCGTGACGTCCTCACCCAATGAGGGCGAGGAAAAGGAGGGCCCGGTGATCCGCGACAAGCGGCGCATCGATCCCGAAACGGGGGAAGTCCGGGCGCAGGCGGAGGGTTCGCCTGCCCCGGAGGCCCCGGCCGACGGGGGCGCCGGCAAGACAGGCAAGGCCGACAAGGCCGGCAGTGAGGAGGTCTCCTCGTTGCAGACCCAGCTTTCGGAGCGTCTCGCCGACCTCCAGAGGCTGAAGGCCGAGTACGACAACTACCGCAAGCGGGTCGAGCGCGACCGGGTCGCGGTCCGCGAGCAGGCCCTCGGCCAAGTGCTGATGGAGCTGCTCCCGGTCCTGGACGACATCGGCCGGGCCCGTGACCACGACGAGCTCACCGGCGGGTTCAAGTCCGTCGCGGAGAGCCTGGAGGCGGTCACCGGCAAGCTCGGCCTGGTGCGGTACGGGGAGAAGGGCGAGCCCTTCGACCCGAACGTGCACGAGGCGCTCATGCACTCGCTCTCGCCCGACGTGACCGAGACGAGTGTGGTGGACGTCCTCCAACCCGGCTACCGGATCGGCGAGCGCATCCTGCGGGCGGCGCGCGTCGCGGTGGCCGACCCCGACCCGGACGCGGAGAAGCCCGCCGACGGGCCGGGCGGCCCGGACGGCGAATCGGGCGAATGAGCCCCACGGGCCCGCCCTCTGACCGGGGCGGGCCCCTTCGGGGCATGAAGGCATGTGGCAAGTGGCGATAGCAGAAGGCGGGGCGCCGTGAGCACCAAGGACTACCTGGAGAAGGACTACTACAAGGTCCTCGGTGTCGCGAAGACGGCCTCGCAGGAGGAGATCAAGAAGTCCTACCGAAAGCTGGCGCGCAAGTACCACCCGGACGCCAACAAGGGGGACGCGGACGCCGAGGAGCGCTTCAAGGAGGTCTCCGAGGCCTACGACGTGCTGTCGGACGAGAAGCGCCGCAAGGAGTACGACTCCGTCCGGTCGATGCCGGGCGGGTTCCGCGGCCAGCAGGGCGGCGGGTTCGGGTTCGACCTCGGCGACCTGTTCGGCCAGGGCGGCACCGGGACGCAGACGGGCGGCGCGGGCGAGCGCATAGGGGACCTGTTCGGCGGCCTGTTCGGGCGCGGCGCCGGCACCCGCACCACGGGGACGACGCGGCGCGCGCGGCGCGGCGCGGACGTCGAGACCGAGGTGACGCTGTCGTTCGGCCGCGCGATGAACGGCGTGACCGTCCCGATCAAGCTGACCAGCGAGGCGGCCTGCGACGCGTGCCGGGGGACGGGCGCGAAGGCCGGCACGGTGCCGCGGGTGTGCCCGAGCTGCGAGGGCACCGGGCACGAGACCCGCAACCTCGGCAACTTCGGCTTCCAGGAGCCGTGCAAGGAGTGCCGCGGCCGGGGCCTCGTCGTCGACGACCCGTGCCCGATCTGCCACGGCAGCGGCCGCGCGACCGGCACCCGCACGATCCAGGCGCGCATCCCGGCGGGCGTCGCGGACGGGCAGAAGATCCGGCTGAAGGGCAAGGGCGCGCCGGGCGAGAACGGCGGCCCGGCCGGCGACCTGTACGTCAACATCAAGGTGCGTCCGCACGCGGTGTTCGGGCGCAGCGGCGACAACCTGACGCTGACGATCCCGGTCACGTTCCCCGAGGCGGCGCTCGGCGCCGACATCCGGGTGCCGACGTTCCAGGGGCAGCCCGTCACGCTGAAGCTGCCGGAGGGCACGCCCAACGGCCGCAAGTTCCGGGTGAAGGGGCGCGGCGCGACCCGCCGCGACGGGACGAAGGGCGACCTGCTGGTCACCGTCGACGTCCACGTCCCGCAGAAGCTGGACGAGCAGTCGCGGGAGGCGCTGGCCAAGCTCCGCGAGGCGGGCGGCGGCGAGGACCTCCGCGCCGACGTCCTCCAGAAGGCCAGACAGGAGTGAGACCCCATGGACCCCTTCGGCGATGACACCCCGGTCTATGTGATCTCGGTGGCGGCCCAGCTGTCCGGGCTGCATCCGCAGACGCTGCGGACCTACGACCGGATGGGCCTGGTGTCCCCCGGCCGGACGGCCGGCCGGGGCCGCCGCTACTCGATGCGCGACATCGTGATGCTGCGGGAGATCCAGCGGCTCTCCCAGGAGGAGGGCATCAACCTCTCCGGCATCAAGCACATCCTGGAGCTGCAGCGCGACAACGTGCGGCTCCGCGAGGAGCTCGTGAAGGCGCACGCCGCGCTGGAGGAGCTCGCGAACGAGCTCGAATCGACCCGCGCGGTCGCGGCGCGGCTGGCGCAGCAGCGGCGGCACGGCGAGCCGACCGGCACTCCCGGCGCCGACCTGGTGCCCATCCGGCACACCAGCGTCGTCGTCTGGCACGAACGGAACTCCGACTAGCGACTCTGAGCAAGCACAGCACATTCACGGGGACGGAACATGGACTACAAGCTGACGCAGAAGAGCCAGGAGGCGGTGTCGGTCGCGGTCCGCAGGGCGGCGGCCGAGGGGCACCCCGAGGTCGAGCCGCAGCACCTGCTGGTGGCGCTGATCGCGCTGCCGGACGGCACCGCGGTGCCGCTGCTGGAGGCGGTCGGCGCCGACTGGCAGGTCATCCGGCGGCGGGCCGAGGAGCAGCTCGCCGCGATGCCGAAGGCGCAGGGGTCGACGGTGTCGTCGCCGCGGCTCGCGGCTCAGCTCCAGCGGTCGATCAACACGGCCGCGAACCGGGCGCAGCAGTTGGAGGACGAGTACGTCTCGACCGAGCATCTGCTGGTCGGCCTCGCGGCCGACGGCGGTCCGGCGGCGGGCCTGCTGAAGGAGTTCGGCGCGACGCCGCAGGCCCTGCTGGACGCGTTCGAGAAGGTGCGCGGCCACGCCCGCGTCACCAGCGAGAACCCCGAGGGCACCTACCAGTCGCTGGAGAAGTACGGCGTCGACCTGACGGCGGCGGCCCGCGACGGGCGGCTCGACCCGGTCATCGGCCGCGACGCGGAGATCCGCCGGGTCGTCCAGGTGCTGTCGCGCCGCACGAAGAACAACCCGGTGCTCATCGGTGAGCCCGGCGTCGGCAAGACCGCCGTGGTGGAGGGGCTCGCGCAGCGCATCATCGCGGGCGACGTGCCCGAGTCGCTGCGCGGCAAGAAGCTCGTCTCGCTGGACCTCGGCGCGATGGTCGCGGGCGCGAAGTACCGCGGCGAGTTCGAGGAGCGGTTGAAGGCCGTCCTGAACGAGATCAAGGAGTCCGAGGGGCAGATCGTCACGTTCATCGACGAGCTGCACACCGTCGTCGGGGCGGGCGCGGCCGAGGGCGCGATGGACGCCGGCAACATGCTGAAGCCGATGCTGGCGCGCGGCGAGCTGCGCATGATCGGCGCGACGACGCTGGACGAGTACCGCGAGCGCATCGAGAAGGACCCGGCGCTGGAGCGCCGGTTCCAGCAGGTGTTCGTCGGCGAGCCCACCGTGGAGGACTCGATCGCGATCCTGCGCGGGCTGAAGGGCCGCTACGAGGCGCACCACAAGGTGCAGATCAACGACTCGGCGCTGGTCGCGGCGGCGACGCTGTCGGACCGCTACATCACCTCCCGGTACCTGCCGGACAAGGCGATCGACCTGGTGGACGAGGCCGCGTCCCGGCTGCGGATGGAGATCGACTCCCGTCCGGTGGAGATCGACGAGCTGCAGCGCTCGGTGGACCGGCTGAAGATGGAGGAGCTGAACCTCGCCAAGGAGACCGACGAGGCGTCCCGGCAGCGGCTCGACCGGCTCCGCCGGGACCTCGCCGACAAGCAGGAGCACCTCACCGGCCTCGTCGCCCGCTGGGACAAGGAGAAGGCGAGCCTGAACCGGGTCGGCGAGATCAAGGAGACGATCGACCAGCTGCGCGGCGAGGCGGAGCGCGCCCAGCGCGACGGCGACCTGGAGACGTCCGCGCGGCTCACCTACGGCGAGATCCCGGCGCTGGAGAAGCAGCTGGAGGAGGCGTCGGAGGCGGCCGAGAACCGCGACGCGATGGTCAAGGAGGAGGTCGGCCCGGACGACGTCGCCGACGTGGTCGCGCTGTGGACGGGCATCCCCGCCGGCCGGCTGCTCGAAGGCGAGACGGCGAAGCTGCTCCGCATGGAGGACGAGCTGGGCCACCGCCTGATCGGGCAGGAGGCCGCCGTCCGCACGGTGTCGGACGCGGTGCGCCGCGCCCGCGCGGGCATCTCCGACCCGGACCGCCCGACCGGCTCGTTCCTGTTCCTCGGCCCGACCGGCGTCGGCAAGACCGAGCTGGCGAAGGCGCTCGCGGAGTTCCTGTTCGACGACGAGCGGGCGATGACCCGCATCGACATGAGCGAGTACTCCGAGAAGCACTCCGTCGCGCGGCTGGTCGGCGCGCCGCCCGGATACGTCGGCTACGAGGAGGGCGGCCAGCTCACCGAGGCCGTCCGGCGCCGCCCGTACTCGGCGGTCCTGCTGGACGAGGTGGAGAAGGCGCACCCCGAGGTGTTCGACATCCTCTTGCAGGTCCTGGACGACGGACGGCTGACGGACGGGCAGGGCCGCACGGTCGACTTCCGCAACACGATCCTGATCCTGACGTCCAACATCGGGTCGCAGTTCCTCGTTGACCCGACGCTGGAGAACGGGGCGAAGCGGGAGGCGGTGTGGAACGCCGTCCGGAACTCGTTCAAGCCCGAGTTCCTGAACCGCCTCGACGACGTGATCCTGTTCGACGCGCTCTCCACGAGCGAGCTGACCCGCATCGTGGACCTGCAGGTCGACAAGCTGGCCGACCGCCTCGCCGACCGGCAGCTGACGCTCCAGGTCACGCCCGCCGCGCGCGAATGGCTGGCGCTGACCGGCTACGACCCGCTGTACGGGGCGCGCCCGCTGCGCCGCCTCGTGCAGACGGCGATCGGCGACCAGCTCGCCCGCGAGCTGCTCTCCGGCGAGGTCCGCGACGGCGACGAGGTCGTGGTGGATCTGGACGAGGCCGCCGACCGGCTGACGGTCGAGCCGACGAGCGGCCTCTCCCTCACGAAGTAGGGGTTCCGGGGGTTCGGCGGGCCGGTGCGCGACGCGCGCCGGCCCGTTCGTTCTCCCAGCGTGTCGGCCTGCGAGGGGCGGCCGGAAACGCCTTCACGGTCCCTTCGAGGATTATTAAAGTTTCTTTAGGGATACTCCCGCTAGCGTCCGACGGCATTGCGGCTCGCCGAAATCCGGCGGCCGCGGGACGACTCGTTGGGAGAGTTCCTCATGCGCAGGTCCGTCGCCTACCCCCTCGCCGCCGCGGCGGCCGTCGCGGCGCCGGTGCTCGTCGCCGCCCCCGCCTCGGCGCACGGCTACGTGTCCGCCCCCCCGAGCCGGCAGGCGCTGTGCGCTACGGGCGCCGTCCCCGACTGCGGGCCCATCAAGTTCGAGCCGCAGAGCGTCGAGGGCCCGAAGGGGCTGAAGAGCTGCGACGGCGGCCTCAGCCAGTTCTCCGTCCTGGCGGACGAGAGCCGCGACTGGCCGGCCCAGTCCGTCGGGACGAGCGTCGACTTCCGGTGGGTGTTCACCGCGCGGCACCGCACGTCCAACTGGGAGTACTTCATCGGCGGGACGAAGGTCGCCACCTTCGACGGCGGCAACCGGCAGCCGGACGCGGTCGTCACGCACAAGGTCGACCTCAGCAAGTTCCCGGGCAAGCGCACCGTCCTCGCGGTGTGGAACATCGGGGACACGCCGAACGCCTTCTACAGCTGCATCGACCTCAACGTCGGCGGCGGCGGGAGCGGCGGCGGAGGTTCGCAGCCTGCTCCGGCGCCCACCGCGCAGCCCACCACGCGTCCGAGCACGCCGGCGCCCGCGCCCAGCAGCCCGGCGACGTCCGCGCCGACCGGCGCTCCCGCGGCCGGCGGCACCTGGAAGGCGGGCGTGGCGTTCAAGACGGGCGACGTGGTGACCTTCAACGGCGCCCGGTTCCGCTGCCGCCAGGCGCACACGTCGCTTCCGGGCTGGGAGCCGTCGCAGTTCACGCTGGCCCTGTGGCTGCCGCTGTGACCGCCCGGCGCCGCGCCGTCCTCGCGCTCGCCCTCGCCGCGGCCCTTCCGCTGGCCGCCTGCAGCAGCGAGCCGGCGCGGACGAAGGCGGCGAGCGCGGCGTCCAGCGCCCCGGCCGCCGCCTACAACGACCAGGACGTCCTCTTCCTGCAGATGATGGTGACCCATCACGAGCAGGGGCTGGAGATGGCGGGGCTGGCCGCCGGCCGCGCCGACCGCGCGCAGGTGCGGACGCTGGCCTCGGCCGTCAAGGCGACCGAGGCCGAGGAGCTGAAGCTGATCAAGTCCTGGCTCGGCGCGTGGTCGAAGCCGGCGACGTCGGAGGCGGCGGCGCAGACGCACCTGCACCACGGCGCCGCGCCCGCGACCGGCGCCAAGGAGATCAACGCCCTGCGGAAGACGAAGGGCGGCGGGTTCGAGTCCGCGTTCCTCAACCTGTTCATCGGCCACCAGGGCAGCGCGGTGGAGATGGCGCGGGCCGAGCAGAGCAAGGGCGCGAACGCCGACGCGAAGGCGTTCGCCGGACGCGTCGTCGAGTCCCGGACCGCGGAGATCCAGCAGATGCTCCGCCTGCTCAACAGCTGACGGACGACGGCCCGTCCACCGGTGTGCGCGCCCGGTGGACGGGCCGTCCGCCGTCACACCTCCAGGTTCTCCTCGATGTCGCGGAGCCGGTGCCGGGCCAGGGCCAGGTTCGCGCGGGACCGGTCGAGGGCCAGGTAGAGGAAGAGGCCCTTGCCCTTGCGGCCGGTCACCGGGCGGATGACGTGGTACTGGCTGGAGATGCTGATGAGGATGTCCTCGATGTCCTCCTTGAGGCCGAGCTGCTCCATGGTGCGGAGCTTGGCCCGCACCACCTCGGTGTTCCCGGCCGCGGCGACCTGCAGGTCGAGGGCCTTGGAACTGCCCAGGTGACCGAGCGCCATGCCGCTGTTGTAGTCGACGACGGCGGCACCGATCGTCCCGTCGATCGTCATCATGTCCTTGAGCGAGAGGTCGAGGTTGGACACGTTCTCCCCTTTCGTTGTCGTTACCTTCGGCGCGGAGCCGAGAGATGCGCGGCGATGGCGCGGGCGACCGGGCGCGACTCCAGGTGCAGCCGCCCCACGTTGACGGTCGGTTCCGCCAGCACCGTGAGGGACGCCGCCGGGCCGGCCGCGTAGATGACCACGTAACCGTCCACCCCGCGGATCACCACCTCGTGGAACGCGCCGCCGTGCGCGGTCTGCGCGATCCGGTGCGCCAGCGACAGGCCGGTGGCCGTCACCGCCGCCATCCCGGACGGCTCGACGGACGCGGCCAGGTCGTGCGCGATGAGCAGCCCGTCCGCCGACGCGACCAGGCTGCCGGTGAGCTGCGGGACGCGCGCCCGCAGCGCCCGCAGCTCCGCCGCCACCGCGGCCTCGGGGACCCGCGCCGCCGTCCCCGCCCCCGCTCGTTTCGCCACCGTCGCCACCCTTTCGATCAGTCGTTTCACCGGTCGTCCGGTCAGCCGAGCTCCACCAGCGCCGTCCGCAGCCGGTCGAGCAGCTCGTGATCGGGCGCGGCCCACTCGACCGCCCCCTCGCCCCACCCCTCCGGCGATTCGGCCACGGCCGGCTCCGCCTCCACGAGCGACGCCGCGGCGAGGCCCCGGACCGCGAGCAGGCAGCCGAACGCCGTCCGCCCGAGGTCGCGGGCCAGCCGCGCGGGCGTGCGCCGCCCGTCGGCGTTGAGCAGGATCTCCGCCTGGACGCCGGTCAGGATGACGCGCTGCCGCCGCACCCGCCGGACCGGCACGACGGGCGCCGCGTCGACGCCCCCGTCCGGCCAGGCCGCGTCGAGCCGGGCCCGGCGCCGCCGCTGCTCGTGCACGAGCGTCGGCACGGTGATCCGCAGCGCGCCGTCCGCCGCCGCCTCCGCGAACACGGGCTCGGCGGCCGACCCGAGCAGGAAGTAGGCGGCGTCGAACAGCGCGAGCAGCTCGGGATCGGGCCCGCCCGGCAGGTCGCCGGCACCGGGCACGTGCCTGCTCTCGGCGCGGACGACGGCCCCGCCGGCGAGATGGAACGCGCCATCGTCGCCCACCCGCAGCACCCCGGTGCGCCTTTCCCGCTCCAGCACGCGGAGCACACCGCAAATGTCGCCGCCCATGTCACCCGTCCGCCATTTCGCGAATGAGGCTCTGCATGCGCAACCGCGCGAGCGCGAGATTGCCGTTCTCCCGGTCGAGCAGCAAATGGACGAAGAGATGCCCGTCGAGGTCGGCCCCCGAGAGGGCCAAGAGGTGATATCCCGCCGCGCCGCACACGATGATCTCCTCGACGTCATCGCCCGCCGCGGTCGCGCTGAGCGCCGGCGAGGCCAGCACCGCCCGCACCACATCGGTCGCCCCGGCCGCGTCCTCATGCTGGTCGACGATGTCCTCACGGCCCGCCGCCGCGACGGCGAGCCCGCTGGCACAGTCCACCAGCGTCACCCGCTGGGCCCCCGGAATCGTCATCATCCGCGCAAGCCAGTCGTCAATCCGCACTCATTCCCCCACCGAATGAGAGTTGCAGGAACTCGACCATAGCCACAACTTTGCAGACCGCAACACCAACCAGTTAAATCCCCACAACCTTTCCCGACCGGAGTAAAAATACCCCCCAGTATCCAAACTGATCAGCCCACTTATCCCCCGACCTCCACCAATTCGGCCCACCCCTGTCCGCCATTTCCGACACATCCACAACACCTGGGGGACGACGACCGAACGCGGCCACTCCACCAGCTTCGCAGCCGACCTCGCGGAGGCGACTCCTGCCCGTGCGGCGCGGATCTTCCCCCATGCGACTCGGCCGGCCAACCCCTCCCGCCCGCAACCAGCCGGACGCCGCACCGCTCCCCATGAAATAATCGAACATTCGTTCGACTTAGAGGTTGGAGAGTGGAGATGCAGACATCACGCTCGTACCCTGAGACGGTGAAGACCGTGAGCTCTGAGGAAAGAGCGGCCCTGGTGGCACTCCTCCAGGTCCGTCCTCGGGGCCTGCCCTGGGCGGAGATCACGACAGCAGTCGTCGAGGCCGGCAGCGCACTCGCGGTATGGCACCGTCTCGTCCCGCCAGCCCTGCTACCCGCGCCCGGTGAGGTCGATCCGCTGGAGGCGGCCGCTCGCGACATCGAAACGTGGGCGGATCAGGGCCACACGATGCTCACCGTCCTCGACGCCCTGTACCCCCAGCGACTGCGTGAAGTCCACCAGGCCCCGCCAGTGCTCTTCGCACGAGGCTCACTCGCAGAGGACGACCTGGCCGTATCGGTGGTCGGGTCCAGAGCCGCGTCGGAGCGCGGCCTGGCCATCGCCGCCAGTGTGGCCGAGGGCCTTGTTCGCGACAAGGTGACGGTCGTGGCGGGGCTCGCCGCCGGTATTGACACCGCCGCCCATCGCGCCGCACTCGACGCGGGCGGACGCACGGTCGCCATCATCGGAACGGGCATCAACAAGGTCTACCCGGCCGCCAACCGCGCACTTCACGAAGAGATCTCGTCCCGTGGCCTTCTGCTGTCCCAGTTCTGGCCGGACGCACCTCCGCAGAAGCACACATTCCTGATGCGCAATGCGACCATGTCCGGCTACGGGCTGGCGACGGTCGTCGTGGAGGCGGGAGAGCACAGCGGGGCGCGCGCGCAGGCGCGCATGGCGGTCGAGCACGGCAGGCCGGTCATCCTCACCGATCTGGTGGTCGAGGCCAATGCCTGGGCCCGGGCTCTCGTGGGCAGGCCGGGCGTTCACGTCGCGAGAGGCCTCGACGACGTGCTGACCACCATCGGCGAACTCGTCAGCGGCGATTCTGCGATCGATGCCGCCCTGGAGCGGCTGGTCTCCTGACATGCTCGATCGCGCCACCGAGAACCACCTGCGAACGGCGCTGGTCACCTCGGCGGGCGGCTTCCTCCGCAATCCGGTACGGCGCCCTCGCACGACATGTGCGGTGTGCACAACGCCGATCGACGACCGCTACTCGTTCTGCTACGTATGCAAGCGGCATCGACTGCACAAGGGGACCGCCGACATCGTCGCGCCCATGATCTACGCGGTGCCCCAGCAGCAGTCCGGCTATGTCATGCGCGGATACAAGGCCCGGCCCCCGGTCGGCGCGCACCTGCGCCTGGTGACCATGCTCACGCTGTTCACCCTGTCCCGGCACGGTGCCTGCGCCGGGACGGGCGCCGGGATCGGACTGACCCATTGGGCGGCAGTGCCGTCGCTTCCGGCGAAACCCGGAGAGCATCCGCTGCATCGCATAGTGCGCGGCTCGGCTCCCGGCACCGAGGTCCGCCTGGCGGCCGCCCCCAGAACATCCGACCCACGGGCACTCGATGCGGCCCACTTCACCGCCGATGCACGCCTCCCCCGTGGATCACACGTCCTGCTTCTGGACGACACATGGACGAGCGGCGGCCACGCGCAGTCGGCCGCTCTGTCACTGCGGGAAGCGGGTGCGAGCACGATCTCCGTCTTGGTGGTGGCGCGCTGGATCAAGCCCGAATTCGGCAACAACGCCAAGTTCTTGGACGGCCTGCCCGACTTCGATCCCGACATCTGCCCATGGACCGGAGATGCCTGCCCTCGTTGACAGGCGGCGCCGGGTCGGTTGAGGGGGAGGGCTTCGAGGAAGTGGTCGAGGGTTCCCCCGTCGCGGGCGCGGACGAAGAGCGGGCCGCCACGCGGACGGCAGCGGGCAGCCGCACGCACAGGCTCTCTTCAGCGGCGGCCAGTTCGGTCTCGGAGTGTCGGGGATTTCTGCTGAGAGCAGGGAGGCGTTCCGTGCGGGGGGTGCAGAGGGCAGAGTTCTGCCTATGAGGCTTCTGATGTTGGGTGGGACGGAGTTCGTTGGGCGCGCCGTTGCCGAGGACGCGCTCGCGCGTGGCTGGGACGTCACCGTTTTCCACAGGGGGCGGCATGAGGCGCCGGAGGGTGTCGCGTCCTTGCACGGTGACCGTGCCGCCGAGGGCGGTCTCAAGGCCCTCGAAGACGGGGAGTGGGACGCGGTCGTCGATACGTGGTCGGGGGCGCCGTCGGCCGTGCGCGACGCCGCGCGCCTTCTCGGTGGGCGGGTCGGGCACTACGTCTACGTCTCCAGCCGGTCCGTCTACCGGTTCCCCACGCCGCTCGGGCTCGGAGAATCAGCCGAGGTGGTGGACGGCTCCCCGGACGATGGCGACGTCGACTACGCGGCGGCCAAGCGCGGGGGTGAGCTGGCGGCGGTCGATGTGTTCGGTGACAAGGCGCTGCTGCTGAGGGCGGGGCTCATCCTCGGGCCTTACGAGAACATCGGGCGGCTTCCCTGGTGGCTGGCGCGCATCGCCCGAGGCGGCGACGTCCTGGCGCCCGGACCGCGCGGCGCCGGCCTCCAGTACATCGATGGTCGCGATCTCGCCGCCTGGACGCTGGACGCGATCGGACACGGCTTGAACGGCGCCTACAACGTGGTCAGCGCGCCCGGCCACACGACGATGGAGGAGCTTCTCCAAGCCTGCATCCACGTAACCGGCTCGAACGCGAACCTCGTCTGGACGCCCCCGGAGACCATCCTCAAAGCGGGCATCCAGCCGTGGACGGACCTCCCCGTCTGGCTGCCGCCCGGCGAGGCCCACGACACCATGCATCAGGCCAACGCCGACAAGGCCCTCGCCGCAGGGCTGCGTTGCAGGCCCGTCCAGGAGACGGTCGCCGACACCTGGCAGTGGCTCCAGTCCATCGGCGGACGGGCACCGCAGCGCCCAGACCGTCCAGTCGTGGGTCTGGCCCCCGGCAAGGAGGCCGAGACACTGCGCTCAGGGGAGATGGGTGGAGATCCGGGTGAGGAGGGCGCGAAGTAGGGCCAGTTCCTCGCGGCCTACGGCGTCCTGGACGTTGGTCCACTCGGTCTCGACGGCGGCGGTCAGGCGGGTGACCTCCTCCTGGCCGCGCTCGGAGAGGAACACGAGGATCCTGCGGCGGTCGTCCTCGTCCGGGCGGCGGTAGACCAGGCCCGCGGACACCAGGCGGTCGACCACCTTGGTGAGCGTCGGCGCGGGCAGGAGGGCGTGCTCGGCGATCTCGGTCATCGGATGCCCGGCGCCGTCGGACAGCAGGGAGGTGACGCGCCACTCCTCCACGGTCGAGCCGGCGGTCTTGAGGGCGGCGCCGAGCCGGGCGGTGATGTCGCGCTCGACGCGCGCCAGCACCCGCGGGAGGTCCAGCTCGTGCTGCGGAACACCTGTCGTAGTCATCGCAAACCCAAGATTACCGCCTCGTAGAAAGTATTTTCTGGCGCCCATGGGCTACCGTCCCGGTTATGGACGACCTGAACGTCGCCCTGGTGGTGCCGTTGCAGGGGCCCGCGGGACTCTTCGGGCCCTCCGCCGAGCTGTGCGCTCGATTGGCACAGGAAGAAATCAATGCCGAGGGGGGCGTGCTCGGCCGGCGGCTGCGGCTGCTCCTCGTGGACGGCGGCGCGCCGCCGCCGGTGGTCGCCGACCGGGTCGGGGCGCTGGTCGGCTCGGGCGCCGTGCACGCGGTGACCGGGTGGCACATCTCGGCCGTCCGGCAGTGCCTCGCCCCGCGCCTCGCCGGGCGCGTCCCCTACGTGTACACCGCGCTGTACGAGGGCGGCGAGCGGTCGCCCGGGGTCTGGCTCACCGGTGAGACGCCCGAGGGCCAGCTCCGGCCCGCGCTGCGCAGGATCGCCGCGGAGTTCGGCGTCCGGCGCTGGACGATCGTCGGCGACGACTACATCTGGCCGCGCGCCTCCGCCCATGCCGTCCGGTCGTACCTGGCGGAGCAGAGCGCCGTGCTGTGCGACGAGGTCTTCGTCCGGCTCGGCACGCAGGACTTCGGCGGCGTCCTGCGCCGGATCGACGCGAGCGGCTGCGAGGGCGTCCTCATGCTGCTGGTCGGCGACGACGCGGTGGCGTTCAACCGGGCCTTCGGCGCGGCGGGCCTGCCGCAGCTGAGGTTCAGCCCGCTGATGGACGAGAACATGCTGCTCGCGACGGGCGTGGAGGGCACCCGCGGGCTGTTCGCCGCGGCGGGGTTCTTCGAGACGCTCCCGACCGGGGACGGCCTGGACTTCGGCGCCCGCTACCACCGGCGCTTCGGCACGCAGGCGCCACCGCTCAACAGCATGGGCGAGTCCTGCTACGAGGGGGTCCGGCTGCTCGGCGAGCTGTTCCGGCGGAGCGGCGGGCCGGACGTGCGGCGCATGAGCGCGGTCGCCGAGGGCACCGGCTACGACGGGCCGCGCGGGCCCGTCGAGGTGCGGGACCGGCACCTGCGGCAGCGGGTGTTCCTCGCCGCGGCCGACGGGCTGGAGTTCGACGTCCTGTGCCAGCTCTCCCCGTGACCCCCGGTTCGGATCGAAATAGTTTCCAAGAGAAGTAAGGGCCTCGTCCCCTGGGAAAGCTCCTGGTCAGCCCAGCACTCCTCCATTGACTATTACTTCAGACTCGAATAGTTTCTGTGAGAAGTAATCCGTGCGGCTGGAGGCCCGACATGGTGATCTATCAGTACCGCTGTGCCCGTTGCGGACCCGTCGACCTCGCGCTGCCGATGGGCGGCGCGCGCCCCGAGAACCCGTGCGCGGACTGCGGCGGCCCCGCCCGCCGCGTCTACACCGCCCCGTCCCTCACCCGGCCCGGCGCGCCGCTCACCCGGGCCCTGGACGCCCAGGAGGCCAGCAGGCACGAGCCGAAGGTCGTGTCGGCGCCGCCGCCGGCGCGCCGCCGTCCCGCCGCGCCGGCCGACCCCCGGCACGCGCTCCTCCCCCGGCCCTGAACGAGGTGATCCCGTGGGAAGCGTGGGCCTGCTCTACGTCGGCGCGGCGCTCTTCGTCAACGCGCTGATGATGCTCGGCCGCGTCGAGGCGCGGTCGGCGGCGATCCTCAACCTGTTCGTGGGCGCGCTCCAGGTGGTGCTGCCGACGCTGCTGCTGGTGGCCGCCGGGGACGACCTCGCGGCGATCAGCGCGGCGTCCGGCATCTACCTGTTCGGGTTCACCTACCTGTACGTCGGCATCGGCCTGCTGGCCGGCCTCGACACCACCGGCGTCGGCTGGTTCTCGCTGTTCGTCGCGATCGCGGCGCTCGTCTTCGCGGGAGTCAACTTCTTCGACGTCCGGGACCGCCCGTTCGGGGTCATCTGGCTCTGCTGGTCGTTCCTGTGGTTCCTGTTCTTCCTCGTCCTCGGCCTCAAACGGGACGAGCTCACCCGCTACACGGGCTGGGTGACGCTCGCCAACGCCGCGGGCACGACGACGCTGCCCGCGTTCCTGCTGCTCACCGACACCTACACCACGTCCGCGGTCTTCGCCGCGGTGTTCGCCGCCGTCGCCGTCGCCGTCTGCGCCGGGCTGTGGATCCCGACCCGTCCCGGACGGACGCCGCACGGCACGGCCCCAGAGCCCGCCACCGGCCCCTGACTCTCCTTCCACCAGACCCACCTCAGGAGGTACCCATGCCCGACGTCGTCTTCAGCGTCGACCAGGCCCGGTCGATGCGCGACCAGGACGTCCCCGGCCACAACCGCTGGCATCCCGACATCCCCGCCGCCGCCACCGTCCGCCCCGGAGCGGAGTTCCGCATGGAATGCCGCGAGTGGACGGACGGCCAGATCGGCAACAACGACTCCGCCAACGACATCCGCGACGTCGACCTCTCGCCCTGCCACATGCTGAGCGGACCCATCGCCGTCGAGGGCGCCGAACCCGGCGACCTCCTCGTCGTCGACATCCTCGACCTCGGCCCCATCCCGCAGCAGACGGGAGGGCTCGCCGGGCAGGGGTGGGGCTACACCGGCATCTTCGCCAAGCAGAACGGCGGCGGCTTCCTCACCGACTACTACCCCGACGCCTACAAGGCCATCTGGGACTTCCACGGCCAGCAGGCCACCTCGCGCCACATCCCCGGCGTCCGCTTCACCGGCATCACCCACCCCGGCCTGTTCGGCACGGCACCGTCGGCGGAACTGCTCGCGCGGTGGAACGCGCGGGAGCAGGCGCTCATCGACACCGACCCGAACCGGATGCCGCCGCTCGCCCTGCCGCCCCTCCCGGAGAACACGCTCGCCGGGACGCTCACCGGGGACGCGCTGGCCAAGGTCGGCGCGGAAGGCGCCCGTACCGTCCCGCCGCGCGAGAACGGCGGCAACCACGACATCAAGAACTTCACCCGGGGCTCGCGCGTCTTCTACCCCGTCCACGTGCCGGGCGGCATGCTGTCCGGCGGCGACCTGCACTTCAGCCAGGGCGACGGCGAGATCACCTTCTGCGGCGCCATCGAGATGGGCGGCTACATCGACTTCCACGTCGACCTCATCAAGGGCGGCATGGAGAAGTACGGCGTGACCACCAACCCGATCTTCATGCCGGGCAACGTGGAGCCGCGCTACAGCGAGTTCATCAGCTTCGTCGGCATCTCCGTCGACCACGGCACCGACACCAACCACTACAACGACGCCACCCTCGCCTACCGGAACGCCTGTCTCAACGCCGTCGAGTACCTCAAGACGTTCGGCTACACCGGCGAGCAGGCGTACCTGCTCCTCGGCGCCGCGCCGATCGAGGGGCGGGTCAGCGGCGTCGTCGACATCCCGAACGCCTGCTGCTCGCTCTACCTGCCCACGGCCATCTTCGACTTCGACATCCGGCCGACCGCCGAGGGCCCGCGCCGCGCCGACCGCGGCCAGTGCGCCGTCTCCTCCTGATCCCGTGTGACACCGGGCCCGGCCGCGCGTTCCGCACGCGGCCGGGCCCACCGCGTCCCGGGCCGGCCCGGCGCGCACGACGGCCCGTCCCGTACGGGTGGACGCGGCGGGGTCGGGTCCGCTAGAGAGACCTCTTATGAGCGCTTTGGTACTCGGGCCCCATCTCCGGCACGTGAGTCACCACACCGCGACGATCTGGGTGGAAACGGAGCGGCCCTGCGAGGTACGAGTCGTCAGCGAGGAGCACGGTGTCGACGCGTCCGCCCGGACGTTCACCGCGCACGGCCACCACTACGCGCTCGTCGAGGTCGACGGGCTCGCGCCCTGTTCGCGCATCCCCTACACGGTGCTCGCCGACGGCGAGACCGTCTGGCCTGAGGACGACGGGTTCCCCCCGTCCCAGATCAGGACGCTCCAAGAGGACGGCGGGCTGCGCATCTCCTTCGGGTCCTGCCGCCGTTCACCGGGCACCGTGGAGGAGTTCGGCTACGACGCGCTCGCCGCCTTCGCGCAGCGGCTGCGCGAAGGCGGGGACGACGTCGCCTGGCCGGACATCCTGCTCATGGTCGGCGACCAGGTGTACGCCGACGAGCTGAGCGACGAGATGCGCGCCTTCATCGGCGGACGGCGCGGACCGGACGAGCCGCCCGCCGACGAGGCCGCCGACTTCGAGGACTACACGCACCTCTACAAGCTGGCCTGGCACGGCGATCCGGCGGTCCGGTGGCTGCTGTCGACCGTCCCCACCTTCACGATCTTCGACGACCACGACATCCGGGACGACTGGAACACCTCCTACGCGTGGCGCAGGGAGATGTGGTCGCGGCCGTGGTGGCGGGCGCGCATCACCGGCGGCATCGGCTCGTACTGGATCTACCAGCATCTCGGGAACATGTCGCCGCAGGACCGCGCGTCCGATCCGCTCTTCGAGGCGCTGCGCAAGGCGTCCGACGAGACGGGCGACGCGGGCGCCGTCCTGGACGAGTTCGCGGAGAAGGCCGACCAGGAACCTGCCAGTACGCGCTGGAGTTACGCCCACGACTGGGGAGGCACCCGCCTCATCGTCGTCGACAGCCGGTGCTCCAGGCTCCTCACCGAGGACCGCCGCGGCATGCTCGACGACGAGGAGTTCGAGTGGCTGGACGGCCAGTGCCAGGGCGGCATGGACCATCTCCTCATCGCGAGCTCCCTCCCCTACCTGCTTCCCATGGCGATCCACCACGCGGAGTCGTGGAACGAGGCCGTCGCCGGGGGAGCCTGGGGCAGGCGCGGCGCGGCACTCGGGGAGAAGATCCGCCAGGCCGCCGACCTGGAGCACTGGGCCGCGTTCGAGAAGTCGTTCCGCGACGTCGCGGCCGACGTCATCGCCGTGGGACGCGGTGAACGCGGCCCCGCGCCGGCGAGCATTTCCTTCCTCTCCGGCGACATCCACTACTCCTATCTGGCGCGGGTCACCGAACCCGGCACGCAGTCGAAGGTGTCCCAGATCGTCTGCTCGCCGCTGCGCAACCCGCTGCAGGGCAAGTTCAAATGGGCGAACCGCATCGCGTACTCGCGCGCCTCGGGCGGACCGTTCCGGATGCTGGCGAAGCTCGCGAAGGTGCCCGTCCCGCCCATCCGGTGGCGCATGACGGACGGCCCCTGGTTCCACAACGCCATCGCCACCGTCGAATTGTCCGGCCGGGACTGCAACGTGCGCTGGGAGACTCCGGCCGGCGGCGGCCGGCTGGCGGAGATGGGGCGCGCCCGCATCACCTGAGCCGCCCGCACCGCCCCCGGGACGCCGCGCCGACTTTGCCGCGACCGGCGAAAAGGAAATCGCGTCCGAAATGTATGACCGTCGGTGGTCAAGCCACCACAAGGAGCGAGACTGCGAAAGGTTTCGAGTTTCTCCGTGACCCTCGCCCGTAACCCGTGACCTGCTCGTTCATGCAAAGATCCGGTGGAAGCCCGGGGGTGGACCGAAACGGCTGGTAGCGTCCGCCGTCGGCTCCCAATTCGTAGTTACCGGGGAGTCGCCAACGGGCGGCTCGTCATGAAAGAGTGGCGAATCGCCGTATCGGCCTACTGGGCTGCAGGGCTTCACTACGCTATAAGCGCCCGGGGTCGCTACGTCTAGTGGGCACGCTGTGAGCTCCCGTGTTGAGGAAGGACGGTGCCGCATGGATCGCTGCGCGCTGTTCGTAGACGCCGGCTATCTGCTGGCGGACGGCGCCATGGCCGTGCACGGCACGCGCCACCGCGAGACGGTCTCGTGGGACTTCGGCGGGCTACTGCAACTCCTGGGCAACCTCGCCAGGGAGCGCACCGGCATGCCGCTGCTGCGCTGCTACTGGTACGAGGCCACGATCGAGGGCCGCCGCTCGCCCGAGCACGACGCGCTCGCCGACCTGCCGGGCCTGAAGCTGCGGCTCGGCCGGGTCCGCCCGGGGCGCCGCGAGGGCGTCGACACCGAGATCCACCGCGACCTGATGACCCTGGCCCGCAACGGCGCGCTCGCCGACGCCGTCGTGGTCAGCGGCGACGAGGACCTCGCGCAGGTCGTCACCGACGCCCAGGACCTCGGCGTCCGCGTCACCGTCGTGCACGTCGCGGTCGACGGCAACTGGACGATCTCCCGCGTGCTGCGGCAGGAGTGCGACGACCTCATCGAGATCGGCTCCGGCCACCTGCGCCCCTACGTCAACCTCCTCGCCGGCATGGACGGGGCGTCCTCGGGCTCCTCGCTCGGGACGAGCCCGCTGTCCAACGGGCACGGCGGCTCCAACGGGCACGGCGGTTCGCTCGGCCCGCTGCAGACGACCTCGCACAACGGGCCGCCGCCCGCGTCCCCGGTCAGCGGGCCGCCGGTGTCGTCGGGCTCGCCCGTCCGCGACCTCGGCCCCGCCATGGGCGGCGGGATGAACGGCGGCATGGGCGGCGGGATGAGCGGCGGCTCCATCGGCAACAGCGGCCCGATGGCGCTGCCCGGCGGCGTCGGCGGCGGTATCGGCGGAGCAGGCGGCGGCCTCACCGGGTCGTCCTACGGAACCGGCGGCCAGCAGGCCCCGCTCCAGCCCGCGACCACGTCCGGGCCGTCGCCCCTCCCGTCGATGCCGGCCCCCTCGGCGCCGCCCATGCCGGCGCCGCCGTCGAGTCCCGGGCCGCAGTACGGCACCTCGCCCGTCCCGGCCCCGTCCCCGCCGCCGCCCCCGCAGACGCTGCCGCCGCAGCAGGGCGGCCAGCACGGCCCCTACACCGGGCCGCAGCAGGTGTCGCCCGTCCCGGCGCAGAACACCCCGACCCTCTCGGACGCGGTCAAGGCCGCCCACCAGGAGGGGCAGGACTTCGGCGAGTCCGTCGCCCGGGACGCGCCCGCCCTGTGGCTGGAGGCCGTCCTCGCCCGCAAGCCGCGCATGCCGTCCGACCTGGAGGCGCGGCTGCTGCAGGGGTCGTCGCTGCCGATCGACTTCCTGCTGCACGACGAGGTGCGGCACGCGCTGCGCCGCGGATTCTGGGACGCGCTCGAACGTTCCCGCAGGTGAGCTGACAGGTACGCGCCGGTATTCCACGATCATCGTCGATTCGCCCGCTTCGGCCGGGCGCCGCCGGGTAGCGTTGAGGCGTGACGCATGTGACGGAAGACGATCTCGACGACCTGGAGTTCGACACCCTGCGCACCGGCGATCACATCTCGGCGGCCCGCCGGCTGTCCGAGCTGGCCGAATCGGTCTCCGGTGGGGTGTCGCGCGCCAACGTCCTGCTGCGCGCCGGCGAGCAGTACCAGCACGCCGGCGACCACGGCCGGGCCGCCGAGTTGTACCGCAGGGCCATGGAGGACGGCGGCGAGACCTACGGCGATCCGCGCGCCTACCTCGCCGACGCGCTGTTCGAGCTGGGCGACGCCGACGAGGCCCGCGGGCTCCTCGACCAGATCCGCGCCGACAGCCCGCGCGACCCCGAGGTGTACCGCGCCGTCGCCGAGGTGCTGTACGCCCAGGGCGACGCGACCGGCGCCCACGAATGGGCCACGAGCGGCGCCGACGTCGTCCTCGCCCTCCGCGACCGCGCCGTCGGCACCGGCATGGGCGGCGGCCCCGACGAGGCCCCGGCGCCCGACGCCGAGTCCCTCACCCCGGGCCCGGACGACGTCGCCATCGCCGAAGACAGCCTTGAGGCGCTCCTCCGCCTCCGCTACCGCGCCCGGGTCGACCTCGGCCGGAGCGAAGACGACTACGACGCCCTCCTGGACGACCTCCTCAAGAACGCCTGAGTCAGAGTTCCGCGATCAGTTCGCTCAGGGACTGGGCGACCGTCGCCGGGGGCTCGTGGTCGGTCACCTGCCAGCCGCGCAGCCGCGCCTCCCTGAGGGCCTCATCGTGCTCGGACGAGGCCGAGCGGTCCGAATGTGTGCGGAGGTAACCGCAGGGCGCCTCGGGCCAATCTGGGGCCATCGGGAGGGCATCCTCGGGCGCTCCGTGGTCGTGCCGGCCGCGGCGCGGCAGATCGGCGTCGACGAACACGAATCCCGCGACCGGGCGGTGGGCCGCGCGCTGGGCGAGGGAGATGCCCGGCAGGAGCGGCCCGGCGGCGCCGTGCGCGACGAGGACGAGCGGCGCGACCGGGTCCGTCGCGGTGATGATCAGCGAGACGCGGGCGATGTAGCGGGGGCCGGTCGCGTCCGGGACGTCCGGCGCCACGACGTCCAGACCGTACGAGCGGAGCATCTCGGGCAGATCGCCCCAGGAGGCCGCGGTGGCGCCGGGGGCGTGCAGCAGGACGACGGTTCCGGGGATCACCCACCGAACCTACATGGCACCCGCCGCCCGCCGGCGCGGGGTCAATAGGCTCTACCCGTGAGCGATCGTGACGAGCTGTTGCAGCAGATCAAGGACAAGGCCGTCGTGCACGGCGACTTCGTGCTGTCGTCCGGGAAGCGGGCGTCCTGGTACGTGGACCTGCGCCGCGTGACGCTGGACGGCTCCGCCGCACCGCTGGTGGGGCGGGTCATGCTGGACGAGACGGCCGACCTCGGCTACGACGCCGTCGGCGGGCTCACGCTCGGGGCCGACCCGGTGGCGACCGCGATGCTGCACGCGGCCGCGGCGCGCGGCCGGGCGCTGGACGCGTTCGTCGTCCGCAAGGCGGGCAAGGCGCACGGGCTGCAGCGCCGGATCGAGGGCCCGGACGTCAAGGGCCGCCGCGTCCTCGCCGTGGAGGACACCTCGACGACCGGCGGGTCCGTCCTGACGGCGGTGGAGGCGCTGCGGGAGGCGGGCGCGGAGGTCGTGGCGGTCGCGACGATCCTGGAGCGCGGCGCCGCCGGGCGCATCGCGGAGGAGGGGCTCGTCTACCGCCACCCCTACGACGTGTCCGATCTCGGGCTGGGCTAGGGGGTCGCGGGCGCGGCGGCGGCCGTCAGCCCTTGGCCTTGACGAGCCACTCGCCGCGCTGGCCGGCCGGCTTCTGCGGCTGCTCCCTGCCGTAGATGACGACCGTGAGCGAGCCGCCGTTGGCCGCGACGACCTGCAGCGGCGCCTGGTCGTACTTCAGCGTGGTCCCGGTGTTCAGCGTGGTGTTGGTGAGCACCGTGCCGGCCGTGTCGGCGATGCGGACGACCACGTTCGTCGGCTGGCCGGTCACGCTGATCACGAGGGGCACGTCGGCGGCCGGCGTGGTCTTCTCGTTGCTGCTCGGGGACGTCCTGCCGCCGTCGCCGTCGCCGTTGGACGGCGAGGCGGCCGTCGCCGGTCCCTTCTGGTCCGGTTCGCCCGTAATCGCGTTGACCAGGGCCATGCCGCCCACGACGAGGAGGGCCAAGGCGGCCACCACGGCCAAAGCCGCGATCAGTATGCGCGCGAGACCCCTAGGGTCCGACCGATGACGTCCCACATGGGGAGGTTAGCGATAACTGTCACCGCTGAGCGACGGACGTGACTCTTCGGGACCATTCTTATTCGGACCATGGTCCGCTTTACGCCCCTTCAGGACCTCCCGGATGATCGGAATGACCGACAGGACGAGGATCACCGCGACCCCCGGAAGGATGTACTTCTCGACGTCGGGGACCTCGGAGCCGAGGAAGTGGCCCAGCAGGAACAGGGCGTCCGTCCAGAGGATGCCGCCGATGGCGTTCCAGACGAAGAACTTCTTGGCGTCCATGCCGAGCATGCCGGCGAGCGGGTTCAGGAACGTCCGCACGATCGGGATGAAGCGGGCCAGCACCACGGCCTTCGCGGGGCCGAACCGGTTGAAGTAGTACTCGGCCTTCTCGACCCACTCCTGCTTGAAGATGCGGGAGTCGGGCCGGTCGAAGAGCTTGCGGCCGTATCTCGCGCCGAGCCAGTGGCCGAGCTGGGCGCCGGCGATCGCCGCGATCGGGCCGCCGACGAGCAGCCAGGGCAGCGAGAGCGGCTGGAACTCCTGGCCGTTGATCGTCGAGACCGCCGTGAGGATCCCCGCCGTGAAGAGCAGCGAGTCGCCCGGGAGGATGCAGCCGAAGAGCAGCCCCGTCTCCGCGAAGATGATGGCGAGCACGCCGATCGTCGCGAACGTGCCGAAGAGCTGCAGCCACGCCGCCGGGTGCAGCCACTCTGTGATGTTCAGGGGAAGGGTCGTGAGATCCACACCGCGAGCGTACCTTTCATCGCACTCCGAATACGCGGGATACTGAGGGTGGACGGCATGCCCGACCCGGAAACCGTGTGACCAGGGCAGTGACCCGGGTACACGGACGTCCGGGTGCTACCGCCCAGCCCAGCTGCCCGGCGGCACCGCTGCGTATGAAAGGACGCTGACAATGCCCATCGCAACGCCCGAGGTCTACGCGGAGATGCTCGACCGTGCGAAGCAGGACGGCTTCGCCTTCCCCGCGATCAACGTGACGTCCAGCCAGACGCTGAACGCCGCGCTGCGCGGCTTCGCCGAGGCCGAGAGCGACGGGATCGTGCAGGTGTCCACCGGCGGAGCCGAGTACCTGTCCGGCTCCACGGTGAAGGACATGGTCGTCGGCGCGACCGCGCTGGCCGAGTACGCCCGGGTCGTGGCCGCCAAGTACCCGGTCAACATCGCCCTGCACACCGACCACTGCCCGAAGGACAAGCTGGACGGCTTCATGCGTCCGCTGATCAAGATCTCCCAGGAGCGGGTGGCGCGCGGCGAGGAGCCGCTGTTCCAGTCGCACATGTGGGACGGGTCCGCCGTCGAGCTCCACGAGAACCTCGACATCGCCGCCGAGCTGCTCGACCAGTGCGCCAAGGCGCGGATCATCATGGAGATGGAGATCGGCGTCGTCGGCGGCGAGGAGGACGGCGTCGCCAACGAGATCAACGAGAAGCTGTACACGACGCCGGGCGACGCGCTCGCGACCGCCGAGGCCGTCGGCGTGGGCGAGAAGGGCCGCTACATCCTCGCCGCGACGTTCGGCAACGTGCACGGCGTCTACAAGCCGGGCTCGGTCAAGCTGCGTCCCGAGGTGCTCAAGGACATCCAGGACGCGGTCGGCGCCAAGTACGGCAAGGAGAAGCCGTTCGACCTGGTGTTCCACGGCGGCTCCGGCTCCTCGCTGGAGGAGATCCGCGAGGCCGTCTCCTACGGCGTCGTCAAGATGAACATCGACACCGACACCCAGTACGCGTTCACCCGCCCGGTCGCGGAGCACATGTTCCGCAACTACGACGGCGTGCTGAAGGTCGACGGCGAGGTCGGCAACAAGAAGCAGTACGACCCGCGCTCGTGGGGCAAGGCCGCCGAGGCCGCCATGGCCGCCCGCATCGTCGAGGCCGCCGAGAACCTCCAGTCCGCCGGCAAGAAGCTCAAGTAGCACATCGCGACGACGGCCCCGGGGGACGTTCCCCGGGGCCGTTGTTTCATGAAACTCGGGTAGTGTCGGGCCTGTGGCACTACCCCGCACGTACGAGTCACAGAACTGCTCGGTCGCCCGTTCCCTCGAGGTCGTCGGCGACCGGTGGACGATGCTGGTGATCCGCAGCGCCTTCCAGGGCGTGCGGCGCTTCGACGACTTCCAGGACGTCCTCGGCGTGGCCCGCAACGTCCTCACCGACCGGCTGAACCGGCTGTGCGACGAGGGCATCATGCGCCGCGTCCCGTACCAGCGGCGCCCGGAGCGCTTCGAGTACCGGCTCACCCGCAAGGGCGTCGAGCTGTGGCCGGCGGTCATGACCCTGCTGATGTGGGGCGACCGCCACTACGCCCCCGAGGGGCCGCCGCTGATCATCGGCCACCGCGGCTGCGACGGCACGCTGACCCCCGAGTTCACCTGCGATTCCTGCGGCGCGCACCTCGGCCCGTCCGACGTGGCCCCCCGCCCCGGCCCGTCCGCCTGACCCACCCTCGACCCCTACTGGGTTGCTTCATGCACCTTTCTGCGGTCCAATGAGTTGCATGAAGCAACTGACTGTGCCCGGTGCCGCGCACGTCGACGAGCTGCGGATCCGGCCGTACGGGATCGCCGACGGGCCGCGCGTCCGCCGGATGTCGGACCGGCTGTCGGCCGCCAGCCTCTACACGCGCTTCTTCTCCGGGACGCCCCGCATCCCCGACCACTACGTCGGCCTGCTGGAGGGCCTCGACCACTGGGACCGCGAGGCCCTGGTCGGCCTGGACGGGGACGAGATCGTCGGCATCGCCGAGTACATCCGCGACCGCGCGCGGCCCTGGCGGGCCGACCTCGCCGTCCTCGTCGCCGACCCCTGGCAGCACCGGGGCCTCGGCAGCGCCCTGGTCGGCTACCTCTCCGAGCTGGCCGCGCGGCGCGGCGTCACCGAGTTCGACGCCGACGTCATCCTCACCAACCGGGGAGGGCTCCAGTTCGTCCGGCACGGCTGGCCGTCCGCCCGCTCGACCCTGGACGGCGGCGCGGCCCACTTCACCCTGCCGCTCGCCGCCGGCCGGCCGTGACCCTTACGGCTTGCGCGCCACGCCGCCGTAGAGCCCGACCTGCTCGGGCGGGACGACCGGCCCCTCTGGACGCCAGGCCGTGATGTAACCCAGACCGGGGTCGATCGGCTCGAAGCCCGTGAAGAAGCGTTCGATGTCGGCAGGGGCCCGGAAGGCCATCTGGGTGGTGGGGGCCTGCCTGGTGAACTCGTCGGCGAGGCCCGTCACGCCCTCCGGGTCGGCTTCGGGGGTGCCGTGGGATATCACGAGGTACGAACCCGGTGCAAGCCGTTCGACCAGTCTCGCGACGATGCCGTGCACGTCGTCCCCGTCCGGCACGAAGTGAAGGACCGCCACCAAGAGCAGGGCCACGGGCTTGTCGAAGTCCAGCGTGCGCGCGGCATGCTCCAGGATCGCGTCCGGCTCGCGAAGGTCGGCGTCCACGTAATCGGTGGCGCCCTCAGGTGTGCTGGTAAGCAGCGCACGCGCGTGCGCGAGCACCAGAGGGTCGTTGTCCGTGTAGACGACCCGCGAGGCGGGAGCGACCTGCTGAGCCACGTTGTGGACGTTCTCCTGCGTCGGCAGGCCCGTCCCGATGTCCAGGAACTGGCGGATGCCCGCCTCACCGGCCAAGTACCGCACGGCCCGGCCGAGGAACGCGCGGTTCTGGCGTGCGACCAGCCGCGCGCTGGGCATGATCTTCAGGAGACCCTCGGCGGCCTTCCGGTCCACCTCGTAGTTGTCCTTGCCGCCGAGCATGACGTCGTAGACGCGCGCCGGGCTCGGGACGGACGTGTCGATACCCTCCGGCTTGAGCATCGAACGATGGTAATCGCACGAACGGCCGGCTCGGCGGCACCGAGGCTGACGGACCTGGTCGCCTCCCTGTTCGGATCCCGCGCGTAGCACTCGGCGCCGCGCGGGCGGGCCCTTCCCCGGGGAGCGCCCGCGCAGGGGCCGTTGGGGCCGCGCCCCGGGTTGTCGGCCGCACATCGGTGCTGCTTACGATGGCCCGCATGACCCAGAACCTGCTCGGCGGGCCTCCTCCGACCGAACTGCCGGACAACACCGAAGCCCGGACGGCCCTGGAGAACGGCGTCGACCCGTTCGAAGTCGCCGCGCGCCATCCGGACTACCCGGGCGCGTGGGCCGAGCTGGCCGACCGTGCCTTCGCCAACGGCTCCGTCATCGACTCCTACGCGTTCGCCCGCACCGGCTACCACCGCGGCCTCGACCAGCTGCGGCGGGCCGGGTGGAAGGGGCACGGGCCCGTCCCGTGGGAGCACGAGGCCAACCGGGGCTTCCTGCGCGCCCTGCACGCCCTGGGCCGCGCCGCCGCCGCCATCGGCGAGGAGGACGAGGCCGAGCGCTGCAAGGCGTTCCTGCGCGACAGCAGCGCCACCGCCGCCGACACCCTCAACGGCTCCTGACCGACGGCCCGCGGGCCCGCTGAGCAGCGGGCTCCGGTTTCCTTGCCGCGCGGGGGCAGGTAGGCTTCGATCGCAAGAGGCCCCTTCGACGCTTGCGGCGACCGGGGCCTTCGTCGTGGGAAGGGAAAGTGGCATGCCCGCCATCGTTCTTGTCGGTGCCCAGTGGGGAGATGAGGGCAAGGGCAAGGCAACAGACCTGCTCGGCGGGGACGTCGACTACGTCGTCCGCTACCAGGGCGGCAACAACGCCGGCCACACGGTGGTCATCGGCGACAAGAGCTACGCGCTGCACCTGCTGCCGTCCGGGGTGCTGTCGCCCGACGTCGTCCCGGTGATCGGCAACGGCGTGGTGATCGACCCGGCCGTCCTGCTGCAGGAGATCGACGGGCTGCGGGACCGCGGGATCTCCTGCGAGCGGCTGCTGATCTCGGCGAACGCGCACCTGATCATGCCCCACCACCGCGCCCTCGACAAGGTCACCGAGCGGTACCTCGGCAAGGCCCGGATCGGCACCACCGGCCGCGGCATCGGCCCCACCTACGCCGACAAGATCAACCGGATGGGCATCCGCGTCCAGGACCTGTTCGACCCGAACATCCTCACGCAGAAGCTGGACCTCTCCCTCCGGGAGAAGAACCAGGTGCTCACCAAGGTCTACAACCGGCGCCGCATCGAGACGGGCCCGATCGTCCAGGAGTACCTGGCCTACGGCGAGCGCCTGAAGCCGTTCGTGGCCGACACGACCCTCGTCCTCAACAAGGCGCTGGACGACGGCAAGGTCGTCCTGCTGGAGGGCGCCCAGGGCACCCTGCTGGACATCGACCACGGCACCTACCCGTTCGTGACGTCGTCCAGCCCGACCGCCGGCGGCGCGTGCTCGGGCTCCGGCGTCGGCCCCACGAAGATCACCCGCGTGATCGGCATCCTGAAGGCGTACACGACCCGCGTCGGCTCGGGCCCGTTCCCGACCGAGCTGCTGGACGAGCAGGGCGAGTACCTGCGCAAGACCGGCGGCGAGTACGGCGTCACGACGGGCCGCGACCGCCGCTGCGGCTGGTTCGACGCCGTCATCGCCCGCTACGCGACCCGCGTCAACGGCATCACCGACTACTTCCTGACGAAGCTGGACGTCCTGTCCGGCCTGGAGCGGGTCCCGGTGTGCGTCGCCTACGACGTCGACGGCGAGCGCGTGGACGAGCTCCCCACCACCCAGACCGAGTTCCACCACGCCAAGCCGATCCTGGAGTACCTGGACGGCTGGCGCGAGGACATCACCGGCGCCAAGAAGTTCGAGGACCTCCCGGCCAACGCGCAGGCGTACGTCCGGGCCCTGGAGGAGATGTCCGGCGCCCAGATCTCCGCCATCGGTGTCGGCCCCGGCCGCGACCAGACCCTCTCACTCCGCTCACTTGTCTAACATTGTTCACCGCACGTTCGGTCACGGACGGTAGCGTGCGTGCGGTGATTCCTATCGTCGAGGTGCACGGGCACCGGGGCGCGCGCGGCCTCCGTCCGGAGAACACCCTTCCCGGCTTCGTCCACGCGCTCGATCTGGGCGTGGACGCCGTCGAGCTGGACGTGGGCCTGTCGGCGGACGGCACTGTCGTCCTGAACCACGACCAGGTCCTCTCAGCGAGGAACCTCGCGGACACCGGCCCCGCCCAGCCCGACGACCCCGACTTCCCCTACGTGGGCAAGCCGATCCGCGAGCTGACCCTCGCGCAGCTCCGCACGATCGACGCGGGCGGCACGGGCATCCCCACCCTGGCCGAGGCATGCGCCCTCGTGGCTCCAGCCGGCGTGGCCCTCTCCGTTGAACTCAAGACCGACCCCACGTGGACGGATGAGGAGGTGGCCCTCTTCACCGCCGCCGTGGTGGACGTCCTGAAGACATACGGCGTCACCCACAGGGCCCGTCTACTGGCCTTCGACTGGCGCATCCTCGCTGAAGCCCAGCGCCACTACCCGGACCTCGGCCGCGTGGCCCTCGTCGAGCGCAAGACCCTCGTCCCGAACTCCCCTTGGCTCGCGGGCCTGTCTCCGGACGACCCGGTCGCCGCCGCAGTGGCGATCGGTGCGACGGCCATCTCCCCCGAGCACGCCATCACCACCCCAGAACTGGTGGACGAGGCCCACACCTTCGCCCTTCCCGTCATCGTCTGGACGGTCAACGACCCCGAGGACATGACCCGCTTCGTCAAGTACGGCGTGGACGCGATCGTCACCGACTACCCCGACCGCCTCCAGGACCTCCTGGCCGCGACGGTCTGACTACAGCCAGCCGTTGCGGCGGAAGCCCCGGTAGAGGGAGAAGCAGGCGCCGGCGATGATGCAGAGGATCATCGGGTAGCCGAACTGCCACTGGGTTTCGGGCATGTTCTTGAAGTTCATGCCGTAGACCCCCGCTATCGCGGTGGGGACCATGAAGATGGCGCCCCAGGCGGAGATCTTGCGCATGTCCTTGTTGTCGGCGACGGTGACCTGGGTCATGTGCGCCTGGAGGATCGGGTTGAGGAGCTCGTCGTAGGACTCGACCTGCTCGCGGACGCGGGTGAGGTGGTCCTCGACGTCGCGCAGGTACTCCTTGATCTCGGCCGGGACGAAGCGGCGGCCGGACAGGTTGCGCAGCGGGCCGGCGAGCGGGCCGACGGCGCGCTTGAGCTGGATGACCTCGCGCTTGAGGCGGTAGATGCGGCGGGACTCGTCGGTGCGCTCGGGGGAGAAGACGGCCTCTTCGACCTCGTCGATGTCCTCCATGACGGCGTTGGCGACGCCGACGTAGCCGTCCACGACGCGGTCGGCGACGGCGTGCAGGACGGCGGCCGGGCCGAGGGCGAGGCGGGCCGGGTCACGCTCCAGGTCGCGGCGGACGACGCCGAGTTCGCCGTGCGAGCCGTGCCGGACGGTGACGACGAAGTCGGGCCCGCAGAACAGCATGATCTCGCCGGTGACGACGACCTCCGCGCCGCCCGGCTCGCTCGGCACGTAGCCGACGGTCTTCATCACGACGAAGTGGACGTCGTCGTAGCGCTCCAGCTTCGGCCGCTGGTGGGCGTGGATCGCGTCCTCGACGGCGAGCGGGTGCAGGCCGAAGACCTCGGCGATGTCGGCGAGCTCGGTGGCGGACGGCTCGTGGAGGCCGACCCATACGAACCCGGCGCTGTCGCCGTCGGCGACGAGGCGGCCGTCGCGGATGAGCCGGACGGCGTCGGCGACGGTGTCGGTGCAGACGCGGTGGCCGTCGATGTAGGCGGCCCAGTCGATGACGGCGGAATCGCGGTTCGGAGCCTGCACGCCGTTGGGGCGGCCGCGCGTCTTGAACAGCGCGCGGCCCGGGCGGACTCGTGTCATGGCCATGAGGTGCTCCTAACCCGCCGGCCACGCACGTAGCGCGCGCTCAACCCAGGCTGGTCAGCGAAGGGAGCGCGCGAGCACGGCGGCCGGATGCCAGATGGAGGCGGACGGAAGGGCAGTCCTGTGCGGACTGTGAGGGTTCTCCGGCGAACTGCAAGGATCACCAGGACTCATCCCGACCACCTCCTTTCACGCACCTCGACACCGGGCGGTCAAGCCCGCTGCAGCTTACCAGCCGACATTTAGGACGCCGCCCATAACGGCGAGGTTCACCCGTCCCGCTGTGACGGCCGCCTCACTCGCCTCATCCCCCGTAACGGCGGCGCCCGCGAGCGTCATTCCCCGCACGGCGATCTGTAAGCTCGCGTCACGTGCGAGTACTCGTCCTTGGATCGGGTGGCCGCGAGCACGCGCTCGCCCGCGCCCTGCACCGCGACCCTGCCGTCACCGCCCTCCACTGCGCCCCGGGCAACCCGGGCACGGCCGAGATCGCGGCCAACCACCAGCTCGACCCGTGCGACCCGACGGCGGTGACGGAGCTGGCCGGGCGGCTGCGCGCCGACCTCGTCGTCATCGGCCCGGAGGCCGTGCTGGTCGCGGGCGTCGGCGACGCGCTGCGCACGGCCGGCATCCCGTGCTTCGGCCCGGACCGCGCCGCCGCCCGCATCGAGGCGTCCAAGGCGTTCGCGAAAGAGATCATGGCGGCGGCCGGCGTCCCGACCGCCGACGCCCGGGTCTGCGACACGACCGCGCAGGTCGAGGAGGCGCTCGACGCCTTCGGCCCGCCCTACGTCGTGAAGGACGACGGCCTCGCCGCCGGCAAGGGCGTCATCGTCACCGGGGACCGCACCATCGCCTCGCAGCACGCCGCCGCCTGCGACCGCGTCGTGATCGAGGAGTACCTGGACGGCCCCGAGGTCTCCCTGTTCGCCCTGTGCGACGGCCAGAGCGCCGTCCCGCTCCTCCCGGCCCAGGACTTCAAGCGCGCCCACGACGACGACGCCGGACCCAACACGGGCGGAATGGGCGCCTACGCGCCGCTGCCCTGGATCTCCCCCGGCCTCGTGGACGAGGTCATGTCCACGGTCGTCCAGCCGGCCGTGGACGAACTCCGCCGCCGCGAGATCCCCTACGTGGGCACCCTGTACGCGGGTCTGGCGCTGACGTCCAAGGGCGTTCGCGTGGTCGAGTTCAACGCGCGGTTCGGCGACCCGGAGACCCAGGTCGTCCTCGACCGCCTGGCGACCCCGCTCGCCAAGCTGCTGCAAGCGTGCGCGATCGGCGCCCTCGACCCCGAGTTCCGCCCCGAATGGCATCCGGGTGCGGCCGTGACGGTCGTCCTGGCCGCCGAGGGCTACCCGGCCGCGCCGGTGAAGGGCGACGAGATCACCGGTCTGGAGGAGGCGTCCAAGGTGGACGGCGCCTACGTCCTCCACGCGGGCACGAAGCTGGGCGCCGAGGGCAGCCTCATCGCCAACGGCGGCCGCGTGCTGAACGTCGTCGGCACGGGCCCCGACCTCCACACCGCTCGCACGGCGGCGTACGAGGCCATCTCCAAGATCACTCTCCGCGCCTCCCACCACCGCACCGACATCGCCCTGAAGGCCGCCCGGGCCTGACCGTCCGGAGCACCGCGCGCCCCGGGCGGGCGGAGTGGCCGCGAGACCTGGGACAATGGGCGGGTGATCGAGCGGTACACACTTCCGGAGATGGGGCGCGTCTGGAGCGACGCGCACAAATACGAGCTGTGGTGCCAGGTGGAGGTCCTCGTCGTCGAGGCCCACGCCGAGGCCGGCACGATCCCGCCGGAGGTGGTGGAGCCGGTGCGCAAGGCGCCGCCGCCGACGCCGGAGGCGGTGCACGAGATCGAGGCGGTCACGCAGCACGACGTGATCGCCTTCCTGTCGGCGTGGGCCGACAACACCGAGCCGCGCGAGGCGGCCCGGTACGTGCACTTCGGGATGACGTCGTCCGACCTGCTGGACACCGCGCTCGCGCTCCAGCTCGTCGAGGCGACCGACATCCTGCTGGAGAAGGCCGACGCGCTCGTCGCGACGCTGCGCGACCACGCGCTGGCCCACAGGGGCACGCTGCGGGTCGGGCGGACGCACGGCATCCACGGCGAGCCGGACGTGTGGGGGCACCGCGTCGCCGACTTCGCGTTCGCGATGGCCCGCTCGCGGGACCGGCTGCGCCGGGCGCGCGAGGCCGTCGGCGTGATGGCGATCTCCGGCGCCGTCGGGACGTACTCCAACATCGACCCCGCGATCGAGCTGCACGTCGCGCGCAAGCTGGGCCTGAAGCCGGCGGACGTGTCGACGCAGGTCGTCATGCGGGACGGAATCAGCGAGTGGGTGTCCGCGCTGGCGATCATGGCGACGGTGTGCGAGGCGGTCGCGCTGGAGGTGCGGCACGGGCAGCGCACCGAGGTCCGCGAGCTGTGGGAGCCGTTCGGGAAGGGCCAGAAGGGCTCGTCGGCGATGCCGCACAAGAAGAACCCGATCATCTCCGAGCGGCTCGCCGGGATGGCGCGGATCGTGCGGGCGCAGATCGTCCCCGTGCTGGAGGGCGTCCCGCTGTGGCACGAGCGCGACATCTCGCACTCGTCCACCGAGCGGATCGCGCTGCCGGACGCGTCCATCGCGCTCGACTACATGCTGAACCTCACGAACCGCCTCATGTCCGGCCTCGTCGTGGACGAGGCGCGCATGAAGGAGAACCTGGAGTCGACCGGCGGCCTGATCTACACCTCGACCGTGCTGCTGGAGCTGGTCGAGGCGGGCATGTCGCGCGACGACGAGGCGTACCCGCTCGTCCAGAAGGCCGCGATGGAGACCTGGGAGACGGGCACGCCGTTCCGCGAGACGCTGCGCGAGCACGCCGCCGAAGCGGGGCTGGCCTTGGACGAGAAGCGCCTGGACGAGGTCTGCCGTCCGGAACGCTTCGTCGAGCGGCTGGGTCCGGTGTTCGACCGGCTCGCCGCGCTCAGCTGAGAGACCGAGGAGTGGGGCCTTGCACGGGACCCTGACCGAGCTGAACGCCTACCCGCTCAAGAGCGGCGGCGGGACCGCGCTGCGCAGCGCCGCGCTGACGCCGCGCGGGCTGCCGTTCGACCGCGAGTTCATGCTGATCGGGCCCGGCGGCCGCTTCCTGTCGCAGCGGGAGTTCGCGCGGATGGCGCTGCTGCGCCCGTCCTACGACGGCGAGGTCCTCACGGTGCACGCGCCCGGTGCCGCGCCGCTCGTCCACAAGGCCGTGGACGACGGTGAGGTCCTGGACGTGTTCATCCAGCGGAAGGAATGCCAGGGCATCGACCAGGGCGAGGAGGCCGCCGCCTGGTTCTCCGAGCTGCTCGGCGACGACTGCCGGCTCGTCCGCTTCACCGGTCACCGGGCGACGTCCCGGGGCGGGGGCGAGGTGATGTTCGCGGACGGGTACCCGCTGCTGGTCATCTCCGCCGAGTCCCTGGCCGACCTCAACGCGCGCCTGGACGAGCCCCTCCCGATGAACCGCTTCCGTCCGAGCCTCGTCTTCGAGGGCCTCGGCCCCTACGGCGAGGACGACGTGCGCCTGCTGCGCGTGGGCGACGCCGTCATCGAGATGGTGAAGCCGTGCGCGCGGTGCCTCATCACGACCACCGACCAGGAGACCGCCGAGCGCGGGCGTGAGCCGCTCCGGACGCTCGCCACCTACCGCACCCGCGACCGCGGCATCCAGTTCGGCTACAACGCCGTCCCGCGCGCGCTGGGCACCCTCACGATCGGCGACGAGATCGAGATCCTCGAAGCCCGCTGAGAGCCGCTCAGAGAGCCCGCTGAGGAGTCGGCCGGGACGCGCACCGTTCAGCCGACGATCTCGCCGGTCTCCTTGCCGAAACGGTCCTTCATGGCGGTCGGCACGATCTCGACGGTGAGCCCCGGGAGGGACGCGACGGGCCTGCGTCCCGCCGTGGGCGGCAGGACGGCCGTGAGGTCGTCCAGCGCGGCCGGCGGCACGTGCACCTCCAGCACGCCCTCGGCCGGCTCCTCGACCGCGAACGCGTCGGCGGGCAGGAACGCGAGCGCCGTGTCCTCGGTCCGCAGGACCAGTTCGCGCCCGAACGGGAGGCGGCCGCGCAGCGAGTCGGCGATCGCCGGGGCCTGGAGCGCCCCCAGCCGCAGCGTCGTGGCGTCGCCGCCCCGCTCCCAGTGCGCCGTCGTCACGAACAGCACGCCGCCGCTGGAGCCGTCCCGCGCGATGCCCTCCTCGACGGCGCGGGCGATCTCGGGGTCGGCGAGCAGCGACCGGCGGTCGAGGTCGGTGACGAAGAGCGGCAGGTGCGGGGCGAGCGCCGCCGCCAGCCCGTCGGCGCTCCATCGGCGCAGCGCCTCGTACTCCTCCATCGCGAGCCCGACGACCTGGAGGAACACGACCGCGCCGTTCGGGGTGGAGATCTCCCCCAGCTCCGGGTCCTGGACGAACGTCACCGCGCGGATCTCCGAGTCCTCGCGGCCGGCGGCGATCGGCCCGTTGATGTCCATGTGGTGACCGACCTCGAACCAGTTGCCGGACGTGTACACGTACCGGCCGAGGTTCTGCAGGAGGCCGGCCGCCCACATCGGCGGCTGCTCCTCGGCCGGGTCGCGGACGAGCCGGAAGGTGAACTCGAAGCCCCAGCCCGACTCGTCCGGGTTCTCCGACTCCTTCTCGAACAGCTCCGTCATGCCGTAGGAGATGAAATGCCAGTGCGGGACGGGTTCCGTCCGGGCGTAGACGCTGATCCCGTCGAGGGGGTCGGGACCTCCCAGCGCCCACTTGTGGATCGTGCCGAGGTGGAACGGCTTGGTGTCGCCGTAGAGCGGGCGGAGGGCGGCGTCGATGGCGTCCCAGCCGGGCGATTCGTCCATGCGTGATCACGATAGTGGCCCCTGCGGTGATGCGCCGCCCCTAGGCTCACCTTGGGAAATTTCCTGGGGGAGTGCGAACTTTTGGCGTGTCGCGGAGGTCTCACCTAGCAGACTGGCGCCAGGGTGGCGCGGGTCGGACGGCACATGTCCGGTCCGGTGGTTTACTGGGGTCGCGTTGGCGCAGAGGGGGGACACCGTTCGGCGCGCTCGGCCCTCGTGCTCCCACTTGATGGCAGGCACCTACCCGCACCCGAGAAGGAGTTAGGCGGCATGAGCATGGGCCACGAGGTTCGTTACCGCGTGCGCGGCGGCAGGCAGCTGCACGGCACGGTGTTCATCCAGGGGGCGAAGAACGCCGTCCTGCCGATGATCGGTGCCTCGCTGATGGCCGCCAAGGGGCGCACCGTCCTGCGCAACGTCCCGATCATCGAGGACGTGCGGCGCGCGGTGGAGCTCGCGCGGGCCATCGGGGCCAAGGCCGAGTTGCACGAGACCGAGCGCACCCTGGTGATCGACGCGTCCTCGCTGAGCAGCCCCGTGCTGCCCGCCGACATCGCGTCCCGGTTCCGCGGCTCGTTCCTGTTCGTCCCCGCGCTGCTGCACCGGCTCGGCGAGGCCGTCATCGAGGGCGTCGGCGGCTGCAACCTCGGCAGCCGCAACCTCGACTTCCACTACAACGGCTTCAAGCGGATGGGCGCCACGGTCACCGAGCACGTGGCCGACAACGGCGACGGCATCATCCACATCAAGGCGGGCGACCTGCGCGGCGGGACCCTCTACTGCGACACCCCCTCGCACACCGGCACCGAGAACCTGATCATGGCGGCCGCGCTGGCCCGCGGCACCACGCTGATCAAGAACGCGGCGCTGGAGCCGGAGGTGCTGGACAACATCGCGATCCTGCAGGCGATGGGCGCCAAGATCAGCGGCGGCGGCACCGGGTTCGTCACGGTCGAGGGCGTGGAGGAGCTGACCGCCGTCGAGCACACCGTGATGCCCGACCGGATCGACGCCGGCGTGTTCGTGATGGCCGCCGCGATCACCGGCGGCGACCTCAGCCTCGTCGGCGCCTCGCTGGAGCACCTCGGCGTCGCCGCCGACAAGCTGGAGCAGATGGGCCTGGAGTTCCACCAGCAGGGCGCCGTGCTGCAGGTCCGCCGCGACCGGACGCTCCGCCCGATCAACGTCATCACCGACGAGTACCCGGGCTTCGCCACCGACCTGCAGTCGCCGATCATGGCGCTGTCCTGCCTCGCCGAGGGCCAGTCCTACATCTACGAGCGGATCTTCGACGGCCGGTTCAAGCTGGCCGGCGAGCTGGCGAAGATGGGCGCCGACATCGAGGTGGACGGCAACCGCGCGAAGGTGAACGGCCCGCGCGCGCTGCGCGGCGCCGAGGTGGAGGCGCACGACCTGCGCTGCGGCAGCGCGCTCGTCCTCGCGGGCCTCGCCGCCGAGGGCGAGACGACGATCACCTCGGCCTACTACCTCGACCGCGGGCACGCGCACACCGCCGAGCGGCTGTCGCAGCTGGGCGCCGAGATCGTCCGCGAAGCCGACTAGGGCCGGACGGGCTGGGGCCGGACGGGCGGGGCCGCCGCCGCGAACGGCCGAATGTGGCCCCCTCCTGACCAACTCCGGGTTCGCACCTGACGGGGCGTGTAACGCCGCGTCGCGAAATCACGGAACCGAAGCGTTGCCCACCCGCTACGCACGGTCATGGCATCCGTCCCCACGGGCCGCCGAACCGGACCGCTGACCAGGGAAGAATCCCCATGGAACGCTCCGGTTCGGACGGCCCGTAACGCGGAAAATAATCACCGGAAGTGATCATCCGGCCTCCTCGGACGGATCGTTCGTCTTTCCGGCGCGGCCGGCAGCGACACGTCCGGATTTCGGCCCGTAGGTAAACCAAACCGGTGCCCCAGGGGTCCTTCCTATGCGCGAGAGCGTCAGGAGGGGCCCCTAGCGGTGTTTTAGGGTCTTGCCTTTCAACTTCGGACATCCGAAGATGCTGGATCGAGGCTGCCCGATTGGTGACAAATTACTGACCAGGGGGTCGCGTAGGTTACTTTTTCGCCGCACTCTTGATTCGATTTCGCTTCTGGGCGTCACATCCGGTCGTCCTGACCCGATCTGCCAGAGGGGCTCGGATCGCGAAACGGCGGTGCTGGGGTCAGAAGGCAGGGCTGGCGAGCCATGAGTCAACCGTTGGGCGAGACGTGCGCGAACAGGTGGCCGGGGCGGTGCCCCCGCCGAGAGGACGGACCGGAAGCGAGCGAGCATCGATGACGGCGGCACGAACGGGTTCGGTCACGCCCGATCTCACGATCGGCGTCGTGGGCCCACACGACCTGGTGGAACGGGTCATGCTGATGGGCCACGGCCCGACCCCGGTACCGAGCCGGCTGGTGGCCGCCGCGTACCGGGACGAGCAGGAGGCGGCCGACAAGGTCGTCCGCCTCGGCTCGGGCGTCGACGTGTGCCTGTTCGCGAGCCCCGTCCCGTACGACTTCGCGCGCAAGGCCGGGGTGCTCACCATGCCCGCGACCTATGTGCCGCTGAACGGCGCCGCCCTCCAGGGCGCCCTTCTGCGGGCGTCCCTCGACGAGCGCTTCGACCCGTCCCGGGTCAGCATCGACGTGCTGGGCCGCGCCGAGGTCGAGGAGGCGTACTCCGAGATCAGCCTCGGCACCGAGCAGGTGCACCTCCGCGAGGAGGCCGCGGGCCCCGGCACCCTGGCCGCGTTCCACGAGCGCCTCTGGCGCCGGGGCGCGACGACCGTCGCGATGACGTGCGTGCACGCCACGGCCGAACGCATGGAGATGGCGGGCGTACCCACGATCCGCGTGCGTCCGACCGGCGCCGCGATCCGCAGCTCCCTGCAGACGGCGGCCCTGCTCGGCGCCCACCACCGGCTAGAGGAATCCCAACTGGTCGTCGTCCTGGTGGACGTCCCCACCCTCCGCGAGACGCCTCGCCGCGTCACCCCCCGCTACTGGCGGGACGAGCTGAAACTCGCGCTGCACCGGGTCCTGCTGCAAGAGGCGCACCGCATGAACGCCTCCGTCTGGCCCCTGGACGACCACAGCTACCTGGTCATCGCGACACGCGGCTCGGTGACGACGTCCACGGAGGGCTTCCGCACCCCGCCCTTCGTGGAACGCGTCCGCGAGGAACTGGGCCTGGCCATAGAAGTCGGCATCGGCATGGGCCGCACCGCCCACGAGGCCGAGAACCACGCCCGGGCCGCGCTGGCCCGCTCCCAGAGCTCCCAACGCGCCCAGGGCTTCGCCCTCGACCGCGACGGCCGCGCCCTTGTGCCGGCCCCGCGCACACCCCCGCGCACCCAACCCCAGGCCAAGCCCAAGGGCCTGGAGATCCTGGCCCGCCTGGCCGACAAGCTCGGCGACCAGGAACAGCCCCTCATCGTGGACGCGGAGAACGCCGGCAAGATGCTCGGCGTCACGCCCCGCACGGCCCGCCGCCTCCTGCGCACCCTCGTCGAGGAGGGCCTGGCCTGGCCGCTCCCCCCGAACCGCACCCCCCAGCCGGGCCGCCCCCGCCAGCTCTACCGCCTGATCATCGAAAAGCTCGGCCCCACCAAGACGAGCTGACCCTGAGGGCTGACGGGGCACTCCATCAGCGCTCGGGACGCCGCCCCCTCAGCCCCTCTCCTTCGCGATCGCCTCCCGCACCGCCGGAACGACCTCCCCCGCCCAGCGTCCGAGGGCCGTCTCGTCCGGCGTCCCCCCGGACGGCGAGAAGAGCATGAAGCCGGACGCGCCGTGCTCCAGCACCGCACCGGTCAGCTCCTCGGCCCACTGCCCGGCGGAGCCGCCGACCCAGCGCCCGCCGCCGTCCCGGGTGGCGGGCAGCGGACGGTCGGTGATGCGCCCGGGGAAGTTGAAGACCGTCCGGACGTCGCGCGGGTCGCGGCCCACCGCTGCGGCCGCCTCGTCGATGACCGGCCGCGACGTCCGGTACCGCTCGCTGAGCCAGTCCGCCGCGTGCCCGGGAATCCAGCCGTCGGCCTCCCGCCCCGTCGCGGCCAGCGACTTGGGCCCGACGGACCCGGTCCACACGGGGGGCGCGGGCACCGGGGCCGGCGCGATCCCGTCCACCCGGTAGTGGCGCCCCGCGAAGGTGACCGGCGGGCCGCCGCCGGAGAGCTTCTTGACCAGCGTGATCGCCTCCTCGAAGGCGTCCACGGCGTCCGCGGGGGGCAGCCGCGGCACCCCCATGTCGGCGATGCGGTCCCACAGGCCGCCGGCGCCCATTCCGACGACGACGCGGCCGCCGGTCAGCGACGCCAGCGACGTCACCGTCCGCGCGAGCATGGGCGCGGGCCGTGTCGGCAGGTTGGTCACGTTGGCGAAGCCCGCGATGCGCTCCGTCCGTCCGAGCAGGAACCCGATGGACGCGTAGGCGTCGAGCCGCTCACCGAGGTAGGGGTGGTCGGACAGCGAGAACAGATCCAGCCCCTCCCGGTCGGCCCGCTCCACCATGCGCATCAACGCGGGCTGATCGTCGAAGGTGCTGTGTGCTCCGAAACCGAAAACAACGTCATGTGCGGTCATTGCCGTGCCTTTCATGCACTGAGTGGACTCACCACGCATACGCCTCAGGCGCCGACCTGCCCCTGGTCAACCCGACCCCCGCGAACAGCTCGTCAAGCCGGGCCAGGATGCCTTCGTCCAGCGCGATGCCGAGCGCGCGCAGCGAGCCGTCGATCGAGCCGCTGTTGGTGGTCGTCCGTGGGATCGATGAGGACGACATCGGCCTCGGACCGCAGCGCCTTGGCGACCGCGGCGTCCCCGTAGCCTCTGCCGACGACCGCGACTGTACGGCCCATCATTGCGCGCTCCTCAGAACGAAGCCTTAGTTCGTAGCACGAACCGTAACAGTTCGTATCACGAACAACAAGCCCCGAGTTCTCGGGAGAGGCATCAGCTCAGGCCGTCGACGGCCTCCACGTCCGGTTCCTTGAAGACCAGCGGGGCCTCATTGTCGAGGACGACCCGCCCCAGCAGTCGGGCGAGCATCTCGCGGTCCTGCGGGCCGAGGCCCGCGGCCAACCCGTCGATCCGCCGGCAGGTCTCGGTGTAGAACTCCTCGGCCAACTCCGCGCCCCGCTCGGTCAGCGCGACCCGCACCGCCCGCGTGTCCCGCGGATCCGCCTCCCGCCTGACCAGCCCGTTCCGCTCGGTGCGGTCCACCAGCCCGGTGAGGCTCGACTTGGCCAGCCGCAGCATCGCGCCCAACTCGCCCATGCCGTACGACCGCGACATCAGCACGCAGAGCAACTGGCCCTGCTGCGGAGTCAGCCCGTACTCCCGGCCCGACTCCGCATATACCGCATTCACCAGGAACGAGGACCGCACGAGCGCGGCCACGACCCCGATCCGCCCATCACCCTGCTCAGCCACATGGCCAGGCTAACATTGATCACACTCGGTAATTCGCACAACGAACTGCTGGAAATCGCGCAGCGCGCGGGCCAGTCGGGCAAGGCCCGAGTCCTCGCCGGCTTCCGCCACCTGATTCGCTCGGCGGGCTCGGTGATCTCGTCTGCCGCCGGTTCCAGGCGGTCCAGGCGGGCGCGGGCCCGTTGGAGTGTGCTGTGCACGGCGGCCGGAGTGACGCCCAGGACGTCGGCCGCTTCCTCGGCGGGCCACGAGAGTACGTCGCGCAGGATCAGGACGGTCCGCTGCTGCGGGGGCAGGTGTTGCAGGGCCGCGATCAGGGCCAGGCGCAGGCCGGTTCGTCCGGCGACGATGGCCGCCGGGCCGGCCTGTGAGTCGGGGATGGGCTCCAGCCACGGGATCTCCGTGTCGCGGGGGCCGGTCGCGGCCGGGTCGGTGGACGGGCCGCCCAGTCCGCCGGGCAGCACGGCGGGGCTGCTGTGCCGCAGCGCGTTGAGGCAGGCGTTGGTGGCGATGGCAGTTCGCACCGGAACGGTTCGGTCAGGCGCGCGAACTCGTCACGCGGCTGTTCGACCATGGTCATTCGATACGCCTCCCTTGCTTGTACAGACACCGGTCCGCGGCCGGATTCGCCGGGTGCCGCCCGGCCGATTCCGCCGGGGCGCCGGTCGGTACGGGCATGGACAGGAAATGGGTTCTGGGGCTCGCGTCCGCGGGCTCGGTGATGGTCGCGAATGGACGGTGAACGCCTACAGCCTGAGCTTCGCCGTCCTGCTGACGACCGGCGCCGCGCTCGGCCCGGTGTGGGGGCTGGTCCGCTCGCAGGCCGCCGGGTGGGGCAGCGCCGAGGTGGCCGGGACGCTCATCGCGGGCGCGGCCTGCGGCGCCGGCTTCGTCGTCTGGCAGCGGGCCGCCGCGCACCCGATGGTGCCGCCGGAACTGTTCCGCCTGCGCGGCTTCGCGGCCGGGAACGCCGCCGGGCTGCTCCTGTCCGCCTCGCTGTTCTTCACCGCGCAGTACTTCCAGACGGGACGGGGTGACGAGCCGCTCGCCGCCGGGCTGCACCTGATCGCCTGGACGGGCTCGGTGACGATCGTGGCCACGGTGGCGGGACGCCTGCTCGACCGGGTCGGGGCGCGACCCCCGCCCCGGCGACGCGGCGCCGGGTGCGGGAGCCCGCCGGTCGTTCCTAGTTGCGGTGGGGGAAGGACTTGGCGACGTCCAGGAAGGCGTCGTTCTCCTCCGGGGAGCCGATGGAGACCCGGGCGCCCTCGCCGTCGAACGGGCGGACGCTCACGCCCTGCGCGTCGCAGGCGGCGGAGAACTCCATGGTGCGGTCGCCGAGGCGGAGCCAGACGAAGTTCGCCTCGGTCGGCGGGACCGTCCAGCCGTCGGCGAGGAGGGCGTCCCGGACGCGGTCGCGCTCCTTCACCGTGCCCTCGACGCGCTCCAGGAGTTCGTCGGTCGCCTGCAGGGACGCGACGCCCGCGGCCTGGGCGACCGAGTTCACGCTGAACGGCAGGAAGGTCTTGCGGATCGCGCCCGCCACCTCCGGGTGGGCGACGAGGTAGCCGATGCGGAGGCCGGCGAGGCCGTAGGCCTTGGAGAACGTCCGGAGGACGGCGAGGTTCGGGCGGTCGCCGCGCAGGGTCAGGCCGTCCGGGACCTCGTCGTCGCGGATGTACTCGCGGTACGCCTCGTCCAGGACGACCAGGCAGTCGGCGGGGACGCGGTCGAGGAACGCCTCCAGTTCGGCGCGCCGGACGACCGTGCCCGTCGGGTTGTTCGGGTTGCAGACGAAGACCAGCCGCGTGTTCTCGGTGATCGCGTCGGCCATCGCCTCCAGGTCGTGGGTCTCGTCCCTCAGCGCCACCTGGACGCCCGTGGCGCCCGACAGCGACACGAGGAGCGGGTACGCCTCGAACGACCGCCACGCGTAGACGACCTCGGCGCCCGGCTCGGCGACCGCCTCCAGGAGCATCTGCGTCATCCCGACCGAGCCGCAGCCGACCGCGACGTGGTCGGCGGGGACGCCGCAGAAGCGGGCGATCTCCTCGGTCAGCGCCGTCGCGTTGTTGTCGGGGTAGCGGTTGATGTTCCGGGCCGCCTCGCTGATCGCGTCCACGACCGACGGCAGCGGGCCGTGCGGAGACTCGTTGGACGACAGCTTGTACGAGCGGCCCTCGGGTGACACCACGACCTTGCCGGGCTTGTAAGCCACGAACCGGTCGAGGACGGAGCGGAAGCGCGGAGTGGTTGCCTCGGACACCGTTGTCCTCCAGATCGCGTGGGGGTGAACACCCCTCAGCCTATGCAGCGTCCCTCATCATCCAGCAAACGGCCACGATCCGGACGAACTCCCAGTCGCGGGGGTCGTCCGGCCACCAGCCCCGGTCGAAGGCGTCCTTGGCGAACCCGTGCAGGTAGGCCATCAGCTCGTCCTGGCCCGCGGCGCCGAGCTCGTCGCGGAGCGCGGCCACATGCTGGTCGACGGCCGCCGCGAGCCCCGGGGACCCGGCCATCTCCGCGACACCGGCGTCACCGATGTCCCGGACGAGCACGCCGAGCGCTTCGTCACCGTCCATAGGGGCCGAAAATAGCAACCGCCGCCCGATGCGCGCGACGTCGGCCCAGGTCAAAGGCCGCCGGGCAGGGTCAGACGCGCGGGCGGAGCATGGGCGGGCGCAGTTGCTCGGCGTCGCCGCGCCGGTACAGGCGGGCGGGGCGGCCGCCGTCGCGCGTCGTGGTCCGGTCGGTGGGGATGAGGAAGCGGTCGGCGCCGGTGACCTTCCGGTGGAAGTTCCGCGGGTCCAGGCTGGTGCCCCACACGATCTCGTAGACGCGGCGCAGTTCAGCGACGGTGAACTCGGGCGGGCAGAACGCGGCGGCGAGCGAGGTGTACTCCAGCTTCGCCCGCGCGCGCTCCATCCCGTCCCGCAGGATCCGGCGGTGGTCGAACGCGGCCCGGTCGTGGTGGACGAGCTCGTCCACCGCCGTCCACAGCACCTGGGCGCGGCTGGACGCGGGCAGATCGGGCGCCAGCCCCAGGTAGGCGACGCTCACCACCCGCTGCCGGGGGTCGCGGTCGGGGTAGCCGTAGGTGGCGAGCTGCTCCAGGTGGATCCGGACGTCCGCGAGCCCGGCCCGCTCCGCCATGAGCCGGGACGCGGCGACGGGCAGGTCCTCCTCCAGCTGGATGAACCCGCCCGGCAGCGACCACGCCCCGTCGTAGGGCGCCCGGTCCCGCCGCCACATCAGCGCGCACAGGCGCTGCTCCCGCACGGTGAGCACGACGAGATCGACGGAGACGGCGAGCCGGGGCACGGACATGCAACGAACTTAGCGGGACCGGCCGCCCCCTAACGCCAAGAAGGCCCGGCGGGGCCGGGCCTTCTGGGGTTGCGGCGGGGTTGCGGCGTCAGTCCTCCTTGGGGATCTCCACCGCGGGCACGGCCGGCGTCGCACCGTTGTGGCCGTTGGCGGCGGGCTGCGCGTTGTTCAGGTTGGCGAGCAGCTGGCGGGCGACGCCGAGGCCCGTCCCGCCGAGCGTGAGCGCCTTGGCGAGCATGTCCTCGATGCCTTCGGCGCCGTTGAGCACGACCATGTTGTCGACGTTGCCGAACACGCCCGCGCCGGCCTCGACGATCTGCGGCCACTGCTCGGCGAGCTGCTGCGCGATGACGGCGTCGGTGTTCTCGGCCAGCGCCTCCGCGCGGGCCTTGATCGCCTCGGCCTCCGCGAGGCCCTTCTGCCGGATCGCGTCCGCGTCGGCCTCACCGAGGATCCGGGTGGCCTCGGCCTGCCGCTCCGCCTTCAGCTGGATCTCCGTCGCGGCGGCCTGGGCCTGGGCGATGCGCTCCTCGCGCTCGGCCTCGGCCAGCTTGACCTGCTCGTACGCGCGCGCGTCCGCGGGCTTGCGGATCTCGCTCTCCAGCCGCTTCTCGGTGCGCTCGGCCTCCAGCTCGGCGTTGCGGGTCTCCTTGAGGATGACCTCCTGCCGGGCCTGCTGCGCGGCCTGCTGCACCTGGCCCTCGTACTCGGCCTTCTTCATCTCGGTGTCGCGGATGACCGCGGCGTTCTGCCGCTCGGTCTCCTGCTCGCGCTCGGTGGCCTCCTGGTTGCGCTCGGCCTCGGCGATGCGGGCGGCGGCGGCGACCTTCGCGGCGTGCGGGCGGCCCAGGTTGGCGATGTAGTCGGTCTCGTCGTCGATCTCCTGGATCTGGAGGGAGTCGACGACCAGGCCGAGCTTGCTCATCTCGTCGGCCGCGGAGCTGCGCGTCTCGGACGTCAGCCGCTCCCGGTTGAGGATCAGGTCCTCGACGGTGAGGTTGCCGATGATGGAGCGCAGGTGGCCGGTGAACAGCTCATGGATCGTGTTGTCCATGGACGACTGCTGCTCCAGGAACCGCCGCGCCGCGTTGGCGATGGAGACCAGGTCGTCCCCGACCTTGTAGATCACGACGCCGCGCACCTTGACCGGGATGCCCTGCTGCGTCACGCAGTTCACCTCGAGGTTGGCGGCGCGGCTGTCGAGCTGCAGCCGGCGCGACACCTGGAAACCGGGCAGGACGGACGTCCCCTTGCCGGTCACGATCTTGAATCCGAGGCTGTCCACGCCGTCGATCGGCTTGGACTTGGCGCCGAGCCCGGAGATGATCAGAGCCTCGTTCGGCTCGGCGACCCGCCAGACCATCTTGAACAAGATGATCAATACGATGATGGCGACGACCACGCCGATCGCCACGGCGAGCACGGGCATGCGGCCTCCTCTTCACATTTTGGTGCGGTCGGCCCACGGGCCCGCCCGCGTTTCCCCTCAGACGCACGGTAAGGCCGTCCGGTTCTCCTCCGAGATGGCCTCTTTGTGCCAGTCCTACTGGGGCAGCGCCGGCGCCACGTACACCGTCCGGGGCGGGTGGTGCTCGACGACCACGACGATCGTGCCGACGCCGATCTCGTCCTGCGGGTTCACGGGGTGCGCGTAGAACGCCTCGACACCGCCCCTGATGGGGATCATGACCTCCCCGACGAGCCCCGGCCCGATCCGGCCGGTCACCCGGCCCTCCTTACCGATCAAGGACACCCCCGCTGGGAACGACGCGCCCGGGACGTACGTCCCGTGTAAGGCGAACCGTATCCGGTGGCCGAGACCGTCCGCGAGCCGCGTGACTCACGGCAGGACGCGCTCCGCCTGCGCGCGTGCCTCGCGGGCGAGGTGCTCGGCGTCCTCGCGGGTGACGGCCGGGCCGAAGACGGTGACGGTGGCGAGGTAGTGGCGGCCGCGGAAGACGACGTACCAGGTGCGGCTCCGGGCGCCGCCGCTGGTCGTGGACACCCCGACGGTGCGGGACCCCTCGCCGATCTCGCCCTTCGGCGCCTCCACCACGCGGTGCTCCGCCCAGTTCGAGCCGATCTTGGTGCGGAACCTCAGGCAGCCGGACGGGACGCGCGCGTTGACCTGCTTCTCGGCGTCGGCGGCGGACATCCCCATGAGCGTCTCGGTGGCGGTCTGCCCGGCGCCGCCGGTGAACGAGACGAGCGCCGCCGGGACGTCGCCGGCCACGGTGCCGCCCGGGCGGTCCGTCCCGCAGCGCGGCTTGTCGAGGGTCGCCTCGCGCTGCAGCCGGGCGGCGTTCTGGATGGCCTTCAGCGACCCGTACTCCCCCGAATCGGGCTCCCCGGCCCGCCGGTAGCCGGGCGCCGCGGTGAGCAGCGCCTGCGCGAGCTGGTCGGAGGTGTACCCGATGCCCGCCACCTCCGCCCGGGCGGTCCCGCGCACCTCCCGCGCACGCTCGCCGCCGCCGCCGCACGCACTGGCGGCGGCGGCCGTCACCAACAGGACGATCGGGAAGAACCTGGACGCCATGGCCGCGACCCTACGACCCCACCCCCCACCCGACCCCCCGACGACACGCCCTCACCCCCAACCCGCCGAACCGGAACGGGCGCCATCGACCGCGAGGCCGGGCCGCCTTACGCGACGGCCGGAGCGGAGCGCCAGCGGAGCGGAGGGCGGCGCCTCTCAGCCCTGTTGTTCGGCGCGGTTGTTGTATTCGGCGGCGTAGTCCTGGCCGGACATCTTCTGGATGGTCTCGACGATCTCGTCGGTGATGGCGCGGCGGGCCTTGGCCGGGGGGAGGTCGCGGTAGTGGGAGAAGTCCATGGGCGGGCCGATCCGCACGGTGGGGCGGGGGCCGAAGACGCGCGGGAAGCCCGCGCCGATCGGCTGGATCTTCTCGGTGCCCTCCAGGGCGACCGGCAGGACGCGGGCGCCGGACTCCAGGACGAGCCAGCCGACGCCCGTGCGGCCGCGGTAGAGGCGTCCGTCCGGGGAGCGGGTGCCCTCGGGGTAGATCGCGAAGGCGCCGGCGTTGTCGAGGACCTCGGCGGCCTGCTCGAGGGCGCCCATCGCGGCGCGGCGGGCGCCGCGGCGGACCGGGACGTGCCCGAGGTTGGTGAGGAACCAGCGGACGAAGCCCTTCTTCAGCCCGCCGCCCTCGAAGTAGTCGGCCTTGGCGATGTAGGTGACCGGGCGCGGCACCGCGAGCGGGATGATGAAGCTGTCGATGAACGACAGGTGGTTGCTGGCCACGATCAGCGGCCCGTAGCTCGGCACGTTCTCGCCGCCGACGACGCGGGGCCGGAATAGCAGCCAGAGGATCGGACGCACCACGCGCGTCATGAACGTGTAGAACACCCAGCCTCCCGAATTTCGCCACCTCACTGTAACCTCTGCGCCGATCCGGGCCAGAGTCAGCGTCCGCCTTTCGCGCGTGGAGGCAGGTAAGAAATGGTCCAAGCCCAGGTCAAGCCCTGCGCAAGTGACATTGGACGCCATTTCTTACCCTTCGGTAAGTTTCTCTTGAGTAAGTTATTGCCCACGTTTCCCGGAGGTCCCCGGACGCATCCGGACGTCCGGGACGGCGCGTCGGGTAGAGTCAGCACGTGGGACCGGCCGGACGTCCGGGACGGCGTTGCGGTCCGGCCGGGCGGGCTCGGTGACCGGTCCCCATTCCCGGTGAGAGCTTGGAATGCGGGCACGGGTGCGCAATCCTGAGGAGTCACCTGAGATGGCCGGGTACGACCGGATGGGCGTGAGGTGACCATGGACTTCGACATCAGCCTGATGCGCGACGACCGCTGCACGGTCGTCCGTGTCCAGGGCGACATCGACGTGGTGTCCCGGACGCGCTTCGAGGAGACCCTCTTCGAGGTCGTCGACTCCGACGAACCCGTGGTCGTCGACATGCGCGAGGTCACGTTCTGCGACTCGACCGGCCTGAACGCGCTCGTCGCCGCCAACCGGCGGGCCCTCCAGCGCGACGGCCACATCGCGCTGGTGGCGCTGCCGCCGCGCGTCCAGCGGGTCTTCCGCATCACCGGCATCGACCGGTACATCCCGATCTACGACACGCTGCGCGAGGCGATCGTCGCGTTCCCGTCCACGACCACGCCCTGACCCGGCTCAGGTACAGCCCTCGAACTGCGGGACGCTCGTCGTCAGCTTCAGCCCCGACTTGCCGAACCACTTGGTGAGCAGGCGCTGCGCGGTGCCGTCCTGGTACATCGCGGTGATGGCCCGGTTGACCTCCTCGCAGCCCCTCAGGTCGCCCTTCTTGAGCCCGACGCCGTACTTCTCGTCGGTGAACGGCGCGTTGATCATCCGTCCGGGGCGGCCGGCGGCGAACCCGGCGAGGATCAGGTCGTCGGTCGACACGGCGTCGAGCCTCCCGGCGGCGAGGGCGTCCATGCAGGCCCCGTAGGTGCCGACGGTGACGGGCTCGGCGGCGACCTTGCGCTCCTCGATGACGCGGCGCCAGGAGTTGGAGCCGGTCACCTCGCAGATCCGCTTGCCCTTGAGGTCGCGGACGTCCCGGATGGACGCGGCGTCGGCGCGGACGAAGGTGTCCTGGTGGGCGACGTAGTAGGGCCCGCCGAAGGTGACCTTCATCTTGCGCTTCGCGGTGATCGAGTACGTCGCGACGATCATGTCGACGGTGCCCTTCGCGAGCGCCTCCTCGCGGACGGACGAGTTCGTCGTCCGCCACGTGATGCGGCTCTTCGGGACGCCCATCCTCCCCGCGATGTAGGTGGCGACGTCGACGTCGAAGCCCTCGTACGTCCCGTCCGGGCGCTTCACGCCGAGCGCCGGCTGGTCCTCCTTCACGCCGATGACCAGGGAGTCCTTGTCGGCGACGGACTCCTCCTCGGTGCCGCCGAGGCCGCAGCCCGCCAGCACCGCCGCGGCCAGGACGGCGGCGACGGCTCGGGTACCGCGCATGGCTTGCTCTCCTCCGGTCACGGTCAGCGGAACTCGGCCAGCCGGGGGCGGACCCCGGCCAGGACCAGCAGGGCGATCACGGCGGCGCCGGCGGGCGGGACGGCGTTCCAGCCGCGCAGCCCGCCGTCGGCGTCCTCGATCGCCTCGTCGAAGGCGTCCTGGTGGACGGCCGTCAGCAGGCTGAGCGCCTTGTCGAAGTTGTCGAAGTCGTGGATGGCGCCGGACGTCCGGCCCATCCGCAGGTCGATCGCCCCGGACCGGTTCCCCGCCGACGCCAGCCGCCGCATCTCGGCGTCGTTGCGCTGGACGGTCCGGTACGCCGCGAGCACCGCCGCGAGGGCGTCGGCCTCACGGCCCTTGTCGATGGTGCGGGCCTCGTCCCCGAAGAAGCCGAGGAACGGCACGGCGCCCTTGCCCGGCCTGTAGGGGGCGACCTTCTGCTCCAGGCCCGCGTAGTAGTTCTCCAGGTTCACCGGCTTGTCGCCGAGGTCGGGGTAGATGACCGACAGCGACTTGTCGAGGTAGGTCTGCTCGTAGGTGTCGGCGCGGCCCGGGTCGAGGAGGTAGCGGCTCTCGTCGGCGAACGCGCTGTGGCTGATCGCCCGCGCCCGCGACAGCTGGAGGATCGAGTCGAACCCGTCCTCCTTCGCCTTCTTGATGTGGCCCGCGTGCGCCGTCAATAGGCCCGCGCCGACCGCCGTGAGCACGACCGTGCCGAGCGTCGCGAGCACCAGCGCCGGGTTGAGGACGCGCCGGAACGTCCGGGCCAGGTACAGCTGCGTCGCGATCAGCAGGAGCAGCACGACCAGGCCGGTGAGGGCGACCCAGGCGCGTCCCGCGAGCACCGCCGACCGCTTCGTCTCGTACGACTGCCGGACGTGCGCGCCGCTGTCCAGCGTGATGTTGTACGCCTTCGGCAGCAGTTGCAGCTTCATCAGGTCGGTCGCCTGCCGGTAGGCGTCGACGACCTGCGGCGGCAGCTCGCCCGCCGCGTGGTCGGACTGCGCGTCGAGCTGCATGGCCTGGCCGACGAGGCGCTCGTACTTGCCGAGGCCGTCCAGCACCTCCTGGACCGTCCGCTTCAGCGCCGGGTCGCGCCCGGCGAGCTGCGCGGCCTGCACCGCCGCCGCGTCGGCCTCCGCGCGGCGCATCTCGTACACGCGCAGCGAGTTGTCGTAGCCGATGCCGAGGTTGTGCTCGCGTCCGATCAGCAGGATGTTGGACACCTGCGCGTCCATGTCGCTGAGCGCGAAGTACAGCGTGCCGGTCGCGACGACCTGCGGGCCCGCGTCGTGCCCGATCGTCTGGACGGAGTCGCGCGCGTTCCCGACCGACACGGTGAGGACGGCCAGCAGCGCGACGAGCGCGGCGAGGCAGAGCACCACGTGCGCGCGGATGCGGCCGGGGATCGTCTTCAGCCAGCGGCCGCGCAGGAACGTCCGGAGCCGGCCGCCGCGCGGGGCGCCGGGCGGGTCCGCGGGGGAGCGGGGCGGAACCGGGTCGAGCCGCGGGCCGGACGTCCGGGGAGCGGGAGCCGCCGGCTGCGCGGGACTCATCGTCATGGCGGGCCTTCCTGCAGGGACAGCGTGATGGTCGTCCAGACGCCCACGTGGATGCGGTCGCCGTCCGCCATCGGCACCGGCGCGTTCACCGGGATCGGCGCGGTGCCGCCGTTCACCGTCGTGCCGTTCGTCGAACCGGGGTCGACGAGGGTCCAGGTGCCGCCCGGCCGCGCCAGCAGGACGGCGTGCAGATGCGACACACCGGGGTCTTCGGGCGGCGCGCTCAGGTCGATCTCCGGCACGATCCCGCGGGACGCGCTGCGCCTGCCGATCCGGACCTCGCCGCCGGTCAGCGGGACGCGCCGCTCCGGACAGTAGGGCGGGAACGTGAAGCCGGCGGCGTCCTCGCCCATCTCGGCGACGACCGTGTCGAAGTAGGCGCGGTCGGCCGCGACCAGCGCGGACGGCCCGGAGTGCGCGGCCTGGGCGGCCGGGGAGCTGCCGGTGCGCGGCTGCGGCACCAGCGGCACGGCCCGCGCCGCGCGGTCGATCGCCAGCTCGACCGTGTAGAGGGTGCCGGTGTCGAAGTCGTAGCCGTCCACCTCGCAGAAGCGGCCCGAGCGGGGCGTCCCGCAGTGCGGGCACGCGGGCGGCTCGGACCCGGCCCCGGGACCGGCCGTGAGCGGAGCCTGGGGCGGGCCGATGGGGTCGCCGCACACGTCGCAGCGGTCGGCGCCTCGGGACGTGTGCCCGCGCGGGCAGATCGGCATGGGCCTCAGCCTCCGGCCTTGCCGTCGTCGCCGTGCCGGGTCCGGACGGTCCGGACGGAACGGGTGTCGAGCGACATCTCATCCGCCTTCGACACGTCCCGTTTCAGCCGGACGGTGCCGGTCGCCTCGTCGACGACGTCCACGACCCGGTCGAGCAGGCCGGAGATCTGCTCGTTGCCGACCTCCCGCGCGAGGACGACGGCGCGTCCGAGCCGGGCGGTCGCGCGGTCCCCGTCGCCCTCGCGCCGCGCCTCCAGGCCCTCCTGGATCGCGTCGGCGAGCTCCGACTGCCCGGTGTGGTGCGCGACCCGGCGGTTGATGCGGGTGGAGTGGGCCTCGTCGTCCGTCCACTCGGCGAGGATGTTGCCGGACGCGAGCACCTCGTCGCCCGCCAGCAGCTTCACCCCCGCGGCGCGCATCTGCCGTCCCACGTCGCCAGGCTGGACTTCGACGCACACGTGGTACTCGCGGGACTCGCTCCCCCAGGCGCCGAGCGGGTAGTCGCCCGTCTGCGCGCCCGACTCGACCCGGCGGCCGGTCAGGTCCTCGACGGCGGGGACCATCTGCTTCACGAACCGGAGCCGCGCCTGCTGCGGCGTCCACAGGCGCATCGTCACGTCCGCGACCTCCTTGCTCATCGCGGCCCGCGTCATCGCCAGGAAGTCGGCCTCCAGGTCGGCCGGGTCGGGGACGTCCAGGAACCCGCCCAGCAGCGCGGAGCTGATCTTGCGCAGCTCGGCGACGTCCCAGTCGGTGCCGACGCCGCGCGCGTCGCACAGGAAGCGGCCCTCGCACGCCCGCAGCGCCGCGTCCAGCTCCTCGGCCGGCTCGTGCTGGTTCTTGCCGTCGGTCAGCAGGATGGCGTGCCGGACGGCGTCGTCGTACCCGGTGAACAGGCGCTCGGCGAGGCGCAGCCACGACCCGATCGCCGTCCCGCCGGCCGCCTCCAGCCGTCCGATGGCGCTCACCGCGCCGCGCCGGGACGCCTCGTCCGCCGCGACGAGCCGCTCCCCCTGCGGGTAGATCATCCGCGGCCGGTTCGCGCCCGCGACCACCGCGAAGTGGACGCCGTCGCGCAGCACGTTCACCGCCGCCCGCGCGGCCCGCTTCGCCGCGGCCATCTTCCCCCGGTACGACATCGAACCGGACGTGTCGATGAGGATGATCTCCGCCGCGGGTGCGCCGCCGCCTCCGTCGGAGCGCGCCGCGACGGTGACGATCGCGTGCATCTCCCGCCCGCCCGCCGGAAGGTAGGCGTTCTGGTCGACGCGGACGGTGAACTCCGGAAACCCGCTCATCTGCTCCGCTCCCCAACCGGCGGCGGACAGGGGATCACCGCCGCCGTGACATTGTCGCGGCCGCCCACGTCCAGCGCCGCCCGCAGCAGCCGCCGCGCCGCGCCGACCGGGCCGCCCGCGCCGCCCAGCGCCACCGCCGCGAGGTCGTCCGCCTCCGGCAGGTCGTTCCACAGCCCGTCGCTGCACAGCACGACGAGCCCCGGGACCGCCGGGCGGAACGCCGCCACATGCGGCTCGACGGGCCCGGCGTCCGCGCCGAGCCACGCCGTGATCATGTGCGCCCGCGGGTCGGCCCACGCGTCCCCGGCGGCCATCGCCCCCTGCTCGACCATGGACGCGGCCCAGGAGTCGTCCCTGGTCAGCAGCCGCGAGCCCGCTTCGGACAGCCAGTACGCCCGGCTGTCGCCGACCCACCCGACCGTCACACCGGCCGGGTCGACGATGGCCGACACGAACGTGCACGCGGGCGACGCGTCCGGCCCGCCGGCGAGCCCGGCGACGACCTCGGCCGCCCGCTCCACCGCCGCCCGCGTCGTCGCCCGCGGATCCATGCCGGCGGACACCCGCCCGGTGAGCACGGCCAGCGCCGCATCGGCGGCCCGCCGCGCCCCCTCCGCCGACCCCGGCGCCGTGGCGACCCCGTCGCACACCACCGCACAGGCCCCTCGGGACAACCCCGCGATCGCGACCGCGTCCTCATTCCGCTTGCGCCGCAACCCGCGATCACTGACCGCGCCCCCGACAACCCCAAGGTCGACTTCACCAGGCCCCAGCTTCGGGGATTGCCGGAACCCGCACCGCCCACAGAACCCGTCCGCCCCAACGGCCACCCCACCACAATCCCCACAAACCCCACGCCCCGCGCTGGGCGCACCCCCCGCACTGGACGCAAGACCGGAGGTGGGGGGTGCGTGGTGCGCGGTCGGCGGGCGGGGGACCGGGGTGGTGGGGGTGCCGCATTGTTCGCAGAAGCGGTCGTGGGAGAGGGCGGGCTCGCCGCAGGTGCGGCATGCGGTGGCGGGGGCGCGCTGGTCGGTGGTCATGTCGGTGGTCATGGTCAGAAGAGCGTCCTCGGGCGGACGGCGTTGGCGCGTTTCACCATCGCGTGGCGGTGGGCGGCGCCGTCGGCGAGTTTGGCGAGGACGCGGTAGGTCTCCTCCAGCTTGGCGCGCAGGGCCGATTCGTCCAGGTCCGTGCCGAGGACCTGGCGCTGGAACCCGGCCGGGACGGGGGTGCGGCCGGCGCGGAGCCAGGCGAGGGCGGCCTCCAGCACCTCGGCGGTGAACGCGGCGGCGCGCTCGGTGTCGAGGCGCAGCGACGCGAGGCGGCGGCCCGCCTCGGCCAGCGCCGGCGCGGTCAGCTCGCCGGGGTTCCGGCCCCGGACGGCCGTGGCGACGGCGGCGAGCTGCGCGGCGAGGTAGTGGCTGGAGATCCGTGGGACCGCGTCGAGGACGCGCTCGGCGGCCGCGCGGTCGCCTGCGGCGAGGTACGAGCGGGCCAGGCCGAAGGCCGCGCTGACGTGGGTCGGGTCGGTCCGCCAGACGATCTCGTAGAAGTGGCTGGCGTTGCCCATGTCGCCGAGGGTCTCGTAGCAGAACGCGAGCGCCAGTTTGGGCGCCTGCTCGCCCGGCGCGAGGTCGTACAGGTCGTTGAAGACGGCGGCGGCCTCGGCGGCCCGTCCGCCGGCGAGGGCGCGGACCCCCCGGTACCAGTCGACGCGCCAGTCGTCCGGGGCCTCGGCCGAGATCTCCGCGAGCAGGCGGGCGGCGCCGTCGAGGTCGCCCAGCTCGATGCGGACGCGCAGCAGGGCGAGCCGCACCTCGCGGGACGGGACGGGGGCGGAGCCGAGCGCCGCGGCCAGGTCGCCCGGGTCGCGGGTGGTGAGCCCGGCGAGGAACGCGGCGGCCGGGTCGAACGCCGACACCAGCGGGACGGGCAGCGCCGCCGCGGCGGCCGGCGGCTCCAGCGGCGCCAGGATCACCGTGCTCTCCGGGCCCGCGACGATCTCGGCGCCGGCCGTGTGCTGCTCGGGCCCGAACAGCGGCGACGGCGCGGGGCGCGGCCGTCCGTCCTCGGCGGACAGGACCTCGCGCAGCACGCCGGTGAGCTGCTCGGCCATCTCGGCGGCGCTCTGGAACCGGCGGGACGGGTCCGGGTGGGTGGCGCGCCGCAGCAGCCGGTAGTACGACTCGTGCCGCTGGAACAGCGGGACCTCGTCGCGCGGCGGCAGGCTGCGCAGATGCCGTCCGGTGTAGCCGCGGAACGGGAAGCTGAGCACGGCGAGCGTCCGGCCGACGGTGTAGAGGTCGGAGGTGACCGACGGGCCCTGCGAGCCGATCTCCGGGGACTGGTAGCCGGGCGTCCCGAAGATCGGGCTCTCCACGTCGAACGCGCGCCGGACGCCGCCGAGGTCGATCAGCTTGAGCTGCTCCTCGGACTGGATCGCGTTGTCCGGCTTGAAGTCGCAGTACAGCAGCCCGACGCCGTGCAGGTAGCCGAGGGCGCTCAGCACTTCGAGCCCGTAGGCGATCACCTGGCCGAGCGGGAGGGACGCCTGGTCGCCGTGCTCGGCGCGGACGCTGAGCAGGATGTCCTTGAGGGAGCGCCCGCCGACGTACTCCATCACGATGTAGCCGGAGTCGCCGTGCCGGACGAAGTTGTAGATCTTGACGATGTTGGGGTGCTCGACCTCGGCGAGGAACGCGCGCTCGGCGGTCGCGGCGGCGAGGGAGTCGGCGTCCCCGGTGTCCAGCAGGCCCTTCAGCACGACCCACCGCTCGCTGACGTTGTGGTCGCGGGCCAGGTACACCCAGCCGAGCCCGCCGTGCGCGAGGCAGCCGAGGACCTCGTACTGCCCGCCGACCAGCTCGCCCGCGTGCAGCTTCGGCGTGAACGAGAACGGGTGCCCGCAGCTGCGGCAGAACCCCTCGGTGCGGCCCGGCTTGCCGCCCCGGCTCCGCCCGACCTTCTCGTCGCAGCGGCTGCAGAAGCGCCGGTTCTCCGGCACCTCCGGGTTCTCCATGATCGCGGACGCGGGGTCGCGCGCCGGGACGGGCGGGACCTCCACGAGCCCCGCGCCGAGCATGCCGCGCCTGGTCGAGCCGCTGGACCCGGTGCCGCGGGTGCCGCCGCGCGACGCCGTCCGGCCGGACCCGACCGTGCCGCGGCCGCTTCCCGCCGAACTCCCGGACGTGCCGCCGGGCCCGGTTCCCCCGCCCGGCCCCGGCTCCCTGGCCGTCGCCGGCGCGAAGGGCGTCTGCCGGGTGACCGGGGCGGGAGTCGGGGTCGGCGGGAGTGCCTGGGCCGGAACCCGCACCGGCGCCGCCCTCGTGTACCCGGCCCTCGCCGCCGCCTCGGGCCCCACGGACACCGCCGGCGCGCCCGTCCCGGACGAGGCGGCGCGCGCGGGGGGCACGGCGGTCGCGCGCCCGTGACCGGCGGACGCGGAGCCGCCAGACGCGTGGGCCGCAGGCGAAGGGGCCGCGGACTCCGGAGCCGCGGGCGTGGAACCCGCGGACGTGGAACCCGCGGACGCGGGACCAGCAGAGGCGGGACCAGCAGAGGCGGGACCGGCAGACGCGGGACCGGCAGACGCGGGACCGGCAGACGCGGGACCGGCAGACGCGGGACCAGCGGACGCGGGACCAGCGGACGCGGGACCAGCGGGCGGCGATCCGGCGGGCGTCGATCCGGCGGGCGTCGATCCGGCGGACGCCGGGCTCGCGGGGGCGGGGGCGGGGGCGGGGACGGGGGTCGCCGGGGGGACGGCGGGCGCCGGCTCGGGGGCGGGCGCCATGCCGCAGACGTCGCAGAACCCGTCCGCGTCGATGGCGCCCGTGCAGCCGGGCTGGGTGCATCGGTTCATCGCCGCGTCCCCGTCTCGCTCTCGCTCGCCCTGATCGCCCGCTGGAACTCCGCGAGGACCGCGGTGGCCCGGCGCAGGTCGCAGGGCGCCGTCCACAGCGTCTCGCGGGCCTCGCCGTACAGCGCGGTGAGCCGCTCGTCCTCGGCGAGGCCGAGGCGCGCGGCCTTGGCCCGGTACGCCTCCAGGCGACCGCGCAGCTCGCCCCGCCGGTCCAGCAGGCCGGCACTGAGACGCAGGTCACCGCGCGCCCGTTCCAGCGCGTCCGCGGCGGCGCGCTCCAGCTCGGCGAAGCGGCCCGCCATCTCCACCCAGCGGCCCGCCTCGCGGAGCCGTTCCAGCGCGGCGAGCCGGTCGCGGAGCGCGGTGCCGAGCCCGGTGGCCGGCGCCGGCAGGTTCGGCGAGTGGATCTTGGCGAGCGCGGTCGCGTACGCCTCCCCGGCCCGCCGCTCGGTCCGCTCGGTCTCCTCGATCACGGCCGTGACGCGGGCGACGAGGTCGTCGTACTCGTCCCGCATCCGGGCGACGCCGGCGAGCTCGTCGCCGAGCGTCGTCAGCACGGCGCGGACGCGGTCGAGCCGGCCGGTGTCCGGGCGCCCGTTCCGCACGAACGACAGCGGATCGGTGCGGACCAGCCGCCCGAGCGCGGTCAGCTCCCGCCCGACCCGGTCGAGTTCGGGGTGGCGGGTGCCGTCCAGCGAGTGCGCCAGCCGGGTCGCCGTCCGCCAGCCCTCCTCCGCCTGCTCCAGCGGCATCAGCAGCGCCGACCAGGCGGTGTCGGCGGCGGCGACCTCCTCGGCGACGAACGTGTAGGCGTCCGACATCATCGCCACCGCCTCGTCCAGGGTGATCCGCCGCTCCTGCGGGCCGAGCAGGGTGCGGTGCTCCAGCGGGATCTCGCCGTCCGGCAGCTCCACCGAGCACCCCGACAGCAGCCCCGACAGCTCGGTCAGCGTCGCGGCGTCCGGGCGCTGCGAGCGTCCGCGCAGCTCGCACGCCTCTTCCAGGACGCGCTGGTAGGCGTCGAACAGCAGCCACAGCGTCGCCAGCCGCGCTTGCGCGTTCTCCCACCGCCGCCACGTCTCGCCGGTGAGCCGGGCGCCCTTGAGCAGGCGCGTTCCGGGCTGGTCCTCGAGTTCGACCAGGGACGTGGAGATGCGTTCGCGCTCGTCCCGCAGCTTTCGCAGGGCATGGTCGACGCCTTCACGACTCATGGGCGCGGCGGCCCCGGCCCCGCTCTGGTCCAACGTCTGCCCCGCGATCGCTTCTCCGGTCCCCCGAGCATGCCCTGTGGCGGCGCCGGTCTGGGAGCACGGACCGGTCCACTATCGGACGTACGCTCTCATACAAGTGTGATCCGTGACACTAACCGAGACAAGGTGCTTTCGCCCACGCCCGCCGCATTCCGCGTGGTCGCGCGTGCCCTCCCGCCGGTGGACGCCGGCAGCCGCCCCGTACCCTTTCCACCGGGAACGTCGTTGTGCCGAGTGACGTTACGACAGGTAGTTCGTCTACGAGAGGAGTGGTGAGTCCGCAGTGTCGGACCCCAGTCATAGACCCGGTGCCTCATGGTGAGCGCGGCACTGGGCGTACTCGCAGTGATCCTTCTCACCGCCGCGACCGGGTACTTCGTCGCCCAGGAGTTCGCCTACGTCGCCGCCGACCGCGCGACGCTGGAGCAGGCCGCCGAGCGCGGCGACACGTCCGCGAAGAGGGCCCTGAAGGTCATCAGCAGGGTCTCGTTCATGCTGTCGGGCGCGCAGCTCGGCATCACGATGACGACCCTGGTCGTCGGATTCATCGCCAAGCCGGCCCTCGCCGAACTGATCCAGCCGCTGCTGGACGTCGTGGGCGTCCCCGCGGGCGCGACGGGCGCGATCGCCCTGGCGACCGGCTTCGTCCTGGCGACGCTCATCCAGATGCTTCTGGGCGAGCTGTTCCCCAAGAACCTCGCGCTGGCGCGCGCCGAGTCGCTCGCGCGCGCTCTGGCCGCGTCCACCCTCGTGTACCTGACCATCGCCGGGCCGGTGATCCGGCTGTTCGACCGCGCGGCGGAGCGCCTGCTGCGCGCCGTGGGCGTCGAGCCCGTCGAGGAGCTGCACAGCGGCGCGACCCTTGAGGAGCTCGGCGACATCATCGGCAAGTCGCACAGCGCCGGGCACCTGCCCGCCGACCTGTCCGGCCTGCTGGAGCGGGCGCTGTCGTTCGGCGACCTGACGGCGGACGAGGTCATGGTGCCGCGCCCGCAGGTCCGGACGCTGCCGTCGACCGCGACCGCCGCCGACCTGATCGCGCTGATCCGGGAGACCGGGCACAGCGCCTACCCCGTCTACGGGACGGAGGTCGACGACGTGGTCGGCGTCGCGGGCGTCCGCGAGGTCGCCGACGACGCGCTCGACCCGGCCACCCCGGTCGGCGACATCGCCCGGCCGGCGCTGCTCGTCCCCGGCAGCCAGCCGCTGTACGGGGTCATCGAGCACATGCGCGACTCCCGGCAGGAGTTCGCCTGCGTCGTGGACGAGTACGGCGGCCTCGCCGGCATCCTCACCTTCGAGGACGTCGCCGAGGAGCTCGTCGGGGAGATCACCGACGAGACCGACGGCCTGGAGGAGGCGCCGACGTCCGGCCCGGACGGGTCCTGGCTCGTCGACGCCGGCATGCGCATCGACGAGGTCGGCCGCCTCACCGGGCTCGACCTGCCGGAGGGCGACGCCTACGACACGCTCGGCGGGCTCGTCATGGCGGAGCTGCGCCGGCTCCCGTCCGCCGGGGACCGGCTCACCGTCGGCCTCGACGCCGGCTCCGTGGAGCTGGAGGTCGTCAGCGTGGCGCGCCGCGTCGCCGAGAAGATCCTGATCAGGACGGCGTCCGTACCGGCGCCGCGCCCGCCGTCCACCGCGCCCGAGCCCGCGCCCTCGACGTCGGTGGAGGTGTCATGAACCCGCTGCCGTCGCTGCTGATCACCGTCCTGCTGCTGATCGGGAACGGGTTCTTCGTCGCGGCCGAGTTCGCGCTGGTCGCGGCCAACCGCTCGCAGCTCGAACGCGCCGCCGCCAAGGGCAGCCGGCCGGCCGTCGCCGCGGTCGCCGGGGTCCGGGAGCTGTCGCTGATGCTCGCGGGCGCCCAGTTCGGCATCACGATGTGCTCGCTGGGCCTCGCGATCGTCACCGAGCCGGCGTTCGAGCACTTCCTCGAACCGCCGCTGCACGCGCTCGGCGTCCCGGAGGCGGGCGTGAAGGCCATCGCGCTCGGCACGGCGCTCGCCGTCGTCACGTTCCTGCACATGGTCATCGGGGAGATGGCGCCGAAGTCGTGGGCGATCACGCACCCGGAGCGGTCCGCGCTGATCCTGGCGCTGCCGTTCCGCGCGTTCGCGAAGGTGTCCCGGCCGATCCTGTCGGCGCTGAACGCGACGACGAACGCGCTGCTGCGGCTCTTCCGCGTCACGCCGAAGGACGAGCTGGACAGCCACACCGACCCGGCCCGGCTCAGCCACCTGGTCGGCGAGTCGCGCCGCCTCGGCCTCATCGGGCGGCACGACCACGAGCTGCTCCGCCGCGCCATCTCGGCGCGGGAGGCGACCGTCGGGCGCCTCGTCGTGCCCGCGACGTCCGTCACCACGATCGGCGCGGACGCGACCGCCGCGCAGATCCGCCGGACGGCGACGGCCAGCGGGCACAACCGGCTGCTCGTCCAGGCCGGGGACGGCGCGATGACCGGGATCGTGCACGTCCGCGCCGCCATCACCGAGCCCAACGGGGACCGGCGCGCCGACGAGCTGGCGCACCCGGCGCCCGTCCTGACGGCGGAGACGACCGTCCTGGACGCGGTCAGCCGCATGCGCCGGGACCACGCCCAGCTCGCCGTGGTGAACGACGAGCGGGGCGAGTTCGCGGGCATCGTCACCCTGGACGACCTCCTCGCGGAGCTACTGGCGACGAACCCGCACTGACGAGGAGACCGCACCGGCACAGGCCGCGTACCTGCGACGACAGCGCAGTTATCGAGGTGCTGCAACGGGATTCGTGGTTCATCGTGGACTCATGAGCGCACACGGGCATGGCCACGGGCACGGCCACGGGCACGGCCACGGGCACCGGCGGGGCCGGATCGGGCGCCTCGGGCACATCCTGCGGCCGCACTCCCACGAGGCGGCCGACAAGGTGGACTCGGCGCTGGAGGCGAGCGCCCAGGGCATGCGCGCCCTGTGGATCTCGCTGGCGGGCCTGGGCGCGACCACCGTCCTCCAGGCGGCGGTGGTCGCGTTCACCGGTTCGGTGGCGCTGCTGGGCGACACCCTCCACAACGCCGCGGACGCGCTCACGGCCGTCCCGCTGGGGATCGCGTTCGTGCTGGGCAGGCGTCCGCCCACCCGCCGCTACACCTACGGCTACGGGCGCGCCGAGGACCTGGCGGGCGTCTTCATCGTCGTGGCCATCGCCGCCTCCTGCATCGTCGCGGGATACGCGGCCGTCGAGCGCCTCACCCATCCACAGCCTGTGGAACATCTGCCGGCCGTGGCCGGGGCCGCCCTGGTCGGCTTCCTGGGCAACGAATTGGTGGCCCGCTACCGGATCCGTGTAGGACGGCGCATAGGTTCGGCTGCCCTCGTCGCCGACGGCCTCCATGCGCGCACGGACGGATTCGCGTCTCTGGCGGTTCTCCTAGGCGCGGGTGGCATCGCCCTGGGCGCCCCCTGGGCCGACCCAGTGGTGGGACTGCTCATCACGGCCGCGATCTCGGTCGTCCTCTGGCAGACGGCCCGCGAAGTCTGGCGCCGCCTCATGGACGCCGTGGACCCGGCCCTGCTCGACCGTGCCGAAACGGCCCTCGCCTCAACACCGGGCGTGCTCGCCGTGGGCGACGTCCGCCTCCGCTGGATCGGCCACAACCTGCGCGCCGAATGCGACGTCATCGTGGACCCCGGCTGCACCCTCGTCCGCGCCCACCAGGTGGCCGTGGACGCCGAGCACAGCCTCATGCACGCGCTGCCGCGCCTCACCGGCGCCCTCGTCCACCCGGACCCCGAGGCCCGCGACGGTGAAGATCATCACGCCGTCCTCGCGGGTCACCGCTGATCCCCGACCTGTGAGACGTTAGTCCCGGGCAGAAGGGGAAATTACGCCCCGGACGGTCGATCTGGGACGGGATGACGTCGTGAAGCAGCCGGCAGACACCAACGAGCCTGACGAGCAGCGCTCTGAGGGACCACCCGCCGAGGAAGTGGATCTTCGAGCCGGGCTGGAGACCGTCCCCCTGGACGCCGGGGAGCCCACGCCGGCACTGGGGACGGACGAGGTCGGCTGGGGCGGACGCGAACTGGTCGAGAGCGTCTACGCGCCGCTGAGCGAGTTCTACGAACGGCTCGACGCGCAGCTCGGAGAGGTCCCCGAGGACGTCCCGCCGGTCGGCTGGGCACCGCACATCGCGGCCCTGCGGGCACTGCGCATGGGCCGGGTCGCGGGCGACTGGGAGACGCTGGCCCGCTTCCTGGTGGCCCCCGGCACCCTGGACGAAACGGACACCCTGCGCCTGGTGCACGTCGAGGAGGGCGGCGAGGCCGACGCCGTCCGAAAGGCGATCAAGGAGCTCACGGCATCGGACGCCCGCGCCCTCCTCGTCGCCCCCACCCCGGAGCAGGCCACCGACCTGCTGCGGACCATGGAGAACGACCCCGAGATCTTCTCCCTGCTGATCGAGACACGCCCCGAAACAGCGGAATCCCGCTCGGTCCAGACCCAGGCCCTACCACCGATCGAGGAAGAGCCGCCGACAGCGGACGAAGCCCCCGAACCACCCCCGGTGCGAGAGCCCGGCACCCACGGAACCGTAGAGTTCAAGCCCCTGACAACCCCGCCCGGACCCCCCGAAAGCGCGTCCACGGTGACGCGAGCGGAGCCGCTGCCATCGCTACCGGACGAACTGAACGAAGACGACAGCGCGCCCGCGTCCGCCACGGCACCCGGCGAGGCGCTGCCACCTGCGCCGGCCGAGCCGAGCGAGAGCGCGTCCACGGTGACGCGAGCGGAGCCGCTGCCATCGCTACCGGACGAGCCGCGCGAAGACGACAGCGCGGCCCGCACGCCCGGCGGCGAGGCACCCGCCACGCCTCCCGCGGCGAGCGAGGACAACACGCCGCCGCCCGGTTCGGCTGAGCCGGACGACAACGTGCCCGGCGAGGCGAGCGAGAGCCCGTCCACCGTGACGCGAGCGGAGCCGCTGCCTGCAGTGCCGGACGGGTTTCACGAAGACGACAGTGCGGCCACCTTGCCTGGGGGTGAGGCCGTGCTTGCTGCACCGGTCGAGGACGAGGGCGTTCCTTCGGCGCCGGAGGGGCGGGTGCGGGCGGCGGCGTTGCGGCCCGTCGGGGAGGCATGGCGGCAGGCGTGGGAGACGGAGGTGCGGCTGCTGCGGCGCGGGCTGATGTGGTTGGAGCAGTGGCCTCGGGACGCGGCGGCGCTGCAGGCCGTCCAGGCGGAGAACCTGCGGCACGCCGAGCAGCTGGAGTCCGAGCGGACGGCGCTGCGGAACGGCATCGAGGAGGCGCGGAGCACGGCGGCCGCGGCCGAGCAGGCCGCCGGGGAGGCCGAGGCGGAGGCGGAGCGGCTCGCGGCCGTCCAGGAGGAGACCGAGGCCGAGCTGGTGGAGCCTCGCGCGGAGGCCGACCGGCTGCAGGCGGAGGCGGACCGGGCGTCCGACGAGGCGACCGCCATGACCCGGACGGCGGACGCGTCCTACGCGCGCTGCGCGCAGCTGGACGAGCGGGCGAAGACGGCGCAGGCGGAGCTGCAGGGCGCGCGCGAGGCGGAGGCGTCCCTGAGCGACGAGCTGGCGCGGGCGCGCGAGGCGCTGCCCGCCGCGGCGGAGGAGGCGCACCGGCTGACGGCGGCGGACGCCGACGCCGCAGCCGAGGGGCATGCCGCCTACTACCGGCTGGTGTCGGCGGAGTCGGCGCTGTCGGCGGTCCGCCGGAAGATGACGCTGGGGCAGCGGCTGCACGTGGCGTCGCCGCCGGCGGAGCTGAGCGGCCTGCGCGCCGAGGTCAAGGCCCGGACGCGGGAGGCGGACGAGGCCGCCACGCGGGCGCGCGAGGCCAAGGACGCCGCCGAGTACGCCGAGCGGGTGCGCCGGGGGCTCGCGTCGTTCGTGTCCGAGGGCGGGGCGCGGCTGGAGCAGGCGAAGGAGGCCCAGGAGCGGCTCGGCACCGAGCTGACATGGCTGGCGACCGAGCGGGAGAAGGCCGCGGCCGAGCACCGGGAGCACGCCCGGCGCGCGACGGAGGCCGTGGAGAAGGCGACGGAGGCGGGGCTGCGGGCGCGCACGGCGCAGCAGGCCGCCAAGGAGATCGAGGACCGGTTGACCGCCGCCCGGACGTCCCGCGAGAGCGCGCTCGCGGCGGCGACCCGCGCCCGCGCGGACGCCGGGAACGCGGCGGCGAAGGCGGAGAAGATGGCGGCCGCGCTGGAGCGCCGCACGGCGGAGGCGGCCGAGGAGACGGCGGTCCGGGAGAGCGACCTGGAGACGGTGGCTCAGGCCGAGGCCCGGACGCGGGAGAACGTCGCGGAGATCTGCGGCGCCGACCCCGCCGAGGACCCGGACGCCGTCCCCGCGCACCAGCGCCGCGCGATGGCCCGGATCGAGCAGCTCACCGGCTACCTGGCGGGCGGACGGACGGTGGAGAGCGACGTCCTGCTGCGCACCGCCGACGTCGTCGTGGGAACGCCGCTCGGCGCCGCCCTCACCGCCCCCGACCAGGAGTTCGACGCGCTGATCGTCGCGGACGCGGGGGCGCTGACGGACGCCGAGTTCCTCCTCGGGGCCGTCCGGACGCACCGCTGGATACTGATCGGCGCGCCCGGATCGCGTCCGGAGCGGTACCGCGAGTACGCCGGCGGTCCGTCCGACCGGCTGGAGCGCGGCCCCTTCGGACGCGCCGCGATCGCCGCGGACGGCTGACCCGCGCGAGCGGTTCGGGGCCGGTCCCCATCGGCACCGCGCGCGGCGGCCTGGTCCGGCGGCGGGCGGCCGCCGGGCTCTAGTCGCTAGTCGTCATCGTCGTCCGGGAGGAGGAGGTGCAGGAGCCACCCGACGATGCCGACGACGATCGCGCCCCAGAACGCGGGCCAGAAGCCGTCGACGTGGAAGGGCAGTTCGAGGCGCTGCGCGACCTCGCTCGTCAGCAGGAGCAGCAGCGCGTTCACGACGAGGCCGATCAGCCCCAGCGTGAGGACGTAGAACGCGCAGCCGAGGGTCTTGATGATCGGCTTGAGGACGGCGTTGACCAGGCCGAAGATGACGGCGACCGCGACCAGCGTGAGGACGCGCCGGCCGGTCGTCTGATCGCCGAGCGCGATGCCGTCGATCACGACCGTGGCGACCCACAGGGCGACCGCGGTGATACCCACCTTGAGAAGAATCCGCACACCACGATCATGTCCGGTGCGCGGTGGGTCCTGCATCCCTCTAGGTGACGATCTGGGCGTATCGTCCGGTCACCGTCGCGTACTACTCGTTGCGCTCGAAGAAGGGGGACGCGGCGGGGATGCGGGACCGGGGCGCGACGCGGACGCCCTGCACCGAGGTGGCCGCGGGCTCGGGCTGCTGCCCGCCCCGCCGCGGGGCGTTCTGCCGGACGCGGGCGAGTTCGCGCTCCAGGCGGCGCTTCTCCATCTCCAGCGTGGTCAGCGACTCCTCGTGCTCCTCGCGGAGGTCGCGGAGGTCGCGGCGGTTGCGGATGCGGCGGGCGGCGCCCGAGACGGTGAGCGTCATGCCGAGGACGAACACGACGGCCACGCCCGCGCCGGCCAGGAACACCTGCCATTCGTTGTTCAGGCCCGGCACGCTCTGGCCGAAGACGACGAGGTGCGCGGCGTCGGTGTTGTCGAGGACGACGCCGGCACCGACGGCGATGGCGGCCGCGACCAGGAGAAAACCGAGGAACACCATGGGCGGATCTCCTCTGCAGTGACTCCGGAGGGGGTACGGAGGTGCACCACGATGCCAGACCGAAACTGGATCATGTCGGATTCGCGGCATAAATCCGGTACACCCGGCCCGCCCGGGAGGCGGTTCTGCCCCGCCGGCAAGGGGTAGTGGACCGGAAATCGCGCCGAGATCACTGGAGGTCCCATGTCCGTGCAGGCCATCGTGTTCGACCTGGACGGGGTGCTGATCGACTCGGAGCCGGTGTGGGAGGAGGTGCGCCGCGCCTACGTCGCCGACCACGGCGGACGCTGGCTGCCCGACACCCAGGACCGGCTGATGGGCATGAGCACCGAGGAGTGGGCCACCTACATCGCCACCGATCTCGTCGACGGCGTCACCGCGGAGGACGTCGCCTACGAGGTGATCGACCAGATGTCGCAGCGGTACGCGAACGGGCTGCCGCTGCTGCCGGGTGCCGAGGAGGCCGTCCGCCGGATGGCCGGGTACCGTCCGCTGGGCCTCGCCAGCTCGTCGCCTCGCGCCCTGATCGACCTGGTGCTCGGCGAACTCGGGATCGAGAGCCTGTTCCGCACGACCGTGTCCACCGAAGAGGTCGAGTACGGCAAGCCGGCGCCGGACGGGTACCTCACGGTCGCCGCGCAGATGGAGGTCCCGGCCGACGGGTGCGTCGCCATCGAGGACTCCAGCAACGGGCTGCGCTCGGCGCACGCGGCCGGGATGACGGTGATCGCGATCCCGCGCCCGGCGCATCCGGCGGCGCCGGACGCGCTGGCCCTCGCCTCGCACGTCGCCTCCGGACTGGACGAGGTCACCCCGGATCTGGTGGAGGTTATCCACAGGTGAGGGTTTCGGGGACGGGTGTCGGCGGCGGTTCATAGTATGGGCCGATGACTTCCCCCGAGACGACGGAGACACCGGAGACGCTCGACGTCCTGCGGCGCGTGTTCGGCTACGACGCGTTCCGGGACGGCCAGCGGGAGATCATCGAGCACGTCGTCGCCGGTGGTGACGCGCTCGTCCTGATGCCGACCGGCGGCGGGAAGTCGCTGTGCTACCAGATCCCGGCGCTGGTCCGGAAGGGCACCGGCATCGTCATCTCGCCGCTCATCGCCCTCATGCAGGACCAGGTGGACGCGCTGCGCACGCTCGGCGTCCAGGCCGGCTTCCTCAACTCCACCCAGGACCTCGACGAGCGCCGCGTGGTCGGGGCCCAGTTCGTCGCGGGCGAGCTCGACCTGCTGTACCTCGCGCCCGAACGGCTGCGCCTCCCCGCGACCGTCGAGCTGCTCGACCGCGGCGACGTCTCCCTCTTCGCGATCGACGAGGCGCACTGCGTGTCGCAGTGGGGGCACGACTTCCGGCCCGACTACCTGATGCTGTCCGGCCTGCACGAACGCTGGCCGGACGTCCCGCGCATCGCCCTCACCGCGACCGCGACCGAGGCGACCCGGCGCGAGATCGCCGCCCGCCTCAACCTCGACCATGCCCGGCACTTCGTCGCGAGCTTCGACCGTCCCAACATCCAGTACCGGATCGAGCCGAAGACCGACGCCAAGCGCCAGCTCCTCCGCCTCCTCCAGACCGAGCACAAGGGCGACGCCGGGATCGTCTACTGCCTCTCCCGCAACTCGGTCGAGAAGCACGCCGCGTTCCTCACCGAGAACGGCATCGAGGCCCTCCCGTACCACGCGGGCCTGGACGCCGGGACGCGCGCCGCGAACCAGGCGCGCTTCCTCCGCGAGGACGGCCTCGTCATCGTCGCGACCATCGCGTTCGGCATGGGCATCGACAAGCCCGACGTCCGCTTCGTCGCCCACCTCGACCTGCCCAAGTCCGTCGAGGGCTACTACCAGGAGACGGGGCGCGCCGGGCGCGACGGCCTGCCGTCCACCGCCTGGCTCGCCTACGGCCTGCAGGACGTCGTCAACCTGCGCAAGATGATCGACGGCGGCGAGGGCGACGCCGCGCACCGCCGCCGGCAGAGCATCCACCTCGACTCCATGCTCGCCCTCTGCGAGACGGTCGAGTGCCGCCGCGTCCAGCTCCTCGAGTACTTCGGCCAGTCGGGCGAGCCCTGCGGCAACTGCGACACGTGCCTGACCCCGCCCGAGACCTGGGACGCGACCGTCCCGGCCCAGAAGGTGCTGTCGGTGATCGTCCGGCTCGACCGGGAACGCCGCCAGAAGTTCGGCGCCGGGCACATCATCGACATCCTGCTCGGCAAGCGGAGCGCCAAGGTCATCCAGTTCGACCACGACACGCTGAAGCCCTTCGGCGTCGGCACCGAACTGCGCGAGGCCGAGTGGCGCGGCGTCGTCCGCCAGCTCCTCGCCCAGGGCCTGATCGCCGTGGAGAGCAACCACGGCACCCTGCTCCAGACCGAGACCAGCGGCGACGTCCTCCGCGGCGAACGCAAGGTGATGATGCGCCGCGAACCCGAACGTCCCGCCACGAAGGCGGCCAAGGCCGCGAAGACCGCCAAGGCCCCGGTCGACCTGCCCGCCGAGGCGATGCCCGTCTTCGAACGCCTCCGCACCTGGCGCGCCGCCACCGCCAAGGAGCAGGGCGTCCCCGCCTACGTCATCTTCCACGACGCCACCCTCCGCGAGATCGCCACCGCCCTCCCGACGACCCTCGCGGAACTGGGCCGAGTGAACGGCGTGGGCGAGAACAAACTCGCGAAGTACGGCGACCAGGTCCTGGAAACCCTCGCCACCTCCGACTAACGCCCGCCGAGCGGGCGGCGGGCGGGTCAGAGGGTTCGGGTTGCTTCCTTCGCGGTGCGGTGGGCGGATTCGACGGCGCCGTCGATGTAGCCGGCCCAGCGGGTTGCGGTCTCCGTGCCCGCCCAGTGGAGGGGGCCCACGGGGCGGCGCAGGGACGGGCCGTAGCGGGTCAGGGTGCCGGGGGTGGCGAAGGCGCCGTAGCAGCCGCGCGAGTACTCCTCCTCCGCCCAGTCGCGCTCGATGTAGGCGATCGGGTTCTTCGCGCGCGGGCCGAAGTAGGCGGTCAGGTCGGCGATGACCTGCGCGCGGCGGTCGGAGGCGGACAGGCGCGCGGCGATGTCGGCGTGGCGCCCCTCCAGGAAGCCGACCAGGACGCCCGGCCCGCCGCCCTCCGGGGTGTTGTCGAAGGTGATGCCGAACGGGCGGCGGTCGCTGGTCACCTGGCCGCTGAACCCGTCCGCCCGCCAGAACGGCTCGTCGTAGGCGACGTTCACCTTGATCACCCGCCCCATCGGCATGCGCTGGACGAGCTGGTCGCGGTCCCCCGGCAGGCCGGGGCCGAAGCGGATGCGGGCGGCGAGCGGCGGCGGGACGGCGATGATCGCGCGCCGCGCCCGGACCTCGCCGGTGGCGGCGCGGACGCGGACGGAGTCGTCCGTCCACTCGATGTCCGTGACCGGGGAGTTGAGGACGACCCGGTCGCCCAGCTCGGCCGCGAGGGCGAGCGCGATCCGCTGGGAGCCGCCGGAGACGCGGTCCTGCTGCGCGCCGCCGGTCGTGTCGATCAGCGGGTCGAGCCCGCCGGCGGACGCCATGTAGAAGCCCGCCCACAGCGCCGACAGGTCGCCCGCCTCGGCCGAGAAGACCGCCTGCGTGATCAGCCGCATGAACGCACGGCCCCCGCTCGTGCGCATGGTCCGGCGGATCCACGTCTCGAAGGTCTGCCCGTCCAGGGCGTCGGCGCGGCGGGCCGCCCACGGCTCGTCCGCCGGGATCCCGCGGACCAGGCGGGCGACGCGGAGCTGCGCCTGCGCGATGTCGGCGAGCGTGAGCGCGGAGAGCCGGGGGATGCGGCCGGTGTACTCGCCGCGCGTCCGGCCGAGTTCGGCGATGTGCCGGCCCTCGTCGTAGGTCGGGTAGGTGGAGAGGCCGAGGTCGGCGATCAGGGCGAGCACCCTGTCCTGCCCGGGGCCGACCCACTGGCCGCCGACCTCGATCGGCTCCCCGCCGGGCAGCTCGCCGTTGAGCAGCCGCCCGCCGACCCGGTCGCGCGCCTCCAGGACGACGACGTCGTGCCCGTCCCGGACGAGGTCGCGCGCGGCGACCAGCCCGGCCACCCCGGCCCCGACGATCGCGATATCCGCCATGTCCCCCACGTCCTCTCATGCACGACGCATCTGACATACACCTTGTATGTGTTATACAGACCGCATGGAGCATGTCAAGACCCGGCGGGAGCGGTACGTCGAGAGCACGCGCGCCGCACTCCTCGACACCGGCCGCCGGTTCTTCGCCGAACGCGGCTTCGCGGACGTGTCCGCCGAGGAGCTCGTCCGCGCCGCCGGGCTCACCCGCGGCGCCCTGTACCACCACTTCGCCGGGAAGCAGGGCCTGTTCGAGGCCGTCTTCGAGGACATGGAGGCGCAGGCGGCGGAGCGCATCACCGCCGCGATGGACCGCGAGGACGAGCCCTTCGCGCGGGCCGCCGAAGGCGTCCGCGCGTTCCTGGAGGTCTGCTCCGACCCCGAGTACCGCGAGATCGTCCTGCTCCAGGGGCCGATCGCGCTCGGCTGGCAGCGCTGGCGCGAACTCGACCAGCGCCACCTCGGCACGATCTTGACGAGCGGCCTCACGGAGCTCCTCGGCGAGTCCGGTCCGCATCCCCTCGGCCTCACCACGGCCGCCTTCTACGGCGCGCTGACCGAGCTGGCCCTCTCCATGGCGGACGCGAGCGACCCCGCGCGGGCGCGCGAGCAGGCCGTCCACCTGATCGGAGCCATGCTGAGCGGCATTCGGTGAACTCCCAGGGTTCTCCCAGGATTACCGGAGGACTTCTGCCAGCCGCCTGCGGTTGCATGAGCCGCATGCGAACCAAGACCATCGCGGCCGGAGTCGGCGCCGCCGGCCTCCTCGGGCTCGGGCTGTACCTCGCCGTTCCCGCGTCCGCCGCCGATCCCGCCCCGTCTCCGTCGTCCTCCCCGACGGCGAAACACGCCCATCCCGGGCATCCCGGGAAGGGCCATCCGTTCCGGCGGGCGCGCGCCTTCCGCGGCGTCCACGGGGAGGCGACCGTCAAGCGCAAGGACGGCTTCCACCTCGCGACCTGGCAGCGCGGGCAGATCACGTCCGTCACGTCCAGCGGGGTCACCGTCCGCAGCGCCGACGGCGTGTCCTGGACGTGGACGGCCAACGGCGACACCCGCGTCCGCAAGGACGGCGAGAAGTCCGCCCTGAAGGACCTCGCCAACAACGACACGGTGCTCGTCGCGGGCGAACGCTCCGGCGACACCCGCACCGCCCGCCTGATCCGCGTCCCCAAGCGCCGCTGAACCCCGCGCGCGCGGCCGCGCGGCGGGGCGCGGGCGGTACCTTCGGGCGGGAGGGACGTCCAGCGAAGTGGGGCCGATGAGCGAGAGCCGGCGCGTGCTCGTCGTGGACGACGAGGCCAACATCCGCGACCTGATCGACGTCGCGCTGCGCTTCCACGGCTTCACGACCGTCACCGCCGCGACCGGCGAGGACGCGCTGCGCACCGCCCGCAGGGAGCGGCCCGACCTCGTCCTGCTGGACGTCATGCTCCCCGGCATGGACGGCTTCGAGGTGTGCCGGCGGCTCCGCGCCGACGGCGACCAGGTCCCGGTGATCTTCCTGACCGCGCGGGACACGCCGTCCGACACGGTCACCGGGCTCACGCTCGGCGGCGACGACTACGTGACCAAGCCGTTCTCGATCGAGGCGCTGATCGCGCGGGTGCACGCCGTGCTGCGCCGGGCCGCCCCGGCCGCGTCCTCGCCGGACACCGTCCTGCGCGTCGGCGACCTCGAACTGGACGAGGCGCACTGGACGGTCCGGCGCGGCGGCGTCGACGTCGACCTGTCGCCGACCGAGTTCCGCCTGCTCGCCTACCTGATGCGGAACGTCGGCGTCGTCCTGTCCCGCGCCCAACTGCTCGAAGGCGTATGGGGCTGGGACCACGGCAACCCGCAGGTCGTCGAGACCTACATCAGCTACCTGCGCCGCAAGCTCGACCCGCTCGGCGCGCCGCTCATCCACACCCGGCGCGGGGTCGGCTACGCGCTGCGGCCATGACGCTCAACGCCCGGCTCCTCGCCGGCCTGCTCGCGGTCACCACCGCCGGGCTGGCCATCATGGGGCTGGTCAGCGCGCTCGTCCTGAACGGGTACCTGATGCACCGGGTGGACGAGCAGCTCCAGGCCACCCGCGACCGCGCCGTGGCGCGGCTGCGTCCCGGCCTGCCCGAGCAGGGCATCGCCCCGGCCCAGTTCGTGGTCCTCGCCGTCGGTTCGGGCGGACGGGTGCGGGTGCTCAGCGGCGACGACCCGAACCCCGCTCGGGCTGTGGCCGCGATCGAGAAGCTCGGCCCGGACGAACTGGCCGCCCGCGCCCGCGGCCTCGAACCGTTCTCCCTGCCCGGCCTTCGCGCCGTGGCCCGCCCCTGGCGCAACGGCACCGTCGTCGTCGCGGCCCCGCTCGGCGAGATCCATTCGGCCGTCCGGAACCTGGTGCTGTCGGAGGTCGCGACGGCGGCGCTGCTGCTCGCCGTCCTGATCGTGCTCGGCCGGTGGCTCATCGGACGCGGCCTCCTCCCGCTGAACCGGATGGCCGCCACCGCGCACGCCATCACCGCCGGCGGCGACCTGCGCGCCCGCATGCCCGCGACCGGCCGGCGCACCGAGACCGACCGGCTCGCCGCCGCCGTCAACGTGATGCTGGAGCGGATCGAGCAGGCCTTCTGGGCGCGCAGCCGGTCCGAGGCGCGGGTGCGGGAGTTCGCCGCCGACGCCTCCCACGAGCTGCGGACGCCGCTGACCACCATCCAGGGCTACGCGGAGCTCTACCGGCACGGCGCCCTCGGCCCGGACGAGCTGCCCGACGCGATGCGCCGCATCGAGGGCGAGGCCCGCCGCATGAACGACCTGGTCACCGACCTTCTGGAGCTGGCCCGGCTGGACCGCGAGGCATCCCTGAACCCCGTCCCGACGGACCTGGCCGCCCTTGCCCGGGACGCCGTGGCCGACGCGACCGCCGCCGAACCTGACCGTCCGGTAAGGCTGGACGCCCCGGAAACGCTCATCGCCAACGTGGACGAGTCGCGCCTACGCCAGGTCTTCGCGAACCTGCTCGCCAACGTCCGCGCCCACACACCCCCCGGAACGCCTACGACCGTCCGTCTGGCGCCAGGTCTGATCGAGGTCGCGGACGAGGGGCCGGGCATGTCGCCGGAGGACGCCGCGCGCGCTTTCGAACGCTTCCACCGCGCGGAGAAGGGCACCGGCGGGACGGGCCTCGGCCTGCCGATCGTGGACGCCATCGCCGCAGCGCACGGCGGCCGCGCCGAAATACGCACCGCGCCGGGGGCCGGTACCACCGTCCGCGTGACGCTCCCCATGGCCGATGGGGGCGGCTCCCACTGAGCGGGACATCGCGGCGCCCCGGGCGATGGCGTGCTGCACAGTCGGTCGCACATCGCCCTTGAAGCCCAGAGGAACCGCGCATGGCCGGCTGGAGTCATCGGTACGCGAAGATCAACGGCCTCGACGTCCACTACGTGGAGGAGGGGACCGGGCCGCTCGTCGTCCTGCTGCACGGCTTCCCGCACACCTGGTTCAGCTGGCGCCACCAGATCGGGCCGATCGCGGACGCCGGATTCCGCGTCGTGGTGCCCGACATGCGCGGCATGGGGCAGACGTCCGGCCCGGCGGACCCGCGCGAGTACGCCCCGGACCGCATCATCGCCGACGTGACCGGCCTCCTCGACCACCTCGGCGCGGAGAAGGCGGTCTTCAGCGGCCTCGACTTCGGCCTGTTCGCCGCCTACGACCTCGCCTACCACCGCCCCGAGCGGATCGCGGCGATCATCGGGCTGGAGAACCCGTTCATCACCCCGTCCGGGGAGCCGCCGCTGGCGATCGCCGCCCGCCAGGCCGCGCGGCACTTCAACCACATCCACTACTTCGTCGCGTCCGGCACCGCCGACGACGACCTCGCCGCCGCGCCCCGCGACTTCCTGCGCAAGCTGTTCTACGCGCTCTCCAGCGACTACCACTACCTCGACATCTGGCGGAAACCGCCGGGAACGACCTACATCGACGCCCTGCCGGACGCGCCACCGCTCCCCTGGACGTGGCTGACGGACACGGAACTGGAGTTCTACGTCGCCGACTACAGCCGCAGCGGCTTCACCGGCGGGCTGAACTGGTACCGGGCCATGGACCTTTCCTGGGAGTACCGGAAGTCGTACGCCGGCCGGAAGAACCCCGTCCCGTTCTACTTCATCGGCAGCGAGCAGGACGTCGACCTGGAGGCATGGCACGGCGACGACCCGCTGAGCCATCTCGGTGAGCACTACGAGGATCTGCGCGCCGTCCGGATGGTCGAGAACGCCGGGCACATGATGCAGATGGAGAAGGCCGCCGAGACCACCGCGGCAATGCTGGAATTCCTGGGGGAGATCAAGGAATGGGCGTGACCGGGAACCGGGTGGCGGTCGTCACCGGAGCGAGCCGCGGCGCCGGAAAGGGAATCGCACTGGCCCTCGGCGAAGCCGGGGCGACGGTGTACGTGACCGGGCGCACGCGCACCGAAGGAGGCGAACTCCCCGGCACGGTCTTCGCCACCGCACAGGAGATCACCGAACGCGGCGGCACCGGCGTCCCGGTGATTTGCGACCATTCCGATGACGCCCAGGTCGAGGCTCTCTTCAAGCAGGTGGAGCGGGAGTCGGGCACGCTCGACATTCTCGTGAACAACGCCTTCACGATTCCCGACGGACTGGCCCGGAAGGGCCCCTTCTGGGAGAAGCCGCTGGCGCTCCAGAGCATGTTCGACGTGGGAATGCGCTCGGCCTACGTGGCGAGCTACTACGCGGCCCCGCTGCTCATCTCTGCCGCCGGAGGGCTGGTCGTCAACACCTCCTCCTTCGGCGGACGCTGCTACATGCACGGCCCCGCCTACGGCGCGGGAAAGGCCGCCGTCGACAAGATGGCCCACGACATGGCCGTCGACTTCAAGCCCTACGACGTCGCCGCCGTCTCCCTCTGGATGGGCCTGCTGAAGACCGAGCGGAACAGGGCGCTCTTCGAGGGCGTCCCCGACCGCTACCAGTCGTTCGCCGCCGGAGCCGAGTCCCCCGAGTTCAGCGGACGGGTGATCGACGCCCTCGCCCGCCACCCCGACCGGATGCGCTGGAGCGGCCGGGTCCTCATCGGTGCCGAGCTCGGCGAGGAGCTCGGCGTCGTCGACACCGACGGTCGCAGCCCGCGCTCGCACCGCGCCATGCTGGGCGACCCGCCGACCTTCAGCGACGCCGTGGTCGACTGACGCGACCTGTTGTCTAGCCTGTCTAATAACATCCGCCCCAGCGGCCCATTCGGCACCCCGGGTGACCGGTCACACCCTTACCACGACTTGTCGATAATTCGCACACCTAAGTTCAACCCCACGGACGCAGGGCAAAGGCCCCGTCGCATGCAGGCAAAGCCATCCCAGGGAAGCGAACGCCGCACCCCATCTCGATCACGTCCTGAGGTGCCGAGAACGCCCCTACCCTCCCAATTCAACTTTGATGACTTGGCTTTGCGGTGATACGCCGGGAATATCCGGCGAACAGGGTCCTGACCGGACGGGCCGGCGGAGTTATGATCCGAATCGAGACCGTCCGGATAACGGTCTCCGCAGTTCAGGGACGCATCTGACGCCGTCCGAATAGCGCCGGATGCCTGGCATGACGGTGAGGTCGGATCACTATGGGACGACGTTCCCGCGGGTGCGGCCTTCCCCGACGTCCATTGCCGCATTCCTTCGTCCATCCCTGCCCGGCCCGTACGAGTCCGAGCGAGACACGGCGATGGGACTCCACCAAGGAGGCACCATGACCTACGTCGAGCAAGAGTCCACTCCGCAGACACCGCCCTCGGCCGCCGACCCCGCACCCCTGGGGCTCGCGGCCTTCGCCCTGACCACGTTCCTCCTGTCGGCCAAGAACGCCGGCTGGACCGACGGCACCGACGCCTGGCTCGGCTACGCCTTCGCCTACGGCGGCCTCGTCCAGCTCCTCGCGGGCATGTGGGAGTTCCGCAACCGGAACGTGTTCGGCTGCACGGCGTTCTCGTCGTACGGCGGTTTCTGGATCGGCCTCGGGCTGTACGTCGTCCTCGTCGCCGGCGGCACCACTCCCGCCCAGGAGGCCAACGACCTCGGCTGGATCCTCCTCGCCTTCGCGATCTTCAACACCTACATGATGCTGTGGGCGACCCAGGTCAACCAGGCCATCCTCGCCGTCTTCGTCACCCTGGAGGCGACCGAGATCATCCTGTTCATCGGACAGTTCTCCACCAGCGAGAACACCATCAAGATCGGCGGCTACATCGGCGTCCTCACCGCCGTCTGCGCCTGGTACGCCTCCGCCGCCGGCATCATCAACGGCATGACCGGCCGGACGTTCCTAGGCGTAGGCCGCCCCCTCTTCCAACACCTCACCTCCACCCCCCAATCCCGCTGACCCACCTCCCCGCGCCCCCCCCCCCAAAGGCGGGGGCGCCGCCCTCTCCACCGGACGCCACCGGGAACCTGCCGCCGCAATTCCCGCAGCCAGCCGGCAAGAAGCGTCCGCAAAGAACCTCACAGCCTCAGGAGCCCAGCCGTCAGGACGACCCCCACCTCACCCACCCGCCGAGCCACGCCCCGGCGAACCGCCTCGTCCGAACTCAGTAAGCGCAATCCGAGATTGTCTAAGGTCTTCGCAGGTCACTGCCGTGTTGGACGGCCTCCGTCAGAGGATGAAGATCCAGGCACTTCCCAATAGCAGGCACCACACCCCGAAGGCCCGCATTATCCAGCTTGGCAGCCATGTACACATGCGCCCGATGACCGGTTCCTCCTGAAGCCGAAGAAGCATCTTCGCCCCGCACTCGCCGATGTCGGCAGTGAAGGCAACACCCACGGCATAGGTCATGACCGCTAACGGCAGATCAGCGAGCGTCACGGCGTCACCCTACGCTCGGTTAAGCGCCAACAAGGCGTCCCCCGCACGGCAGAGCCCGGTGAGAACGTCACCGCCGAAGCACGCCAAGGCCAAGCATCACCCCTAGCGAGGTGCGCAGGATCACCGGCTCACCTTCGTGGCCGGAGCGCGACGCCCGCGCCGTCCTCGTGCTCGCGTCCACCCCGACGGCGGCCGCAAGGCTGTCGCGCACGCATCGCCGCGGCGTTGCGGCGGACCCGTCGGCAACGCGGCGTCGACGAGCCGACCCGCCGGATCCAGCGGGCCATGCGGCTGCCGCACCTGCATCAACCACCGCTGGTCGAAGACGCAATGAGCGTCCAGGCCGGCGCGCTGTCCGTCCTGGACGCCGAACGCACCAACGTCGACCGGCTCGGCCAGGCGGTCGCCGAGGCTTTCATCCAGCACCCCGACCGCAAGATCATCACCAGCCTTCCCGGACTGGGCGACGAGTTCGGCGCCCGGCCTCCGGCCGAGATCGGCGATGACCGGGCCTGGTTCGCCGACGCCAGGGTGTTGAAGGCCTACGCCGGGTCGGCGCCGGCCACGCGCGCCTCGGGGCGCAGCGTGTCCATTACCCGGCGCTTGATCAAGAACAATCGCCTGGCCGCCACCGGGCTCAGAATGCGTTTTGCGCGTCCGCCAATGCCGGAGCCCCGCAGCCACTACCAGCAGCGGCGCGACCACGGAGGCCGGCACGCCGCCGCACTGCGCAACCTGTTCAACCGGATGCTCGGCCAACTCCCCCACTGCCTTCAGACCAGACAGCACTACGACCCGGTCAAGCCTTCGCCCCACACGTCGCGGCAGCAGCGTGAGGCAGCAAGCAGATCGCAGCCAACTGCCCACGCCAGCGGTCTCGAACCGGGTGAAAGAGGAATCTGCGGCACCGGCGGGCTTCAGCCCGTCGCAGCAGGCGCAGCATGCCCTGGAACTCCTCGGTGGAGAGCCGATCCCCCTCGTGCGATTCACACTGATCACATGAGGATCCTTGACGTGTTGGTGTGCGCGATCATGCGGAGGTGACTTCCGTGCCTGTACCTGACAGTCCCCTCCCTGAGGATGGTCAGATCAAGATCTGGTTCCGGTTCATTCCGCGAGAGGGGTGGCTCCCATATGACACGGAGGGGCTCTGGGCCACCCGACTGAGTAGCACCACCGCCCGTATCGCCAACGCCCCCTTCTTACAGGACGGGCTAGCCGAAGGGACGGTCGTTCGTTTCGTCACTGACGCTGACGGTCTTCACTGGGCAACCGGACAGGTGGTGGCATCGGGCAACTGCACTGTCCGCATCCTCGCCGACCCAAGTGGGCCACTCGGGTCGAGTCCACGGGCCGTCCACGAACGACTCGCGCCGTTTGGCCTTGGTGGTGAAGTCTTCAGCGAAGAGTTCCCTCTGATGGCTATCACGGTGCCTTCGGAAGCGAATCTGACCGAGATCAAGACGCTGCTGCTTCGAGGTAGGGATGAAGGCTGGTGGCACTTTGAGGTGTCGTGCATGACCGACGCATGGCGTGTTGCGTAGCTCTACCTCGTCTCTGTGTCTAAGTTCCCCGCCCGCCGGAGTACCGCGCACCGCACTGCTAGCACAGACGCGGCGCGGCGCCCTTGCAGACATAGAAGGGTCTCACCTGGTCGGCTCGTTGCCCGGCTGACCTGGGGTTCTTAGGTGCCTTGGCCACCGATGGTGGGCCCGACGGTCGTCCTGGTGGGTTGGTCGGTGTCGGCGAGGTTCGCCTGCGGCTCGGGCTGACCAACTCGCGCCTTGTAGGCCGTGATCGAGTACTTCGTGTAGGGCGAGTTGGCGGGCGGCGACCTTGGTGAAGCCGGCGAGGCGGAGGTTGAGGCGTAGGCGGACGTTGGGGCCGGCGCCGTAGAGCCAGTACGCCCGCGTCTACCTCGGTGGTCTGGATGGTGAGGTTGAACGGGGCCGTGCTGCCGGTGGCGTGACGGACGGCCTGCTCGTAGTCGTCGGCGGCCTGGCGGATCGCGTCGGGTGCCTGGCAAGACCATTAGCAAAGCCCCCTCGCGGAAGACCACGAGGAGGCTCTGACCTGGGTGCACCCGAAGGGATTCGAACCCCTAACCTTCTGATCCGTAGCCCTAGGCGGGAGGTTCGCCGCGGTTCGCGTGAGTCTGTGACCTGCGGGAACGTCCGTCAGTGAACCTCACGGGACTCTAGCGAACCTCGGCGCGTTGCTACACGCGTTGCTACATGGGGCGAGTGGGGGTGACCTGCGAGGACGCGCCTACCCCTTCTTGCGCAGGTACCGCCGTAGGCAGTCGTTGACGACGTCCGAGACGTTCTTGCCCTCCGCTTCGGCCTTCTTCTTCGCCTCATCCCAGACGGCATCAGGCACCCGCACCGTGCGCTTCGGCGTCTGTCCAGTCTTCGGTCTCCCGACCATGGGCGTCCCTCCTCGTTTGTGTCCGGACAGAATTCTAGGGCAACCAGTGGAAACACGGCTTGAAGTACCGGTCCGTATGTGCCTATTCTTGTCCGGACAGAAAGCAGCCCCGACCAGCGATTAGGGCGCTGGCCGGGGCCTAGACGGAAGGGTCCTCCGCCATGAACACGAATCCTACCGAGCCGTGCGCCGCGTGCGCCGAGCCGGTCGACTGGTCGGCCGGACCGCACGAGTTCGTCCGCGCGGACGGGTCGACGGCGGTCGTCTGCGCCGACTGCTGCGGCAGCATCGCCGAGGCCATGGCGCCCGACGAGCAGGGGGTCCACAGCGTGGAGGCCCTGGGAGACGAGAGGGCGTCCGCGGTCGTGGACACCCCCGCCGACGTGAAGGGGGTGCACAGTGTGCGCACCCTTGGCGACGAGCGGGGGGTCATTGCTGCTGAGACCCCCGCCGACGACGACGCGACGGCCGGGAAGTCGGCGACGTGGCCGGACGGCGAGCCGGCCGACGTGCGCGACATGGCGCGGCGACACGACCTCGCGCGACGCGCCGACGACCTCGCGGCCATGCTGTCGCGCGACCTCGGGGACGTCCGCGACGAGCGTCTCACCGTCGCCGTCCGGGCGACCGTCGAGGGCCTGCGCGCCCTGTCGGCCGCGTGCCCGACCGCCGACGAGGACGCGATCCTGCGGGCCGCTGAGCACGCGCACACGGCCCTCGTCCGCTGCGCCGACCTGGTCGCCGAGATCGAGCGGGGGGACGCGTGAGCGGCCAGCAGGCCCCGGACGCGGCCGAGCTGGTCGAGCGCCTGGAGCGCGCCGAGGCCCGCATCGAGCGCCTGTCGGAGATCCTCGCCGACGTGTTCGGCGAGGCGCTCCGGGAGTCGCAGCGGCGGCGCGGGCGCCCGCACCTGCGGGCAGTGAAGTAGCCGGTTCGGTCCGGCAGACGGATGGAACGCCCTGAACTACCGCCTTGAGACCGGTGGTTCGGGGCGTTCTCGCGTCTGGGCAAGGTACCGGGCAGTGCCCGGTCCGTCGACCTGCGTATGGTTCACCTCAACTCAGGTGGTCTGACCTGCGGGTTTGCCGTCATGGCAACTCGTGTTGCCGGGTCACTCCTGCTCGTCGCCGGCGGCCACGACGAAGGTCCCCTTGGCGGGGAGCGTGACGACGAGCCCGCGGTCCCGTAGCTCTCGGACGGCGCGGCGGGCGGTCTCGACGGCGACGCCGTACTCCTCGGCCAGGTCCCGCTCACCGGCCAGGCGGGCGCCCGGTGCCAGCGCGCCCGCGGGCGGGTCGTCCAGGCGCCCGGCATCGATGCGCAGCGCGAGGTGGTCGGCGACCTCGGCATAGACGTAAGCGGCCGGACTCGGCGCGTACGGCGGGATCTCCTCCATACAGAGCACGTTAGATAGCCGCTGAGCTGGGCAAACACGTGGGGTGCGCTGCACTGCTATGCACCGCACTGCAAGGCGCGTAACGTTGTCCGCACGTTCGGCAACCTCGGGAGGGTCCCCCGTGACAGAGCCACGACGCGCGCACGAGCCCGCGCGCCAGATACCGGAGTTCGACGTCTTCCAGATCGGCGACCGGTGGCAGGCCGTGCACCGCACCGATCACGACCTCGTGATCGAGCACTCGCAGTGGACCGAGCTGTTCATGGTGTGCGTCACCACTCGCATCCGGCGCGAGATCGACCGCGCCCGCGACGAGCTGATGGAGCGGCACCTGCTCGCCCGCGACGAGCACGGACGGACGGGCCGGCTGTGACCGGGCAGGCGACACCCGACCTCGACGGCCTCGAGCTGTACGGCAAGCACGGCGTGTGGATCGTCGCCGAGCCGGACGGCGGCCCGGTGGTCGCCGCGTTCTACACGGTGACGGGCTCGCCCGGCTGGTGGCGCGGCCACAGCCGCGGGCGGGTCAAGCAGGTGTTCGCGCCGCGGGACGAGCCGCCGGCCGTCGCGGCGCGGTTCCTGCGCCCCTGAGACGCCACACCCCCGGTTGCCTGCGCGGGAGACCGGGGGTGTGGTCTGTCTGGCATTCACGCAGGTCAGAGGGTTGCCGGGCAACCTCGGACGGCAGGGAGAAGAGACGCGCAGCGTGACGCCGGGGCGTGATCATCGGCCGCTAAATCGGCTCCGTGCGAGTCCGGTCGATAGCGGGACCATGATCGAAGAGTGTCACAGAGTGTAACGATCACAGGGGGTCGCTAATTGAGGCAAGTCCGAGTTCGGCTCGGTAAGGCCGTTACCCTGCGTTACAGGGAGAGAAGAGGCCGACCGTGGTTTGGGTCATTGACCTGCGGATTCTCAAGAATCGAGCCCCCATCCCCGTTTCCGCAGGTCAGACGCTTGCGTGACGTTGCGTGACCGGTCAGGGCCCCTCTCACCCTCGTCACGCTCCGCTATCCCCGCGTCGATCATGGTTCGGGCGCTGCCGTCACGGTGTGTGATGCGGGAGCCGGGACGCAGGTCGCCGTCTGCGCTGTGGTCGGCCTCGGGTGACCGACCGGGCTGCCGACCTTGCTTCCCCTGCGGTGCGGAGATGCCCACACCGAGCGGCGAGGTTGACG